>NZ_JACMYK010000155.1 GCF_020889785.1 Bradyrhizobium acaciae
CGCTGCCTGCGGCAAACGAATTGCTGGCGATCCCCAGACAGCGGCTCGACCATCTTGCAGCCGGGCTGCCGCGCGGGTTGAAGGCCAATACGCACGCGCATTTCCGCCGCTTCGCCGCGAGCAGTTCGCGCCTCACCATCGGCGTGCTGCGTGGCCAGGTCGCGCACGCAAGGCAGCGGCTGACCGCATCCGGCGAGCGCATCACGCTGTCGGCGCGCGCGCTGCTGCATCGCCGCCGCGAGCGGTTCAACGGGCTCGAGATCCGCCTCAAGGCCTCCAAGCTTGCCAACGCCAAGGCGCAGCGCAATGCGATCGCGCGCGATCTGGAGCGGACCCACCGCCTCGCCGAGCGCGCCCGCCGCGCGCTGCTGACGACGCTGCAACGGCTCGAGGCGCGGGTCGCGCATCGCAGCCAGCTGCTGTCGGCGCTGTCCTATCGCGGCGTGCTGGCGCGCGGCTTTGCGCTGGTGCGCGACGCCGAGGGCCATGCACTGCATTCCGCCGCCGCAGTCGGCCCGAACGCGAGCCTGTCGATCGAGTTCGCCGACGGTCGCGTCGCCGCCACCGCGAGCGCCGATCAGCCTGCGGCGACGGTGACGCCTGAGAGCGCGCCGAAGCCGCAACCCCGCGACGCGAAGCCGGCGGCGCCGAAGCGCGTCACCAAGCCGGTCGATCAAGGCAGCTTGTTCTAGCGCGCCAACCACTCGGCGACTTGCTTCTGCGCATCCTTGCGCGCATCCGCGTCGGTGCCGATATGGCCACGCTCGGCGACATCGACATCGGAGGCCGCGACCGCGTGCAGCGGCAAATTGGCGCGATCGAAGTCGTGATAGGCGTCGGGATAGACCACGATCTTTGCGAGCGCGCTGCGGCCGTGCGCGCCGTCGACCATCTGGTGGCAGGCCGATGACGATGTCACGTCGTCGCGCGCGCCGATCAGCACCAGCGTCGGCACCCGCGCGCTCCAGCCGAGGCCGAACGAGGTGCGGCAATCCGGATAGAACGCGATCGCTGAACGAAAATCCGGCTCGACGTTGCGCGACGACATTTGCGGCCGCACCGCCCACAGCAGGGCGGCGGCGCCGTTACCCCAGCCGATCAGGCTGATGCGGCTCTTCGCGACCCATTTCTGCTGCACCAGCCACTGCCGTGCCGCATTGATGTCGGCGACCCGCGCGCGGCGGGTCTGGACCTGATGCTCCCGGATGCGGCACTGAGGACCGAGCTCGCGCGAGCCGTAACTGTCCGGCAGCAGCACCGCATGGCCGGCCATCAGCAGCTGCTCGGCCCAGTCGCGATAGCGCGGTGCGACCTGCTCGGAACGGCCGGCGAGACCGCCGCAGCCATGCAGCGCAATGACGGTCGGGAACGGTCCGTCGCCATCGGGCCGGTAGAGCTGCGCGTGCAGCGTGACATTGCCGTCGGGAATCTCGACCTGGCGCGGGGTTGGAAGCGGCGTCGCGGCCGCGGCCGGCGCGGCTAGCATGGCGAGGCACATGAAAACTGACTTGAGGCGCATTCGATCCGGCCGGCTCGTTATGGCGCTGCAAACACAGCGGACCATGGTTGCAACGCTACCATGCACGTCCGCCGCCAAATCATCACAAGTCGGTGGTTTAACGGGCGGACATGACACCCTATCTGTGATAGACGGTTTCATGACCATTAAGGCTGCCTCATCGGAGGCAAGGCGGAGAGTTCAAACGTGCTGAACAAGTTCGGTCCCTCGGGCCATGGCGAGGCGCAGGTGCAGTATCTCGACGGCGATTTCCGCGTGATCTCGCCCGGCACCTTTGTGCGTTGTGCCATCACCGACGTCCGGATCCCGCTCGACGAGCTGAAGTACTGGAGCGTCGACCTGCAGGAGGCCTACGCCACCCCGACCGCCGTGTTGCAGCGCCACCATCCGGGCGTGCTCAAGCCGCAGGCTTAAGCGCAGGACCGGGTTCATTTGCGCAGCCTCCTGTCCCGCGCCTTGAACAGCTGATCGGTCACCAGGCGCCGCAGCGCGTTTCCATCATCGAATTGCAGCGTCACCGCGAACGGCACGATCGCCTGCGCCCAGGCCGGCATGCCGTCCGGCCCTCGCAACCGCGCCAGATCCTTTTCCGTCGTCACCAGCGTCAGGCCCTCGCTTCGCGCGTCGGCAATGAGCGCTTCGATCTCGTCCTTCGTGAAGGCATGATGATCGGCGAAAGCCGTCTGGCGCACCACATCGACGCCGCTTGACCGCAGCGTGTTGAAGAAGCGTGCGGGATCGCCGATGCCGGCGAAGGCGAGCACACGCGTCCCGCTCAACGCCGCCAGCGAGGTCTGGTCCGGCTTCAGGCGCGCCGACAACACCGACTTGCCGCGGGACGCGAGATCGGCTGCAATGGTCTGCGCCGCACTCCCCTCCCCGACCACGATCAGCGCGTCGGTGCGTTCCAGCTGCAGCGGCAGCGGCGCGCGCAACGGGCCTGCCGGAATGACGCGGCCGTTGCCGACGCCGCGCCTGCCGTCGATCACGATCAGGCAGCAATCCTTCGCCACGGATGGATTCTGGAAGCCGTCATCCATCAGGATCACGCTCGCATCCTGCGCGCGCGCCAGCGCCAGGCCGGCAGCGCGGTCGCGCGACACCACGACCGGCAAGGTCGCCGCCATCATCAGCGGCTCGTCGCCGATATCGGCCGCCGTGTGGCTGTTACGATCGACCTTGACCGGGCCGGCAAGCCTGCCGCCATAGCCGCGGCTGAGCACCACCGGCCGCTCGTCGAGATCGCGCAGCAGCTTTGCCAGCGCCAGCACCGTCGGCGTCTTGCCCGCGCCGCCGACGTGGTAATTGCCGATGCAGATCACGGAAATGCCGGCATCGATACCGGGGCGCCGCATCCGCCGCGCGGCGACCGCGCCGTACAGCGCGGCAAGCGGTCTCAACAATTGCGATGTCCAAGATGATGGCCGGTGCCAGAAGGCCGGCTCACGCATTGGCGGCTCCCATCTCGAGCCGCAACTGCAACAGATAGGGCTCGAGAGCGGTCACCGTGCGCTCCAGCGCGCCACCGAGCTGTTCGACGACGCGCTCTGAGGCCGCCAGCGAGGTGTCGCGCGCGACGGGATCGGCGAGGAACTGACCAAGCTGCTTGACCAGCGCGTCCCGGTCGTCCGCGCGGCGGGCGCCGCCGGCACGATCGAGCGCCTCATAGACCTCGGTGAAATTGAACACATGCGGGCCGTGCACGATCGCGGCGCCGAGCTTGATCGCCTCGATCGGATTTTGGCCGCCACGCTCAACCAGCGAGCCGCCCATGAACACGATCGGCGCGAGGCGATAGAACAGTCCGAGCTCGCCCATCGTGTCGGCGACATAGATATCGGTTGTCGCGACCGGCAGGTCCTCATGCGAGCGCAGGCCGGGACGAAGGCCGGCGTCGGTCACGAGTTGTGCGACCGCCGCGCCGCGATGGGCATGCCGCGGCACGATCACCGTGAGCAGCCCGGGGAAGAATCTGGCGAGCGACTTGTGCGCCTCGATCAGGATCTCTTCCTCGCCCGGATGGGTCGACGCGGCAACCACGATCGCGCGGCCGCGCGTCACCGACATCAGCCGCTCCAGCTTGGCCGGATCGGCCGGCGGCGCCGCGACATCGAGCTTGAGATTGCCGGTGACGACGACGTTTTGGCTGCCGAGCGCGGCAAAGCGTTCGGCATCGGTGTTCGACTGCGCGAGGCAGATGTCGAACCGTCCGAGCAGCGCCCCGATGGTGTTGGAAAGCCGGCGCCAGCGCGGGAACGAGCGCTGCGACATCCGTCCATTGATCAAGACCATCGGCAGCCGCCGCGCGGCACTCGACAGGATCAGGTTCGGCCACAGGTCGGATTCGATGAACAGCGCCAGCGAAGGATGCCAGTGATCGAGGAAGCGCGCGACATAGCGCGGCGAGTCATACGGCACGTATTGGTGGATCACGTCGGGCGGAAAGCGCTTGGCCACGATCGCCGCCGAGGTCACCGTGCCTGAGGTGAGCAGAATGCGCAGATTGAGCGCGCGCAGCCGCTCGATCAGCCCGACCGCCGCCAGCACCTCGCCGACGCTGGCGCCATGGATCCACACCAGCGGCCCCTGCGGCCTGGTGTCGGCGCTGACGCCGCGCCGCTCACCGACGCGCTCAGGGTCTTCCTTGCCGAGCTTGAGCCGCCGCTTGATCAAGGCAGGCGCGAGCGGCACTATCGCAGACGACAGCTTGCGGTACATGCGCAACGTCATCGGTAGCGAGCTAGCCAAGCGCTGCCTCCGGCCGCCCGACGGCTGCATAGGCGCGCCGGGTCGCTTCGTTGAGTAGATCCTCCACCTGCTGCCGGAGCTTTTCCATCGTCGCGGCGTCGGCATCCGGCGGCACATAGACCGGCTCAATACCTACCACTGCGCCCCGCCCGAATGGCAAATTGATGGTGGTCGAATCCCAGTTTTTCAACCGGATGAATCGGCTGGTGACCATCGCAAACGGGATGATCGGCCGGCCGCTCTCCCGCGCCAGCATGATGGCGCCGAGGCCCGCCACCCGCGCCCGCTTCGGGACGTCGGCCGTGGTCGCCATGTTGCAGCCGTCTTCCAAGGTCCGGACCATCTCGAGGAAGGCGCCGACGCCGCCCTTGCGATGGAACGCGCCGGAATGGTCGCCGGAACCACGGATGGTGCCGATGCCGAGCCGCTCGACCGCGAGGGCATTGAACTCGCCGTCGCGGTGGCGAGAGATCAATACCTTGGCGCGGTAGCTCTTCTTGGTCCTGATGAACGGCGTCATGAAGTGCTGGCCATGCCAGAACACGAAGATCGCCGGCATCAAGGGCTCGACGATCCCGTACACGTCAGACGGCTGGTAGCTGAAGCGGTTGGTGTACCAGACCAGCCGCAGATACTCGGCCGCAAGCACACCCAGCGCGCGCTGCACGAAGCCGCTGCGCAGCAGATCGCGAAGAAGTCGTTTCAATGGGAGTGCTTTGTGTCCTGCTCAGGATCGAGCAACCGGTGGAGGTGAACGACGAAATAGCGCATCTGGGCGTTGTCCACCGTCTGCTGCGCCTTCGCCTTCCAGGCCGCATAGGCGGTCGCATAGTTCGGGTAAACGCCGACGATCTCGACCTCGTCCAGATTCTTGAAGGTGTTGTGCTCGAGATCGGTCAACTCGCCGCCGATGACGAGGTGAAGCAGCTGCGGCTGGGCATTGTCTGACATGATGGTGGTTTTCCTAACGAGATGCCCGGCAAAGCAGTGAAGTCTTGGTCGTTACAGGTCTGGTCGTCACAAGTCTGGTCGTCACAGGTCTGTCGTAACAGGTCTGGTCGTCACAATCGGAAACGCGGTGCGGATCGGCGGGAGCTCACGGCAATGGACGGTTGCGAAAATGCTCGACAATGCGTGCATGACGTTCGCGCCCTGCTGCCACCAGCACCCCATGCGTCACCTCCCGGCGATTGTACTCAATCGCATCCCCCGAGAGCGCGGTCATCTTACCACCCGCTTCCTGCACGATCAAATTCGCGGCGGCAAGATCCCAGTCGCGGCTTTGCCCGCCGGCAAAGGCGGCGTCAAGTCGACCTTGTGCCACGCGGCACAACCGCAGGGCCAGCGATCCGATCCGCGGAAACAGCGTGATCTCGTCGGACGTCGGGCTGAGCCGCTGCACCAGCGGTTTCGGTCCGGCCATCCGGGGAAAATCGAAATCGGTGCCTGCGGTCGCGTGCACGCCGCTGTCGTTCAGGGTGGCGCCCTGACCGCGGGCGGCGAAGAAGAATTCCTCGGTCACCGGCGCATACACCGCCGCGAGCACCGGCGATGCATTTTCAACCAGCGCCACACTGACGCACCAGTCCTCGCGACCGGCGAGATAGGCGCGGGTGCCGTCGATCGGATCGACGATCCAGGTGAAGCGTCTGTCAAGCCGGGTCGCGTTGTCGACGCTCTCCTCCGACAGCCAGCCGTAAGCCGGCGTCGCCGAACGCAGCTGCTGCTCCAGGAGGTCGTTGACCGCGATGTCGGCCTCCGACACCGGCGAGGACGCGCCCTTGATCCAGTTTTTCAATTCGGTGCGGAACAGCGACGATGCGAGCCGGCCCGCCTCCTGCACCGATCGCGTCAGCAAGGCGGCATCGCGCGCCTTGGTCCAGTCGTCCGTATCAGCGTCCGCCAAGCGTCAGACCCTCGATGCGCAGCGTCGGCGAATTGACACCGTAGCGGAACTCCAGATCGTTGGCGGCGACCAGCGACTTGAACATCGGCAGCAGATGGCCGGCGATGGTCACTTCGCTGACCGGATAGGTGATCTCGCCGTTCTCGATCCAGAAGCCGGAGGCGCCGCGGCTGTAATCGCCGGTCACGCCGTTGACACCCGAGCCGATCAGGTCGGTGACATAGAAGCCCTGCTTGATGTCGGAGATCAGCTCTTTCGGCGTCACCGCACCCGGCTCGAGATGCAGATTATACGTGCCGGGCGACGGCGAGGACGACACGCCGCGATGGGCATGCCCGGTCGTCACCAGGCCGAGCTCGCGTGCGGTCGCCGAGTCCAGCACCCAGGTGGTGAGCACGCCTTCGTCGATCAGCGCCGTCCGCTTCACCTTGACGCCCTCGGCATCGAAGGTCTGCGAACGCAGGCCACGCACGCGCAGGGGATCGTCGATGATGCGGATGTCCCTGGAGAACAGCTGCTCGCCGAGCTTGTCCTTCAGGAAGCTGGTCTTGCGCGCGATCGAGGCGCCGTTGATCGAGCCGACCAGATGGCCGACGATCGAGCCGGCAACCCGCGGGTCGAACACCACAGGCACCTTGCAGGTCTCGACCTTACGCGGATTCGACCGCGCCACCGCGCGCTCGCCGGCCTTGCGGCCGACGGTCGTGGGCGAATCGAGATCGGACGCATGCGGCGCGCTGGTGAAATCATAGTCGCGCTCCATGCCGGTGCCCTCACCGGAAATCGCCGTCGTCGAGATGCCGTGGCTGGAGCGCAGATAAGAACCGTGGAAGCCGGTCGACGTCACCAGCACCATGCCGCCGATCCCGGTCGAGGCCGACGCACCGCCGGACTTCGTGACGCCCTTGACCGCGAGCGCTGCAGCCTCCGCCTCGATGGCGCGCTGCTCGAGCTCGGCCGTAGTCGGAACCTTGCGGTCGAGCAGATCGAGATCGGGGAAATCATGCGCATGGAGCGCGGGATCGGCCAGGCCGACATATTTGTCGTCAGGCGCGACGCGCGCCATCGCCACCGCGCGCTCGGCAAGCTTTGCGACCCCGTCGCCGCCGACGTCGTTGGTCGACACCACCGCCTGGCGCTGGCCGACGAACACCCGCAAGCCGACGTCGTCGCCTTCGGAGCGCTCGGTTTCCTCGACGCGACCGTCGCGCACCTCGACGCCCTGCGAGACGCCGCGCACCGCAAGGGCGTCGGCCGCATCGGCGCCGGCGCGCTTGGCGGCATCGACCAGGCGCTGCGCGAGGTCGCTGAGCGCGGATTGGTCGAACAGATCGGAGGTATCACCGTGTCGCGATGCAGATGGTGAAGAGTTCACGAACGAATTCCTGCGGGTTGAGGGGGGCCCGGAACGAAGTAACAGACCTCACCAGATGTGCCGGATTCACAGGGATTTCAAGCACTTTGCGCCGGCGAGCAACAAAGATTTGAGTGAACGGGGCAAGGCTTCGTCAATCATGCGGGCCAACCTCTTGTCAATCATGGCGCCAGGTGAGGAGAGATTAACCAGGCTTTTTAAGCCGAAACGGCCATCGCTCGGCTAGGCTCTCACACATCGACCGGGAACATAATCCCGGCGGGGAGACAGAGCTTTGAGGCGTCAAACACCAACAAGCGGAATCAATTCCGCCGGGTCGAGCTGCGCACTGCGGCTCGACCCTCTTTCCCTTCCGCTCTCCTTCCACGCGCAGGATGCGCGCGCGGATGGCGGCACGCGGCAGGTCGAGCTTCATCGCGAACATGTCGTGCTGCGCCGTGCCGTTCTCGGCATGCGGATGGCGGTCAATGTTCGCGTCAGCGATTTCCTCGGCGTCGCCGTGCGCGGCATCGACGACACGCAGATGCTGGTGCTGGTTCACCGCGATCCCGCGCTCACCATTCCGCTCGGCTCCAGTTCGGATGCCGACGAAATCACCTCCGCCTGGCAGACGTGGAGCGACATCTTCCGCCTGCCGCAGCTGACCGAGCGGGCACCGCGCCAGCCGGCCCCGCGTCGCCGTCGCCGCAACGCGATCCGCGCGCGCCGCCCGAAATTCCTGGTCCGCCGCCGCGCCGGCGTTCAGCTCAACGAAGCCAGCGTGCATCGCGACGAGCGCGAGATCATCGCGCGGGATTGAGTTTGGCACCGTCATTCGCCTCACGGTAACTGTCGTCCCTGCGTAAGCAGGGACCCATACCCCGCGGCTTATGTCGTGAACGGGACTCGTCGTTCCGGCATGCTCAGCAATAACCGTTGGTGGTTATGGGTCCCTGCTTTCGCAGGGACGACACCGAATATGTGGTTCGGTCGATGAGTCATGCGTCCGTATTCTCGCGACACCTCTCGCGCGCCCCCGGAATGACGACGGAATGAGAGTTACGCCGCGCGCAGCACCGCGTCGACGACGAGGCTCGCGAACAGGATGAAGCCGGCGTCGCGGTTGGACTTGAAGATGCGCAGGCAGAGCGCGGGATCGCTGGTGTCGAGCCGGCGGACCTGCCAGCCGAGATGCAGTGCGAACGCGGCAAGGCCGATCCAGGCCGGCCAGCGCGCCCCCGCGAGCGCGAATGCCACGCCGATCAGCAGCACGGCGAGACCATAGAAGATCACCAGCGCGCGATGGGTGCGCGCGCCGAACAGCCGCGCGGTGGACTTGACGCCGATCAGTGCATCATCCTCGGCGTCCTGGTGGGCGTAGATGGTGTCGTAGGCGATCACCCAGGCGATCGATCCGGCGTAGAGCGCAATCGCCGCACCATCGATGCGTTCGAGCGTCACTGCAAATCCCATCAGCGCGCCGTAGGAAAACGCGAGACCGAGCACGACCTGCGGCCACCAGGTGATCCGCTTCATGAACGGGTAGATCGCGACGATCACGAGCGAGGCGATGCCGGTCAGCACCGCGAAGCGGTTGAACTGCGCCAGCACCGCAAGCCCGATCAGCGCCTGCAGCACCATGAAGACCACGGCCCCCGTCACCGTGACCTGTCCGGCCGGAATCGGCCGCGACCGGGTGCGCTCGACCTTGGCGTCGAGATCGCGGTCGGTGATGTCGTTCCAGGTGCAGCCGGCGCCGCGCATCACGAAGGCGCCAATGAAGAACAGCAGGACGACGAGCGGCAGCGAGCGGACATCCTGCGCGACGCCGGCGGCAAGCGCCGCCGACCACCAGCACGGCATCAACAGCAGCCAGGAGCCGATCGGCCGGTCGTAGCGCGCCAGCCGCAGATAGGGCCGTGACCAGACCGGCGCATGGGTATCCACCCAGTTGCCTGTGGAGTCGGCAACGCGGGCGGAAACGTCACTCATCTGCGGTCAATCATCGGTGGACCCTTATCGGGTGAGAACGTTGCCGTTCAGCGTATCGAAGGTGCTGCCGCCCTTCTTGGTCGGCGTCGCTTCCGGCAGCGAGGCGGACGAGCCGAGCACGTCGCTCAGCGACGGCCCCGCCGGCCCGCGCGGCTGCGCCGCCGCCTGCTCCGCCACGTTGCAGACCTTCTTCAGCAGCGCTTCGGTATTCTTGTGACCGTCCTTGAGCTGGTTGGCGATCTGCGGCGGAATTCCGCACTTGGCCGCGTTGGTATCGACATATTTGATCATCTTGATCTCGGCCTGGCTGTAATTGCCGATCAGCTTGCAGGCCTCCTGCGGGCTGGCGTGCCGATCGCTCGCCGTCTTGATCGCCTTGCCACGCTTCTCCGCCTCCTCACGCAGCGGGACGAAATTCTTCATGCAGGCCTCGCCGGGGCCACCTGCCTCCGCGCTGGGCGGGGGCGGCGGAGATGACAGACCGCCGCCCGCGATGGGGGCAGCACCATTGCTCGGAAAGGCCGACGGCGTGGCGCCGACCCTGGCCGCCGGCGCGCCATTGACCGGCGGGAATGCAGGATCCGAGGCGGTGCCGGCCCGGCTGGCGGGACGTGCAACGTTGACCGGCGGGAACGCGGGATCCGAGGCGGTGCCGGCCTGGCCTTGATTGGGCAGCGGTGCCGGAAAAGCGCTCTGGGCAGCCGCCTGCCCCGCAGACAGGGCGGTCGCGGCAACGGTCAGCACGATCAGTCGGCGGATCATCGAGGGTGTTTCTCCGGCAAAAGGTCCAGGCAACCCCAGCGCTACAAAAACGAAGCAACGAAATTTGGGGGCGTTTTACGATTCCTGTGAGGCCTTAACAACCCGTGGATTTGGGCGACAGCGCGGCGTAGGGCCACACCGGCCACATTAAATTGTTCCCCGATTCTAAGCCTTTAGGCTACGAGCACGGTAAAAATCGACCATCAAGTCTGCCTGAGCGGGATTTTCGGTCATGCGCCGGTTTGAATTTTACGGTCCTGCGCTGACCGAAAAACAAAAGGGGCCGCGTGCAAGCGACCCCTCGGACTGGAAAAATGACTTGGTGTCAGAAGCAATATATCGACGCTTCCTTACTACCTTGGCCGACCAGTTCCTGGCGAGTCCGCGCGATTACGGTGTCGCCCGGTTTGGTTAACCTGCCGCACAGCACTGACGCCGCTGGAACGCATCTCAAGAACCCACGACATGCCTGAACACGATTTCCGCAGCCCCCGCCTGTTTGTCGATGCCCCGCTCGGTGCCGGCGCCACCGTTCCGCTCGAACGCGACCAGAGCAACTATCTCGGCAACGTGCTGCGGCTTAACGCCGGCGACACCGTGCTGGTGTTCAACGGCCGCGACGGCGAATGGCGCGCGGCGATTTCCGGCCGCAAGCGGGCGGACACGCTGACAATCGCAGCACAAACCCGCGCGCAGGATCGGCTGCCCGACGTCGCCTATGTGTTCGCGCCGCTGAAACATGCCCGGCTCGACTACATGGTGCAGAAGGCGGTCGAGATGGGCGCGGCACGGCTGGTGCCGGTGCTGACGCGCTTCACCCAGGTGTCGCGGGTCAACAGCGAGCGGATGCGCGCCAATGTGGTCGAGGCCGCCGAGCAATGCGGCATCATCTCGCTCGCCGAGGTCGCCGATCCCCTGCCCCTCGAACGCTACCTCGCCGGGCGCGACCAGGCGCGGCTGCTGGTGTTCTGCGACGAGGCGGCCGAGGTCGCAAATCCGATCCAGGCGCTGCAAGCGGCGAGGGCTGCAAATGCCGGCATCGATGTCCTGATCGGCCCTGAGGGCGGCTTCGCCGAGGAGGAGCGCGCGCTGCTGCTGCGCCAGCCCAGCATCCTCCGCCTCGCCCTCGGCCCGCGCATCCTGCGCGCCGACACCGCCGCCGTCGCCGCGCTGGCGCTGGTGCAGGCGGCACTGGGGGATTGGGGCGCGAGTGATGGACGCACCGGCGGAATGGTTCCCTCGCCCCTTGCGGGGGAGGGTTAGGGAGAGGGGTGCCGCTTGCTCCGCTGCGCGACGCGAATTCACACTTTCAGTGTTGACGTTGCAGAAGCTGGATTGTCCGTGGATATCTCGGCTGCCCGAGTGCGGGGCTTACCCCTCTCCCCACCCTCCCCCGCAAGGGACGAGGAAGTCCGACTGAGGTGCTCACTTCACTCGCAATTCCTGCCCTAGCCAAGCCGTCGTAAAATCGTTAACGAACCCAATCATTAAGCCACTTGGCTGATCCCTGTCGAAACCCTGACACGGCCATGCTAAGGGCTCCGCCAACACCACCCATGGAACCCGCCCTGGAACTCGATTTCGAGGCGAAATGGACGTCGAGATGACCGAACCTGCCGCACCACGATCCGCCGCCGGATCCGCCTCATGGGCGGATGCGCTGCTGGCCTCGTTCGCGCAGGCCGGCTATCTCAGGTCCGAGCCCGCAATCCTGCAGCCGGCCGAGCCGTTCCTCGACCTCTCCGGCGAGGACATCCGCAAGAGCCTGTATCTGACGACCGACCCGAGCGGCGAGGAGCTCTGCCTGCGCCCGGATCTTACGATTCCGGTGGCGCGCGACTACCTCGCCTCGCCCCGCGCCGGCCAGCCGGCCGGCTTCAGCTATCTCGGGCCGGTGTTCCGCTATCGCGACGGCCAGCCGAGCCAATTCCTGCAAGCCGGCATCGAATCCTTCGGGCGGCAGGACCGCGCCGCGGCCGACGCCGAGATGCTCGCGCTGGCACTGGAGGCGACCACGGCTTTCGGTTTGACCGATGTCGAGATCCGCACCGGCGACGTGGCGCTGTTCAACGCGCTGATCGATGCGCTCGAGCTCTATCCGGTGTGGCGGCGCCGGCTGATCAAGGATTTCAACCGCAAGGTTTCGCTGACCGACGACATCGAGCAGCTGACACTCTCGACCGCGCCGGGCCGCAACGAATATGAGGGCGTGCTCGCGGCGCTGGCCGGCTCCGACCGCAAGGCGGCGCTGGCGCTGGTCACCGATCTGATGTCGATCGCCGGCACCACCAATGTCGGCGGGCGCACGGTCGCCGAGATCGCCGACCGCTTCCTCGAGCAATCGACCTTGAAGGCCGGCGCGCTGCCGCGCGACGCGGTCGCGACCATCAAGCGCTTCCTGGCGATCTCGGGCGATCCCGACGACGCGGTCGCGCAACTGCGCGCGCTGGCTTCGGACGCCAAGCTGAACCTCGCCGCCGCGATCGACCAGCTCGAGAGCCGGGTCGGCTTCATGGCGGCGCGCGGCATCGACATCCGAAAAACCCGCTTCTCGACCGCGTTCGGCCGCGGCCTCGACTACTACACGGGTTTCGAGTTCGAGCTGCACGCCAAGGGCAACGGCAGCGAGCCGCTGGTCGCGGGCGGCCGCTATGATGGGCTGATGACGCAGCTCGGATCACGGAGCCCGATCCCCGCGGTCGGCTTCTCGGTCTGGATCGAGGCGATGACCCGACACGGCAAGGCCCTGCGCGGAGACGCCCGATGAGCACACCCTTCGTCGTCGCCGTCCCCTCCAAGGGGCGCTTGCAGGAAAACGCGGAGAGCTTCTTCGCCCGCGCCGGGCTGACCCTGTCGAAGGCCGGCGGCGCGCGCGACTATCGCGGCACCATCGCCGGCGTCGACAATGTCGAGATCGCCTATCTCTCGGCGAGCGAGATCGCGGCCAATCTGGCCCGCGGCTCGGTGCATCTCGGCGTCACCGGCGAGGATCTGGTGCGCGAGAGCATTCCGGATCCCGACAAGCGCGTGCTGATGATCGAAGGCCTCGGCTTCGGCTATGCCAATGTCGTGGTCGCAGTGCCGCAGGCCTGGATCGACGTCCGCACCATGGCCGATCTCGACGACGTCGCATCGGGCTTCCGCGAGCAGCACAATCATCGCATGCGGGTCGCGACCAAATACATCAACCTGACGCGCGGCTTCTTCGCCAGGCACGGCGTCGGCGACTACCGCATCGTCGAGAGCGCCGGCGCCACCGAAGGCGCGCCCGCGGCCGGCACCGCCGAATTGATCGTCGACATCACGACCACCGGCGCTACGCTTGCCGCCAACGGGCTCAAGGTGCTGGACGACGGCGTGATGCTGCGCAGCCAGGCCAATCTGGTGGCCTCCAAGGATGCCGACTGGTCGACCGGCGCCCGCGAGACCGCGCGCGTCATCCTCGACCACATCGCCGCGCGCGCCCGCGCCAGCAAGTATCGCGAGGTCCGCACCCGCTTCGCTGGTTGCAACGATGCGTTGCTGTCCGAGGCGCACAGCCGTTTCGGCGTGGTCGCCCCGTTCGGCGGCCCGACCTCGTCGGGCATGCTTACGCTGCACTGCCCACCGGGCAAGCTTTACGCGCTCGGCAGCTTCCTGCGCGAGCACGGCGCCGAGACCGTCTCGGTGGTGTCGCTGGACTACGTGTTCGACCGCGAGAACCCGCTGTTCGCCAAGCTTGAGGCGTTCCTGCGACAATGAGTAGACCGGGCCGTTCATCTTGGCGACAGCCGGCCGTCGGTACCATATTGTGTTCATGATCTCTGTTGCGACGCGTTTTCCTGCCGCGAACCGGAACCCGATTTCGCGCGAAAACGCTCTAGTTCTGGAACCTGACCGATGATGCTGGGCTCTGACGTTTCCAGCCTGACCACAACCGCCAAGACCGCGGCCGCGCAGGGTCTGTCCATCGTCGTGCCCGTCTACAACGAGGCCGCCGGGCTCAGTGCGCTGCACCAGCGGCTGATCGACCTCGCCAGGGCGCTGGGCGTCCGTTACGGCCTCGCTTGCGAAGTGATCTATGTCGACGACGGCAGCGCCGACAACACGCTGGCGATCGCGCGCGGCCTGCCTGCCGATGGGCTCGACCTCCAGGTGGTGTCGCTGTCGCGCAATTTCGGCAAGGAGGCGGCGCTGATGGCCGGCCTCGACCATGCCCGCCGCGGCGCGGTACTGTTCATGGATGGCGACGGCCAGCACCCACCGACGCTGGTGGAGCAACTGGTCGCGCACTGGATCGATGACGGCTACGACGTGGTCTATACCGCGAAGGCGCATCGCGACAATGAATCGGCGGCGCGGCGACTTGCCGTGCGCGGCTTCTACGCGCTGATCAACTGGGGCGCGCGGCAGCAGATTCCCGAGGACGCCGGCGACTTCCGCCTGCTCTCGCCGCGCGCCGCCGCGGCCTTGCGGCAATTGCCGGAGCGCAACCGCTTCTTTAAGGGCCTCGCCAGCTGGATCGGCTTCAGGCAGATCCGCGTCGACTACGAGCCGGCGCCGCGCGCGCATGGCGTCACCACCTTCAATGCCGGCCGGCTGATCGGCCTGTCGATCGAGGGCCTGACCTCGTTCTCGGTGGCGCCGCTGCGCTTTGCCAGCCTGCTCGGCGCGCTGCTCGCCGGCGTGGCTTTCCTGTTCGGTCTCTCGATCCTGTGGGAAGTGCTGACCACCGGCAAACAGGTCCCCGGCTATCCGTCGCTGATGATCGGCATGATGACGATCGGCGGCGTGCAGCTCATCATGATCGGGATCGTCGGCGAATACATCGGCAAGATCCTCTCCGAGCTGAAGGCGCGGCCGATCTACTTCGTCGCCGAGCATACCGAGAAGCACGCTGACGGCGGTGCGGCGCAGGCGGCCTCCGAGCGGACCGCCGCCGAATGAGCGAAACCGCGCCGCGCCGGATCTGGCTGTGTGCTGACGATTATGGCTTGAGTGACGGCGTCAACCGCGCAATCCGCGATCTGATCGAGCGCGGCCGCCTCAACGCAACGTCCGTGATGATGGTGACGCCGGCGATCGGCCGGGAGAGCGCGGCTGCGCTGCAGGCATCGGTGGCGAAAAGCCCGCGCTGCGCGATCGGTCTGCATGTGACGCTGACCGCGCCGTTTCGGCCGCTGACGATGCACTTCCGGCCGCTCGACGGCGACATGTTCCTGCCCTTCCCGCGACTGTTGCGCGCCGGGCTGATGCATCGGCTCGATGCCGAGCTGGTGCATGCCGAGGTGCTAGCGCAGCTCGACGCGTTCCACGATTTGTTCGGCCGCGCGCCCGATTTCGTCGACGGCCATCAGCACGCGCAACTGTTTCCGCAGGTACGCGACGGCTTCCTGCGTGCCGTGAAGGAGCGCGCGCCCAACGCCTGGGTACGGCAGTGCGGCCGCGAAGGTCCGCTCGCGCGCCAGCTGGCGGCGCCGAAGGCGCTGGTGCTGAACGTGCTCTCAACGCAATTCCGCATCAAGGCGCAGCGATCCGGCCTGCCTTTCAATCCGGCCTTCGCGGGCGCCTACGACTTTACGCGCGGCAGCGACTTCGGCGCGCTGATGCAGGGCTTTCTTGAGGGCATGCCGGAGGGCGGGCTCGTGATGTGCCATCCGGGCTTCGTCGATGAAACCCTGAAAAATCTCGACCCGCTGACGACCCAGCGCGAGACCGAGCATGCCTATCTCGCAGGCGACGATTTCGCCGCGCTGCTGGCCCTGAATAAAGTTACACTGGCCTGATGGGGTTCATAAAAATCCGCCGGTCGTATTGTCGCATACATAAATTTAATTCTGGCCCCCACTCCTTGCGCCACAAACCCCGTCCTACATGAGGCGCGCGCCGATTCGATCGACGCGATGGAGAACGCCATGACACCGCAAGAACGCCAACTGATCGACGATCTCTTCGACCGGCTCGCCAAGCTGGAGAATGCCCCGCGCGACAGCGAGGCCATGTCCGCGATCATGCAGGGCCTGCGCAGCGCGCCGAATGCGGTTTACGCGCTGGTGCAGACCGCGCTGGTGCAGGACGAGGCGCTGAAGCGCGCCCATGACAGGATCCAGGAACTCGAGGCCGCGGTCGGCCAGCAACAGCCCGCGCAGCAGCAAGGCGGTTTCCTCGATTCGATGCGCGATGCGATCTTCGGCCAGGGTCAAGGACAGGGCCAGCAGCCGCATGGTTCGGTGCCGCCGGTGCGTGCGCCCGATATCGGCGGCGGCCGTCCGGTCTGGAACTCGGGCCAGGCGATGCAGCAGGCCGGCGGCTATGGCCAGCCGCCGCAGCAATACGGTCAACCGCAATTCGGCCAGCCCCCGGCCTTCGGCGGCGGCGCGCCCGGTGGCGGTGGCGGCTCGTTCCTCGGCACG
>NZ_JACMYK010000156.1 GCF_020889785.1 Bradyrhizobium acaciae
CGCGAATTGCGCGCCGCAGCAGCCTTCCCATCCGGGGGCTGCGGTTCCGGAGGGAACCACGACCGGGCAGGGCGGCCAGGCGCTCGGCGACAAGCTCGCCAAATCCGACGGTGTCCTATGCCCGCCGGCCGGCGTCGATCCCGAAATGCGTGCGCCGACCCCGCAAGGCGGCAACACGCCGGTGATTCCACCGCCCGGCAGCCCCGGTGGCGACCCATCGGTCAGGCCGAAATAGCTTCTGTCTGCAATAAGTTGCGGTCCTGTCCGGGTTTGCTTGACAGGCGCACTTGCCGCTCTTTATATGCCGCGCGTTCGCAGGTGTGGCTTATGCCGCTGACCGCGAGCCTATGGCGGGGTAGCTCAGCTGGTTAGAGCACGGGAATCATAATCCTGGGGTCGGGGGTTCGAGTCCCTCTCCCGCTACCATCTTTCCCCACACCCCTTTGACGTGGTTTGGATAGGCTTTTTCCCCGAGCAGGGCATTTAGCCGGCCAGCTATCTCCACGGCTACACCACCTGGGCGCCCCGGATCGCGGAACACAGTGACCGTCTCGACCAGGTCTCTGATGGCTTCTGCGGCCTCTCCATCGCCCGCACTGACGCCTTTGCCCAGTGCTTCCTCAAGCCGACCGAGTTGCTCCTCATATCGTTTAAGGATGGCCGGATGCAGCGCGACTTCCTTCAGGGCGGGTGGCTGGCTCTGCAACTCCTCAGATATCCGCTGTCGTTCGGCATCTAAGGCAGTCGACCGCGGTCCGAGAACGGATGGATCGCCATGTCCTTTCGCGATCGCATCAACCAGCCGTTCGATTTCCCGGTTTAATTGGCCAAGCCGCTGCTCGAGGCGCTGCCGTTTTGCACTTGATGTAGCTGCGAGGCGCTTCCGCTCCTCTAGATAAATGCGTACGTACTCCGAAATAACCTTGGGCGCGCGCAATTCGGCTTTTAGGCCGCTAAGGACTGCGCTCTCGACGGTGTCTAAATAAAAAGTCTTGGCGTCAGGACACGTGCCGCTCTCCGTCGCCGCCGAGCAGCGAATGCGAACGCGCCCCGATTTGTCCCGCCCATTGGTTGCCATGCCTGCGCCGCATGAGCCGCAACGGAGTAAGCCAGATAGCATCCGACGGGGCCGACGTTGATGGCTGGGGTGGCCGCGGCTGCGCTCCCCTTTGCGTTGCTGAGCAGCTGTGAATAACTCTGGACCGATAATTGCTAGATGCGGCACTTCAGCAACCTGCCAGTCACTCCTCGGATTCGGTCGTGACAGGCGGTTTCCCGAGTCGGGATCTTTCACCATCCTGACCTTGTTCCAGACGAGGCGCCCCACATAAAGCTCGTTCTGCAGGATTCCGGCGCCACGCTCAAAGTTGCCATTAATAGTTGAAGCATTCCATGCGCGCCCTCGCGGAGGTGATATCCTTTCTTTGTTGAGATCGTGCGCGATCTCGCGAGGCGTTCGACCGTCCGCATATTCCTGAAAGATACGCCGGATCACTTGTGCCTCGGACTCAACGACGACCCGTTCGCCGCTTTTTCCGGCGACCGCGGCATATCCGTATGTCAGGCCGCCTCCAGCCAAACCTTGCTTGACCCGCCCCGCTTGGCCACGACGCACCTTGTGAGCATTGTCTTCACGATAGAGTTGTCCGACCAAGCCGCGAAGGCCGACCAGTACGGTATTGACGACACCTTCGTGAACCGCCCGGATCTCGATTCCGAGAAAAGACAGCCGCTTGTGGATGCCTGCGAGATCTTCCATGTCGCGGGAAAGACGATCGAGCGCTTCGACGATTACTACGTCGAAGGATCTCTCCCGCGCTTGGTCCAACATCCGCAGAAGGCCTTCGCGTCCCATGACGGAGCCACCCGAACGTGCCCGATCCTCATAGGTGCTAATAACGGCTAAGCTTTCCCGCTCGGCATAGCTTTGACAAAGCGAAAGCTGGTCTTCAATCGAACGCTCATTCTGAAGATCGGTTGAGAATCGAGCATAGATCGTCGCTCTCTTCCTTGTCGTCTCTTCGATTGGAGAGCTCTCTTTCATGATCTTCCCTCGCGGCCAGACGAGCAAGTACGCGCGCAAGCCGTAAGATCGCCTTGTCTGGATTCGTCTGCAAGGACAATTTGCGAAGCGCTTCACGCACGATCGAACCTCTAGGTGATCGAACAATTAAACGAGGTGCACGCACCTGCGCTGGCGCCACTCCCCAAAATGTCGGCGTCGGTGATCATCCAGAGCATCATGCTTGGGCGGTGCCTAAGCGGAATGGCCGCTATGAGCTCGTCGTGTAATTGGATGCCGCAGCGAAGAAAAAGATAGCGTTCAGAAGGCCTTTCAGACAATCGTGCCGGCCTCACGTCTGACCAGGCTGCCGAGCGACTTGAACGAGGTCCAAGACAGGTTGCCGGGCAGCGCCGCGCCGGCACGCGGCACCAGCAAAACCCGGTAGTAGCCGAAGGCTAGCAGCTCGTTGGCGAAGCGTCACACCGCACATTCGAGACCCTGATCGCGTAGTGGATGAATAGGCTTGTTATCCCGGGCGAAAATTCAATAGACCCATAAGGATCGCGGTCCGCGTTCTTTGAGTTTCCGGTTGAATTCAGCGTGGGTGCCCGACTTGATGTATCCGGAATCGAGTAGCAGGCCATGCCGTTTCGGGTCTTTTGCCTTGCTGACTACATGGGCGATCTCGTAAGCGGCATAGGCAAGGGCATGAGCTGAAACCCAATTTTCGTCGTAGAACCACATCCTGATTGCGGTCCTCAATTGGGTGTGAGCCGCGTCTAGCTTGCCGACTTGCAACAATGACGGACGAATTTGGGAACCCATTCAACGCGGCGCTGGAGAACTTGGCTAAATCGCCACGTAAAGAAATGCCGCCATCGGCGGACGCTACGGAAGCCGGTGCTTCCTCGCGTCAGAAGCCGAAGTCCAGTTGACCCGGCATGGATCGGTAATGCGAGCACACCTGCTCCCACTTACCGAATCGGAACCGGTCATACCCGTTTACAAAAACTGGCTTTCGACTGCTGCCACTACGCATGACGCTCTCCTTTCCTGTTGCGCGGACATACAGCCGCAGGCTCACCCCCTTCGACGCGGGAGCGCGCTTGTCAACCTCCAGCCGCCTTAGGGGCCGGATCACAGAAAAGGTGCCGATGGCGGCAAACCGAGAACCACCCGCATGGGGGCCAGGCTCGGGTTAAACACGCTGCTTGAGTCGAGATCGTCCGGCAAGCCATTGGTTTGAAATCCACAAACTCAATCGCCGAGGCAGAACATATAGGGAACAATCTTTGCCTGGGAACTGAAGGGCGTACGGATCCCTATTCAAGCAGGCCGAGACCGCGCATTATTATGGTTTAATATAGAAACCCTAATTATAAATAGGGTCGCCGACCTCCAGTTTTGGTTTTTCATGAAGCGCAGCGATCTCAGCCACACAATCAGGGAGACCCTCAAACGGTTGCCGCCGCCGTACGATTCCCACTACGGGATCGTCCCGCCGGCTCCTCCCGAAGACGGAGTTTCGGTCGCAGGGGCGACGAAGGCCCTCGAGGCCGCTCAATTCGCCTTCGGGCGGGTCGACGCCGTCGGCGCTCAGTTGAAGGACCCCTACATCGTCAGCCGGATCCTGACCAGACGCGAAGCCGTCAGTTCCTCATCGATCGAAGGCACCCAAAGCACGCTCGATGAACTGCTTTCCGTAGAGGAAGCGGGGGGCGACGACGCCAGGGACGAAGCGCGCCAGGTGCGCAACTATGCCGTCGCGCTTGACGGATTCATTCCGCTTGCGGCCAAAGACGGATACCGCGTTTTCACGATGGATTTGATTAGAGATCTCCATCGTGCGGTGATGAAGGATGATCCGGATTACCAGGATGCTCCCGGCGAGCTCCGCAACCGTGTCGTGTGGATCGGCGGAAAAGGCGACATCGCGTATTCCAGTCTGAACCCTCCGCCTCCTGCCGACGTTCCGGACTGTCTTGCCCAGACCGTCGATTATCTTCGCAATGAGGGGATGCAGCAGATGACACAAGGCTTCATCACCAGGATGGCGATTGCGCACGCTCACTTCGAGGCGGTCCATCCCTTCCGCGATGGCAACGGGCGTGTGGGCCGTCTCCTTCTTCCTCTTATGATGGCTGCCGAGAAGCACGTCCCTCTGTACCTTTCGCCCTACATCGAGAGCAAAAAAGAGACGTACTACGCCTCCCTCAAGGACGCCCAGCAGCGACTCGACTGGCAGCCGATCATTGCCTTCATGGCCGACGCCGTCACCGGTACCGTCGATGAACTCATCCGAACCCGCAAGGCGCTGTCGGACTTGTCCGAACTCTGGCGGCGGCGCCGGAAATTCCGCAAGGGTTCTGCGGCGGTCCGCGCGCTTGACGAACTTCACAATTATCCGGTTGTGACTGCCAAGCGGCTAAGCGATCTTCTTGAGATCAGCCCTCCACAGGTGCATCAGGCTATCGCCCAATTGGAAGAGGCAGGCATCTTACAAGAGCGGACCGGCTACGCGCGCAACCGCGTGTATGCCGCCTACGAAGCGCTCAGTATCATCAACCGCCCCTTCGGCGAGGAGCCCTTGCTTCCCGAGCAAGCCGATCTAGGCGAGATATCGGCGGCTCTCAGGGAACCGTGACCGGTGCTATGTCGTGGACCCGGTGAGCGCTTCCGGCGAACGCGAACAGCCGCAATGAGCAAGCGACATCCAGCTTGATCTATCGTACGGGCATCCTGCAGCCGGATTGGCGGCCTCATCGCAGAGCGGCCACAAGATGCGCCCCTCGCAATTGGGGCCGGTGAAGATCTCCTGCCTCGCTACAGTCGGCCTTTCCGTAAGCGCCCAGCAGGGAATCCCTACACTTCCGGGAGCGTCGCGAAATGGCGCATCGAAACCGACAAGGGCGGCTATGGGGCGATCGCTACTCGCCGTCGTGATCGACGCCCGCTGTCGGGACAGGTCTCCCGCTTCTCTCTTCCATGCATCGCGGACTGATTTTTCGCTTTGGTTGGCCTGGGGACTATGCAAGTGCGTCTTCCAAATGAGCCAGAATATCCGTCTATCCATAGGTGTCCGCGGAGTTGCTCACAACGGGGCAGCGAACTACTCCCCACCTTCGTCCGTTCAGTACTATTTGTGTCCAGGGAAGTGCAGTGCGTCACGGAAGTCTCCGAGCAACGAATAGAGTGCATTGTCGCCGGGATGCCAATGACCCGCGTCGGTACTTGCGGAAGGTGATTTTCCGCGGTGATTGGCTGCGGAAGCATCGAGCCAGCGGGCGATCTTTTTTATTGTTGTCAGAATAGTGCGGGTCCGAATCGGAGCGCTGGCCGATGTGTTGTGCCGCTTATCGGCGAACTTCGCGTTACGTGCGCATCTTTTCTGCAAAAGGTCGCCGATGATTGGCCTATCGCGGGCATGATGTTGCCGTCGCCGGAGGGTGCTCGTAGTTCACGTCGATCAGAACGCACAGTGCGAGTTCAGATTTTCGAAATCAATCTGACCTATTGAGCCGGTCATCATCGACCGAACGAACCAGGTCAACGACTCCCGTCTAGCCAATACTGACCAACGCCTGTCGGCGCCGTTGTTCAACAACACGGCCACTGGGGCACGAACTGATTCGAGGGGTAACATGAGCGAAGTTGTGACGAGGAACAGCAGGCCATCGAGGCGTTTCCGCATCGGGTTGCGCAGCCAAATGGCACTGCTCGGGATTTCCGGGGTCCTTGTCACCGGCGTGATCTGCGCCGGCGCTCTGAACTACGCGCGCCTCGTCCAGAGCGAATCAAACGACAGCAACAAATTCAAGGATCATGTCGCATCGCTGTCACAGAGTTTCCTGGAGTCGCGACAAATCGCAAACGACTTCCTCCGCAAACCAAGTGATGTCTTGATCAAGAACCATGCGGAGAATTATGAACGGCAGCTTTCAGACCTCGGTTACGTTGAAACATTTGTGACGATGTTGCCCGATGACGACCCGCTCAAGCAGGTGACGTCCCTGCGCTCGGTGATTGGTCTCTACGCAACGCGCTTTCATAACATTGTCTCCGCCCAACGCAATCTCGGCTTCAATGAGAATGAGGGATTTCAAGGCAAGCTGCGCAATGCCGTTCACGACGTCGAGCAAAGGCTGAAAGAGCTGAACCAGCCGCGCCTCACGACCTTGATGTTGATGATGCGCCGGCACGAGAAGGATTTCATTTTGCGCGGCGAGGAAAAATATGGCGATCAACTGGTCGATCAGGAGGCGATATTCGAGACCGCGCTTGCTCAAGCCAACTTGCCAGAGGAGACGAAATCCCAAATCCTCGACCTGATCCGCGCATACAAGCAGAGTTTCGTTGCGTTCATGGTCACGCAGCAAGCGCTGAATGATCAGGTGGACGATCTTGGACATATCTACGACCGTGTCCGTCCGGCGCTCGTGAAGATCATGGCTTCGGCCGGGGCGCGCTCGCAGGTTGCTGAAGTCCATGCTGAAGAGATCCGGCAGACGCTCATCTGGGTGATTGGACTTTCAACGGTTCTTGTGGGGCTCACGGCAGTGCTGTTCGGCCAGCGCATCGCCGAAACAGTGGCTTCGATGACGGCGGCCATGCGCCAGCTCGGCGAGGGGCGGTTCGACGTGATTTTGCCAGGACTTGGCCGAACGGACGAACTCGGCGAGATGGCCGAATCGGTCGAAATGTTCAAGCTGAAAGCCCGCCAGAGGGCGCGGGCCGAGCTCGATGCGAGCGCCGAACTGGATCGTGTCGCTGCCGAACAGCGTAAGGCCGATATCGCGCGGCTCGCCGGTGAGTTCGAAAGCGCCGTGGGTCAGATTATCGGCGCCGTCTCATCCGCATCATCAGAGCTCGAGGCGTCCGCGCGCAGCCTTACCGGCGCGGCCGATCGCGGCAGGCAACTCTCCGTCGAGGTCGCATCTTCATCGGGGGAGACCTCCGCCAACGTTCAGCGCCTCGCTGATGCTACGGGCGAAATGGCAGGAACCATCGCCACCATCGGCCGGCAGGTTGACCAGGTGGCCAGTATGTCGCACGAAGCGGTCCGTATGGCGCAACTGAGCGACCAGCGAATATCCGGTTTGGCGGTCGCGGCGGAGCGGATAGGCGGCGTCGTTCAGCTGATTGCCGCGATCGCGCGGCAGACAAATCTGCTCGCGCTGAACGCCACCATCGAGGCTGCACGCGCCGGCGGCTTCGGCAGGGGATTCGCGATCGTCGCGCAGGAAGTGAAATCTCTTGCGACGCAGACCGCCCATGCCACCGCTGAGATCAGCGAACACATCGGCGGAATACAGGCTGCGACACTTGATTCGGTCGGGACTATTGCCGAAATTGGTGGCCTCATCGGACGCATCTCGGAGATTGCGGGGACCGTGGTGGAGGCCATCGGAAAGCAGGAGACGACCAGCCAAAGCATCGCACTCAATGTGCGGGAAGCCGCAGCCAGGACGACGCTGGTGGCGACAAGCGCCGGTGAGGTGACTACGGGCGCAAAGCTGACCGAGGAGGCTTCGGCGGGAGTGCTAAGGTCTGCCGAACTGCTTTCTGAGGAAGGTACTCGGCTGAAGCGCGAGCTGGACGACTTCCTCGCTAGAATTCAGGCGGCCTAGGTTGGGGAGGCGTAGACCAAAAAGCATCCAGACCAGCATGCGAATTGCGGACAGGCGCCACTTGGTGGTCAACAATGGCCTTTGTGACTGGCGGCTTCTCGCCGACTCAGGCTAAGCAGTTTGTGCGCAAAATCCAATATGAGACGAAACAAGATGGTTGCTGCCGCCCGCAAGATGCCGACTTCAGGCTTCGCGATCGAGGTCGATGGCCTGTTAAAAACTGAGTTTGCAACGAAGAGGGCGCCAGGGCCGGCGGAGAAGAGCTGAAGAGACGGTTTCCCAAGCTTCGGGTCAGGATCTATGACGCGCAGACGCATGCGCGTGAGGAAATCTAGACCCTCAGATTCAAGCCCGGGTCACTTCTTCCGCTTGGCGCGTGCGGCCGATGCCCCAACGAGCTCTCCTGAACCGAGCCGCGCAGCGTCTCGGTCATGCGGGTTCGATCCCTCGCGCAAGGACTCATGAAGCTCCTCGCCGGGGCACTGGGGAAAGGGCCCGCCGTCATGGCGTATGCCGGCGTGGCTATCACTGCCCGTTCCCGGGTACCGCTATTAGGATATTCTTAAGTTCGGCTTTGCGCTGAAAGAGCGGGAGTCGGATGTCGCGGGGCTGTTCAGATAGAGCAGATCGAACGCTACGAGGACGATGCTCTTCGATTTGCCCTTGAGCTCGTTCTGCACGACTGAGAAGTCGGTCGTGCCGTCGGCCGCCGGTAGCTGTTGGCTTTACGCTGAAACGGCACAGGAAGAACTCCACGTTGCAGCCGATTCAAATTGGCACAGTTCGAATCGTTCCGGAACCTGCGAATCCCTGTCGCGGTGCTTTCAATGTCACAACAGGAGGCACCGATGGCGGCAGCGAAGAAGAGCAACAGGGGCGCGCGGACGAAGCAGGAGCGGCCGGGTGGCAGGCGGGCCGGACTACGAAGTGCAGTACGAGGCGAAGAACACCGGAAAGTCGGCACCGGCGGTGAAGAAGGCCGTCAAAAAGGTCGGCGACGCGCGCAAGCGGATGGAGAAACGGTTAGGCCGCTGAGTCAGAGACGAATTGGCGTAGATGCTTAGTGCCGGTCGTCCTCGTTGGCGGGCATTCTGGACAGGTGTCTTCAATCGAGTCCAGCACGTCGCGAACCGCGGCTGCCGCTGCACCAGCGGAGACGCCTATTGGCGGGTCTCGACGGGCGATGTTGAAGGCCCGCTCTCGTGCATGCGGACTGGCGCGGTCCTGCATCCAACCGTGCTCCTCTCACTCGCGCATGCGCCCGCTTCCCGGAGCACGTGGATCTCCCATCCGCGCAGCGTCCATATTGTTGGCTTTCGTTCAGTAGTCATCAGCATTGAAGTATGCTCCGAATACGACGAATCCTGTGGTCCGCCATCTGTTCCGGCTCCTCGCAGAAGGCTGGGTTCCCAGTAAGCAGATGACAAGGTTTCCCCAATTCTGAGATTCCTGTGAAAGATGCCGGGCGGTTCTTGTCGGATGGCCTGCATCACGTTCGCTTAGGTCTTTGCGTGTGCAGGCAGAGAACAGCGCTCTCGTGTTGGGGTGGACGGCCCCTGACTTGCAGTCAAAAGTGACCGAGTTCGCGCTTGTCGTGCCAGGGACCAAGCGATCCGCATTCAGCTTCAGAAATCTATCGTGTACCTTGATGCCGAATCCGCCGCGTCCCTTGCGGTCGGGAAAGGTCTCGGCCGCATGCGCCATCCAACTCAGTGAGATGTCGGAGAGGCGGGTTTCATTTTCGGGATAACTACCGCCGACATCGAAGTGGTTTCCTGCGAACCACATTCCACAACCAATCCGGTTGTTTGAAATCCGTGGAAGGCCGCCCGCACATTCAGCGCGAGAGCGGGCCTTTGTCGGGCACTTGCTGCGCCATTGTCGTCATTGAGACTCAATGCCAGAAACCTGACATACGCGCGCTACGAAGTGCCTGCTGAGCCTGCGAACTCACCTCGGCACGCGATTTGCTCTGTTCACGGCATCATCACCGATCGCGGTGCGATGATCTTCGGGAGGGACACGGCGCGCGTCGCCGCTCGCGTTTGGTCCATTCCGACGGTTTGCTGTGGCATGACTTGGCGCTCGGTAGTGGACCGAGAAATGCAGGGAAGGGTTGGATGCGATCTAGAGTTCTTCTTTTGGGAGCCAGCGAAACTGCCACCGGAAAAGTGCGACTGCTCCGCAGGCCATATTGGCGGGCAAGTTGATGGCGGGTACCTCGAGCCTCCTTCACCAATCCTTACGGTCAGTCCATCTTGGCGACGCCGACAGGTTCGATGTCATGCGTCGGCGCAACCCGCACCTGCCGTTCGGCTAGGGGCCGCCCTTCTGCCTGAGCGTGCGCTGGGACGACTGGAATTGCGATGAGCCTTCTTCGCGCCACTCGTGCGGATGGGGGATCTGGTGCGGACCAACGTCGCGGAGGCTGTCGTCTACCTGCCGTCTTCGCTGCCTGCGGCTCCTATCGGTCACCTTCCGCCCTTTCATCTCTTAGAGAGTGATGTGCCACCATGTCCGAACAATCCTTGCTGACGCTGCCGATGTGGCGCGTCGATCACATCGAGCCTTCGCCGGACATGTTGGCGCTGCGCGCCAAGGGTCCGATCCACCGTGTACGCTTCCCGTCCGGACACGAAGGCTGGTGGGTGACAGGCTATGACGAGGCCAAGGCGGTGCTGTCCGACGCGGCGTTCCGGCCCGCGGGAATGCCGCCGGCGGCATTCACCCCGGATTCGGTGATTCTCGGTTCGCCGGGCTGGCTGGTCTCGCACGAGGGGGGCGAGCATGCCCGGTTACGCACGATCGTGGCGCCGGCCTTTAGCAACCGCCGGCTGAAGCTGCTCGCGCAGCAGGTCGAAGCGATCGCCGCGCAGTTGTTTGAGAAGCTAGCGGCCCAGCCTCAGCCCGCCGACCTGAGGCGCCACCTCTCCTTTCCGCTTCCGGCCATGGTCATCAGCGCGCTGATGGGCGTGCCCTACGAGGATCGCGCCTTTTTCGCCCGGCTGTCCGACGAGGTGATGACGCACCAGCATGAAAGCGGCCCGCGCAGTGCGTCGCGCCGGGCCTGGGAAGAACTGCGCGCCTACATGCGCGGCAAGATGCGCGACAAGCGCTGGGCTCCGGGCGACAACCTGCTGACGGATCTGCTCGCGGCGGTCGACCAGGGCAAGGCGACCGAGGAAGAGGCGGTCGGCCTTGCGGCGGGCATGCTGGTGGCGGGGCACGAGAGCACCGTCGCGCAGATCGAATTCGGCCTGCTGGCCATGTTCCGCCATCCGCAACAGCGCGAACGCCTGGTCGGCGACCCATCCCTGGTGGACAAGGCGGTGGAGGAAATCCTGCGCATGTACCCGCCGGGCGCGGGCTGGGACGGCATCATGCGCTATCCGAGGACCGACGTGACCATCGCGGGCGTGGATATTCCCGCGGAGAGCAAAGTGTTGGTCGGCCTGCCGGCGACGTCGTTCGATCCGGGCCATTTCGATGACCCGGAAGTCTTCGATATCGAACGCCAGGAAGAGCCGCACCTGGCGTTCTCCTACGGGCCGCACTCCTGCATCGGCGGGGCGCTGGCCAGGCTGGAACTCAAGGCGGTGTTCGGTTCGATCTTCCAGCGCTTTCCCGCGCTGCGTCTGGCCGTGGCGCCTGAAGAATTGAAGTTGCGCAAGGAGATCATTACTGGCGGCTTCGAGGAATTCCCGGTGCTCTGGTGATGCACGGACGCCAACAATGATCGCGATCCTCTCCGCAATTTGCCGGCGCGCCTGGGGCGCGCCGGTCAGATCAGGCCCCCGACAGGTAATCAGGATGCACGTGCAAGAAACCAGGGCAGCATACCGGGACGCCTTCGCCGAACTGGCGTCGCCGGCGTGCATCCACGACCCGTATCCGTTCATGCGGTGGTTGCGCGAGCACGATCCGGTGCATCGCGCGGCGTCGGGCCTCTTTCTGTTGAGCCGCCACGCCGATATTTACTGGGCGCTCAAGGCCACGGGCGATGCGTTTTTGGGACCGGGGCCAGGCGAACTGGCGCGCTATTTCCCGCATGCGGCGACAAGCCTGTCGCTCAATCTGCTGGCGTCCACGCTAGCGATGAAGAACCCACCGGCGCATACGCGTCTGCGCCGGCTGATCTCGCGCGATTTCACCATGCGCCAGATCGACGACCTGCGGCCGAGCATCGCGCGCATCGTCGCCGCGCGCCTGGACGGCATGGCGCCCGCACTGGAGCGCGGGGAGGCCGTGGACCTGCATCGGGAATTCGCGCTGGCTCTGCCCATGCTGGTCTTCGCCGAACTGTTTGGCATGCCCCAGGACGACATGTTCGGGCTCGCCCCCGGCATCGGCGCCATTCTGGAAGGCCTGAGCCCGCACGCCAGCGATTCCCAGCTCGCCGCGGCGGACGCGGCCAGTGCCAGAGTGAAGGCCTATTTCGGCGGCCTCATACAGTGCAAGCGCACCGATCCCCGCGACGACATCGTGTCCATGCTCGTCGGCGCACACGACGATGATGCCGACACGCTGTCGGATGCGGAGTTGATCAGCATGTTGTGGGGCATGCTGCTCGGCGGCTTCGCCACCACTGCTGCCACCATCGACCATGCGGTCCTGGCGATGTTGGCGTATCCCCAACAGAGGCACTGGCTGCAGGGAGATGCCGTGGGGGTGAAGGCGTTCGTCGAAGAAGTCCTGCGCTGCGACGCGCCCGCGATGTTCAGCTCCATTCCGCGTATCGCCCAGTGCGACATCGAACTGGGCGGCGTGGTGATCCCGAAGAACGCGGACGTGCGCGTGCTGATCGCGTCCGGCAATCGCGACCCGGACGCCTTCGCCGATCCCGATCGCTTCGATCCGGCGCGGTTCTACGGCACCAGTCCAGGTATGTCGACCGACGGGCAGATCATGCTGAGCTTCGGCCACGGCATTCACTTCTGCCTCGGTGCGCAACTGGCCCGGGTGCAATTGGCCGAGAGCCTGCCGCGGATCCAGGTCCGTTTCCCCACGCTGGCATTGGCCGGGCAGCCGACCCGGGAGCCCTCCGCGTTCCTTCGGACGTTCCGCGCGCTGCCGGTGCGGCTGCATGCGCAGCGGAGCTGAAATGCGCGTCGTGGTCGACCAGGATCTGTGCGGAACCAGCGGGCAGTGCGTGCTGACGCTGCCGGCCACCTTTCGCCAGCGCGAATCGGACGGCGTGGCCGAAGTATGCGTGGCGACGGTCCCGCAGGCGCTGCACGCCGCCCTGAGGCTGGCGGCGAGCCAGTGCCCAGTCGCCGCCATTCGGGTCGTCGAAAGCGACGCTGGCGATGACGAGCGCCGCAGCGCCGACCCTGTGCCTTCTACACTGGAGGCCGAGCGGCATGCCGCAAGAGACCAACGCCACCCAGGAGGGCACGATGGGACGATTTGAAGACAAGGTGGCCGTGGTGACCGGTGCCGGCGCCGGCATCGGCAAGGCATGCGCCCTCGCTATCGCGCGCGAGGGAGGCAGGGTGGTGGTCGCCGACATTGATGGCTCGGCGGCCATCGCCTGCACCGCGCAAATTGCATCCGAGGCGGACCGCGCGCTGGCCTCGGCCACAGACATCGCCGATGCGCAGGCGGTGGCTGCGCTGTTCGAAACGGCGGAGCGGCACTTCGGTGGGGTCGACCTGCTGGTGAACAACGCGAGCGCCATGCATCTGACTCCGCGCGACCGAGCGATCCTCGACCTCGACCTGGCGGTCTGGGATCAGACAATGGCGACCAATCTGCGCGGCACGCTGCTCTGCTGCCGGCAGGCCATCCCACGGATGATCGCCCGCGGTGGTGGCGCGATCGTCAACATGTCGTCGTGCCAGGGGCTCAGCGGTGACACCGCGCAGACGTCCTACGCCGCGTCGAAGGCGGCGATGAACATGCTGTCCGCCTCGCTTGCCACCCAGTACGGTCATGCGCAGATCCGCTGCAACGCGGTTGCGCCGGGTCTCATCATGACCGATCGTCTCCTCGCCAAGCTGGACGAGTGCACGCAATGGCATCTGCGCCGGCACCAGCTCCTGCCGCGCGTCGGCCGCCCCGAAGATGTGGCCGCGCTGGTGGCGTTCCTGCTCTCCGACGATGCTGCGTTCATTACTAGCCAGGTCGTGTGCATCGACGGCGGCATGCTGGCGCATGTGCCGACGTACGCCGATGGTGGCAACAGCCGCGCCGCGCGGCCTTCCGGCAAGACCGCCGAAGCGGACGCGTCGCGGGGCTGCTGATGAACATGTTGCTCAACCCGCTAAACCGTCGGCATCTGCTGCGGCACGACATCCCGGTCGTGCCGGGCGCTTTCCCCTTGGTCGGACATCTTCCCGCCGTCGTCTGCGACCTGCCGCGCCTGCTGCGGCGCGCGGAACGGACGCTGGGCAGCCACTTCTGGCTGGATTTCGGCCCTGCCGGACATCTGATGACCAGTCTGGATCCGGACGCTCTCGCACTGCTCCGGCACAAGGACGTGTGTTCGGCGCTGATCGAAGACATCGCGCCCGAATTGTTTGGCGGAACGTTGGTTGCCCAGGACGGCATCGCGCACCGGCAGGCGCGCGATGCGATCCAGGTGGCGCTTCTGCCCAAGGGACTGACCCAGGCCGGCATCGGCGAGCTGTTCGCGCCCGTCATCCGGGCGCGCGTGCAGAGGTGGCGCGACCGCGGCGACGTAACCATCCTGCGCGAAACCGGCGATCTGATGCTCAAGCTCATCTTCAGTCTCATGGGAATCCCCGCGCAGGACCTGCCGGGATGGCATCGCAAGTACCGGCAACTGCTGCAGCTGATCGTCGCGCCCCCGGTCGACCTGCCCGGACTGCCATTGCGGCGCGGCCGCGCCGCCCGCGACTGGATCGATGCACGGTTGCGCGAGTTCGTCCGCGCCGCGCGCGAACATGCCTCGCGCACCGGGTTGATCAACGACATGGTGAGCGCCTTCGATGGCAGTGACGATGCGCTTTCCGATGACGTCCTGGTCGCAAATATCCGCTTGCTGCTGCTTGGTGGTCACGACACCACCGCCTCGACGATGGCCTGGATGGTGATCGAGATGGCGCGGCAGCCTGGACTGTGGGACGCCCTGATCGAGGAGGCGCAACGCGTGGGTGCGGTGCCGACCCGGCACGCGGATCTGGCGCAGTGTCCGGTCGCCGAGGCGCTGTTCCGCGAGACGCTGCGCGTGCATCCGGCGACGCCGCTCCTGGTGCGTCGCGCAGTGCGTGAATTGCGAGTCGGCCAACGGCGCATTCCCGCGGGCACCGATCTGTGCGTCCCGCTGCTGCATTTCTCGACCTCGGCGCTGCTGCACGAGGCGCCTGATCAGTTTCGGCTGGCGCGGTGGCTGCAACGCACCGAGCCGATCCGGCCGATGGATATGCTGCAGTTCGGTACCGGTCCGCACGTCTGCATGGGCTACCACCTGGCATGGCTGGAACTGGTGCAGTTCTGCATCGCCTTGGCGCTGACCATGCACGAGGCCGGAGTGCGGCCGCGGTTGCTGAGCGACGCCGAAAAAGGCCGGCGCTATTACCCGACCGCACATCCGTCCATGACTATGCGCATCGGATTCTCATGAGCTGGCACCGCATGCGCATGTGGCGGGGCAGCGGCGCCGGCGACGCGCGGCAACGCTGCACTCGGCGCGCGCACGGTGCGACGCCGACAACACCTCGGTGGCTCGCTTGTCGGGGACAAGGACATGAACAACATGCAGGCCAGTTCCACGCCACAGGACGACAGAACTGGTGATTCCGCGTTCGGCGGATTGGGCGCGCCGGCGCGCGGCGCATCCGGCGGGCTGCTGCCCGAGATCTGGATGCAGGACGGTGCAAGGCGGGTCGAGCAGGTGCTGGCGCGCCTTCTCTTTGTCGAACGTGACGGTGAGACCGAGCTGATGGCCGCGATGCGCTACGCCACCTTGCATGGCGGGAAACGCACCCGTGCCTTGCTCTGCCTGGCTGCCGGCGCACTGGCCGACAAACCGGCGCACATGCTTGACGACGTCGGCGCCGCCATCGAGATGATGCACGCTTGTACCCTGGTCCACGACGATCTGCCCGCGATGGACGACGATGTGCTTCGCCGCGGCCTTCCGACCGTGCACGTCAAGTACGGCGAAGCTATTGCGATCTTGGTCGGCGATGCGCTGCAGGCGCACGCCTTCCTGACCCTGGCCAGCCTGGATGCGCCGGGGAATTACCGTATCGCCCTTGTGCGCGAACTGGCGCAGGCGGTGTCCGCAGAGGGTGCCGCAGGCGGGCAGGCCATCGATCTGTCGCTGGTTGGAAAGTACGTGGAGCTGGACAGGATCGTGGCGATGTACCGGATGAAGAGCGGAGCGCTAGTGCGCGCGTCCGTTCGCATGGGCGCGCTATGTGCCATCGCGGAGGATGCCGCGCACGCTGCGCTGTACTGTGCGCTCGATCGCTACGGCGCCTGTTTCGGCCTGGCGTTGCAGGTGATCGACGACATTCTCGACGTGACAGCGGATACTGCGACGCTGGGCAAGACTCCCGGCAAGGACGCGGCGGCGCAGAAGCCGACCTGCGCGTCGATCATGGGATTGCAGGCAGCACGCCAGTTCGCGCTGGACCTGTTGCGCGATGCCGAGGAGGCGATCGCGCCGCTGGGGCCGCGTGCGGAACGGTTGGCGCACATCCTGCAGCGGGTCAACGCGTATCTGTTCAGGCACGCGCCATGCGCATGAGCGTACTCATCGGTTTGGAGACGCTCCTGTGCCGCTGCGATCGGCCGGCGGCCGCGGCGCGTGTATGCTGCACTAATGTGCGAAGTGCCCGGCGCCGATCGCAGAGCTTGCCGCTGCGCGCTGTGCGCAAGCCTATGCGGCGGGCCGGCGCCAGCATCGGGG
>NZ_JACMYK010000157.1 GCF_020889785.1 Bradyrhizobium acaciae
ATCGCGGCAGCCGCGGCGGCGGGCTCCGAGGCCGCGACCGGTGAGGTGTCCGCGTTGCGGGCGTTGTCGGCATCGGCGACCTCGACATTGGCGTCGGCAGGATTGCGCTCGGTGATCGCGGCGACCGTGCGGGTGGTCCCGGCCTTGCCGATGTTTTCGGCCAGCAGGTTGCGCATGATGGCGTCGCGGGAGCCGCCGCTGCGGCCGCCGAGCACCACGCCGACTAGGAAGCGATTGCCGCGGTGCATCGAGGTCACGAGGTTGAAGCCGGAGGCGCGGGTGTAGCCGGTCTTGATGCCGTCGACGCCTTCGACGCTGCCGAGCAGGCGATTGTGGCCGGTGATCGTGTGGCCGCGGAAATTGAACGCCGTCGTCGAGAAGTAGCGATAGTAGCGCGGGAAGCGATCCTGGATGGCGCGGCCGAGCGTCGACTGATCGCGCGCCGTCGTGATCTGCTCGTCGTTGGGCAGGCCGGAGGCGTTGCGATAGGTCGTGCGGCTCATGCCGAGCGCGCGGGCCTTGCGGGTCATCATCCGGGCGAAGTCATCTTCGCTGCCGCCGATCGCCTCGGCGATCACGACCGCGGCGTCATTGGCGGAGCGGGTGACGAGGCCCTTGATGGCGTCTTCGACCCTGATGGTCTGGCCGGGCCGCAGGCCGAGCTTGGTCGGATCCTGTTCGGAGGCATGCTCGGAAACCGGCATCTCGGTGTCGAGCTTCATCTTTCCGGAATCGAGGCGCTCGAACAGCAGATAGAGCGTCATGATCTTGGTGAGCGAGGCGGGGTGCCGCAGGCCGTCGGGGCTGTTGGCTGTCAGCACCGAGCCGGTATTGCCGTCGACGATGATCGACGCGAATTGCGGGCTGTAGCTTTCGCGCGAGGCGGACTCGCTGTGATGGTGGCGGGCGGTGTGGCGCCGGTGGCGGCGCGCCTCGGCGCTATCACTGGTGATCAGGATCGCCGTCGTAACGGTCACGAGCCCAAGAACGCCAACTCGCAGCGCCCGCGAGGAGGCAAAGGTTGTTCGAAGCATCTACTTCCCCGTCCCAATTTCTATCTAGATCACTGGCTCGTGAGGCGAAATTGTGCCCGGCGGCCGTCGATCCTTGCCTGCGCAACTGACCACTTCGGGCAGAACCATCGGCCTTGGTGGCGGCTCAGGTCGCTCTTCTAGCTAAGGTGTTGTTCACAAACAGCTTTCGAAGCCGTCTGTCGGAAGGCGAACAAAGTCCGGGAATCAGGTTAGGCGGCCCGAGTTTCCAAAAGATTAAGCAACCGTTGCGTAGTCCCCCGGGGTTTATGGCAAATGCCCAGGATTCGGGCAAATGTCGTTGTGCGTTGCACAATATTCGTTGACTTTATTGTGCGATGCGATATTCGTATCGGCGTCTGGGGGCCGGGAGCTTCCCGGCAATGGGAATTTGCGCCTTCAAAGTCTGGGAAAAGGAATTCCATCCATGGTCAAGATCGAAGACATTCAGAGCTACGGCAAAGAGCATTTCGAGTCGGTCACTGCGTCTGCGAACAACCTGCAGAGCGGCGTCCAGGCGATCGCCACCGCTTATGGCGACTACGCCAAGAAGTCGTTTGAGGACACCAAGTCGTTCGTCGAGAAGCTGTCGGGCGTGAAGTCGCTGGACAAGGCGCTCGAGGCGCAGACCGAGTATCTGCGCTCGTCCTACGAGACGTTCGTCGCGGAATCGCAGAAGATCGCCGGCCTGTACAGCGACTGCGCCAAGCAGACCTTCAAGCCCTATGAGGGCCTGGTCTCCAAGTTCGCGCCCGCTCAGTAAGCGCCGCTGACCAAGACAAACGAAAAGCCCGGCCGTTTCGGCCGGGCTTTTTTGTTGTGCCTGAGGGGACGATTACTTCGCCAGCCGCAGCTTGCTCAGCGCAGTTCCGATCGTGTTGAACGTCGTCAGGATCTGGGTCGAACTGGTCAGCATGTAGAACTTGTCGGGACTGCTGGCGCAGTTCTTCAGGACGGTCGAGGTCGGATCGGCGGGCGTGCTGGTGTTCACCTGGATGGTGTAGATCGTGTACATCGGATTTCCGCTGGAATCCTTCGCGTTCTGCAGATTCTGGCACTGCAGGGCTTGCCGGGCATCGATCGGATTGCCTGAGGCTTGCGAACTGCCGTCGCCGTAATCGGGCCAGCGGTCCTCGGTGTTCAGACCGTCGGACAGCAGGATGATGACCCGGTTGTAGGTCGTGTTGGAGTCTTCCGCCGGCGTGTTCAGCGGACCGCCCACCAGAAGGGACTGCCACGCCCAGGCGAGGCCGACCGACTGGTCGGTGCCGCCGGTCGGCTGCATCGCATTGACCGCGGTCTTGAGCGCGCTCCAGTTATAGCTCAGCGGGATGATCGGCTCGAGCGGCGTGGAGACGTTGCTGTTGCAGTAGGCGGTGCTGTTTTCATAGTACTCGTTGGCCGGGAACATCGTGGTGACGTCGGATGTATTCGGCAGTACGCCGGTCGCATCGTTCGGCTGGGTGCGGTCGGTGATGCAGCCAGTCCATGTGCTGATGGGATTGGTGGAGGGCTGCTGCCAGTTGTTCACGACGGTTGGCGTCTTGTTGGTCGAAGTCCATTGGTTGTTGGTCCATCCGACGACGGCTGTGACCCGGGGCTGGTTCTTGTTGTCGACCGTGTCGTTGGGGCCCGGCTGTGTCCAGTCGTGGGTGTACAGATTGCCGGAGCATGAGTAGACGCCGTTTTTGGTGCCGCAGCTGCAGCCACTCACAGGATAGCCCGTGTTGTCTGTTGGGCAGGCACACGAACTCGACCCGGTGCAGAACACGCCGGTGCCGACCTGCGTGCTGACCCAGCAGCCATTGTAGAGCGAGTGCGAATTGTAGTCGACGCTCGGGCAAATGTAGCCTGAATAGGTCCCGCTCGAGGGGATGTAGGTCGTGCTGGACGAGTTGCTCGGGCCTTTTGTGCAGGTGAAGCCGCCGTTGCTGTTGGTCCAGGGGCATCTCGCACCCGGTCCCACTGCGTGCCAGTTCATCGGCAGCGTCGCCTGGGTGCTGCCGTTGTTGGGCTGCGCGGTCGGCGGATTCAGCCAGTCGGTCCAGTCGATATAGTTCTGACCGTAGTTGCTGGCGCCGAGGTTGACGACCTTGGCGAACGGGATGACGGAAATGTAGACGTCGCCGTTGTTCTTGCTGAGCGCGCTGAGCTGGTCGATCAGGCCGCCGGTTCCGGCCACCGCGTTTCGCAGGGCGGTAATCTTGCCGTTCTGGCTCATCGATCCCGTGTTATCGAGGGCCAGCGCGACGCGCATCTTGACGTTGCCCCAGGTGGTGGTGGTCGAGGTGCCGAAATTCATTTTCTGGAAATTGCCGCCGGACAGATCGGCAAACTTCATGAAATAGGTGTTGATGTAGCCGGACCCGCTCAGGAGAATGGTCGCAGCTGCGCTCGCTGTCGGGGTCGTATAGGTGGCCGAGATGGCAATGCCCTGGCCGTCCTTGTTGGTGAAGAGGGCGTTGAAATAGCTCTGCGCCTTGCTCGGGATTTGCGCGGCCGTGATGCTGCCCATGGTCAGATCCTTGGACAGCATCAGCGCGGTGGAATCGAGCGCCGACTGCATCGCAGTGCGGGCGTTGTTGGCGCGGGTATAGTCGACCGCTGCGCCCATGAAGGCGAGGATCGGCAGGATTGCGAAGGTGAAGATCACCGCGACATTGCCGCCCGTTGCCCCGGAAAACCGGCGGGCAGCCGTCCGGATGCGGTCGAAAATGGCTGAACCAAGCATGGCACTCTCATGGAAATGGATTGCGCGGCCATCTCCACGCGCGCGGCTAAACAGATGGTGAATCGGGCTAGGGAAACCTGACAGGTGGCCCGATGGAGGATCAAAAGCTGGGCAAAAGCCGTTACTATCCTGAACGCGCTCTAAATTGGATGCCCGGCTCCTTTGTCAAATCAGGCAGAAATGATTAACCTTCCGAGGGTTGCCGTACCGGGAATCGGACCGGTGGGCCGCGGCGGGTCTTAGGTTGCGGCAGGGCCTCGCGAGGCCCATATTCGGGAGGTCGATCCGGCCGCCGGATCGGACCGGGGGCGGCAATCTGGAAAGCATTGCTGGGGGTTCCGCGATCAGTCTTGCGGCAATCGCGACCACCTTCCAATCGCCATCCGGTGTCCCGCCGGCTTCCTTTGGGGAATTCGAACGCCTGAGCCATGTTGCGATCCAAGTTGACAGTCCCGATCTCCGAGCCGGTTTCGTCCATGCCGGCGGTGCCCGCCGCGGCGGCGCCGAAAATGAGCAATGACGACAACCGCAATGGTGCGGGCAGCGGCCCGTCGACCTCGGTCATCACCAAGGTCAAGCCGAAGACCAAGCGGCCGAACCTGTATCGTGTCCTGATCCTGAACGACGACTACACGCCGATGGAGTTCGTCGTTCACGTGCTGGAACGATTCTTCAACAAGGACGCCGAGGCGGCGACCAAGATCATGCTGCACGTTCACCATCACGGGATCGGCGAGTGCGGCGTGTTTACCTATGAGATCGCCGAGACCAAAGTGACGCAAGTCATGGACTTCGCGCGCAAGCATCAGCATCCACTGCAATGTGTGATGGAAAAGAAATAGCGCGCGGGAACGATTGACCTGCCGCGGGGAGCGGAACGGGTCTTGCATCGCGTTTTGTGTGGTGGCGAACGGCGTTCCCGTATGATCACGGGGCGCGGGCAAGCGACGTTGCCAGGCGACGTTCCGATGCCCCGAATTTAGAAGAAAACCATCATCGCGAGACCGGTCTTTCGCCACGATCCGTCGTAACTATATCAATGGCGATCACGAAGGTTGTTATTGCCTGACCCGGTAATGGCGATCATGATGGCAGGGGGCCATAGAGGACGCGAATGCCAACTTTTTCCCAAAGCCTTGAACAATCGCTGCACCGTGCATTGGCGATCGCAAACGAGCGTCATCATCAGTATGCGACGCTCGAACATCTGCTGCTGTCGCTGATCGATGACTCGGATGCGGCGGCGGTGATGCGGGCCTGCAGCGTCGATCTCGACAAGCTCAGAACGAGCCTCGTCAATTATCTCGAGACCGAATTCGAAAACCTGGTGACGGACGGCGCCGACGACGCGAAGCCGACCGCCGGGTTCCAGCGCGTGATCCAGCGCGCGGTGATTCACGTCCAGTCGTCCGGTCGCGAGGAAGTGACCGGCGCCAATGTGCTGATCGCGATCTTCGCCGAGCGCGAGAGCCATGCCGCGTATTTCCTGCAGGAGCAGGACATGACGCGTTACGACGCCGTCAACTACATCAGCCACGGCATCGCCAAGCGGCCCGGCGTCTCCGAGGCGCGGCCGGTGCGCGGCGTCGACGAGGAAACCGAGGCCAAGGGCAACGAGGACGCCAAGAAGAAGGGCGAGGCGCTCGAGACCTATTGCGTCAACCTCAACAAGAAGGCGCGTGACGGCAAGATCGATCCGGTGATCGGCCGCAATGCCGAGATCAACCGTGCGATCCAGGTGCTGTGCCGCCGCCAGAAGAACAATCCGCTGTTCGTCGGTGAAGCCGGCGTCGGCAAGACCGCGATCGCCGAAGGCCTCGCCAAGCGCATCGTCGACAGCGATGTGCCGGAAGTGCTGGCGGCCGCGACCGTGTTCTCGCTCGACATGGGCACGTTGCTCGCGGGCACCCGCTACCGCGGCGATTTCGAGGAGCGGTTGAAGCAGGTCCTGAAGGAGCTGGAGGCGCATCCGAACGCCATCCTGTTCATTGACGAAATCCACACCGTGATCGGCGCCGGCGCCACCTCGGGCGGCGCGATGGATGCATCCAATCTGCTCAAGCCCGCGCTGGCTTCGGGCACGATCCGCTGCATGGGCTCGACCACCTACAAGGAATACCGTCAGCACTTCGAGAAGGACCGCGCGCTGGTGCGGCGCTTCCAGAAGATCGACGTCAACGAGCCGACGGTGGAAGACGCGATCGCGATCCTCAAGGGCCTCAAGCCTTACTTCGAGGATTACCATCGGCTGAAATACACCAATGAGGCGATCGAGGCGGCGGTGCAGCTGTCGTCGCGCTACATCCACGACCGCAAGCTGCCCGACAAGGCAATCGACGTGATCGACGAGTCCGGCGCGGCGCAGATGCTGGTCGCCGAGAGCAAGCGCAAGAAGACGATCGGCATCAAGGAGATCGAGACTACGATCGCGACCATGGCGCGGATCCCGCCGAAGAGCGTGTCGAAGGACGATGCCGAGGTGCTCAAGCATCTCGAGCAGACCCTGAAGCGCACGGTGTTCGGTCAGGACAAGGCGATCGAGTCGCTGGCGGCGTCGATCAAGCTTGCGCGAGCCGGCTTGCGCGAGCCGGAGAAGCCGATCGGCAGCTATCTGTTCTCGGGTCCGACCGGCGTCGGCAAGACCGAGGTGGCGAAGCAACTTGCGGCGTCGCTCGGCGTCGAGCTGTTGCGCTTCGACATGTCCGAATACATGGAGCGGCACACCGTGTCGCGCCTGATCGGCGCGCCTCCCGGCTATGTCGGCTTCGATCAGGGCGGCCTGCTCACCGATGGCGTGGACCAGCATCCGCATTGTGTCGTGCTGCTCGACGAAATCGAGAAGGCGCATCCGGATCTCTACAACGTGCTGCTGCAGATCATGGACCATGGCCGGCTCACCGACCATAACGGCAAGCAGGTCAACTTCCGCAACGTGATCCTGATCATGACCACGAATGCGGGCGCGGCCGACCTTGCGCGGCAGGCCTTCGGCTTCACCCGCTCGAAGCGGGAAGGCGACGACCACGAGGCGATCAACCGGCAGTTCGCGCCGGAATTCCGCAACCGTCTGGATGCGATCGTCTCGTTCGCGCACCTCAATGCCGAGGTGATCGGCATGGTGGTCGAGAAGTTCGTGCTTCAGCTCGAGGCGCAGCTCGCCGACCGCGATGTCACGATCGAGCTGTCGGAGCCCGCCAAGGCCTGGCTGATCGAGCACGGCTATGACGAGCAGATGGGCGCGCGTCCGATGGCGCGCATCATCCAGGAGCACATCAAGAAGCCGCTCGCGGATGAAGTTCTGTTCGGCCACCTCAAGGGCGGCGGACACGTCCGCGTCGTGCTGGTCAAGGACGAGGCGGCCGCCAAGGACAAGATCGGCTTCGAATATGTCGAGGGCCCGGTCACGCCGAAGCCCGAGAACCTGCCGCCGCGCAAGCGCAAGCCGCCGAAGGGTGGACCGAACAATGGCGGCGGAGGCGGCACCAAGGGGCCGGCCTCCAAGGGGCCGATGGTCAAGGTCTGAGGCGCGAGCCAAGCAATCAAATGAAAAGGCCGGCTGAACAGCCGGCCTTTTTGTTTGCGGTGATGCAGGGCCGCTGTTGCCTCACTCGCCCTTCAGCCGCTGGCCCTCATGAACCCGCACCTGGTCGGCGCCGCGGCTGCCGGCCGAGGACAGCCGCAGCGTGCTGAGCACCGCGCCTGCGACGGCAAAGCCGACGCCGACCATCAGCGAGATCCGTGTGCCATCGGCCGGATAGCGCGCCAGCAGCATCGCCACCAGGGCGGCGCCGATGGTCTGTCCGAGCAAACGCGCGGTCCCCAGCATACCGCTGGCGCCGCCGGAACGCTCGCGCGGGGCGGCGGCGATCATGGTGCGGTTGTTCGGGGTTTGGAACAGGCCGAAGCCCACGCCGGCGAGCGCCGTCCGCCAGATCACATCTATCGGCGTCGCATTGGCTGGCATGAAGGCCAGTGTGCCCAACCCCAATGCGAACAGCAGCAGGCCGATGCCGCCGAGCAGGCCGGCCGGGTAACGCTCGACCAGCCAGCCCGCGATCGGCGCGGCGAACGCGACCGCGATCGGCCACGGCGTGATCAACAAGCCGATCTGCACCGCCGAATAGCCGAAATGGTTTTCCAGATAGAACGGCATCGCGACGAAGGCTAGCATCTGGCCGCAGAACGAGGCGATCGAGGTGCCGATCGACAGCGCGAAGATGGGAATCCGCAACAGGTCGACCGGCAGCAGCGGCGAGGGCAGATGCTGCTGCCGCCGGTACAGCAGATGCGAGGCGACCGCGGCGATCGCGAACTCCAATGCGCAGAGATACAGCGCTTCGCCGTGGCCGGCGCTGTCGATCGCGCTGATGCCGAAGCCGAACGCAATCGCGCTCATCGCGGCGCTCTGCCAGTCGAAGGCGTGCACCGCGGGCCTCGTATGGGGCAGGAAGCGCCAGCCCAGCGCCAGCGTGACGATGCCGAGCGGAACGTTGATGGCGAACAGATAGGGCCAGGTGCCGATCGCCAGGATGAACGAGGCGATGGTCGGGCCGACCGCGGCCGAGATCGCGACCACCAGCGCGTTGACGCCGATGCCGCGGCCGAGCTGCGAATGCGGATAGGTGAAGCGGACCAACGCGGAGTTGACGCTGAGGATGCCGGCGGCGCCAAATCCCTGCAGGATGCGTGCGATCGTCAGCAGCGGCAGCGTATGCGACAGCGCGCAGAACAGCGAGGCCAGCGTGAACAGCAACAGCCCCGCCAGATAGACGCGGCGATAGCCGATGATCTCGCCGAGCGAGGCCAGCGGCAGCAGCGAGATCGTGATCGCCAATTGATAGCCGTTGACGATCCAGATCGAGAACGCGGGGCTGGCGTTCAGATCCCGGGCAATGGTCGGCAGCGCAACGTTGGCGATCGAGCCGTCGACGACAGCCATCACCAGCCCGAGCGCGATCGTGAGAATGGCCCAATTGCGCTGCGGCTGCGGCAGCCCGTCGGGATGCTCAATGATCGCGGACGACATGTCGTGAACTGGCTCTCGGTTCCGGCATTGCGGGCTTACCGCATGCTGGATTAGCCGGGCCTTTGCAACCCCCGAAATGTCGGCCCCGGGTGCATCGAAACGGGGCCGGGGAACGCGAAAAGCGGCTCAGCCCTGGCCGAGCAACTCCTTGATGCGCTGCTGCAACTGCCGCTTCTTGATCTCGCTGCGGCGGACCCGCTCGTCGAGATCGCTGACCGGGGTGTCCGAGGTCATGATCCGGAAGGCGAGGCCGACCTTGTTGGCCTGGCGCCAAATCAGGCGCGCGAGGAACGAGCGGCCCTTGCGCGCGATGTTGAGATTCATCTCTTCGGGCAGCCGCGTGGCGTCACCGAATTCAACGCACGCGCCGTGGTCGCTGATGTTGCGGACGACGCAATCCATCGTCGAGCCGCGCTCATTGATCTCCGCAACCGCACCGTAAAACACCTTGTCGCGTGGGCTTTGGCGCCGGTCCTGCATGGGAAATCCTCCTAAATGAACGGCAGGACTGTACCGGTCCGCGTCAGTGAAAAGAAGGGCACCAACGGAACCCGTTGCAGTTAGTGTAAATTGTTTGCATGTCGGAAGGTCCGGATTTCCGGCTATTTTGCGCCGCAACGGGCCTCGTGAGCTAGTTCGGCAGCCGGCTTTGCCGCCAATCGCGCGGCGACAGGCCGTAGTGGTCGCGAAACACGCGGCCGAAATGCGAAAGGTCGTTAAAGCCCCAGGCGAACGCGATCTCGCCGATGTGGCGATGCGCGTGCGCCGGCGAGGCGAGGTCGCGCTTGCAGCGCTCCAGCCGCTGCGCCAGCACGAAGCGCTGGAACGAAGTGTCCTCGTCGGCCAGCAGGCTGTTGACGTAGCGCGGCGAGATGCCGAGCGCGGCGGCGGTCTCGGTGAGGCCGAGCTCGGGGTTCGGCAGATGCGCGAGCACGTGCGCCTTCAGCCGATACAGCAGCGCGGAGCGGTGGGTCGAGGCAGACAGCGCGGCGCCGCCGAGCCGCTCGCTCATCGCCATCGCGAGCAGGTCGGCGGCTTGATCGGCGAGGCGGATCGCATTGTCGGAATCGAGCCTGTCGGCGATCTCGGAGAGCCCCGAGATGAACTGAAAGGCCAGCCGCTGTACCGGGCGATCCGATGCGAACGTGGTCGCGGTGAGGCCCTGGGTGCCGGCAAAGCGCCGGTGCAGCATCTCGCGCGGCACCTGGAAGATCGTCTGCGTGAAGTCGTCGTCGAAGCGTAGCTCATAAGGCCGGGTGGTGTCGTAGAACGCGAACTCGCCGGGCTGGATCACGGTCTCGCGGCCGTCTTGCACCACGCCGCCGGTGCCGCTCCGGCCGAGCGCGAACAGCACAAAATCCTCGCTGGTGCGCGCGATCCGCGACGGCGTGCGCAGCACCCGCTGCCGGCCCGACGACACCGTCGAACACTTCACTGCCCCCAGTTGCGCGCTGGTGATCGCGCCGTGGAACGCGGTGCCGAGATCGGACTTGCAGTCGAGCTGCACGAACACGTCGCAGACGATGTCCCGCCAGAGCGCGAGGCGCCGATGCGTTGGCGCGTCTTCCGTGGTGAACAGGGCCGGCATGATTTCCTCCCTTCACGAGTGCAACGCTGGCCACGCAAACAAAGCAAGCTTCGTACCGGTGACGGCCGGGGGAATCTCCTCCGCAGTCGAATTTTCCTTCCGTCCTAGTCGAACGGCGTTTCCGGTCCCAAGGCAGCATGATGTCAGAAGCGGCTGCGGCCGATCAAGACCGAACCGGCCGGAGGGGCCGGTCACGAGGAGGACATCATGGGCATCGAACATCCGAAATATCGCGTTGCGGTGGTGCAGGCGGCCCCGGCCTGGCTCGACCTCGACGCCTCCATCGCCAAGAGCATTTCCCTGATCGAGGAGGCCGCCGCCAAAGGGGCCAAACTGATCGCATTCCCCGAGGCCTTCATCCCCGGTTATCCCTGGTATATCTGGCTGGATTCCCCGGCCTGGGCGATCGGGCGCGGCTTCGTGCAGCGTTATTTCGATAATTCCCTGTCCTACGATAGTCCGCAGGCCGAGAAGCTGCGGCTCGCGGTGAAGAAGGCCGGCATGACTGCGGTGCTCGGCCTGTCCGAACGCGAGGGCGGCAGCCTCTATCTGGCGCAATGGCTGATCGGGCCCGACGGCGAGACCATCGCCAAGCGGCGCAAGCTGCGGCCGACCCATGCCGAGCGCACCGTGTATGGCGAGGGCGACGGCAGCGACCTCGCGGTGCATGACCGCCCCGGCATCGGCCGGCTCGGCGCACTCTGCTGCTGGGAGCATCTGCAGCCGCTGTCGAAATACGCGATGTATGCCCAGAACGAGCAGGTGCATGTCGCGGCCTGGCCGAGCTTCTCCCTGTACGACCCGTTCGCGCCGGCGCTCGGCTGGGAGGTCAACAACGCGGCCTCGCGGGTCTATGCAGTCGAGGGCTCGTGCTTCGTGCTGGCGCCCTGCGCCACGGTCTCGCAGGCGATGATCGACGAGATGTGTGACCGCGACGACAAGCACGCGCTGCTGCATGTCGGCGGCGGACACGCCGCGATCTACGGGCCCGACGGCAGCTCGATCGCCGAGAAGCTGCCGCCCGATCAGGAAGGCCTGCTGCTCGCCGATATCGATCTCGGCGCGATCGGGATCGCCAAGAACGCCGCCGACCCGGCCGGGCATTACTCGCGGCCCGACGTCACGCGGCTGCTGCTGAACAAGAAGCCCTCCAAGCGCGTCGAGCATTTCGCGCTGCCGCTCGACAGTCTCGAGGAGATCGACGCGGCCGCGAGCTGAACGCACCAGGACGACATCCAACCGGAGGCGACTGCCATGGAATCCGCAATTCCATCCCATCTGCAAACGGCGCGCTCGCGTCATCGCCGCGTGCCCGACGACTACGCGCCGCCTTATCCCTCGTTCGTCGCGCGCCACAAGCCCGCGGTCGCAAGCGTGATCATGGCCTATTTCGGCGTGCAGTTTCGCGGCGAGCCGACCGCCGCGGCCGCCGAGGCGCTGGCACAAATCGCCAAGCGCTTCGCCGGTGAGAGCGGTCCGATCCATTGGGACCGCGCGCAATATGTCGACCAGGCCGGCTTCACCAATGTCGTCTCGGTTGCCTATTGGGACTTTGCCGGGCGCTTCGACGCCTGGTTCGAGGGCGCGCGCGAGGCCTGGACCGGCGGCAATGCCGGTGATGCCGTCGGCCGCTTCATCGAGGTGCTGCGACCGCATGTTGCGCGCTACGAGACGCTGTTCTCGTCGCTCGGCCGCCCCGAGGGCGTCGCGGTGCTTGCTGACGGCATGAGCGGCGAGGTGCAGGAGCACGCCTATTGGGGCGGCATGCGCGACCGCATCCCGCTGTCGCAGACCGACGCGATGACGCCGGGCGGCGAGCCGCGGGTGATCCGCGACGGCGCACGGATTCGCGTCGTTGCGCATGGCAATCTCTGCCTGATCCGCTCCGGCCAGGACTGGAGCGACACCGAGGCCTCCGAGCGCAAGATGTATCTCGACGATGTCGAGCCGGTGCTGCGCGAGGGCATGGATTTCCTGCGCGACGACGGCGTGCCGATCGGCTGCTACGCCAACCGCTACATGCGCGTCGTCGACGCGGATGGACGATTAACGGAAAAATCCTACGGCCAGAGCTGGTGGAAGAGCCTCGCGGCATTGGAGCGCTGGGCGGAATCGCATCCGACCCATGTCAGGATCTTCGGTGCGGCGATGAAGTATCTGTCGACCTTAGGACCAGCTGCGAAACTCAGGCTGTATCACGAGGTCACGGTGGCGGCGGCCGACGAGCAGTTCTTCGAGTATCTCGGCTGCCACGAGCAGACCGGCATGCTCAACGCGGTGCAGGTCGCAGGAGCATCAGCCGCTTGACGCGGGCCTCCTGGGTGCGAGCAGGAGCCGCATCGAGGCTGCGTTCCCTCCCCCTGCAAGCGGGGGAGGGCCGTCGCGCATGGCGCTGGCGAGCTTCTGTAACCAAGTGTTCACGCGCACTGCCAAAATATCGAAAACAACCCCATGCAAAGTAGCCGGCGGCTGCCGGAGTTCGACACTGCACCTTGATTGTACTTCTACGGCCGCAGCCGGCCGCCATGCGTCGTGATCGCCTGGGCCAGCTCGACCGCCGGGCCGCGTTTGGTGCGGCGGGCGGTGCGGACCACGAACTCGACGCTGCCGAGCGGCGGCAATCCTGACGCCGGCATCGGTTCCAGTCCGTCCGGGATCAGGCTATGCGCCTGCGGGGTGATGCCGAGACCAGCGAGTGCTGCTGCGCGCAGCCCGCTCAAGCTGCCGCTGGAGCAGACGATGCGCCAGGGCCGCCCGAACCGCTCCATCGCCTCCAGCACCACGCTGCGGCTGACGCTCGGCGGCGCGTAGAGGATCAGGGGCAGGGGCCCGTCGGGATCGAGCCGCATCCCCGGCGCGGCGGTCCACACCAGGCGGTCCTGCCACACCAGCTGTCCCAGTGCGTCGCCGGGGCGGCGCTTGCCGAGCACGAGGTCGAGCTCGCCGGCGTCGAGCTGCTGGTACAGCACGGCGCTGAGGCCGACCGTCAGTTCGAGATCGACCTGCGGGTGGCGGCGGACGAAGTCGCGCAGCAGATCCGGCAGGCGGGAGCTGGCAAAATCTTCCGCCGCCCCGAACCGGACCTTTCCGCGCATTTGCGACCCCGCGAAGTAGTCGCGGGCGCGTGCATTGGCGTCGAGGATCGGACGCGCAAAACCCGTCATCGCCTCGCCGTCGGCCGTGAGCACCACCGAATGGGTGTCGCGCACGAACAGGCGGCGCCCGGCGGCGGCCTCGAGCTTGCGGATGTGCTGGCTCACCGTCGACTGCTTCAGGCCAAGGCGGCGGCCGGCCTCGGTGAAGTTCTGCGTCTGCACCACGGTGAGGAAGGTTTCGAGCTGGGCCGGGTCGAGCATGGCACGGATCCGTCATTACATAACGTAATGACAATAACACCGGTAAGCGCGGTTCACAATCGGCATAGCGAGGAGCACTTTCCGATCAAGGAAAGGAAGCCACCATGACCCTCGGCCGCCTGCGCTCGTTCGTGTCCGTCGACCCCTATATCGCCGCCATCGTCGGCATGGTCGGCCTCGCCACGCTGCTGCCGCTCCGCGGGCAAGGCACCGTGCTCGGCGGCTACGCCACAGAGGTGGCGATCGCGCTGCTGTTCTTCCTCCACGGTGCTCGCCTCTCGACGACGGAGGCGCTGGTCGGCGCCCGGCACTGGCGGCTGCACCTCGTGATCTTCCTGTCGACCTTTGCCCTGTTCCCGCTGCTCGGGCTCGCGGCCCGCGCGCTGGCGCCGCATCTCTTGACGCCGGCGCTGTGGGCGGGCGTGATCCTGATCTGCATCCTGCCGTCGACGGTGCAGTCGTCGGTCGCCTTCACCTCGATCGCGCGCGGCAATGTGTCGGCGGCGCTGTGCTCGGCGACCGCCTCCAACCTGCTCGGCATCGTCGCGACGCCGCTGCTGGCGGGCGTGCTGCTCTCCAGCCATGGCGGTTTCTCGGGCAACGCCGCGCTCGACATCGTCGTGCAGCTGCTGCTGCCGTTCGTGGCGGGGCAATTGTCGCGGCCGCTGATCGGCCGGTGGGTCGCCAGGCATCATGCGATGCTCGGGCTGGTCGATCGCGGCTCGATCCTCTTGATCGTCTACACCGCGTTCAGCGACGGCGTCAGCCACGGCATCTGGCATCAGGTCAACGCGACGCAGATGGCCATCGTGCTCGGCCTGGATGCGCTGCTGCTGGCGATCGTGCTGCTCATCACCAACTTCGGCAGTAAGCTGCTCGGCTTCTCCCGCGCCGACCGCATCGCCATCATGTTCTGCGGATCGAAGAAGAGTCTGGCGAGCGGATTGCCGATGGCGAGCGTGCTGCTCGCCGGGCAATCGGTCGGCCTGATCGTGCTGCCGCTGATGCTGTTTCACCAGATCCAGCTGATGACATGTGCGGCGCTGGCGCGACATTATGCGGGTGGTGAGGAAGGGGCATCACATGATGCTGTCCCTGTGCTGGTTGAAGCGCACTGAGCCAGTCATTTGCCTCCGCTGTCGTCCTCCGGCTTGACCGGGGGACCCAGTACGCCGCGGCCTCTCCGTGATTGACTGCTGTCTCAGGAATACTGGATCGCCCGGTCGAGCCGGGCGATGACACTGTCAGTTTGGCGGGCGAGTGTGATCGACACTCAGCCTGACATCACGCCACGCGCAGACCCTTCGCGATTTCCTTCTGCGCATCGAACTCGCGGCGCAGGCGTGCCAACTCCTCGGCGCTCAGTGCGTCGGCATTGCTGTAGTCGCGCTTCCAGGATGCATCCTCGCTCCAGCGCAGCGGTGACTGCACGGTGGTCTGCGGACCGGGCGCGGTCTCCAGCACGCGCAGCGCGAGCTCCAGCGTGAAGGCCTGCGAGGCTTCGTCATGCGGCCTGCCGGCGGAGTTGCCGAGCGGGAAATCGGAGAACAGGAAGCGCGGCACCGCGGCGTGCTCGACAATGTCCTTGGCACAGCCCATCACGACGGTCGGGATGCCGTTGGCCTCGAGATGGCGCGCGACGAGGCTGACGGTCTGGTGGCAGACCGGGCAGTTCGGCACCAGCACCGCGGCGTCGACCTTGTCGTCGCGGCAGCGCTTGAGGATCTCCGGCGCATCGGTCTCGATGGTGACGCGGTGGCTGCGGTTGGTCGGGGCGCCGAAGAAGCGCGGCGCGACTTCACCGATCGTGCCGGCCGCGGCGAGGCGCTTGAGTTGCGCCAGCGGGAACCAGGTGCCGCTATCGGTCGCCGTGGTGTGGATGCGGTCATAGGCGATGTGCGAAATTCTTAAGTCGTGCTGCTGCGATGTATCGCCGTCATAGACCGAATAGAATTTTGCCCCGCCATTGTATTTCGCGCCGGGGCCCTGGTCGCCCCGGGCGGGATCGAACGGCGCCGCCGTCGTGATGATGGCGATGCGGGACTGGTTCAGCGGCTTCGTCAGCGGCTGGAACGGGGCGGAAGTGTAATGGGCCCAGCGGTAGGGGGTGGTGTAGCCGATCGCCGCGTAATAATCGCGGGTCCGCTTCATGTAGCCGATCGGGGCGTCGTCGTCGGGCGCGAAGCCTGTTTGATCGTCCGAAGCTGCGGCCATTTTGCGCTCCCTTTTGCGCGCCATCATTTCAGTCCATAGCTAGACCACGAGCTTGCGGTGTCAAGCCGCGCAGCGCGGGAACAGATTTGCGATGCGAACAGGTCTTTGTGCCGCATTGGTCCTGCTTTTGACGCTGGTGCCGCCGATCGGCGCCGGCGCGGACGACGCGCCTGCCGCGGCGCCGG
>NZ_JACMYK010000158.1 GCF_020889785.1 Bradyrhizobium acaciae
GCCGGCGACCGCGAGGAACCGCTCGCCCTTGGCCTTGGGCGACGTCATGGCGCGCAGATGCAGATCGGCGACATCGCGCACGTCGACGAGCCCGAAATGGATCCGGGGCACCGCCGGCATCGCGCCGTCGAGCAGCGCCTTGATGATGCCGATCGACTCCGAGAAATCAGGCCCGAGCGCCGGACCGAACACCGCGGTCGGATTGACCACGGCGAGCTCGAGGCCACTGCCTTCGCGTGCGACGAAGTCCCAGGCGGCGCGCTCGGCCAGTGTCTTGGATTTCGGATAGGCCTGCACGTCGGGCCCATCGAGATTGGACCACACGGTCTCATCGAACGGCCTGGCTTGCGGCGGATGGCCATAGCCGATCGCGGCGAACGACGATGTGATGACGACGCGTTTGACGCCGGCATCGCGCGCCGCGCGCAGCACGCGCAGCGTGCCTTCGCGCGCCGGAACGATCAGCTCATTTTCGTCCTCCGGCACGGGCGCGCCGAGCGGCGAGGCGACATGCAGCACGTAGTCGCACCCTGCGGCCGCCTCGCGCCAGCCGTCGTCGCGCGTGAGATCGGCGGTGACGAAGCCGACCTGGTCGGGGGCAACCGCACCGCCCTCGCGCAGCATCGCGATCACGTCCCTGCTGCGCTCAGGATTGCGCACCGTGGTTCGCACCGCATGCCCGTCGGCGAGCAGTTGCAGAATGGTATGCACGCCGATGAAACCCGAGCCGCCCGTGACCAAAACCGTGCTCATGTCCTCGCCCTCTTGATCGTTCGGCGGGACCGGTCATTGCGCCGCCCACCCTGCACAGCCCGCATCTGGTCACTATCTGACGTCGGACAAGTAGAATGAAATTCGAGACCGGTATGGAAAACAATACCAGCGATCTGTGTGACGGCGGCGAATGCGAGGGCTGCCCGACCGACCCCACCCTGCTGATCGAGTTCAAGCACGCGATCCACGCGCTCGGGGGAAAATGGAAGCTCGAGATCCTGTTCACGCTGATGAATGGCAGCGTCCGGTTCGGCGCACTGCGCCGCGCGCTGGTGCCGATCACCCAGCACGTGCTGACCGCGCAACTGCGCGAGCTCGAGCATGACGGGCTGGTGGCGCGCAAGGTGCTCGCCGAGAAGCCGCTGCAGGTGGAATACGAGCTGACGGATTCGGCCTGGGGCCTGACGCCGGCCTTCCGCGAATTGCTGGCGTGGTCGAAGCTGTTCGGTCCGCGCCGTCACGCGGAGGCCAACCGGACAACACTCGAAGCCGAACCGGGCTGACTGTCGTTCGATGAGAGAGGTTCAGGCCGTCGGTGTTCTGCGCTGCGCGGAACCCGACCGGCTCATTCGTTTGCTGGGACGGGCCAACGCAAAGCTTGCCGGAACGATCCGCACGTCCGTCCGGAAGCGCGTTTCCTGGAAATCAGCCCAGGCTGAGAATGCGTGTCATCATGGCGGCGCGAACCTACAACCGGTGCGCGCCGGAACCAATCAGTGGGGCGATCCGCCGCGACTACTCGTCGCGATAGACCTTCTCGCGCTTCTCGTGGCGTTCCTGCGCCTCCACCGACAGCGTCGCGATCGGGCGGGCTTCGAGCCGCTTCAGCGAGATCGGGTCACCGGTCTCTTCGCAATAGCCGTAGGTGTTGTCTTCGATGCGCTGGAGCGCCGCGTCGATCTTGGAGATCAGCTTGCGCTGACGATCACGGGCACGAAGTTCGATCGCGCGGTCGGTTTCCGAGGAAGCTCGGTCCGCGAGATCGGGATGATTGACGTTCTCTTCCTGCAACGTCTGCAGCGTGACCTTCGATTCGCGGAGGATCTCATCCTTCCAGGCCAGCAGCTTGGCGCGGAAATAGTCGCGCTGCCGCTCATTCATGAAAGGCTCTTTTTCAGTCGGCCGGTAGTTCTTCAGCTTTTCCAAAGGCAGCCATGTCCCTGTCAGGCGGAGGGAACAAACCCCCTCCGCGCGGCGCCTTATATAGCCACGTCATGTGACAGACAATATCTGCCACCGCGAATGGCGGGCTGCCCCCAAGGCCTTGCACAGGCAAACTTATCCGCCCTGCCCGGGGGCCGCCCTGAGGCCTCAATAACCGACCGTAAAGCGCTGGCGGATATGGGCCGGGCGCTCGATTTCGTCGGCGAGTGCAACTGCGAAATCCTCAAACGAGATCGAGCTTTTGCCGTCGGCAGCGGTCAGAAGCTGGTCGGTCCCGAGGCGGAACTTGCCGGTCCGCTCACCCGCCACGAACAGCGCCGAGGGCGACAGGAAGGTCCAGTTCAGGTCCTTCTCCAGCCGCAGCAGGTCGAGGAATTCGGCGCCCTTGGAGGCCTCGGCTTTGTATTGGGATGGAAAATCGGGGGTGGTCACTAGGCGGACGCCGGGCGCCACCTCGAGGCTGCCGGCGCCGCCGACCACCAGATAGCGGCCCACCCCGGACGCCTTGGCCGCGCCGATCAGCTTGGCGGGGTCGCTGACCGAGAAATGGACGGAACTGATCGCGGCGTCGTGGCCGGCCCACAGCGCGGCCAGGGCAGCCTGATCGTTCACGTCGCCCTTCTTGGCGGTGACATTGGCGAGGCTGGCGATCTTCTCCGGGTTGCGGGCGATGGCGGTGACGGCATGGCCGCGGCGGGCGAGTTCCGCGGTGAGGCGCGAACCGGCCTGGCCGGATGCGCCGGCGATGGCGATCTTCATCTCAAGTCTCCGATTGATGGTTTCCAATGGTGACTAGATAGCGAAATGGATGTAAGTGTGAAGAAGGCACTCTTTTCTCACCTGATTACGCCGGAGTAACCCGATGAAAGCCGCGAGCCTGAAGCCGGACGCCTATGCCGCCAATTGCCCGACGCGCCAGATCCTCGACCGGGTCGGCGACAAATGGGCCGTGCTGATCCTGCTGCTGCTGCGCAGCGAGCCGATGCGCTTCAACCAGCTCCGCCGCGCCATCGAAGGCATCTCGCAGAAGATGCTGTCGCAAGTGTTGAAGAGCCTGGAGCGCGACGGGCTGCTGCGACGCCGCGCGATCGCAACCGTTCCGGTCACCGTCGAGTATTCGATCACGCCGCTCGGATCGACGCTCGCCGAAGCGGTCGATCCGCTACGGGATTGGGCCGAACAGAATCTGAAGGAGGTGCTGGCCGCGCAACGCCGCTACGACACACAGCGCAAGGCGCTGGCGGCGTGAATCGCTGGCGGCGTGAGGTAGGGATTGGTCGATCGAGGGGAGCCTAGTATTGCCCGGCCTTGGCGAGTTCGACTTCGACGCGGAGTTCGATCTCGCCGAGCACGGCATCGAGGCCAGGATCGCCGGAGGATTCCTTCAGGCTAGCCGCAGCATCGCGCAGTCGGTTCACCGTCGAGGAATCGAAATTGCCGGACAGCAGTCCGAGCTTGAGCGCGTCGAGCACGTCGAGTGCGCCCTTGCCGCGGGCCACCGACCGCTTGCGGCGTTCGGTCGGGTCTTCGATGCCCTGCAACGCGAGCAGCGCGTCCAGGCTGGCCGCGGCCTTCGGCGCGGAGGTGGAGCGCACCTCCTCCTGCGCGCTCGTCGCATCCGGCAGCGAGAAGCCGCTCGACGAGGTACGCCGCGTGGAACTGGTGGACGTGCCAAGCGTGGTGCCGTTCGGTCCGTAGATGCGCATCGCGATGATCCCGCAGGCCTGAATGCCGCGAGCATCGCCGTTTTATGGTTAACGACACGTAAACGACCCGGCAATTTCTGCCGCCGCACGGCAGTTTCGCGCTCCCTGGCCAACCCAAGCCAAACGGCGGCCAGACAATTTCGATAAATATATCAATACATTGCTCCAGCAAAACGAACTGGCACGCAGCTCGCATGGTTAATGGCGGATCGCCCGTCATGGGAGTGTCGCGCGATCCGCGAGTTCAGTTCGAGGGGAGCATCGGGATGCCCGGCATCCGCATCGCAAGTTTATTCGGAGTGGCCTGCGCCGCGTTGCTGATGCTGGCGGCCTCCGTCATGCCGGCGGCCGCGACGTCGCGGATCAAGGATCTCGCCAATATCGAGGGCGTGCGCCAGAACCAGTTGATCGGTTACGGCCTCGTGGTCGGCCTCAACGGCACCGGCGATACGCTCAACAACATCCCCTTCACCAAGCAATCGCTGCAAGCCATGCTCGAGCGCATGGGCGTCAACATCCGCGGCGCTACCATCCGCACCGGTAACGTCGCCGCCGTGATGGTGACCGGCAATCTGCCGGCATTCGGCACCCAGGGCACGCGCATGGACGTCACCGTCTCCGCGCTCGGCGATGCCAAGAACCTGCAGGGCGGCACCCTGCTCGTCACCCCCCTGCTCGGCGCCGACGGCAATGTCTATGCGGTGGCACAGGGATCGGTAGCGGTCGCCGGCTTCGCGGCCGAAGGCGCCGCCGCCAGCGTCGTGCGCGGCGTGCCGACGGTCGGCCGGATCGCCAACGGCGCCATCATCGAGCGCGAGATCGAGTTCGCGCTCAACCGCCTGCCCAATGTACGGCTCGCGCTGCGCAATGCTGACTTCACGACAGCAAAACGGATCGCCGCCGCGGTCAACGACTATCTCGGCGTCAAGACAGCCGAGCCGATCGATCCCTCTACGGTGCAGCTCTCGGTCCCGTCGGAGTTCAAGGGCAACGTCGTCGCCTTCCTGACTGAGATCGAGCAGTTGCAGGTCGATCCCGACCTCACCGCGAAGATCGTGATCGACGAGCGCTCCGGCATCATCGTGATGGGCCGCGACGTGCGCGTCGCGACCGTCGCGGTGGCACAGGGCAACCTCACCGTCACGATCTCGGAAGCCCCACAGGTCAGTCAGCCCAATCCGCTGTCGCGCGGCCGAACGGTCGTGACACCGCGCACCAGCGTCGGCGTCAGCGAGGACGGCAAGAAATTTGCGCTCGTCAGAAACGGCGTCTCGCTGCAGCAGCTCGTCGACGGCCTCAACGGCCTCGGCATCGGACCGCGCGACCTCATCAGCATCCTGCAGGCGATCAAGGCCGCCGGCGCGATCGAAGCCGACATCGAGGTGATGTGATGGCGAGCCTGATCAACAGCACCACCGGCAGCATGCCTAACAAGGCGCTGATGCCGATGTTCAACGGCCGTCCCGATCCCGTGCTTCAGGATGCGATGAAGAAGGTGACGCCGCAGCAGATCACCAAGGCAAAGGCGACCGCCACCGATTTCGAATCGATGTTCCTGAACTCGATGTTCTCGCAGATGACGACCGGCCTGAAAGGCGAAGGCCCGTACGGCGACACCGTCGGCACCGGCGCGTGGCGCTCGATGCTGACCGACGAATATTCGAAGAACTTCGCCAAATCCGGCGGCGTCGGCATTTCCAACGAAGTGTTCCGCTCGCTGATCCTGCAGCAGGCAAACAAGAGCTAATTCTGTTTCGAGGAGCAGCGCGATGAACCAGCGTCCACAGCACCGTCAAGCCTCCGCCCCCGCCGCGCGGCCCGCGACGTCGACGCCTCCAGACGTCGCGCGCCTCGCCAACGAGTTGACCGAAGTGATGAGCGCGCTGCTTGCCGTCGTCGAGCAGGAAACCGAATTCGTTCGCGCCGGCAAGATCCGCGAGGGCATGCGGCTCGAGGCGCAGAAGTCCGATTTGTCGCGGCGCTACATGCTTGCGGTCGAGCATCTGAAATCGATGCAGAAGATGCTCGCGCAGACCGATCCCGAACTGCTTGCGACACTGCGGCGTCATCATGAGACCTTCCGCGCCATGCTGCAGGTCAACCTGACCGTGCTTGCGACCGCGCACGCCGTCTCTGAAGGCATCGTCCGCGGCGTCAATGCCGAGGTACAGCGGCGCAACATCCCGAACACCTACACCGCGAACGGACAGCGCGCCGCGCCGGGCCCGCGCAACATCACGCCGATCGCCGTCAGCCGCACGCTCTGACGCGCACGCCGACAATTTAGCTCAATTCGACGCTGCCCTGGCAGCGCGGAATTCAGCGTGTTCTCTAAGACCCTGTTGAGAGGTTCCCCGTAGAGTTGCGGATCGTGAGGGGTTGGGATTTGACTCAAGCGAACTAGTGCCTGTGCACTACGAGGCTGTCATGAGTACAGATTTCAACATCAAGCCGGTGGGGGCACCGGTCGCAGCGCCGATGATCACTCCGGTGAGCGATACGGCGCAGAAGGCGGTGAAGACCGAATTGCCCGCGAGCCAGAGCGTCACCGCTCCGGAGCCGAGCGTGCGCGTCACGATCGACCCCAACGCCGTCAATGCATCGATTTCAAATCAGGCGCCGTCGGTCACCGACCAGGTCATCATCGACCGCGATGCGCGTGCCGTGGTCTACCAGGTGGTCGACAATCGCACCAACCTGGTGGTGAGGCAGTTTCCCGAAGAAGCCGTATTGCGCCGCCGCGCCTATTTCCACGCGCTCGATCTCAGCAAGGATGCGCCGCCGCGGGCGCGCGCGACCGACCGCCGCGCGTAACGCAAGCGATCGGCCCCTCACTTCTGTGTGGCATAGGCCTTGTCGAGATAGGTCGATCCGGTGGCCGGATCGGTCACGACATTGGCGATCAACGCCGTCCCCTGTTGCACCAGCGAAAACTTGGTATCGCCGACCCGGAACGAGCCGTCCTTGATCAGGACGTCCTGATACTTGCTGGTGCCGTCGCTCTGATAATGGACCTTGGCGCGGAAGCCATCGACGTTCGACACCGAGATATTGAACGACTTGTTGTTGGCATACTTCCCGCTCCAGCTGCCCTCATAGAGCTTCGGATCGACAGCCACATACGGCGTCTTCGACGGGACCGTCAGGCCCGCGGCCTTGTAGTTGGCGGACAGGATGCTCAACACGTCGGCCATGCCGGGAGCTCCGCAGCGAACCGGTCGATCAGCCGCGGCCCGAAAGGCCGGCAGCGATGTTGCAGTTGATGTCGATCAGCGACTTCAGCTTCGACGGGTCCGGATTCATCTGGATGTCGATGGTCTGTTTCATCACGAACACGCTGATGTTCGCGATGTTCTGACGCACCTCGAGCGGCTGCGGATTGTCGGCGCCCTCTGCCGCGCTGAGGAAGATCGACCACAGGCGGCGATTGAACAGCAATGCGTGATCGAGCGCCTTGTCGAGGCCATTCCAGTTCGCCTGGACTTCCTGCAGCTGCCGCGCGGCCTTCAACAGCGCCTGCGCTTCGATTTCACGGGGGGACGCCGTCGTCGTGGACGTGCGGGCGTAGGCCTGGGCTGCATTCGACATTAATGACCTCGATGGGATGCGGATTTCTCGGGCCGCGGAGACGCAATTCTAGCGCTCGATATTTATGCATCCGGCGCCTTTAAATATGGTTAGCAGGCGTTACGAAATGCGCCGTTCTGACGGCATGCAAAGATACCGTAATATCCCGGAGACAAAGAAAAACGGCGGGGTTTCCCCCGCCGTTATCGAAGTGCTTGTCGGCGCGCTTAGCGGAGCAGCTGCAGCACGCTCTGCTGCGACTGGTTGGCGAGCGCCAGCGCGGACACCGCAATCGACTGGCGGGTCGACAGCGCCTGGCTGTTGGCAGCCTCCTCGTTGGTGTCGGCCAGCGTCAGGTTCGACGAACCGGTCTGCAGGACGTTGATCAGGTTCTTCGAGAAGTCCTGGCGGATCTGCACGATCGACAGGTTCGAACCCAGCGTCGAGGCTTCGCTGCGCAACGAGGAGCTCGCCGTGCCCAGTGCCGTCAGCACCTTGTTCGCCGAGTTGTTGTCGAGGAAGTCGGTGCCGGCCGTCAGCGTGTTCAGGCCGAGGCCGGTGGCGTTGAAGGTGACGCCGCTGATGGCGAGCGTGGACTTGCCCGTCTCGTTGAAGGTCAGCTTGAGGTTGTCGCCGTTCAACAGGTTGATACCGTTGAACGAGGCGTCCTGCGCCGTGGTCGTGATCTGCGCGATGGTGTTGTTGTACTGCGTCACCAAAGCGGCGCGCGCCGACTGCGAGGCCGGATCGGCAACCGGAGCCGTGCCGGCTGCGCTGAACGTCGCAGTGCCGCCGCCGGTGTTGGTGAAGGTCACCGCACCGATCGTCGAGGACGCCGCGTCGTTCGTCGTGGTGATGACGAGCTTGTTGGAGCTGTCGAGGCTCGCCGTCAGGTTGCTGGCCGCGAGCGACGTATTCAGCTGCGCCAGCGAGCTGCTGGCCCCGAAGGTGAAGCTGAAGGCGGGCTGACCGGCCGAGGCCGCGATCGCCAGGACGTCTCCGCTCTTGATCGTGGTGCCGTCGACGAGGTTGGCTGCCGTGCCGCCGAGCGCCGCGGTGGACGTGGCCTGCGATCTGGTGGTGTAGCCGGTCGGGCTCTGCAACACCTGGTTGGCGATCGACTTTGCGGTATCGACCAGCTTCTGCAGCGACGTGATGCCCGTGTTGGCGGACTGCAACACCTGCACACCGTTGCCGATGCCATCGAGCAGGTTGTTGATGTCGCTGGCGCGGTTGTCGAGCGACTGTGCAGTGAAGAAGTTGGTCGGGTTGTCGAGCGCCGTGTTGACCTTCTTGCCGGTGGCAAGACGGTTCTGCGTGGTGGAGAGCAGATCGGCGGTGGACTGGAGGGAGAGGAGGTTCTGACGAACGGAGGAGGAGAGAATGATACCGGACATTTTCATACCTTTCTGGTGTGAAACTGAGGAAAGAACCGCGCCAATCCTTTCTGACCGGGCGGATGGCCGATCCTGCAGGTCGAGCCGCGAAGGAAAAAGAAATCTCCAGCGCGGCATTTGAGACAAATGCAGAAGAATAAAATTGTCGCGGTCAGGCGAAGTTCGCCGCGAAAACTACTGAGACGATTGCCGATTCCGGCCGAATGCCAGCGCGTGGGCACGTCCCCTGTTCACCAAGCATTAACCATCATGGGAAAGGATCGCTGTCGCATCGGCCCCGCGCCGCAACGGCGGCTGCTAAGCAGTGCCGAACGATGTTCCGCTAGCGGCGACATCGCGCGTCTGCCGGCAAAGGAGAACGGTCATGGCCCTGAAGGTCGAACTCAAACCGAACGAGCGCATCATCGTCGGCAATTGCGTGATCACCAACACCGATCAGCGTGCCCGCCTGCTGATCGACGGTGACCGGATCCCGATCCTGCGCGAGAAGGACATCCTGACGCCCGAGACCGCGGATACGCCGGCGAAGCTGATCTATCTCGCTGTGCAGCTGATGTATCTGTCGCCCGACCCGATGGCGCACCACCCGACCTATTTCAGCCTGGTGCGCGACATCATCACCGCGATGCCCAGCGCCTGGCCGTTCATCGAAAGCGTCAACAACTTCATCCTCAACGGCGACCTCTATCACGCCCTGAAGGAATCCAAGAAGCTGATCGCGCACGAGGAGAAGCTGCTGGAAACCGCGCGCGGTCAGCAGGACAGCAATCAGGACGATACCCGCAAGAGCGCGTAGAGCTTCTTGTTCTGACGCGTTTTCCTCACGCGAACCGGCATCCACTTCGCTTGAAAACGCTCAAGCCCTCGCTTGAACGAAAAAGGCCTCCGCGAGGAGGCCTTTTTGCTGGCTGGAGATGGGCGGCGAGCGATCAGCCGACCGGCAAATACTTCAACAGCGTCGTCTGATACAGCATCGACGTGGTCTGGTACGACGCCTGCAGGCTGGTCTGCAGCGCCAGGATCTTGGTCGCGACCTCGTCCTGATTGACGCCCTCGACCGAGTCGAGCATCGTTTCCGCCATTGCCTTGAGCTGGGTCTGGCGATCGGTGGCTGCCTTGGTCGCCGTCTGGGCACCGGCGAATTCAGCCTGCACGTCCTGGATCTGCTGCTGACCGTTCTGCGGGGCGAGGTTGCCGCTTACCCGCTGCGCGAGCGCCGTCACCTGCGCACTCGCATTCGGGTTGGCGGCGTTGGTGGTCACCGCCGCATACACCGCAACATTCTGCAGCAGATAGCGGAACGCCTGCTCGTTGGCGCGCGCGCCATACTGCACGGTGATCGACTGATCGACTTGTGCCACGGCGGTGCCGCGCGCCGATCCCGGGCCATTCTCGCCGGTGTACCAGTACACGGTGTTGGCGGGAGTGCCCGCGACCAGGCTGGTCGCCGTGTCGAACGGCGGTCCTCCGACCCTGAGCGGCGCAGGCGCCGCGGTCGTGTTGTTGGCGATGCCGAGCGCGCCGAGTGCCGCCGTGTTGGAGCTCGAGATCGAGAGGCTTTGTCCATCGGCGCCATGCAGGGTGATCACACCATTGCTGATGGTCGACGGGTTCTTGGTGCCGCTGATCTGGTCGATCTTGGCCATCAGCGTCTGCACGCTGTCGGTGATGTTGACCTGATTGCCGGTCGCGCCCGAGGCGACGACGGTGATCGGGGTCCCGTTGACCGTGATGGTGTCGCCGGCCGCAAAGCTCGTGGATAGCGAGTCGGTGCCCGCTGCGCCCGAGAGGGCGGTGGCGCCGCTGATCGGCGCTGGCGGCGTGTTCTGGTTGTTGACGGCTGCGCCCGAAACGGTTGCGACCGGATTGAAGAAATTGTTGGATGCCGCGACTGCGGAGGCGGCGACCAGCGACGTATCGCTCAACGTCTTGATGGACGAGGTCAGCGTCGACTGAAGGTTGGCCGTCGTCGCCGTGGTGTCGGCACCGATCAGGAACGAACCGGCCGGCGGCGGGTTCGTCGTCGTCGCCGTGAGCTCGACCGCATCGGTGGTGCCGTCGGGCAGCGTGAAGTTGAACTTGATCTTGTCGCCTTCCTTCGGATTGACGGCGCCGAGATCGACCGAGGCCGACTTCGGCGTGCCGGTCGGCTGCGTCACCGTGGCGCCGGTCAGTGACGATTGCACCGACAGCAGCTTCAGGCCGAAAGGCGAGCCGTCCTCCGAAACGCTGGTTACCGTCGTGGTCGCCGGCGGCGACGAGACGCTCAGGCGCCCCATCATGTTGGCGCCCTGATCGGCCTGCTTGCGCTCGTTGATGAGCTGGGTGAGGCCGGCCTGCGTCGCCGTCCCCTTCAACATGGTGTCGGCGGACACCGTGGCCGGCGTATCCATCGCACGGCCGGAGAACAGATAACGGTCGCCCGACTGGCTGTTCAGCATCGCGACCGCATTGGAGAACGCGGCCTGCGCCGTGATCTGGCCCGACGTCTGCCCGCTGTTGTTGAGCGTCAGCGTCGCGGTCGTCGCGGCGTTCTTCACCTGGCTCCCGACGTCGGACAGCCCCTGCAAAGTCAGGTTGGCGACACCGAGGCGCGTGTTGAGGTTGGTGGCCGTATCGGAGAATGCGTTGATGCCGCTGATCTGGGCGCGTAGGCTGAGCGCGAAGCCGCGATCGAGCCCCTGCCCTGCATAGGTCGTCGATACCTTGCCCGTCGCAAGCTGCGTCGTCAGGTCATTGAGCTGACTGCGCAGGTTGAGGATCGTGGTGCCGATATAGGAAGTTCTGCCGCTTACGCCGTCGATCGACATGTTACCCTCACGTGAGCTGCAGCAGCGCGTCGTACATCTGCTTGATCGACGACATCACACGCGCATTGGCGGAGTAGGCGTTCTGCAGCGAAAGCAGATGCGCCATCTCCTCGTCCATGTTGACGCCGGAGGTCGAGTCCATCTTGGTCTGCAGCGTGTTCAGCACGACATCCTGACCGTCAGCCAGTTGCTTGGCCGCCGTCGCCGATTCGCCCTGCTGGCTGATGAACTGCTTGGCAAAGTTCAACAGCGTGCCGGTGAACGGCGCGCCTGACGTGCCGAGGCCGGTCTTCGGCGAATAACTGTACGACGCGTTCGAGAGCTGGTTCAGAATGAGGTTCGCGCGCGTGGTGTCGCCGGCCGGCGTCTGCGGATTGGTCGAGTACACGACCATGCGCGAGGGATCGCCGACCAGCGCGGTGTTGACACTGATGCGTGCAGCGAGGCCGGTCGACTGCGACCCGTTCGCGGTGATCGCACCGGTGTAGAGCCCGCCATTGTCGGTGAACAGCGGAAGCTGCGGATCGCCCGACGTCAGCGACGAAACGGTTGATGTGACCGAAGCCGCGGTGACAGTGGCCTTGTTGGCGGCGCCGTCGTTGAGCACACGCAGCGTCGATCCGGACGGATTGGAGAACTGAAGCCCGGTTCCGCCGAGCGCCCCGTTGAGCTGCGACAGCACCGAGCTCATGCCGCCGGAGAAGTCCACTCCCAACACCTCGTCGTTCGGATCGACGGTTGCGGTATTGCTCAGCGGCAGCACGCTCGGATCGTCGACGCGGACGATCGACAGATTGTGCGTGAGGCCGGTGGTGTTGTCCTTGTAGGAGACATGGATGGTGTTGCCGCTCTGCAGCCCCGAAAGATCGAGGTCGAAGCCGGACTGCGCCCCCGCCGTCGCAGCGGTGCCCGCGGTCGTCTTGTCCGACAGCGCGCTCGACATTGCGGCGGCGAACTGGTCGATCTGCGTCTGGGCCTGCGCCAACGTGTTGTCGCGCAGCTCGAGATAGGCGGCGATCTTGCCTGACCGGATCGAGTTGGTCGACACCATGTCATAAGTGCCGCCATGCGGGAAATTGATGGTGATGGTGCCGACGGTGCTCTTGGTCGGGTCGGTATTGTATTGCGTGTTGGGCGTCATCGTGCCCTGGGCATTGAAGCTGAGCGACGCAGCTTCAGTGCCCACCAGCTGCACACCGGAATTGGTGAACACGGTCACCTGATTCTGGCTGTTGGTGACGGTGCGGATGTCCATCAGCTGCGAAAGCTGCGTGACGTAGCGATCGCGCTGATCGAGCAGCGCCGCGGTCGACGCGTCGGCCGTGCCGCCACTGGCCTGCAGCTGCACATTGAGTCGCGCGATCTGCTGCATCGCATTGTTGGCCGTATTGACGGAGTCGCTGATGCCCGCCTCGGCGTTGGCGCGCAGCGACTGGATTCCCTGCGAGGTCGCGTTGAGCTGCTGCGCCATGGATTGCGCGGCGTTGACGACGCCGATCCGGGCCGACTGCGAGTCCGGGCTGGTCGACAGCCCCTGCACCGCGGTCAGGAACTTGTTGTAGGCGTCCTCGATCGTGCCGGTGGAGTCGGGATTGCCGTAGACGCCCTGCAGATTGGCAAGGAAGCTCGAGCGGACGTCGGCGTAGGACGCGCCGGACGTCTCGGTACGAAGCTGGGTCTGCAGGAATTCGTCGAGCTGGCGGTTGACGCCGGTGATGAGAACGCTCGAGCCGAACTGGCCGGTGGTGCCGGTATCCTGGTTCAGCGTCTTCCTGACGTAGCCGGGCGTCTCCGCGTTGGCGACGTTCGACGACACGAGCGAGAGCGAGGCCTGCGTGGCCCGCAGGCCGGACATCGCGGTGGAAAGGGCTTGGCTCAAACCCATGATGTGTACTCGCCTTTACTGCTTCGCACGTGCATCGTCGCTGCGATCAGCGCACGACGTTCAGGAGATCCTGCACCATCGAATTCGTTGTCGTGATCACCTTGGTGTTGGCCGAATAGGCCTGCTGGGTCACGATCAGCTTGGTGAACTCGTCGGCGATATCGGTGTTCGAGCTCTCGAGCGATGAACCGACGATGGTGCTACCGCCCTTGCCGAACAGCGCGCCACCGGACTCGTCGGTCGCCTCGAACGCGCCACCGTCAATGCGCTTGAGGAAGTTGGTGCCGTTGAATGTCGCTACCGAGATTTCGGCAAGGTCGATGTTGCGGCCGTTGGTGTAGTTGCCGACGATGCGGCCGTTGGTGGAAACGCTGACCGACTGCAGCTGGCCGGCCGGGAAGCCGTCCTGCTGGATCTGGTTGACCTGGACGTTGCCGTTGGCGTCCGCGAACTGGGTCACGCCGCCGGAGCCGAAATTGATCACGGGGCTGCCGAGCGACACGCCGTTGACCACGGCGTTGTTGAGAGCCACCGAGGAGATCGCCGGCGACATCTGGCCGTTCGAGGCGAAGGTGAAGTTGATGTTGGCGTTCTGCCAGGAGACCTGCGTGCCGGTCGCATTGGGGTTGACCTGATAGAACAGGTTCCAGCTATCGGTATGTCCGGAGCCCAGCGAGGAGCTGTCGGTCTTGGCCCAGCGGAATTGCAGGTTCACCGGCGCACCCGACACGTCGTAGGCCGTGACGGCGCCGCCCGAGACGGATTCGTTCAGGAAGGTCGAGTTGTCGTTGCCGACGACCTGGCCGGTGCCGACCGTGCCGCCGCCGCCGCGGGTGGCAACCGCCTGCCCGGTGAAGCCGAGTGCCGCAAGCGCGGTCGAGTTCGAGCTCGTTACCTGCAGGTCCGACGCGGTGCCGGAATGCAGGGTGATCTTGCCGCCGCTGATTGTCGATGGCGTCGCGGTACCGGTGATCGCATCGATCTTGGCCAGCAGCGTTCCGATGCTATCGGTGACGTTAAGCTGGTTGCCGGTCGCGCCCGAGGCCACGAAGGTGATGACGGTGCCGTTGACCGTGATCGTATCGGCCGGCACGACGGGGGGGCCGGCAGAGCCGGCGCTGAAGCTGGCATTGATCGAATCGCTACCCGCAGCGCCCGAAAGCAGGGTCGCGGCCGTATTGGCGACCGACGGCGTCGCCTTGTTGTTTTGCGCGGTGCCGGTGACGGAGGAATCGGTATACGGCGCGGCCGGCGTGCCCAGCACCAGCGGGTTATGTCCGGCGCTGAACGCGCCCGGCCGGATCAGCTCGGAGCCCGGAACCGAGGTGTCGTGCGCAGTGGTCAAGGGATAGGACGCGAGGTTGGCGCGATAGTCGATCTTGGTGGTCTGCTGCGCCGGCAGGAAGTCGTTCTTGAACCGCAGCGTTTGCGGCGACGAGCCCGACGGGTTGCCGGTGGTCGGGTCGATCGGCACACCCTCGAGATAATAGCCGGCGCCGTTGACGAGGTAGCCGTCCTTGTTGAGTTGGAAATCGCCGCGGCGGGTGTAGCGGTCGACGCCGTCGAACACTGGCGAGCCGTCGGTGAAGCCGCCGGGCTTCTGCACCGCGAAGAAACCGTTGCCGTTGATCGCCATGAAGGTCGCGACCGACGCCGACTGCACGTCGCCCTGCACCGAGTTGGTCGAGCGGGACTGCGCCGTGACGCCGCCGGCGAGCTGCGCGGTCAGCGCGGTCTGCGGGACGAGGTCGAGGAAGGAGGTATCAATGCGCTTGAAGGCCGTGGTCTGCGAGTTGGCGATGTTGCCGGAGATGTTTTCCAGCGCGTACGACCCTGCGCGCAAGCCACCGACCGCCGTCGTAAGAGCGCCGAAGATACCCATGACATGTTCTCCAATTCTAATCCGGGCGGCTGGCAATCAGCAGATGGCCGCATCGGAGGAGCATGTCGCAAAGGTCGTGCCAGGAAACGAAACGTAACAAAATCATGCGCTTGAAAAAAAGCCCCGGCCGTTTAACCGGGGCACAATTGCCGGGCAGGCAACAATTGCCGGGAGGGAGCGCAGTTCTGACCGCGCTCCTGCGCTCGAAAACGCGATCAGGTCGCCGACGGCGCGGCCGGGTGAAACACCAGCGCAAAGCCATCCATGCAGTAGCGCAGCCCGGTCGGCTTCGGGCCGTCGTCGAAGACGTGGCCGAGATGGCCGCCGCAGCGGCGGCAATGCACTTCGGTGCGCACCATGCCGAAGGTTCGGTCCGACGTGGTGCCGACCGCATTCTCCAGCGGCTGGTAGAAGCTCGGCCAGCCGGTGCCGCTCTCATACTTGGTCTCGGACGAGAACAGCGGCAGGTCGCAACCGGCGCAGGCGAAGGTGCCCTTGCGGTGCTCCTTGAGCAGCGGGCTCGATCCCGGCCGCTCGGTGCCCTCCTTGCGCAGGATTTCGTATTGCTGCGGCGTCAGCTGCGCGCGCCATTCGGCGTCGGTCTTCTCGATCTCGAACTTCTCGGCAGCCTGCGCCGGCGAGGCGCGCAGCCAGCGGAAGGCGGCGAGGCCGAGCAGGCTGGCGACGGAAGCAAGCAGGATACGGCGATCGATCATCATCATCTCCGATGCGGACGGCCAAATTGGCGATCAGGTTCGTCACAGATACGAACCCCGCCCCGGGACGTTACATCCGTCCGTCCGAGATCCGCTCACTTTCTTGCGAGGGACGAGGATATGGCTCCTCGCCGCCCGTAACCGGCCGGGGAGCGG
>NZ_JACMYK010000159.1 GCF_020889785.1 Bradyrhizobium acaciae
GACCGCAAGCGCGCTCGTCACCCGCTCGCCTTTCGGCAGCGCCTCCAGCGCACGGTTGAGCCAGCCGGACTGCACGCGGCCGGGACCGGGGAAGCCGCTCTCCAGCACATCCTGCCCGTCAAAGTGCGAGCGATCGCGATAGGAGGTCGCAACCGCATGAACCACCGCCGCCTGCTTGGCGCGATACATCTTTGCAAACTCAGGCATCGCCGGATGCAGGCCGAAGAACGGATCGAGCATCACCGCAGGATTCGGCCCATCGGCACGAAGCGCGATCGCGCCGTGCAGACCGGCATAATCGGGGTCGCCGACCGGCGCGACCGTGGCAAGGCCGTCGAGTGCGCCGCGCAGGATGATGGTGACGAAGCGGGGATCGCGGCCATCGGCGGCGCGCGCGAATTTCGGCAGATAAGCCCAGGCGGCAAAGGAGGCGCCGCCGAGCAGCAGCGCGCGTCGCGACGTCGCCTGCATGCTCAGGCTCTCGGGGCAATCCATCGTCATCTCCTCTGGAATTCCGGCGACATCAACAGCAGCGCCAGCGCCTGCTGCCGCGATTCCGCGCGCTCGATGGTGCGCCGCGTCTCCGGCGAAGCGGCATCCGCGGCAACCAGCTCGAGCAGGTCGCGCGGATCGAACCGGTCTGCGAGCTGCGAGGCAACCTGCGCCGAGATGTCGAGCCTGAGCTTGATGCCTTCAGGCGCCGCCCAGGCTGCGCTCGTGTCGGGAAAGCCGTTCGGCCCGGCCGGCGACCACAGGGGCTGGCCGAGCACATTGAGGCCGTTGAGATAGCGGCCCGGATCCTCGGGATTGCGCGCCAGCAGGCGGCCCGACGCGACCAGGAATTCGTAAGGCGAGCGCATCTTCGTGAGCGGCGCCTGCCACGCCTCGTTGGACCCGACGAGCGTCGTGGCCAGCGCCCTGAGATCGCCGTCGGTTCTCGCGAAGCTATCCTGCAGCTTCGCCACCAGCGCCGGCGGCGGATCGTCGGCGACGAAATGACGGGCGAACTTGGTCGCGATGAATTTCGCGGTCGCCGGGTGCCGCGCGATATCGGACAGCACCGCCTCGCCCTGCGCGAGGCCGGCCTGCGCGTAAGTCTTGCCCAGCACCTGCTGCGGGCCGGGCTGATGCGCATTGGCGTTGAACACGAAGCTGCCGGGCGTGCCGAGCTGCCCCTTGCGGCCGGCGAAGGTCCAGCCGGTGATGACGCGCGCCAGCGACGTCACGTCGTCCTGGGTGTAGCCGCCGCCGACACCGAGCGTATGCAGCTCCATGATCTCGCGCGCGAGGTTCTCGTTCAGGCCGCGATTGCGATTGACCCCGGCGCGCGACTCCGGGCCGAGCGATTGCTGGTTGTCGAGGAAGAACAGCATCGCCGGATGCTGCTCGACGGTCTTCAGCATGTCCGAGAAACGGCCGAGCACGTGCGGCCGGATCGCTTCGCGCTCGAACGAGCCGGCCCACATCCGCGCCAGCGCGCCCTTGTTGGCGGAGATGCAGAAGTGGTTTGACCAGAACACCACGAGCCGCTCGACGAAACCACAATCGGCGACCACGCCGCGCTGCAGCCGCGCCAGTGCCTCGGCGCGGAACGTCTTCTGAATGATGTTGGGCGGCTCTGCCGGCGGCTTGGGCGGATTGGCCACCGTCTGCATCGTCGGAGGCTGCATCGCGGCTGATGGCATCATCGCCGCATTGGCGTTGTCGACCGCCTGCGCTTGCATCGCCGGATCCTTGCCGGCGATCTCCTTGGCAGCCGTGGACAGCGACAGGTTGCGCCGCTGCTGCGGCTTTGCGTCCGAGCCTTGCTGCGGCATCTCGCTCGCGCCTTGCTGCGCGGCCTTCGCGGCGTTGCGCGCCTGCTGAATCTCGAATTGATAGTCGAACACCTGCTTGCCGAGCTCAGGCGTCGAAAGCAGGCCCGGCACTTCGAGCAGCGCGCCATTCGGACGCGCCAGTTCGGCAAGCACGAAGCCGCGCGGATCGGACGCCGCGTCGATGAAGTCGCCGGACGCCCCGCCGCGGGCGCCAAATCCAAACCGGTTGAGAGCAATCAGCGCGGCTTGCGAATCACGGGCCATCGGAATTCCCTTGGAGGCCTATCCCGGCTATATCTGTTGCACGGCATCATAGCGCGGGTCGGGATGAACCCGAGATTAATTCGCGCATTAAATCGCGGTTAGAAATGGACCTCTCGTCGAGCGATCGTTCCGAACAAGCATCGCCACGCCGGTTTGCCTGCGCAGCATGCGGCAGCGAATTTTCCTGCTCGCTCACGGGATCGTGTTGGTGTTTCGACGAGAGCTTTCATCTGCCGATGCCGGCTGATGGCAGCGACTGCCTGTGCCCTGCATGCTTGCGGAAACTGGCGGAACAGCAGGCTGGGGCGAGCCGCACGTGAACGCGCCCTGGACCGTCGACGCCATCCTGCTCGACATGGACGGCACGCTGCTCGACACCGAGAAGGTTTACTACGACAGCCTGGTCGCGGCGCTGAATGCGTGCGGGTACACCGATGATGTCGTTGCGCTGTGCCATTCCATGGTCGGGCTGCCCGGCCCGGTCTGCGAGGCAATGCTGCGCGATCATTACGGTGCGGGCTTTCCGCTCGAGGCCGTCAACAAGGCGTTCCTCGAACATCGCGACCGGATGATGCGGTCGGGCCTGCCGCTCAAATCGGGCACGCTCGACCTGCTCGACGCAATCGCCACAGCGGGACGGACGATGGCGATCGTCACCTCGTCGTCGCGCCGCTCGGCCGAGCGCAACCTCGGCCTCGCAGGCATCCGCGACCGCTTCGAGATCCTGCTGACGCTCGACGATGTTGCGCAAGGCAAGCCGGACCCGGAGCTCTATCTCAAGGCAGCTGCGCGGCTTGGCGTCGCGCCGGCGGCCTGCATCGCGGTGGAGGATTCCAACCACGGCGTCGCTGCCGCCCACGCAGCCGGCGCCATCACGCTGATGGTGCCCGACATGGCGCCGCCGACCGAAGAGACCCGCGCGAAATGCGCGGCCGTGCTGCCCGACCTCAACGCGGTGCTGGCGCTGCTGCAACAGCGCGGCGCGCTTTAGCCGTCATCGTCGGCTCTTGACCTAACCCGGACATATCCGCACGCTGGCAGCGCATTGCGCTGCTATTTCGTGAATCTGGGCCTTGTGGATGTCGGCGGCGTTGGCGCCGCGGGCTGAAGATTGAACGTCAGCCAGACGTTCCAGCCTGCTGGCCGATTTTCATTGGCGAATTCGCCGTAGCCCTTCAGGTTCAAATATCCCTGCATGTCTCCGACCGGGAAAATGTAGCCGACCTGCGGGCCGACGCCGACCACGCGAGACTGGAAGCAGCCGACGCGATCGCCGGAGCCGCTGTCGCAGCCGAGCCCCTGATAGACGTAACCGACGAGGCCGACCTGCCACTGCTTGGTCAGGAATTGCGACGCGCCCCAGTCGAAGTGCATGTCGACGCCGCTTTGATATTGAGTGGACGGGTTGACGAAGTTGTAGGTGAATCCCAGCACCGCCGAAAATTCATGCCCGGTCTTTGGATCGAAATAGGTGTAGCCGCCGCCCGCGTCGATTGCCCAGTGCCCTATCCCCAAATTCGCCAGGCGGTCTGACTGATAGGCGCCGACCGGGAGGTCCGCGGTAACGTACGTCATGTAATTGTTGACACCGGCATTCCAGCGCAACGCGAACTGCGGGATCAGGTCGCCGAATGCAATGAGCGAGCTGTCGATGCTGTCAAACCGGGAGAAGGGGAACGTGCCACCGCCCGGTCCCGTCAATGTCCCAACGAGCGATCCCGCCAGCGACGTGGAGTTGGAGCCGTAAGTCGCCAACAGGCTGGCAGAAGCCTGACCGCCCAGCACCGGTGTTGCAAAGGTGTAGGTCCCGGCCACAAGGCCGAGATTCACGTTCGCATTGACGTTCGCGTTCACGGTGGCTGTCAGATTCGCGGGAAAGCGACCAATCGTGATTTCGCGCGAACGCGCCACGTCGCCGCCGGCGGAAACCGAGGTGTGATAGTAAACCGTGGACACGGACCAGCCCGGCGCCTGCTGAGGAACAGCCGCGAGGCTGCCAAAAAACCCGGGTATCCAGAAGCTGATGCCATTTTCGTCGGCGCGAGCCGCGTGGGTGGACAGCACCAGCAGAGCCGCAAGCGCCCCAACTCTCCAACGCCACTGCGAAACAAATCTGCGTCCCAAACCCGGTCCAAAGCACCGCATCGCCGATCCCCCGACTGTCGCGATCCCGCCATGGCTCCGGCGGGGTAGAAACCCGGAAACAATAAGCTGACGCTGCCGTTCGTCCATGCGAAATCGGCATAGTTGCGTTCAGCCGGAGGTTTATTGAAAGGTTGTGTCCATGACGCCACAACCCTGGCACTTTTTGCATAGTTCTCAGGGCTCCCCGACAGGGAAAAGGCGACCTGGCTCGATTGATCTAGATCAATAAAGAAGGTTGTGCCGCTGCGAACGTGCCACCGCGTCAGGTGTTCGATTGTTATGGTTGACTGACTAAGGTGTTAAGCCGCGCTCCTCCCTGGCAGAATCGACGCTAGGAAGCTGCCGAGAGATTCCTGACGGCGGCGCTAGTAACTTTGAAACTCGTTCACTGCGAGTAGCCCATGCACGACGTTGGCGTAGCGGCAGGCGAACCTTTGTCGGATGGGCCCAGTGAGAGGGGTATGGTCTGGATTCCGGGCGGCAGGTTCCGCATGGGCTCCGACAGGCACTATGCCGAAGAGGCGCCCGTGCATCGCGTCTCGGTGAGCGGCTTCTGGATCGACCGGACGCCGGTCACCAATCGCGATTTTCGCAAGTTCGTCAACGCAACAGGCTACGTGACGTCAGCGGAGACGCGGCCTGACGCAAAGGACTATCCAGGCGCACTGCCGCACATGCTCAAGGCAGGCTCGCTGGTTTTCACACCACCGAAGCGTATGGTCGATTTGCGCGACTGGTCGCAATGGTGGAATTTCAAATTTGGCGCGGACTGGCGCCGGCCGTACGGCCCCCGCAGTTCGATCAGCGGCCTCGACGATCACCCCGTGGTCCACGTTGCCTATCGCGATGCTGAGGCCTACGCGAGATGGGCTGGCAAGGACTTGCCGACCGAAGCCGAGTGGGAGTTTGCCGCACGCGGCGGCCTCGACGGAGCCGAGTTCGCCTGGGGCGACGAGCTCATGCCCGGCGGCAAGCCAATGGCGAATACCTGGCAAGGCGCATTTCCGTACGAAAATCTCGGCAGCGATGGCTACGCGCGCACTTCGCCGGTAATGGCATTCCCGCCGAATGGCTACGGCCTCCATGACATGATCGGCAACGTCTGGGAGTGGACCACGGATTGGTGGTCCACCAGACATGAGCCCGATGCTGCCAAGGCGTGCTGCATTCCGCACAATCCACGCGGCGGGCAAGAGCAAGCCAGTCACGATCCGTCGCTGCCCAAGATCAAGATTCCCCGCAAGGTCCTCAAAGGCGGCTCGCATCTCTGCGCGCCGAACTACTGCCGTCGCTATCGCCCGGCCGCGCGCCATGCGGAAGCGGTGGATACGTCCACGAGCCACGTTGGCTTTCGATGCGTCATAAGAAAGGGAGCAAATGATGAGCGATGACAAGGATAACACTGCGCGCGACATGAGCCGCCGCAACGTATTGCTCGCGACGACAAGCCTGGCTGCCGCGTCCGCGTTGGGCGCCGCCGCATCGGTCGAAAAGGCACTGGCCCAGGCGCAGCAGGCACCGAGCGGCCAGCGGCCCAACATCGTCGTCATCATGGGCGATGACATCGGCATCTGGAACATCGGTGCCTACCACCGCGGCATGATGGCAGGCCGGACGCCGAACCTCGACAAGATCGCCGCAGAAGGCATGCTGTTTACCGATTATTACGCCGAGGCGAGTTGCACGGCAGGCCGCGCCAACTTCATCACCGGCGAGCTACCGATCCGCACCGGCATGACGACGGTCGGCCAGGCCGGCGCTCCCACAGGCTTGCCGGCGGAGGCCGTGACCATTGCCACCGCGCTCAAGGGCATGGGCTATGCCACCGGCCAGTTCGGCAAGAACCACCTTGGCGACAAGAACGAGTTTCTGCCGACGGTTCATGGCTTCGACGAGTTCTTCGGCTATTTGTATCACCTCGACGCGATGGAAGATCCGGCTCACCCCGCCTATCCGCAGGAGCTGTTGAACAAGGTCGGCCCGCGCAACATGATCCATTCGTGGGCGACCGATGTGGACGACGCCACCGTGGATCCCCGCTGGGGCAAGGTCGGCAAGCAGAGGATTGAAGACGCCGGAACGCTCTATCCCAAGCGAATGGAAACGGTGGACGATGAAATCCGCGACTTTGCGTTGAGTTTCATTGAAAAGGCCAAGGCCGACAACAAGCCGTTCTTCCTGTGGCTGAATCCGACCCGGATGCACATCGTCACGCATTTGTCGCCGAAGTATCAGGCGATGCGCAACTCCAAGAACGGCTGGTCGATTCATGAAGCCGGCATGGCGCAACTCGACGACGATGTCGGCCTCGTCATGAAAAAACTCAAGGACATGGGCGTTGATGACAACACCATTGTCATCTTCACCACTGATAACGGCACCGAGGTCTTCACTTGGCCGGATGGCGGACAGACGCCTTTCGCGCAGGCCAAGGGTACGGTCATGGAGGGCGGCTTCCGCGTGCCGGCGATGATCCGCTGGCCGGGCAAGGTGCCGGCGGGAAAGGTCGAGAACGGAATCATCTCCGGTCTCGACTGGTTCCCGACCTTGCTGGCGGCTGCCGGCAACCCGAACATTGTCGAGGAACTGAAGAAGGGCAAGCAGATCGGCGATCGCACCTACAAGTGCCATCTGGATGGCTACAATCAGATGGACATGATCACCGGCAAGGGGCCGTCTAACCGACACGAAATCTGGTACTTCGGCGAGAGCGAGCTGGGAGCCGTGCGCATCGACGACTACAAGTATCGCTTCATCGACCAGCCCGCTGGCTGGCTAGGTGCAAAAACCAAGGTTGACGTCCCCTACCTGATCAACCTCCGCCTGGACCCGTTTGAGCGAACGGGCTGGCCCGAGAGCGGGACCAAAGACGGCGCCCAACAATACTTCGACTGGTTCAAATATGAATTCTGGCGCTTCGTATTCGTTCAGCAGGAGGTCGAGAAGCTGGCCATGACCGCGATCGAGTTTCCGCCAATGCAGAAAGGCGCGAGCTTCAACCTCGACGCGGTGAAAGCGAAAATCGAGGCCGCGAGGACGGCAATGGCAAAATAGCAAGTATTGTGATCGGCAGAGGGCGGCCCCTTAGGCCGCCCCCTCCCGGCAGCATGGGAGAAGTGGCTTTTCCTGGCGCTTAACGGCTATCGGAGCAGCGGGGCTGACGCTCGCTGATGAACCTCAGCCGGAAATGCCAGATCAAAGCTTAGATGGTGCATAGGGTACCGCGACGGCAGGTGCTCTCCCGTTCCATTGCACAACGGAGGTGTACGATGGCAGTGAGCAGGATTCTATCCGCTCTTCTATGTGCGTCGTGTCTTGCCGTGCCTGCGGGAAATACCTCGTTAGCCGCACAGCAATCGCAAAGGCCAAACGTCGTTTTCATCCTCGCAGACAACGTTGGGTACGGTGACCTTGGTCCCTATGGCGGCGGCGAGTTGCGTGGCGCGCCGACACCGCGGATTGACCAACTGGCCCACGAAGGGTTGCGGCTAACCCAGTTCTTGGTGGAGCCGGCTTGCACGCCATCGCGAGCAGCCCTGATGACGGGGCGTTACTCGATTCGTGAGGGGCTATCGCTCATTCTCGTTCCAGATGGGCCAAACACGCTCTCGGCGCGCTCGGTGACGATGGGTGAGCTGTTCAAGAGCGTAGGTTATGCCACAGCCATCTTCGGCAAATGGCATCTGGGCAAAGACCCGCAAAGTCTGCCGACGGCACATGGGTTCGATGAGTACTACGGCATCCCTCCCGACATGACGTGGGACTCGGCAACCTACGTTGAAAAGATCGAACTCACACACTCCTTGCCCGTGCCGCACGACGTGTTGGTACGCCGCGGGCCGCAGGTCGTCGAGGCAACCGCCGGCAGCGAGTTACACAACGTCAAGCCGTTCACACCGGAGGTGCGCGCCAATATCGATAACGAGCTGGTCGAAAAATCCATTGACTTCATGCGACGACAGAAAGCCGCGGGGAAGCCCTTCTTCCTCTACCTGCCGTTCTCAATGGGACATATACCCAACCTGCCGTCCAGTCGGTTCAAGGGCAAGTCTCGCATAGGCAACTATGGCGACAAGCTGATGGAAGGCGACTATCACGTCGGCCAGGTTCTCGACGCCCTGAAGGAACTCGGCGTAGATGACAACACGCTGCTCGTGTTGGCGTCGGACAATGGCCCGTCCGGAGAAGCCTTTCGTGAATATGGCAACGCTGGGACGCCAGACATGGGCAGCCCGGGTCCGTTTCGCGGCGAGCTTGGCGAAGCCACCGAGGGCTCGATACGGACCTTTTGCTTCATCCGCTGGCCGGGCCAAATCGAGCCAGACACGACCTCCTACGCAATGTTCTCAATCATGGACTTCTTTCCGACCTTCGCCAGCATCATCGGAGCCAAGCTGCCCAGCGACCGGCCTATTGATGGCGTTGATCAGACCGGCGTGCTGCGCGGGCAGAGCGAGACGGGAATGCGTGACAGCCTGTTGAGCTTTATCGGCGGCGACCTGGTTGCTGCGCGGTGGAAGCAATGGCGCGTGTACTTCACCGACGTGTACCCGACGGGCACTGGCCCACAGCGTCAACCCGGGCCCGGGTCGGCCAGCGCCCCCATGGCCGGCTACCCGAAGATATTCAACATAGAGATGGATCCACACGAAGACCTTAACGTCTTTGGGTTGTTTCCCTTCGCCGGTGAACCGGCGCTTAAAGTCGTTGAAGGGTATCTGTTATCGGTCAAAAAATTTCCGAACCCGCCTGCGCCGAATGCCACACAGTTTCAAAGTGCCGGACGCACGGAGTAGCACGTTTCTTCGCTATGTCTGCTGATGGGCCGTAGCGGAAGTGAAGCGCGCAAGCTGGGCCAGCACGATCGAAATCCCCCGGCGGCATCCGTCATTCGCCAGGTTGTGCGTTGTCGGCCGGGCGCGATAGCCTCGTCAGCTCGCCGGCTTCTCCTGATCGCCCGCGCCCCGGTACGACGCAAGATCGCGGCGTGGCTACAGCACGTATTTGGCGCCCGGCAGCTTGCGCAGCACGGCCGTGGCGGCCCAGCTCAACGCCACCGTGCCGAAGAAAACGATCGCGGCCTTGGCGATCGCCGGCAGGTCGAAATCGAACAGCCAGTATTGCAGCCATAGCACGATCGGATAGTGCACCAGGAACATGCCGTAGGCATCGCCCTGCATGCGGTCGAGCAGCGTCGGGCCCGACGATTTCGATTGCAGGAAGTAGGCCAGGATCGCGAACAGGATCGAGGCACTGAACAGCACGTAGAAGGTGCCGTAGATCGAAAGATACCAGGCGGGCAGCGGGTTGGGATTACCGATGATCTCGCGCTTGATGTAGATCATCACCCACATCAGGCCGTACGGGATCACGGTGATGCCGGTCCAGAACCAGCGCCGCTCGGTCAGCCGTCCGTGCGCGCTGAGCAGGCCGCTCTCGAAGTTAGCGGAACCGATACCTGCGCCGATGAAGAAATAGGCCGCATACAGCAGCACGCGGCTCGCCTGCACCGAAAATGGTCCGAACTCGAACCAATAGTACGGACCGTAACGGACCAGCAACGGCACGTAGACGGCGGCACTGACGACGACGAGAAACAGCCAGAACTTCCAGGGATGATCAAATCCCTTCATCGACAGCCGGTTGATTGGATCGAGCAGACGCGACGACACCCGGTAAAGCAGGCTCGCCGTGAGGTCGAAGGTCATCAGGACATAGACGAACCAGATCGGGCCGCTCGGCCATGGTCCGACCGTCATGGTCTTCCGCCAGAACTCGGATAAGGTCAGCTCCGGCGTCTCGCGCAGCGCGATCGCATAATAGGCGATCGGGATCACGGTGAAAGCGCAGACGACGAAGGGCAGGCCGAGCCGCAGCAGCCGGTCGCGCAGGAAGATCAGCCACGGCTTGTGGCCGAGCCCCGGCCAGACGAACAGCCCTGACAGGAAGAAGAACATCGCCATGAAGAAGCTGTCGGTGGCAAGCACCACGCAGTCGAAGCCGATCCACGACGTCGGGTCGGTGTGACCGAAATAGGTGTAGGGGATCACGGCGTGGTGCAGCAGCACGACCAGCGTCAGGAAGGTGCGCGCCCGGTCGAGGGCGACATTGCGCTTGTGGAGCTTCGGTGCTGCCTGGACGTCGACGGCCGGAGCCGCGTGAGCAATCGACTTCATGGTGCCACCGCCGGAGTGTGCCGCTTATAGTTCAGTCGGGAACCCGATTGGCAAGCCAGCTCGCTAGATTAGACCCCGAACGGATATTTTACCATCACTCCGCATCCCTGGTTGATGTTGTGCGCATGCTCGCAACGATATCGCCGGGCGAGATCTCGCGCGCCACGCTGCGCGAGAAACCCAATATGTACTTTGTGCCATTTCCGCCGCGTGCCCATAGGGCTTTACTCGCCATACGAAGCATCGCGATGCCGCTCAGATCGTCCGCACCTTCGATGACTTCGCGGTCTTTGCGCGTTTCACCGCGGCGCGATTGTCGTGCGCTGCGTGGCGGCTGCGCGGCTTCGCGTCCCGCGCCGCCTGCCGCGTTTTGTCGCCACCGCGGTGAGCGGCATATTCCTTGCCATCGATCGGCGCCAGATGAGGCGGGTCAAAATCGAGATAGGGGCGCGCGACGCCAAACTCCTTGCCGTGCGCGTCGATCCATTTCCAGAGCCTGTCCGACGATTTCCAACGGTCGTCACGCGTCGCGCCGTCGATGCTGACGATGTCGGCCGCGAGCCCATGGCCGTAGCCGCCACGGAAGCTGCCGCCGTGATACGACTTGTTGCTGGCCGCCTTCAGCCCGCTTGCAATCGACTGGCGGTAGTCATCGCGGAAGGCGCTGGTGATGCCGGGCGACAGTCCGGCCTGTTCCGCCGCTAGAAGCGCACGAAAGAGCTTCAGCTTGAAGCTCCGATCGACGCCTCCCATGACGTAGTCCATCATCGGCATGCCGGCTCTTTCGGCCGCCTTGGTGTCCTTCCAGGCGAAATCCTCATCGACGAGCTTGGTGAAGGTTCTGGTGACCGTCACCATTTTCTTCTTTCTCCTGATCGTCACCTGCCTCTGCTCAGGCACCTTGATGGTGTCTTCCTTGGGCGTCCTTTGATAGAGCGTCCATAGATAGCGATCGATGCAGACATTGACGTCCCAGCACTCGTCGAGGATTGCGACGGAGTCCACCGCGGGCTTGACCACGCGAGGCTCCGGATCCGGCGTATGCGCTGCCGGCGCTTGCAGCGGTTGAATGTCCGGCGGCAGCGCCGGATCGGTCAGTGCGGCCTCGACGACAGGTTCCGTCTCGTGCACGGTCGGCGCAGCCTTGGCGGTCGTCACCGCTTCCTGTTCGCTCATGGTCAATGCATGAAGGCCATCGACGGCAGCGTCCGACGTGGCAGTTGTCGGCGATATCGCCGATACGGCATCGGCGAGGACAGCGGGTGCGCGGGATTCATCAACCGATGCACCGGTGACTGACGCACCGGTGACTGACGCATCGGTGACTGACGCACCGATCTTCTCGATACCAGCCGAACCGAACGCCGCAAACCACGAGACAATGCAGCCCGACAGAACGACCGTCCCGCCCAACGTCGCCGCCCGCACCCGCCGCGAGTTCATCATCCCAGCCTCCACGGGCTCCCTGGGAGCCAGATTGCAAGCATGTGACGATGCGATCATCCGCTAGGAGCGTGGTCGCGCAATGGCGAAAGAAGGTTAACGACCCATCTTTCCGAACGATGTTGCCCGAATGCAACTCGCGCCCTACCCCCGTTTCCGCCCCAGCCTCCCTAACGCCGTCTCGATCAGCGTGCGCGCGGCCTCGCCGGCCGTTTCCATGTAGCTTGCGTCGCGATGCAGCAGCACGACGGCGAACGATCCATCCAGCAGCAGCAGGATCTGCCGCGCCAGCTTGAGCGGATCGGCGATCCCCTGCTCCGCAAAGGTCGCGCGCAGCCAGTCCTCGAACTTCTTCTTGTGCGCAGCGCCGATCCTGATCGCGGGATGCCCGGGCATGTTGGCGAGCTCGGCGGAGGTGCGCAGGAAGCCGCAGCCCTTCCACTTCGGATGCCGCGCCGAGCGCGCGAGGTTCTTGAAGATCGCCTCGACCTTCACCGGCAGGCCTCCGTCGGTCTCCGCGAACCACTTGCGGAACAGCGCAAGATTGGGCTGGTCGCGCGCGGCGAGATAGGCGGCGACCAGGTCGTCCTTGCTCTTGAAGTGGTAATACAGCGTGCGCTTGGTGAGGCCGGCCTTGGCGGCGACCTCGTCGACGCTCACGCGGCGGATGCCTTCGTTATAGAACAGCGCGCTCGCCGCCTGGACGATGCGCTCGCGGGTGGGCTCCGGGGGTCTGGGCATGGCGCGTATGTATACTAACCAGTGAATATACACAAATTGCAGCTGGCCCTACATTCTGCTCCGACACGTATCCCCATGCCGGAGACTGCATATGCCCGCCCCCATCCTGCTCGAGACAACAGACGGGATCGCCCTGATCACCCTGAACCGCCCCGAACAACTCAACGCGCTGAACTATGCGCTGATCGATCAGTTGATGGCGGCGCTCGACCGCATCGAGGGCGACGCCGGCGTGCGCGCCGTGATCCTGACCGGCGCCGGCGAGCGCGCCTTCTCGGCTGGTGCCGACATCAAGGAATTCTCCGATAGCGTCAAGCAGGGCGCGGACGTCGCGGTACGCGACTTCGTCCGCCGTGGACAAGCGATGACCGCGCGGCTCGAGGCGTTCAAGAAGCCCGTGATCGCCGCCGTCAACGGGCTCGCTTTCGGCGGCGGCTGCGAGATCACGGAGGCGGTGCATCTTGCTGTCGCCAGCGACCGTGCGCTGTTTGCAAAGCCCGAGATCAAGCTCGGCATGCCCCCGACCTTCGGCGGCACGCAGCGGCTGTCCCGACTGGCCGGGCGCAAGCGCGGGCTGGAGCTGCTGCTCGCCGGCGACCCGTTCCCGCCCGACCACGCGCGCGAGATCGGGCTCATCAACCACATCGTGCCGCACGATCAATTGCTGACGGCCGCGTGCGAACTCGCCGGCCGCATCACCAGGCACTCGCCCGGCGCCGTCGCCGGCACCATCACCGCGGTGACGCGCGGGCTCAACATGCCGATTGCCGAGGGTCTTCTGGTCGAGAGCGAGCAGTTCGCCGCGCTGGTGCCGAGCCGCGATCTGGCCGAAGGGCTCGCCGCCTGGAAGCAGCGGCGGCCGGCGAAGTATGTCGGGGCGTAAGCTCCGCTCGTGCCAAAGCCGTCATTGCGAGGAGCGAAGACGAAGCAATCCATTGCTCCGCACGCGCGGACAGATGGATTGCTTCGCTTCGCTCGCAATAACGGCGGATAGACTACCTGCGAGACTACCGCACCACGGCCGCGGTCTGCCCGAACAGCAGCTTGCGTTCTTCCTCGGTGCGGATCGCGGGCTGGCCGAAATTCGGGTTGATCTCCTTGGCCTTGGCATAGGCGCGTTCGGTCGCCGGGCGCTTGCCGATCGTCTCCAGCCAACGCTTCAGATGCGGGAAGTCGTCGATCTCCTGGCCCTGGTTCTTGTAGGGCACGACCCAGGGATAGCTCGCCATGTCGGCGATCGAATAGTCGCCGGCAATGAATTCGCGGTCGGCCAGCCGCTTGTTGAGCACGCCGTAGAGCCGGTTGGTCTCGTTGACATAACGGTCGATCGCATAAGGCAGCTTCTCGACCGCGTAGTTGCGGAAGTGATGGTTCTGCCCGGCCATCGGCCCGAGCCCGCCCATCTGCCAGAACGTCCACTGGATCGCGTCATAGCGGCCGTAGAGATCCGAGGCCAAGAATTTTCCGGTCTTCTCGGCGAGATAAAGCAGGATCGCGCCGGACTCGAACAGGGAGATCGGCTTGCCGCCGCCCTTCGGCGCGTGATCGACGATGGCCGGAATACGGTTGTTCGGCGCGACCTGCAGGAAGTCGGGCTTGAACTGATCGCCCTTGCCGATGTTCACCGGGAAGACCTTGTATTCGAGGCCGGTCTCCTCGAGGAACATCGTGATCTTGTGACCGTTCGGCGTGGACCAATAGTGGAGATCGATCATGGGCGTGATCCTGCATTTCCAGGGATTGCTGACGCATCGGCGAGAAAGATGCGCAAGAAAGATGCGATTGCATGGAGTTGGACGCATAACGGCACCCAAGTCAATGGTGCGTGCGTTGCACTGCGCGCGAATGTGATCTGCAGACAACGCAAGCGCCTGATTGAGCTGCGCCGCGATTGCACCTAGGCTCTGCCGGGATTGCGTTGAAGAATTTTCAAACCATGGGGATTGCGATGACACGAGATTTGGCACGACGTGAATTCCTGAAAGGCTCGGCGGTGATCGCCGGCGCCGCGGCCGCCGGCGCATTCTCCTGCGTCGAGATCGCGAGCGCCGCACCGATCGAGGTGCCGACCGTCGACAAGCTGTCGATCCGCGTGCTGGTCGATTCCAGCTTCGACCTGTTCCTGCGGCCGAAGCAGGCGCACGGCGTCTCGATCGCGCCGGCGGCGCGCGGATCTGACTTCCGCAAATCGCTGCACAATGAATGGGGCCTGTCGCTGTGGCTGGAATCGGAAGCGGCCGGCAAGCAGCGCACCTTGATGCTGGACTATGGCTACACGCCCGAGGTGCTGATCAACAACATGGAGCTGGTCGGCGTCGACCCGTCGAAACTCGATGCGCTGATCGTGAGCCACGGGCATTACGACCATTTCGGCGGCCTCAACGGCTTCCTCGACAAATTCCGCGACAGACTGCCGACCGACGTCAAGCTCTATGCCGGCGGCGAGGACAATTTCTGCCATCGCGTCAACGCGACGCCGACCAAGGGCCAGTTCACCGATTTCGGCACGCTGGACCGGCGCCAGCTCGCCGCGCAGCGCGTCACCACTGTGCTGTGCGAGACGCCGACCGTGATCGCCGGCCACGCCTTCACGACGGGCAAGATCACCCGCCGCAGCATCGAGCGCGTGCTGCCGCAGACCTGGGTCGAGTTCAGCATGAAGGACGGGCTCGGCTGCAACGCCAGTCACTATCTGCCGGCCGAGATGGAAGGCAAGATCGTTCCCGACGAGCACATCCACGAACACGCGACCTGCTTCAACGTGAAGGATTTCGGCCTGGTCGTGATCTCGTCCTGCGGCCATGTCGGCATCGTCAATTCGGTGAAGCAGGCGCAGGAAGTCTCGGGCATCCAGAAGGTGCACGCGATCGTCGGCGGCTTCCATCTCGGACCGGCGCCGAAGGACTATCTCACCGAGGTCGTCGCCGAGATCAAGAAGCTGGATCCCGACGTGCTGATCCCGATGCACTGCTCCGGGCTCAACTTCGTGCAGGAGGCAACCGCGCAGATGGGCGACAAGGTGATGGTCACCACAACCGGCAGCCGCCTCTCCTTCGGCATATGATCCGACCGATCCTGCGCGTCATTGCGTGCGCTGGCGCGGGCCTGGCATGCGCTGGCGCGGGCCTGGCATGCGCCGGCGCCGGCCTGTGGCTGGCGC
>NZ_JACMYK010000160.1 GCF_020889785.1 Bradyrhizobium acaciae
TCTCATCACGCTCTAGGACCCCGCGGCCTTCGGCACCAGCGCCTCGACCGTGACGCCATCATCGGTGGAATTGATCTTCAGCGTGCCGCCGAGCGCAAGGATTCGCTCCTGCATGCCGGTCAAACCGCGGCCAAGCCGGTGATCCCTGAGCAGGCCGCGGCCATTGTCGCGAACCCGCACCAGCGCGCAGCGGCGGTTGCCTCGCAGGCCGGCCTGCCGTTCCGCGGGCTCGATCGTGATATCGACTGCCGTCGCGCCAGCGTGGCGGAACACGTTGGTGAGCGCTTCCTGGACGATGCGATAGATCGTCAGATCGGCCATCTCGCCGGTATCGCCGAGATCAGCCGATATGCGGCTCTCGATCTCCACTTCGGGATGCGACTCACTCCAGAGCCGCACCAGCGCGCCGAGCGCTTCCACGAGCCCGAGCTCGGCCAATCCGACCGGCCGCAATCGCTCCAGGATGCGGCGGGTGAACTGCTGGAGCGCGTTGACCTGCTCGAGGATGGCGTTGCCATGCTTGCGCAGCGCGGACGGATCGGGCTTTTCGAGCTCCGACAGCCGGGTCAGCGCGCCGGCATGCGCGCGCAGCGCGAACAGATAGGGCCCGAACTCATCGTGCAGTTCGCGCGCAATCTCCTTGCGCTCGGAATCCTGCAGTGACACCGCGCGTTCGGCCAGCTGCCGCTTGCTGTCCACGGCCTCGCCCAGCGTCGCCGCCAGATGGTTCAGTTTGGCACAGATCGCAGCCAATTCCGGCGATCCGCCCGGTTCGACGCGGACATCATAGTCGCCCGCCTCGATACCGGTCATGGCCTGCGACAGCGCCTCCAGTGGCGCCAGCGCGCGGCCGACCACCAGCATGGTCACCAGAAGCAGCGCCAGCGCGATCGCGGAGCCGACCTCGAGCTGGGTGACGATACCGTCCCAGATCTCGGCGATTTCGTCGTCAGGATGCGAGGTGATGACGAGCGATTGCGCCTTGCCGTGAACCGAGACCGGCACCCGCACCGAGGTCTGCTCGGGATGCACCAGCGCGACGAACCACTCCGGCGCGGCGCGCGGTTCACTGGCGTCCTGCGGGCGCTCGGGGGATATTGCCGTCGCGTCATCATGCCGCGTGATGCTGACGTGACGCAGTCGACTCAAGTCCTGGACGATCTGATCGAGCCGCGCATCGGGATCGGGCGCTTCGTCGAGACCGGCCACGATCGTCGCAACAAATTCTCGTGCCAAGCGGATGACACTGCGGTCCTCGGCCTGGACGCGCGGCCCCGCTTCGAGCACGAGCCGCGCAATATTGATGCCGAGCCCAAGCGCCAATATCAGCGCCAGCAGCGCGTTGATCCGTGCGCGCAAGGATAGTTTTTGCCACATGGCGTTGCCCCCGACCGCGATCCCTCCTCCGAGAGGATCGTTGACAGCCAAATTTGCCCGGCTATCTAATCGCACCCTATCGCAATCTCGTGCGAGGTGCACAACCGGTCGGAACCGAGGTGTTCTTCGTGCAAACCGATGTAACGACGAGTGAATCGAAGCAAGTCGCCGGAACAACGCCATGCGCATTCTGATCGTTGATGATCATCCCATCGTTGCTTCCGGTTGTCGCACCGTGTTCGCCGACGACCCCGAGATCACCTTGCTGGAAGCGGCGGATGCCGAAAGCGGCGAACTGGCGTTCGTCGCGGAAAAGCCCGATCTCTGCGTGATCGACATCAACCTGCCGACCGTCTCCGGTTTCGAGTTGGCGCGCCGCATCCTGATGCGCGATGCATCCGCGCGTCTCATCATGTTCAGCATGAACGACGACCCGGTATTCGCCGCCCGCGCTATCGACATCGGCGCCAAAGGCTACGTCTCGAAGACCGGCGATCCCAATGACCTGGTCGAGGCGGTACGCGAAGTCGGCAATGGCGGCGTCTATCTGCCGCCCGCGATCGCACGCAACGTCGCCTTTGCGCGGCCGGGCTTTGCGCAGAATCCACTGTCCAAGCTCACCTCGCGCGAGATGGAGATCCTGCGCCTGCTCAGTTCCGGCAAGAGCCTGTCGGAAATCGCCTGGCTGGTGCATTCGTCTTACAAGACGGTCGCGAACACGTCATCGATCATGCGCCAGAAGCTTGGCGTGCGCACTTCGGCCGAACTGGTGCGCCTGGCGATCGAGAGCGGCGTCGCCTGACGCAGCGCTCCAACACAAAGGAATATGGCAATGCAGACGGTTTCCCAGAACAAGTCGCATGGCGGCACGCAAGGCGTCTACCGGCACCCAAGCCGCGAAACCAAGACGGACATGACCTTCTCGGTGTTCGTCCCGGAGCACACGGCCGGCGCCAAATTGCCTGTCGTCACCTATCTGTCGGGCCTGACCTGCACGCACGCCAACGTCACCGAGAAGGGTGAATTCCGCCAGGCCTGCGCGGAGCTCGGCCTGATCTTTGTCGCACCCGACACCAGCCCGCGCGGCGAAGGCGTTCCCGGAGATCCCGCCAATGCATATGATTTTGGTCTCGGCGCGGGCTTCTATGTTGACGCAACCGAGCAGCCGTTCGCGACCAATTACCGGATGTGGAGCTACGTCACCGAGGAATTGCCGAAGCTGATCGCCGAGCAGTTCCCGGTCGACACGTCGCGGCAATCGATCCTCGGTCACTCCATGGGCGGCCATGGCGCGCTCACGGTGGCGCTGACCTATCCCAATCGCTATCGCGCAGCCAGCGCGTTCGCGCCGATCGTGGCGCCGTCGCAGGTGCCGTGGGGTAACAAGGCGCTCGGCGGCTATCTCGGCAGCGACAAGCAGGCGTGGCGCAAGCACGATGCGGTGGCACTGATCGAGGACGGCGCCCGCTTCTCCGGTCTATTGGTCGACTACGGCGACGCCGACGGCTTCCTCACCGAACAGCTGCGGCCCGAACTCCTGAAAGCTGCCTGCGAGAAGGCCGACATTCCCCTCACCTTGCGGCGTCAGCCGGGCTACGACCACAGCTACTACTTCATCTCGACCTTCATGGCCGATCACCTGCGCTGGCACGCCGCACGGCTGAAGGCGTGATGCAATCCCTCCCCGTCATCCTGAGGAGCGCGTAGCGCGTCTCGAAGGATGAACGGCCCGGCCGGTGCCCGTGCATCCTTCGAGGCTCGCCCAGCGGCGCAATTGCGCCGCAAGGCTCGCACCTCAGGATGACGGAGGTACATTCGTGCACCTAGTCTATCGCGCCTGCGGCGCGCCGTAGTTTGGCGCGAGCAGACGGTTGCGTACGAGGTAATCGGTGGCGCGCGACCAGGATTCGTCGGTATTGCCGCGCATGTCGGCGCTCGCGGCGGCCACCAATTGCCCGGTGTGCACGTCGCGCAGATAGAGATTGATGTTGAGGATGAGGTTCGAGACCTTCTGCACCACGCCGGTCATCGCAAGGTCGGCGCCGAGCTCGCCGGCCAGCTTCACGTCGCATCCGCCGCAGGCCTGAAGATTGCTTCCGTGCGCCGCAGCATTGACGGGCGCGATATCGAGCACGCGGAACTTGCCGGAGTCTGCGAGCTCCTTGCGGACCTGATCGCCGGTCCGCAGCAGCCGCGCCTGCTCGTCGGTCCGCGGCCCGTCGACCTCGCCCTGAAGGCTGGTGTCGATCATCTCGAGGTCGAACACCGCAAGCTTGGGCGGCTCGGCACGGGCCGCCGCCACAGACATCACCAGCAAGGATACGACGACGGTCAACGCTGATCTCATGCAAACCCTGATCTCATGATTGTGACCCAATCGAATTTGTAACCTCGCAACGACAAAAAGCGGGGTTGCAAGCCAGGCCAATTCCGTCATCTTGCACATCAACGCATGGCCGGAAAAGCGGAAGCTTTCGACAATGCCATGCCGAGTGAGGAAAGACTGCGGGAGGAATTATGTTCCGATGGCTGATCGGCACGATCGCGCTCAGCATGATGGCGACCGGAGCGCTGGCGGCTGATCCCGTCGAGATCCATATCGGCTATCTCGGCCATGCCGGCGTCAAATCGACGCTCTCGCTGGTTCAGCAGCCGGCCGACAATGACGGCATCGCCGGCGCCCGCCTCGCGATCGAGGACAACAATACGACCGGAAAATTTCTCAACCAGCGCTTCGTGCTCGATGAGGCCAAGGTCAAGGACAGCGACGATGTCGCCAAGGTCGCGACCGATCTCGCCGGCCGCAACGACTTTATCATCACCGATTTGTCCGCCGATGCCCTGCTCAAGGTCGCCGATGCGCTGCACGACCGCGGCACCGTGCTGCTGAACGCGGGCGCGACCGACGACCGGCTGCGCGAGCAGGACTGCCGCGCCAATGTCATCCATATCGCGCCGACCCGCTCGATGCTGGCCGACGCGCTCGGCCAATACCTGGTGTGGAAGCAGTGGAAGCGCTGGCTGCTGGTGGTCGGCTCGCACGATCAGGACAAGCTTTACGCCGACGCGCTGCGCCGCGCCGCCACGCGCTTCGGCGCCAAGATCGTTCAGGAGCGGACATTCGAGGATACCGGTGGCGCCCGCCGCACCGACAGCGGCGTGACGCTGATCCAGCGCCAGATGCCGGTGTTCACGCAGCAGGCGCCGGCCTACGACGTGCTCGTCGCCGCCGACGAGAGCGAGATGTTCGCGAACTATCTGCCTTACCGGACCTGGGACCCGCGGCCGGTGGCGGGCTCGGCGGGACTGGTGCCGACCAGTTGGGACGCAACGCATGACCAATGGGGCGCCGTCCAGATTCAGAACCGCTTCGTCAAGCTGAACATGCGGCGGATGACGGCGCTCGACATGCAGGCCTGGACCGCGGCCCGCATGATCGGCGAAGCCACATCCCGCACCAATTCGGGCGACCCAGAGAGGGTCATCGCCTTCCTCAAGGGCAAGGATTTCTCGATCGCCGCCTTCAAGGGCACGCGATTGACCCTGCGAGACTGGAATTGGCAACTCCGTCAGCCGATCCTGCTGGCCGATGGTCGTATGGTGGTCTCGGTCTCGCCGCAGGAAGGTTTCCTGCATCAGGTCTCCGAACTCGATACGCTCGGAGTTGACCGCCCTGAAACGAAGTGCAAGCTGCAGTAAGGGAGATGAAACGCATGTGGCGCGGCTGTCTGTTGACCGGGATGCTCGTTTGGCTTGCCGCGACACCGGCGTCCGCCTTCGTTGCCTACGTCTCCAATGAGAAGGGCAACACCGTCACCGTGATCGACACCAACAGCTGGGCCGTGACCAAGACCATCAAGGTCGGCCAGCGGCCGCGCGGCATCGAGTTCTCGCGCGATGGCAAGTTCGTGATGGTCGCGGTCGGCGATGACGACACGATCCAGGTGATCGACACCAAGACCCAGGAGATCGTCGACACCCTGCCCTCCGGCCCCGACCCCGAATTGTTCACCCAGGATGCCGCCGGCAAGACCATGTATGTCGCCAATGAGAACGACAACACGGTCACCGTGATCGATCTGGAGAAGCGCGCCCGGCTCGGCGACATCCAGGTCGGCGTCGAGCCAGAGGGCATGACGATCAGTCCGGACGGCAAGATCCTGATCAACACGTCCGAAACCACCAACATGGCGCATTTCATCGACACCACGACGCGCCAGATCGTCGCCAATGTGCTGGTCGATTCGCGGCCGCGCTTCGCCCAGTTCAAGCGCGACGGCTCCGAATTGTGGGTCTCCTCGGAGATCGGCGGCACCGTGTCGATCGTCGATCCGGTCAAGCGCGAGGTGACCGGCAAGATCACCTTCGAAATCCCGGGCCTGCGCAACGAAGCGATCCAGCCCGTCGGCATCGGCATGACCAAGGACGGCAAGACCGCGTTCGTCGCGCTCGGCCCGGCCAACCGGGTCGCGGTGGTCGATGGCGCGACCCACAAGGTCCTCAAATATCTCCTGGTCGGCCAGCGGGTCTGGCACATGGATTTCACTCCCGACGAAAAATATCTGATGGTCACCAACGGCGTCTCGAACGACGTCTCGGTGATCGACGTCGCGGCCCAGAAGGTGATCAAGACCATTCAGGTCGGCGAACTGCCCTGGGGGATCACGATCGCGCAGCCATGACCGCAACCGACGCCCATATCACGAGCCAGTCTTCGCCGGATGCAGGCCCTGTCGCGGCCGTGCAGCCCGCATTGTCGATCGGCAATGTCAGCCACAGCTACGGCCCGCGGCGCGCCCTGATCGACGTCAATTTCACGGTTCAGCCGGCGAGCTTCACCGCCCTGCTGGGTCTCAACGGCGCCGGCAAGAGCACGTTGTTCTCGCTGGTGACGCGGTTGTTCGGCATCCAGAACGGCCAGATCAAGATCTTCGGCCACGATATCAGCCGGACGCCGGGCGAGGCGCTGCGGCTGATGGGCGTCGTGTTCCAGCCGCGCACACTCGATCTCGATCTCTCGCTGACGCAGAACCTGCTCTATCACGCCGCGCTGCACGGCATCTCGCGACGCGAAGCGCGGCTGCGCAGCGCCGAGGTGCTCACGCGCATCGGCCTTGCCGACCGCGCCGGCAGCAAGGTGCGCGATCTCTCCGGCGGCCAAATGCGTCGACTCGAGATCGCCCGCGCATTGCTGCACCGTCCCCGACTGTTGCTGCTCGACGAGGCCACCGTCGGGCTCGACGTCAAGGCGCGCGCCGACATCCTCGACCATGTCCGTCAGCTCGTCACCGAACAGGGCATCGGCGTGCTGTGGGCGACGCATTTGTTCGACGAGATCATGCCGGCCGACGACCTCGTCGTGCTGCATCAGGGCCGGATGCTGGCGCACGGCCCGATGGCGCGCGTGATCGCCGATGCCGGCGCGCAGGACGTCAACACGGCGTTCATGCGCCTGACCGGCACGGCAACCCTCACCGGAAGACCGCCCACATGAGCAGCACGACGGTCACGCCCGAGCGCAGCGGCTTCTCGCTGTCGGAATACATCGTCTGCCTGAACGGCATCGTCTGGCGCGAGGCGCTGCGCTTCCTGCACCAGCGCGAGCGCTTCGTCTCGGCGTTGGTCAGGCCGCTGGTCTGGCTGTTCATCTTTGCGGCCGGCTTTCGTCAGGTGCTCGGCATCTCGATCATCCCGCCCTATGAGACCTACATCCTCTACGAGGTCTATATAGCGCCCGGCCTGATGGCGATGATCCAGCTGTTCAACGGCATGCAATCCTCGCTGTCGATGGTCTACGACCGCGAGATGGGCAACATGCGCACGCTGCTCGTCAGCCCGTTGCCGCGCGGCTATCTGCTGTTCTGCAAGCTGCTCGCCGGCACCGCGGTGTCGCTGCTTCAGGTCTACGCCTTCCTCCTGATCGCATGGTTCTGGGACATCACGCCGCCGACCATCGGCTACCTCACGGTGCTGCCGGCGTTGGTGCTGTCGGGCCTGATGCTCGGCGCATTGGGCATGCTGATCTCGGCCAGCATCAAGCAGCTCGAAAACTTCGCCGGCGTGATGAACTTTGTGATCTTCCCGATGTTCTTTGCATCATCGGCCCTCTATCCGCTCTGGCGCGTGCAGGAAGGCAGTCCGATGCTGTATTATGTCTGCCAGTGCAATCCGTTCACGCATGCGGTGGAGCTGATCCGGTTTGCCCTGTACGGCAAGATGAACTGGGTCTCGCTCGCGGTGGTCGGCGGCTGCACGGTGGTGTTCATGATCGGCGCGATCCTGGCTTACGATCCATCGCGCGGCCTGGTGCGCCGCGGCCCCGGCGGAGGCGAGGCATGACAGGCTGGCGGTTAGCACTGGGTACGCTGCTCGCGACGGTTCTGTCGAACCAGGCCGCATCGGCTGCGGACCCGCGTTATCCGGACTGGCCCTGCCAGCAGGCCAAGGTGCCCGAGATCTCGCTCGCCGCGGTCTGGGCCGGGCCGCCACTCGGCGATGCCGAGACCAAATGGAAGGACGATCCGAATATCAGCGCGCTGGCGACCAAGCTCGCGGCGCGCCGCATCCCCCTGGAGGAGGCGCAAAAGGAAATCACCGAGTTCCTGTCTGCCGCCGCGGCCGACAAGGCCAATGCGGGAAAACTGCTGTTTGCAGGCCTGTTCGATACGCTCAACGGGCAGCGGGCCTCGGTCATGAACGGGCTGGAGCGTGTGATGCGCAAGCAGCGCGAGGCTGCGGAGAAGATCCGCGACGACACGATCGCGCTGCAAAAGCTGCAGGACGCCACCCCGCCGGACCAGGCCAAGGTCGATGAACTCGGCAACCAGCTGGTCTGGGAGACCCGGATCTTCGAGGACCGCGGGCGTGTGGTGAAATTCGTCTGCGAGGTGCCGACCACCATCGATCAGCGCCTGTTCGCGCTGGGCCGCACCATCCAGCAGGAACTGGATTGAGGCCTGCGACCGACCGTCCCCGGGCGATCACCGGGGTGCCGGCGCCGGGTTTATCCGGAACAAACTGCGCTGCCCGCTCGTTGACTCCAACTATATCTGAAGTTGGGAGACCTCGATGAGAGCAGCCAAGATCGTCATGACCAGCCTCGCTGCTGCGAGCCTGATCACCTCAGCGGCTTTGGCCCAGCAACCGATGACCGGAATAGTCACCAAGATTGACCGATTGAGTGGGACCATTTCGCTCCAACAGACGCAAAGCGGAACGGTGGGCGCGGCCGGCGGCGCGATCCAGGAATACAAGGTGCCCAAGGGACAGTCGCTGGAGGACTTCCACGCCGGCGACAAGGTGACGTTCACCACCACAGACAGCGATGGCGGCAGGACCATCAACAAGCTCGACAAGCAGAAATAACCGGCATGACGCGTGAGGACGGGCTCAATGCTCGCCCTCGCGCGGCTCTGGCTCCACATCTGCCAGCGGCAGATTGGCACGCCCCCAGCCGTCGGTTCCCTCCGGATACCACGCCACGTTGCGGTAGCCGTGGGCGAGCGTGCGCTTGGCTGCGTTCCACGACATCCAGCAATTCTCCTGGCAATAGATCACGAGCAATCTTGCCTTGTCGTCGCCGGAGGCGCGGGCCAGCCCGCGTCGCAGATAATCCTCGGTCGATGCGGCGAGCTTGCCGTAGCCGGTGTCGGGCAGCCAGATGCTGCCGGGGATAGCGGAATGGGGCCGTTCGCGCCACACCGTGCCGGCGGGCAGATTTGGCTTCGGCGCGCGCGGCAGCACGTCGACGAAGGCGCCCGACTTGTCGCGCCAGATCGCTTCCGCTTCCGCCGTCGTCAGCACGCGTGCGCCGGCAAGTGTTGCCGGCACCGGTGCGCGATAATCCTCGGTACGATAGCCCTCGGGCTCTGCGGGCTGGTCCTGCGCGCGGACGGGCGAAGCGGCGACGACCGTCACCGCAAGCAAGGCCGCGAGCCTGATCATGGCGACTTGGTCGCGGTCTCCGGCCCGATCGGACGGTCGTTCTCGTCGAGCAGCGGCACGCCGTATTCGAGCAGGATCTTGTTGATCTCCGGCTGGTTCTCCTGGATCAGGCGATTGAGCTGCCGCTTCCAGTTCTGGTCGGACCCACGCACGCCCATGCCGATCCGATAGACCAGCTTCGGACCGCTGGTCTCCTTGACCAGCGGCGTGATATGCAGCGGCGGATTCGCCTTCTTGGCATAAAAGCCCGCCATCGGCCCCCACAGGATGCCGGCATCGATCTCGCCCTTTTCGAGATCGTTCATCATCGCCTCGGCCGAAGAATCGTAGCGCGTATCGATCATCAGCGGATAAGGCTTCGCATTGCTCATCAGACCGTTGATGGCCATGTTGGTCGCCGGCGGCGTTCCCGCGACGATGCCGATATGCTTGCCCTTCAGCCGCTCATCCTCGAGCGTCGTAACCTCATCGAGCCCACTGCCCGGCTTGGCGACGATCGCATAGGCCGTGCGGTAATAGGGATTGGTGCCCTGCGCGAGGTCATCGCCCTGCGGAAATCCCATGATCACGTCGCAGCGGTGCGAACCGAGCGTCATTCGCACGAAGCCGGTCGCCTGCGGAAAGAACATGTAGTCGAGCTTCTTTTGCAGCTTCCCGGCCAGCAGCTCGCCGATCTTGTTCTCAAAGCCCTCGCCCTTGTCGTTGGAGAACGGCAGGTTGCGCGGATCGGCGCAGATGCGGAGCACCCTGGGATCGACCAGCTCGATGGAGAGTTCGCCCTGCTCGTTGACCTGCGCGCGCGCGATGTCGCGGCCGGCGAGACAGACGATGAAGCCGGCAAGCACGAGCAGGACAGGACGACGTCCAACAACTCTCATTACGTGGTCTCCTCTTGATCGGACATGTCGCCAATATCCAGCAATTGCCCGGTGCGCCACGACGTGCAACAGGGATGATAGTGATCGCGACGGCGCCGCGTTGCTTGTTGCAGCGCAAACTTGAGCGCAACAACATCGATCGCGCGCTCCGGGAAAACTGAGGCGGAAACATGACTCATGGCGGTTCGGTGCTTGCGCTGCTCCTGATGCTTTGGGCGCCGACCATAGCGCGGGCGCAAGAGGCGGAATTGCCTGTGAGCGAAGTCGCTCCCGGAATCTTCGTTCACATCGGGGTCACCGCATTGATGACCAGCGAGAACGAAGGCGCCATCGCCAATGTGGGATTCGTGGTCGGCGACAGCGCCGTTGCCGTCATCGACACCGGCGGCAGCGTCCGCGAAGGACGGCAATTGCTCGCGGCAGTCCGCAGCCATAGCGACAAGCCGATCCGCTACGTGATCAACACCCACGCCCATCCGGACCACGGCTTCGGCAACGCGGCGTTCGTCGGTGACGGGACCAGCTTCGTCGGCCACAAGGCCATGCCCCGCGCGCTGGCAGCGCGTGGGCAATTCTATCTCGACGGGTTTCGCCGGACCATGGGCGACGCGCTGATCGACGAAGTCCGGATCATTCCCCCGACCGTGCTGGTCGACGACACGCTGAAGCTCGACCTCGGCGGACGGACCCTCACCCTGAAGGCATGGCCACCCGCCCATAGCGACAACGACCTCACGGTCTTCGATGAGCGCACCAAGACCCTGTTTGCAGGCGATATGGTGTTTCTCGAGCATATTCCCGTGGTCGACGGCAGCCTCAAGGGCTGGCTGCGCGCGCTGGACGACATCGCGGCGATCCCCGCCGCACGCGTGGTTCCCGGTCACGGACCCGTGAGCGCGTGGCCTGCGGCGCTTGCCGGCGAGCGGCGTTATCTTGAGACGCTGGCCGCAGACATTCGCGCGCTGATCGCAAGCGGCAAGCCGATCACGGCCGCGGCGGATCATGCCGCGGGCGGCGAGCGACCGCGCTGGCAATTGTTCGACGACTACAACGCCCGCAACGCAACTGCAGCATTCTCGGAAATTGAATGGGAGTAGCGGTTGGTCCTATAATGACGCCGCTCGCATAGGATCTCGCGAACATGACCGGACATCGGGCCCGCCTGCTTTGCATTGCCAGCCTCCTCACGATCGCGCTGGGCACACCGGCTGCCCGCGCGGCCGAGACCTATGATCCCTGGCCGGGCCTCGTCCAGGACATCTTCAGCAACCGCCCGATGAATGACGGCAACGATATCATCGGCATCGAGATGCCGACGCGCGCGGAAGACGCCGCGATCGTTCCGGTGACGCTGCGCAGCAGGCTGCAGCCCACCGACAGCCGCCGCCTCGTCGCGATCACGCTCGTCATTGATGAGAATCCCGCGCCGATGGCAGCGAAGTTCACGCTGGGGCCGAGCGCCAACGTCACCGAGATATCGACCCGCGTCCGCGTCAACAACTACACCAGCGTCCACGCCGTCGCGGAGCTCAGCGACGGCAAGCTCTATGTGAGCAAGGTCTACGTCAAGGCATCCGGCGGCTGCTCGGCGCCGGCCGGCAAGAACGTCGAGGAAGCAAAGAACCGGCTCGGCCAGATGCGCTACCGGCAATTCGCAACGTCCGAACAGGGGCCGGCGACGAGCACGCGGGAAGCCCAGATCATGATCGGGCATCCGAACAATTCAGGCCTGCAGATGGATCAGGTCACGCAGCTGTATATCCCGGCCTTCTTCGTCAACGAGCTGCACATCTGGCAGGACGATAGTCCGGTGCTCGCGATGGAGGGTGGAATCTCGATTTCCGAGGACCCCAATATCCGCTTCACCTACGTCTCGAATGGCGCCAAGCACTTCCGTGCCGAAGCCAAGGACACCGACGGGCACATCTTCGAGCACGAATGGAAGGTCGAGAATCCCGGGACCTAGAATGAGGGGCCCTGACGCGTTCGCACGATCAAACGCTAAAAGCACCTGACTTCGGCTTCGGCCTGGGCGCGCCTGAGATCGTTGAGCGCGTTCGCTGCCTGCTCGGACGAGCGGAACTGGCCGCCCAGATTGCCGCGCACCTGCGCCATGCTCAGCACGGTCTCGGCGGTGACATAGCGATCATAGGGGATGATCGAGGCGACCACGTCGATCGAGCACGAACATTGCTCGATCGACTGCCTGGATTCGCCGTTGGCCTTCATGCAGCCGAACACATATTCCGCCCGTGCCGAGGTCGGATAGTCATTGATCTCCTGGGCCCGCACGCCGACGGCCGTCCCGGCGAGCGCCAGGATGGCGACAATCGGTCGTAGCATGCCGGCTCCTGCCATGGTCCTGCTTCCTCTTCTCTTTCCGCAAGCTATGCTATGGATGTTGATCAGAAAAGAAAACATTCGGGGAAGTGGCTCAACAAACGATGATCATCTCTGTACGCACGGTGTTGGCTGCGGCAGTCCTGGCGGTCATGCAGTTCGGCACCTCGTGCTTCGCGGAGACCATCCGCGTTGCAGCGCAGAAGACCGGAACGCTGGCCTGGGAACTGGCCGTCATTCGCTCCCATGGTCTCGACAAGAAGGCCAATCTGTCGATCGACGTCGTCGAGCTCGCCAGCCCCGAGGCCGGCAAGATCGCGCTGCGCTCCGGCACGGCCGACGTGATGGTGTCCGACTGGCCCTGGGTGTCGCGCGAACGTTCGCTCGGCGCCAAGCTGCAATTCTATCCCTATTCGAGCGCGTTGGGCGCCGTGATGGTGCCGGACTCCTCCCCGGTCAAGACGCTAGCGGACCTCAAGGGACGCAAGCTTGCAATTGCCGGCGGCGCGATCGACAAGAGCTGGCTGTTGCTGCAGGCCGCATCGAAGCAGGACGGCGTCGACCTGAAGTCGCAGTCGACCATCGTCTACGGCGCGCCGTCGCTGCTGGCCGCCAAGACGCTCGACGGCGAGATGGACGCGATGCTCAACTACTGGAATTTCTGCGCCGCGCTTGAAGCCAAGGGCTTCCGCCGTCTCGCCGGCATGGAAGACGTCCTGAAAAAGCTCGGCGGCAAGGGCCGCATCGCGATGATCGGCTACGTGTTCGACGAAGGCTGGGCCAATTCCAACAAGGATCTGGTGGCCCGTTTCATCGCCGTGACGCGTGCCGCAAAGGATATCCTTGCGACTTCAGATGCCGAATGGGACACGATCGCGCCGCTCACCGGCGCGCAGGATGCCGCAACGCTCCATGCCTATCGCGATCGCTACCGCGAAGGCATCCCGCGCCGTCCGATTGCTGACGAAGAAGCGGATGCCCGCGTGGTCTACCGGGTGCTGGTGCAACTCGGCGGCCGCGATCTGGTCGGGACGGCGACCGAGCTCGATCCCGGCACCTTCTATCAAGCGATCCCGGGAGACTAGCGGTGCTGCGTCTCCTGTCCTTCGCGCTGTTCATCGCGACCTGGTGGATAGCCTCGCTCGTGATCGGCGATGCGAAGCTGCCGGCGCCGCCGGCGGTGCTTGCGGTGCTCGCCACCGAAGCCCGGTCAGGCGCGCTGTTCGTCAATCTCGGCGCAACGCTGGCCCGCGTCGCGCTCGCCTTCACCCTTGCGATGGCGATCGGTTCGGCGATCGGCTACCTGATGGGCCGCGTCTCGCTCGCCAATCGCCTCGGCGATCCCTGGCTGATCCTGCTGCTCAACCTGCCGGCGCTGGTCGTCATCGTGCTTGCCTACATCTGGGCCGGGCTGACCGAGGTTGCGGCCATCACGGCCATCGCCATCAACAAGCTGCCGACCGCCGTGGTCACGCTGCGCGAGGGCGCGCGTGCACTCGACCCGGCGCTCGACGAGATGGCGACGGCATTCGCCATTCCACGCGGCCGCGCGTTCAGGCATGTGATCCTGCCGCAGCTCGCGCCCTACATTGCAGCCGCGGCGCGCTCCGGGCTCTCGCTGGTCTGGAAGATCGTGCTGGTCGCCGAATATCTGGGCCGCCCGAACGGCGTCGGGTTCGAGATCGGCGTCGCTTTCCAGCTGTTCGACATCCCGCTGCTGCTCGCCTACTCGCTGAGCTTTGCCGGCGTCGTGCTCGTCATCGAGACCCTGCTGGTGCAGCCGTTTGAAACCAGGCTAACGCGGTGGCGTCTCCGTGCAGCTTGAGGTCAATATCACAGGCAAGAGTTTCGAGAGCGCGGCCGGGAAGCGGCACGACGTGCTCGACAACGTCACCTTCAGCTTGAACGCCGGCGAGGTCGGCGTGCTGTTCGGCCCGTCCGGCTGCGGCAAGAGCACCCTGCTGCGGATACTCGCCGGACTCGATAGCAACTATGACGGCCGTGTCACGCGCTCGCCCGGCATGCGTCTTGGCATGGTGTTTCAGGAGCCGCGGCTGTTGCCCTGGCGCACCGTCGAGGAGAACGTCCGGCTGGCCGCGCCTGATGTCGACGAGCGCACGCTGTCGGCGCTGTTCGAGGTGCTCGAACTGAGCGCGCACCGCAACCATTTTCCCGGTGAGTTGTCGCTCGGCCTCGCCCGCCGCGTCGCGCTTGCCCGGGCCTTTGCCATCGAGCCGGATTTCCTGATCCTCGATGAGCCGCTGGCTTCGCTCGACAATGCGCTCGCCGGACGGCTGCGCGATCAGGTCGCCACCCTGGTGGCCAGCCGGAAGATGATGACGCTCCTGGTCACCCACGATCTGGACGACGCGGTCCGCCTCGGCGACCGCCTGTTCTTCCTGTCGGCGCGCCCGGCCCGAATCCTTCACGTCGAAACCATCGCGGCGCCACGTGCGGTGCGCAGCGAGCCCGAGATCGGCGAAATCAAGCGGCAGCTCGCACAGTTGGACCTTGCAAATATGTGAGACGCCGTCATCCTTGGACGAAAGCGGTAGGGAGAGGCTGAATGTCGCGTGGGTTGATTGTCGTTGGCGTTACGTTGCTCGTGCTGCCGGCGACAGTGCTCGCCCAAGGCAAGGGCAAGGGCATTCGGCTCTGGAATCTGACCAGCGCGACGATCTCGAGCTTCGAGCTGTCGCCGGCCGGCAAGAACGAATGGGGTCCCAACCAGACGCTCAACGACAAGGACAGGGAAGTCGACCACGACGAGCGCCTGCGCATCACCGGCGTCGAGCCGGGCCGCTACGACGCCAAGGTCGGCTACAGCGGAGGCAAGCAGTGTGTCGCCCGCGACGTCGAGATCAAGGCCGACGCCGTGTTCTCGGTCTCCGACAAGGATCTGAAGGATTGCAACAAATAGAACGCTAGAGCGGGTTTTGGTTGAATCGGCCGGGTGCGGTCTTCGTTTCACCTCTCCCC
>NZ_JACMYK010000161.1 GCF_020889785.1 Bradyrhizobium acaciae
CCGGGCTGCCGGTGCGGCCCGCACGGACGGCAATGCGCCGACCGCGAGCGTCGCGAATGCGAGGGCGCGGCGTCGCGTGATTCCGCGATCAAGCGACATCGTGCGCTCCGGCCGGTTCGCCCGCACCGCGCGTGCCAAAAACGCACAGAGCTGACGGCAAGGCTGTCTCGAAATGGACTGACGATACGGCCCGCCGTACGGCCGTGCCGCTTACCGATCGGAAATGCCACCGAATCCGCATACGCACTCACCTGCGCCGACCGCGTCGGCATTCGAGGCGTGAACACTGCAATATCCGGGCAACATCCCGATCCAGCGTCAAAATCACGCAACCGAACGATGACTTCCGATCCGTTAACGGCCGCACTGCGCCGGCAATCTAGCATTGCTTAACCATCAAGGCCGCGGGCAGGACGCGCAAAAACACTCCGGCACCGATCTTGCTGAACTGAGGTTCAGGACGAAGTCCGGCGGCCGCATTGTTCCGCCGTGAAACGGTGTCGCCGGAGAGTGTTACGAGATGAACCCTGTCGCGTTGCTGACCCCGACCTATGGGCGCGATCTGGAAATCTGCACGCTGCTTTGCGAAAGCGTGGATCGCCACGTCACGTCCTTCTCCAGGCACTATCTGCTGGTTCCGGATTGCGACCTGTCGCTGTTCGCGCCGCTCGCAAGCGAGCGCCGCATCATCATTCCGGCCTCCTCCTTCCTGCCCGACTGGTTGCGGCCGCTGCCGCGCGTGATCCAGCGCAAGCGCCGCCAGTTCTGGTGGTCGTTGCGCGCCAAGCCGGTGAACGGCTGGCACGTGCAACAGATCCTGAAGATCGCGGCGACGATCGCGCTGCCTTATGAGCGGTTCTGCATCCTGGATTCCGACATCGTGTTCTTCCGCGATTTCGATCTGGCGCGCTTCCAGTATCCGAACATGATCCCGCTGCTGAAGATGGCCAATGCGGTCACCGCCGACCAGCCGCGCCATTCGCGCTGGCTCGAGACCAGCCATCAGCTGATCGGCCTGCCGACACCGCCATTCCCGGCGCCGGATTTCATCGGACACATCATCTTCTGGGACAAGCAGACCACTCGCGCGCTCGCCGGGCGCATCGAGGCCGCCACCGGCATGGACTGGATCGAGGCGCTGTGCCGGACCCGCGAGTTCTCCGAATACCTGCTGTACGGCTTCTTCGTCGAAAACGATGAGGCGTCGGCGCTGCGTCACTCGGTGGTGCCGAAGACGCAATGCGTCAGCTACTGGGATGACCCGATCTTGAGCAAGGACGAGCTCACCCGGCTGCTGCTGCGCGCCAACAGGGACGACGTCGCGTTCTCTATCGCATCGTTCTCGGGAACGCCGGTCGCGACGATTCGCGAGGTCGTGGCCGAGAGCGACGCCATACTGGCGTCGTCGTCGGCGGCAAGACCGGCGGAGCTTGCCGCATCATGCTGATCGGACAGGCCAGCATCAACCTGACGGCCAACGTGCTTTCGGCGTTGCTCGGGCTGCTGAGCGTGTTCGTCTTCACGCGGCTGTTCGCGCCGCATGACTATGGCGTCTACCTGTTGGGTGTCGGCTTCGCCTCCGTCATCTCGGTCTTCCTGGTCGGCTGGTTCCGCAATCTGATCCTGAGCGGCCACGCCCGCGATGACGGCACCGACGTCCGCGGTCTGGTGGCGTCGGGCTATCTGATCTCCTGCCTCACCGCGCCGATCGCCTGGCTGCTGGCACGTCTCGTCGGCCTCGATGCGACTGCGGCGCTGGCCGCCGTCGCCCTCGCCGTTGCGATCGGCCTGTTCGAGCTGACGCAGGACCTGCTGCGGGCACGGTTGAAGGCACTCTCGGTGATGAGAGCGACCCTGGTCCGCGCCGGCGCCCTGCTCGGCTTCGGCGTCGTCGTCGCAACCATCAGCCCGACCGGCGTCCTGCTGTTGCTCGCGGCCGGCTCGGCCTATCTTGTCGCCGTGCTGGTGCAGTCGCGCAGCGCGTGGCGCGGCACCATCATCAATTTCAGCCGCGCCGACCTGCGGTCGCTCGCCCGCGCCGGGCTGCCGCTGACGCTGTCGCTGACGCTGCTGGCGATCTCGAGCGTGACCGACCGCTTCATGATCGCGAACCTGATCGGCGCAGCCGACGCCGGCAAATATGTCGCGGCACTGGACCTGGTTCGCCAGACCCTGATGATGCCCGCGATGAGCATGGCCGCGGCCTTCTTTCCGATGGCCGTGCAGATCCAGGCCCGGCAAAGCGACGCTGCGGGCGCCATCAGAACTCATCTCGCCGATTGCCTCGAACTGCTCGTCGGCGTCACGCTGCCGGCCTGTCTCGGCTTTGCCTTGATCGCCCCGCATATCGCCAACGTCATCCTCGGTGTCGACTTCCGCGCGCTCGCAACCGAGATCATGCCGATCATCGCGGCCGCCGTGCTGTTCCAGGTGCTGACGCAGCAATATCTGCATGCGAGCTTCCTGCTGTCGGGACGCAACTCCTTCTATCTGATCAACACCGCGTCGATCATCGCGGCCAATGTGATCCTGTCCTATCTGCTGGTCAGCCTCTACGGCACCATTGGTGCGGCCTGGGCGCGGCTCGGCGCCGACATCACCGGCTTTGCCTGCGCCCTGATCCTGAGCAGCTTCGCCTTCCGGATTCCGATCCCGATCGGCCGCCTCGCCCTGATCGTCATCGCCGCGCTCGCGATGGCAGTCACGGTCGGCGCGCTGGATCGCGTCCTCTACCTTGCCGATCTCCCCGCCAGCATCGTGCTGGTCGGAGCGGGGTTCGCCGTCTACGCCGCGTTCTGCTGGCTGTTCGACATCGCGCGCCTGCGCGGTCGGCTGAAGCAGGGCATCGCCATGTTCCGTACCAAATTCGCAAACAGCAACATTGGATGAACCAATGACGAAGTCCCTCGCGCTTGCTACGCGTCCTGCCCCGCTCGCCGAGCTCTCGACGACTATCCCTGCCGAAATCCATCCGGAATCGCTGCTCGCCTTGCCGCCCGGCGAGGCCAAGCAGAGCCTGCTCACGGTCCACAGCATCCTCGAGGCCCGACTGCCGGCCGGACCGCTTTCGATCTACGAAGCCGGTGGCGGCTCGACCAGCTATCTGCCGCTCGGCGTGCTGCGTCGTTCGCATGTGACCGTCGTCGACATTGACCCTGATCAGATCCGCAACAACTGCTATGCACAGGAAACCGTCCTCGGCGACATCCAGACCTATCGCTTCCCACCGCAGCAGCGTTTCGACCTGATCATCTGCTACAACGTCATCGAGCACATCCCCGATGTGGAGGCCGCGCTGAGCGGGTTCTGCGAGGCGCTGAAGCCGAACGGACTGCTGCTGATCGGCGCGCCGAACCCGAAGTCGCTGTCGGGTATCGTCACGAAATATTCCCCGCACTGGTTCCACGTCTGGTTCTACCGCCATGTGCGCGGCGAGAAGCACGCCGGGCTGCCGGGCGAGGCGCCGTTTCCGACCCATTTCCATCCGCTGGTGACGCCAAGCAATCTCGAAGCATTCGTGGCCGGCCGCGGACTGCAAGTCATCTACCGGAAGAAATACGAGAGCCCGCGCTATCCCGAGATGCGCCGGCGCAAGCCGTTGCTGGCGACCGCGATCGACGCGGCAGCGAAAACGATGAACGCGTTGCTGCCGGGCAAGATCGACGTCCGGCACGGCGACTATCATGTGATCCTGCGGAAGCTTGAATCATGAACGCATTGTGGTCGGAAGCCAGGGTCAAGGTCAGCCACCGGCTGGCGATGCATGTGCAGGTCGAACGCTTCCGTCTGAACAATGCCACGCCGATGGTGACCTTCACTTTCGACGATCTGCCGAAGAGCGCGGCGACGTTCGGCGCCGACATTCTCGAATCCTACGGTGCCCGCGGCACGTTCTACGTGTCGGGCGGGCTGGTCGGGCTCGACGCGCCCGACTGGACCACCGGCAGCGCCGATGACGTCGTCTCATTGCACCGCCGCGGTCATGAGGTCGGTTGTCACACCTTCTCGCATCGCCGCGCCTGCGATCTCGACGAGACCTCGCTGGCGGCGGAGATCGCGCGTAACCGCACCTATCTCCACTCGCTCGATCCGACCATGCCGGTCGAGACCTTCGCCTACCCGTTCGGCTACGGCTCCTATGCGCGAAAACACCAGTTGAGGTCTGAATTCCGCACCTGCCGCAGCATCGTGCCGGGTGTGAACAGCGGCGAGGTTGACCTGCAATTCCTCCGCGCCATGCCGCTGATCGACCGCCAGATGTCCCACGAGCGGATCGATGCGGCCTTCGCCGAGGCTGCAAACATGAACGGCTGGTTAATTTTCTACAGCCACGACGTCGCCGACGCGCCGAGCCTCTATGGCTGCACGCCCGACCTCATGACCTACGCGCTGGAGGCCGCGGCGCGGCGGAATGTCCCTGTTCTGACGATGGCGGAGGCGTTCCGATGCGCCCGCGCTTAAACCCTTTGTTTGCCTTTCTGGTGAATAGTCGGCGAATGAGTATGGTTAATTTTTCGTGTTGCGTTTTTTCCGCGTCGTCTCGTGCGCGTTGCGTGGCCCGAAAGAGTGCTCCTCAGCAGATGCGTGCGGCCATTCAGACGGAAGCTGGGGTCGATGCTTAGCTATGACCAGCCGATAGACCGGGCCAAGTCGGAGCCGCGCCGGGCCGCAATCCCGGCCGGCTTCAACGTGCTCGAGCTGATCCGGCTGTTGCGGGCGCGCAAGGTTGCGATCCTGTCGGCTGCGCTGCTCTGCGCCTGCATCGCGGTCGCAATCGGCAAGAGCCTCACGCCGAAATACACCGCGGGCGCCCAGCTCTATGTCGACCCCCGCGAGCTGCAGCTCGTCGAGCGCGAGCTCACCCCGCGCGCCCAGGACGTCTCCGGCCTCGCGATGGTGGTCGAAAGCCAGTCGCGCCTGATCACGTCCAACAACGTATTGCTGCAGGTGATCCGCGACACCAACCTCGTCAGGGATCCCGAGTTCGGCGGCGGCGCCGCGAGCAAGGGCCTGCTCGCCTCGCTGCTCGGCCTGTTCGGCATCGAACCGAGAACCAGCGCGGAGCAGCAACAGCAGATCGAGATGAACACGCTCGATACGCTGAACCGCCATATCAACGTCAAGAAGACCGATCGCACCTTCATCGTCGATGTCGATGTCTGGTCGCACGATCCGGTCAAGGCCGCGATGCTCGCGAATGCGATCGCCAAGGCCTATCTCGCCGAGTCCAAGCAGTCGCAGGCCGAGGCCGCACGGCGCGCCACCCGCGACCTGTCCGGCCGGTTGAAGGAGCTGCAGCAGCGCCTGCGCAATGCCGAAGAGGCGCTCGCATCGTACAAGGCTCAGAACAATTTCGTCGGCTCGCAGGACAATCTGCTCGCCGACCAGCAGCTTTCGGGCGGCAACCAGCGGCTGGCCGCAGCGCGTGCCCAGACGCTCGACGCGCAGGCCAGCTACGACCAGATCGAAGCCACCCGCCGCGGCGCGACCGACCCGGGCGCGATCCCCGAAGCTGTGCAATCGCCGACCATCGCCAATCTGCGCTCGCAATATGCCGAAGCGAAGAAGCGTCAGGCGGAAATGCAGGGTGAGCTGGGGCCGCGTCATCCGGATCTGCGCAAGATCGAGCAGCAGGTCGAGGACCTGCGCCGCACCATCAAGGAAGAGGTCGATCGCGTTGCGCTGGCCGCCAAGAACAATCTGACCCGGGCACGCGACTACGAAGCCTCGCTCAACAAGGCACTGGACGCCCAGAAGCGCCAGAGCGTGCAGATGAGCCAGGCATCAGTGCGGCTGCGCGAGCTCGAGCGTGAGGTCGATGCCAGCCGCGACGTCTACCAGTCGTTCCTCAAGCGCTCGCGCGAGACCGAGGAGCAGGAGAGCCTCAACACCTCGAGCGCGCGCGTGATCGGCGATGCCACGATCCCGCAGCAGCGCACCTTCCCGCCGGCGATGACCCTGCTCGCGATGATCGGCTTCATGTTCGGCGGCCTCGCCGCCGCGGCCTGGGTCGTGGCCGCCAGCCGGCTCGCGCCCGGCGCCGATCCGATTCGACCCAGGATCCAGCCGAAACGGGATGCCGCACCGGAACGGCAGCCAGTGATCGAGAAGCCGAAGCTGCCCGTGCAGGCGTCGCCCGCGGTGCAGCCGGCCGCCGGCATCCTCGACAAGCCCGTGATTGAGAAGCCGCTGATCGCCGAGTTGCAGGAATCCGACGTCATGCGCACGCTCGGCGGTATCCTGACCGGCGACAATCCCGCCGACGTCACACGGTTCGGCTGGCCGACGTTGCGCACCAGTTCGGCGCTGGGGCTGTTCTCCAACACCATGCGGCAGATCCATGCGGCGCTGGCAACGCGGACGGCGCCCGGCGGCGTTCCCGTGCTGGCCGTGGTCGGCACATCCGACGATCCCGATCGCAGCGTCGTCGCGCTCAATATCGCGCTTGTCGCCGCGCGCGACGGTGCGCGCGTCCTGCTGATCGATGCCGACACGAGCGTCCACGCCCTGACCGACAGGGTCGCGCATCCCGTTCAGAGCAGGCCGAGCCGCCTCGACTGGCTCACCATCGGCAGCAAGGCGTCCCGCGCCATCAACACCGCCAACGGCATCGCGATCCTGCCGGCGATCCCCGGCAATCCCGCCAGGGCGAGCGAGGCGATCCGGAAGGCGATCGCGCAGACCCGTGCCGCCGGCGGCCATGATCTCGTCATCCTCGACGGGCCGCCGATGCCGTGGGGTGCGGACGAACGGCAGCTGTTCGACATGGCGGACGGGCTGATCGCGGCGCTGCCGGTGGATCGCGACATCAACGCGTCAATGGAAGACATCATCACCGCACTCGGTGGCGCCGAACGCAAGCTCGCCGGTGTGGTGCTCAACGAACTCCTATCGACCGCCGCAAGCCGGCAACACGACAAGCAATATGCCTGAGCGACGCGCGGGTCGCGCCGGCTTGTGTCCTGCTCCTGCCGCGATCGCGAGTTGATCGTCCAATGGCCCGGCTATCGATCCCCGCCATTATCGCCGCCGCTTCCATCCTGCTGTCCGTGGCCGCACGGGCCTGTCCCGCCCTGATCGAAGGCGTCGCGGCGGATCGGCTCACGGCGCTGTCGCGCGGCGTCAATGCCGACGGCTGGATCGCCGATTCACGGTCTGCACCACCGCGCAGCCTGCTGCTCGAGCTACGCAAGGCCGGCTTGACCCACATCCGGTTGCCGGTGCCGGCCGACTTCGTCATGCCGCGCTTCGCCGCGAAAGCGGAGATCGACGGCCGCCTGCACACCGTCGATGGCGTACTGAAGACCCTGCTCGCGCTCGGCTATGCCGTGTCGATCGACCTGCATTCGGGCCAGCACTTCAACGCACTGCACAAGGACGATCCGCCCGGCGCGATGGCCGAAATGAAGAGCGCATGGACCGCGCTCGCGCACATCATGCAGCGCTATCCGTCCGATCGCGTCTTTGCTGAACTCCTGAACGAGCCGGAGGTCGATGCCGCGCAATGGCAAGGCGAAGTCCGCGAGCTCGCCGGCTTCATTCGCAAACTGCTTCCGCAAACCACGCTGATCACGGGTCCCGTCAACTGGCAGCGCGCGGATTCACTGCCCGGCTTCACGCCGCTCGACGACCCGAACGTCGTCTATGCCATTCACTTCTACGATCCGATGGTATTCACCCATCAGGCTCACTGGGACCCGAATGAGCCACTCCACGACGTCATCGGATTGCCCTATCCGGTCCGCGCTGACGATCCGAAAGTCCAGCAGTTGCGGGAACGGCTCTCCGCGATGAACCAGCGCAAGGCGCTTGCGATGGTCGACCGGGCCACGCCCGACCGCGGCATCGACAAATGGCTCGAGCCGGCCACCGCCTGGCAGCGGCAGTATTCGCGGCCGATCATCATCAATGAATTCGGGGTGCTCAAGGCCGGGGCTCCGCGCGACAGCCGGCTGCGGTGGCTCGCCGGCGTCACCGCCTACGCCAGGCAACAGTGCTGGGGCTGGACACATTGGGAAATGTCGCAGGGCTTCGGCCTGGCCGATGCCGCCACCGGCAAGGCCGACCGCGAGGTGCTGAAGGCGCTGCTCGGGACGCGCTAGCGGCTGCTGGTTAACCCGTTCTTACACAATGCGCGGCTAGATCGACGACGCGGGTGTGGCATATCCACACGTCCGGTCATTTAGGTCAGAGCCAGTGCGAGCAGAGATAGCCCCGCGGCCGATGTTGGCCGGCGACCTGGTTCCTGCCCTCGGCATCGCCGTGGCATCGATCGCGTTTGCGCCGATCATGCAGGCCGCCAATGCCGGGCTCGCGATCATCGTCGAAAGCCTGATCGGTTGCGCGATCGTGCTTGCGGCGCCGGCCTATGCGCCGTCGATCGCCGTCTTCATCATCTTCTTCCAGAATCTCTTCGTCTCGATCCTGTCGTCCTACATAGCGACCGAGCAGGAGATGGATTTCGTCAAGGGCTACAACTTCCTCATCTGCGCGGTGATGTGGCTGGTCACGCTGGCGCTGTATCTGCTGCGCGAGCGCAGGCACTCCGCCGAGATCGACCGGATCATGAGATGGGGGCTGATGACCCTCGCGGTCGTTGGGGCGTACTTCCTGCTCGGCGCGACGCAGGACGCGCATGCATCGCTCGTCTATCTGCGCAATATTGCGTTTCCGCTGTTTCTGTTCCAGCTCTCACTGCTGACCGCGGCAACCTTCGAGATCCGTATCACCCCGTTCCTGGTGGCGGTCGCCATCCTGCTGATCGTCTGCGGATATGTCGAACTGCTGTTCCGCGATTTCTGGCTCACCATTACCAATGGCTACACGTTCTGGCACTTCGACGAGCTGAAGGCGACCCGCTCCGGGTCCTGGGAAGCCGAGATGCGCCAAACCGGCAACGTGCCCGTCGATCTGATCGACCGCTTCCGCTTCAGCTTTCTCAACAGCCCCTTGTTCGAGGATCTCGGACTGTCGTCAATTCTGCGCATCTTCGGGCCGAATATGAGCCCTATCAGCTTCGGCTACGGGATCGCCTTCTCCGTCCTGTTCCTGTTCGCGGTCGGATATCGCTGGCTGGCGCTGGCCGCGATCCCGTTGCTGATCTTCTGCAGCGTCAAGGGCGCGCTCGTCCTGGTCATCTTCGTCGCCCTGGCCTGGACAGCAACCTGGCTGTTCGGCGCCACCATCACCCTTGCCGTCGCGTTGGTCGGGCTCGTGGTGTATGCCATCGCAGCCATCCATATCGGACTCCAGATCGGCGATTTCCACGTGATCGGCTTCATGGGCGGCTGGGACGGATTCCGGCAGAACCCGATCGGCCGCGGGCTTGGCGTCGGCGGTAATCTCTCCGAAGGTTACTTCACGATCGACTGGAACGCCGCGCAGGCGGCCGGCACGATGGACGGCGCGGTGGAGAGCGCCGTCGGCGTCCTGCTCTACCAGATGGGGATCGGCGCGGTGGTGCCGCTCGGCTTCTTCTTTGCGATGGCACTGAAGGCCTGGCGCCTCTACGCCGCCTCGGGAATTCTCACGCAGGGGCTCGCCGCATTCGGCACGATGGTCGTGCTGGTGAACGGCATCTTCCAGGAAGAGGCGCTGTTTGCGCCGCCGGCACTCGGGCTTTTGCTGTGCCTGACCGGGCTCGTGATCGGCCATCATTGCGTACGCAAGGCGACGATCTGAGGGCCACCGATCGATAGCGCAGGACAGGCAAGAAGAAGCCCGGCCGCGCGGCGACCAGGCTATCCTCGACCTGCACCATCAGAGCGCTTTGATCTGCACCTTGCGGAACTTGACCACACCCGAGCCATATTGAAGCGCGATGTAGCCACTGGCGTGCTTGGAGTCCTGGGCGTCGACAGTTTTCTGGCCGTTCAGCGTCACGACGAAATGCGGCCCCTGCGCCGTGATCTCGTAGACGTTCCATTTTCCGGCTGCCTTCGGCATCGGATCGACCTTGGCGACATCGACAATCGCGCCGGTGCCGTAGGTCGGATCGGGCCGCTTGTCGAAGATGTTGACCTCGTAACAGACCTTGGAGTCGATCACCTTGTTGCCTTCGCAGCGGATGAAGACGCCGCTGTTGGCGTCCTCGTCGGTCCAGAACTCGGCGCGGATCTGGAAGTCCTTGTACTGGGTCCTGCTGACGAGATAGGAGAGATCCTTGCCGTCGAGCTTGTCGGCGACCAGCGCGCCGTCCTTCATGGCCCAATTGGCCTTGCCGACCTCGTCCCAGTCGCCCTTCCTGGAGCCGTCGAGCAGCGTGACCCAGCCGTCGTCACCCGATGCGCTAGTGGAGAATTGCAGCGCGGCCGCACCGATCACGAGTCCCGCCGCCAGTATCGACAGTTGCTTCTTCAAGGTTGTCCTCCCGTCTTTTGGTTGGCGCGCAACCTATCATCGTCCGCAGCGGCGTAAATCGTTTTTCATGTTGCAGCTGCGTTGTGTCACGGACTGTTGTCGCAATCTTGAGGTCAGACATGCGCGGACGCGTCTTGCTCCGCTCGAACGACAGCGACTACCATCACGCGACATACGGGCGCGGCAGTTGCCCGAGGAATCTGATCTGGGAGACTCCGATGACGGCCTCGAACCGATCCTGGCGATACCTGCTGATGCCGCTCGCCCTTGCCGGCACACTGAGCGTCAGCTCTGCGGCCGAGCTCAATCCCGCTGCCGTCACCTACAAGCTGCCGGATCAGATTCCGTGGAGCCCGGTCGACGCGCGCGGCGCGCAGAACGCCGTCGTGGTCGGCGATCCCTCGAAGCCCGGGTTCTACATGGTCTACACCAAATGGACCAAGGGCAATCACTTCAGCCGTCCGCACTTCCATCCCAACGACCGCTACATCGTCGTGCTCAAGGGCACCTGGTGGGTCGGCTCCGGTCCGAAATTCGATCCCGATCACGGCACCGTGGCGATGCCGGCCGGCAGCTTCGTCACCCATTTCGGCAAGCAGGTGCATTGGGACGGCGCCAAGGACGAGGACGCCGTGCTGCTGATCATGGGCGAAGGCCCGGCCACCGCGACCGAGGCGGAACAGAAGTAACCGGACGCGGCTAGCAACCTTCGTGTCCGCGAGACGTTTCATCTCCTCATCATCATGACGAGGAGATAGCGCATGGCAACAGCTGCCGACATTCGGGAACATATGGACGTGATCTCGTCGGACAAGAAGACAGTCGGCAAGGTCGACCATATGGAAGGCACCGACAAGATCAAGCTGACCAAGCAGAGCTCGCCAGACGGTCAGCATCATCATTTCATTCCGCTGTCCTGGGTCGATCATGTGGACCAGCACGTCCACCTCAACAAATCGGGCTCCGACGTCACGGCGCATTGGCAGCACGGCCGCCAATAGCCGCGTTGCGCGAAGTCCGTGCGATGCTATCATCCGGCCTTGAGGAAGGGCCTTCGATGCATCCTGCCGCTAAGCTGCAATTTGCCCGCATCGCCGACGAGTTCGCGCGCTGGCGCGCCATTCCCGAAGCGGAACGGCCGCCGGCGCCGGCGTGGTGGTGGGGACCGGCATTCGAGATGCGCGATGCCGCCGAACCGCTGCCGTCCAATTGCTGCCGCCGGTTCCGCCTGTCCGACGGGGCGAGCTTTGCCGAGGCGTCGGCGGCGCTGCGCCAGACCCTGGCAGGCCAGGCAATACCGTCCTGGCCGTATGAGTTCTCGCGCCTGATCGCGTCGACCGATTCCGACGTCCGCGACTTGCCCGTGCAGCCGTCAGACGACAGCGCGTTTCCGCCCTAGATCCGGCACGGCCTCGCCGATCACCTCATCGTCCAGCGAGGGCTGCAACGGAGGCGAGGTCAGCGCCGGCGACGTCTTCAACAATTCGGCGAGATCGCGCGGCGGCAGCGGCCGGCTGAACAGGAAGCCCTGCATCTCGTCGCAGGCATGCGCGCGCAGGAACTCCTGCTGCTCTGAGGTCTCGACGCCCTCGGCGACGATGGTCATGCCGAGCGCCTTGCCCATGCTGATGATCGCCTGCGCGATCGCGACGTCCTCGGAATCATCGGGCAGGTCGCGCACAAAGGAGCGATCGATCTTGATGGTGTCGATCGGAAACTGCTTCATCAGCGACATCGACGAATAGCCGGTGCCGAAATCGTCGATCGCCAGCCGAATGCCGCGGTTCTGGATCGCATCGAGCACGCGGACCGCGCGCGTCACGTTGCGCATCACCATGCTCTCGGTGACTTCGAGCTGCAGCAGCGCCGGCGGCATGCCGCTCGCCGCCAGCGCCTCGTCGATATCGTGGAGCAAATTCGGATCGCCGAACTGCCGCGGCGAGAGGTTGACCGCCATGGTCACCGCCTTGAGGCCGCGGTGCTGCCACGCCATGTTCTGCGCGCAGGCTTCCTTCAGCACCCAGCGGCCGATCGGCACGATCAGGCCGACTTCCTCGGCGAGCGGAATGAACTGCCCTGGCGATACCTTGCCGAGCTCGGGATGGGTCCAGCGCAACAGCGCCTCGACGCCGCTGATCTGCCCGCTCGCCATGTCGACCTTGGGCTGATACTCGAGCGAGAACTGATCGCGCTCCAGCGCACGGCGCAGCGCGCTCTCCATCGTCAGGCGCTCGATCGACTGTGCCCTGACCTCGTTGGAGAAGAAGCGGAAGCCGTTCTTGCCGTCCTCCTTGGCGAGATACATCGCCATGTCGGCATTCTTGGTGAGCGTCTGCACGTCGGAGCCGTCGGCGGGATACATCGCGATCCCGATCGAGGCCGTGGTGTGGCACTCGTGCCCACTGATCTGCAGCGGCTGGCTAAGCGAGACCAGGAGATCGCCGGCAATCCGCTCGACGTCGTCACGTTCGGCGGTTTCTTCGAGGATGACCACGAACTCGTCGCCGCCGAGCCGCGCCACCACGTCGCTCGCGCGCAAGGATTCACGCAGCCGCTTGGCGATCGCCACCAGCAGCATGTCGCCGGCGTCGTGACCGAGCGAATCGTTGATGATCTTGAAACGATCAAGGTCGATGAACAGCACCGCAAGCTGCCGGCGATGGCGATCCGCCGCCGAGATCGCGTGACGCAGCATCTCGTTGAACGTCTCGCGGTTCGGCAGATTGGTCAGGCTGTCATGCGAGGCAAGGTATTCGATGCGCTCGTCGGCCTTGTGCTTCTCGTCGGCGCGATCGAAACTCTCGAGCGCGAACGCCAGATTGTCGGCGAGCCGCTGCAACAGCTCGGCGAATTCCGGTGTGAACGTGTCCTTCTCGATCGCGACGAAGATCATGACGCCGACCACCCAGCCGTTGACGGTCAGCGGAAACGAGGCGCCGGACTGCGTTCCATCGAGCCGCGCCCGTTCATGAAAAGCTGCGGTCTCGGTATCGGCAAAATAGTCGTTGATGATGCAGGCCTTGCCCGACCGGAACGCCCTGCCGCAGGCGCCGCGCCCCTCGGGGTGCGCCTCGCTGATCGAGAGCGTCACCTGGCTCGCGCCTTCTGCCGCCGGGCCCGCGATTGCGACAATCCGGAGATAATCGCTTCCCGGCTGCGCCAGCGCGATGGTGGCCGAGGTGAATTTTCCCCCGGTTGCCGCCGCTTCACAGACCAGCTGATAGAGCTCGGAGCGGGACTTCGCCCGCATGATCGCCTCGTTGGTCGCGCTCAACGCCGCGAACATCCGCGACAGCCGCTCCTTCTGCTCATCGGCGCGCGCCTTCTCGTCGGCGCGGTCAAAATTGGCGAGCGCGAACGAGACGTTCTCGGCGAGCCGCTGCAACAGCGCCATCATCTCCGGGCTGAACGTGCCGAATTCGCTGGATAGAAACACCAGCGCGCCGATCGCCTCGCCGTTCTTGAGCAGCGGCAGCGCCGCGCCGGACTTGCTGCCGCTGTCGCGGACGACCGGGTAGACGTGCGATTCAGGGCCGAAGTCGCTGAGATAGTCGTTGCTGATGCAGGGCCTGCGGGTGCGGATCGCAACGCCGGTCAAGGTCTGACCTTCCGGGCGCGTCGCGTCGGCCGACAACTGGACTTCGCGGGCGCGCTCCCGGTCGGGACCCGAGGCCGCCACATTGTCGAGGAAGACCTCGCCCGGGCGGACCAGCCTGATCGTGGCCGAGATGAACTGTCCGCCGACCGCTGCGGCGTCGCAGACCAGATTGAACAGCTCGCTGCGGGATTTCGCCCGCATGATCGCCTCGTTGGTCGCGCTCAACGCCGCGAACATTCGCCGCAGCCGTTCCCTCTGCTCCTCGGTCCGCGCCTTCTCGTCGGCGCGATCGAAGCTGCCGAGCGCATAGGCGACGTTGTCGGCGAGCCGCTGGAGGAGCTCGGCGAATTCGGCCGTGAAGGTGTTGCGTTTGGCGGAGATGAACAGCATCACGCCGACCGGCTCGTCGTCGACGATCAAGGGAAAGGCTGCGCCCGATCGCGCATCCTCGCGGTCGATGATTTCGCGGAACGGGTTGTTGGCGACGTCGCCCAGAAAATCATTGTCAATGCAGGCGCGCCGGGAGCGGAACGCCCTGCCGCAGACGCCGCGCCCTTCGGGCCGCGCCTCGCTGCGCGAGACGCTGAGGCGGCGCGCATTCTCGGCGGTCGGACCCGCGACCGCTATCATCTCCAGGAAATCGTCGCCGGGCTTGGCGATCAGAATGCTGGTGGAATTGAACCCGCCGCCATGCGCTGCCGCGGCGCAGACCAGCTCGAACATCTCGAGCCGCGACCTGGCGCGCATGATCGCCTCGTTGGTCGCGCTCAGCGCCGCGAACATCCGCGACAGCCGCTCGCGCTCGGCGTCGGCCCTGGCCTTCTCGGTGGCGCGGCCGAAATTGTCGAGCGCAACCGAGACGTTTTCGGCGATCCCCGCCAGCAGCGCGATGATCTCCTCGTCGCGGGCCCAGGAATTGCTCGTGAAGAAGATCAGCACGCCGATGCTCTTGCCGAACCGGGTGAGCGGCAGCGCCACGCAGGCCATCAGGCCGCTGCCGCGGATTGGCGTCTTCGATTCCCTCATCGATATCGGGATGTCGTGCTCGACGCACGGCCGCTGGGTCCGGAACGCCTCGCCGCAAATACCCTTGCCGTAGACATTGTCCGGATCGGTCGAGAAGCGCGTCTGGGTGATCAGGTCGATCGCCTCGCCGGTGCCGGCGACAGGCTCGAGCCAGTGCGTGTCAGGCTCGACCAGCAGCACCACGGTGGCAAAGGACTTTCCGCTGAACACCGCGGCGTCGCAGACCCGCTGATAGAGATCGTGCTCGGTCTTGGCGCGAAGGATGGCCTCGTTGGTTGCGCTGATGGCGCCGAACATGCGGTTGAGCCGGCGCATCGCCCGCTCGCCGCTCTTGCGCGACGCCTCATGGTCGAAATTGTCGAGCGCGAAGGAGACGTTCGCGGCCATGCGCTCCAGCAGTGAAACGATCTCCTCGCTGAGGGAGTGGCTCTCGCGCCGCGTCACCATGAAGACGCCGACGCTACGCCCGGCGCAGACCAACGGCACCGCCGCCGCGGCGCCGAC
>NZ_JACMYK010000162.1 GCF_020889785.1 Bradyrhizobium acaciae
GCCTCGGCCGTGGTGGCCGACATCGCCGACGTCGCCCGCGGCATTCGCGCCAAGCCGTTCGGCCGCCCGGTCGAGCGGTTGCGCGACACCTCCAAGGCGCCGATGGAACGCCACGAGGGTGGTTACTATATCCGCCTGATGGCGCGCGATCTTGCAGGCACTGCCGCAACAATCGCCACCCGGCTCGCGGAACAGAAGATATCTCTGGAATCCATCGTGCAACGGCACCCGGATGGCGTCGATGTGAATGGCGCGGCCAAAAAACCTTCACCGGTCCCCGTCATTCTGATTACCTATGCGACCAGCGAGGATGCCGTGCATCGCGCGCTGGCCGCAGTGCAGCGCGATAAGGTCATCAGCGGCCGGCCGCAGGTGATCCGGATCGAGAAGAACTAGCGCATGGCCTGAACGGGTCGGGCGTGAGACGATTGATGCGGGCAGGCAGGCCTGTCCCAGAGGCTTAAGGAGTACGCCGATGTCGACCCATATTTCCGTTCCGCCGCAGATGCTGCTCGAGCGCATCCTGACGCTCGAAATCGTGCGCGTGACGGAGCGCGCGGCGGTGTCGGCCGCGCGGCTGCGCGGCCACGGCCAGGAGAAGGCCGCCGACAAGGCCGCGGTCGACGCAATGCGGCGAGAGCTCAACAAGCTGCCGATCGAAGGCACCGTCGTGATCGGCGAGGGCGAGCGCGACGAGGCGCCGATGCTGTTCATCGGCGAGAAGGTCGGCCTCAACGCCGGTCCAAAGGTCGACATCGCGGTCGACCCGCTCGAAGGCACCACGCTGTGCGCCAAGAACATGCCGGGCTCGATCGCCACCATGGCGATGGCCGATGGCGGCACGCTGCTGCACGCGCCCGACGTCTACATGCAGAAGATCGCGATCGGCCCGGGCTACGCCAAGAATGTGATCGAGCTCGACGCGCCGCCGGCCGACAACGTGCGCCGGCTCGCCAAGGCCAAGGGCGTCGACCCCACCGCCATCAACGTGCTGGTGCTCGACCGTCCGCGCCATGCCGACATCATCAATAGCGTGCGCTCGACGGGCGCTGCCGTCCAGCTGATCACCGATGGCGACGTCGCCGGCGTCATTCACTGCGCCAAGCCCGATGAGACCGGCGTCGACATGTATATCGGCACCGGCGGCGCGCCCGAGGGCGTGCTGGCGGCGGTCGCGCTGCGCTGCATCGGCGGCCAGATGCAGTGCCGCCTGATCCTCGACACCGAAGAGAAGCGCGAGCGCGCCCACAAGATGGGCGTCATCGATCCGAAGATGATCTACGGCATCGAGGACATGGCCAAGGGCGACTGCCTGTTCGCCGCCACCGGCGTCACCACCGGCTCGCTCTTGACCGGCGTGAAGTTCAAGAAGGACGTGATCGAGACCGAGACGGTCGTGATGCGCTCGGTCACCGGCACCGTGCGCTACATCAAGGCCGAGCACCGCCAGCTCGAGAAGTTCCACCTGGATTGATGTTGCATTCCGGGGCGTCCGAAGGACGAACCATAGATGCGCAGATTGCGCATCGGGGAATCTCGAGGTTCCGGGTTCGATGCTCCGCATCGCCCCGGAACGACGTGTCCAAGCAACAAGAACAACAACAAGGGGAGACGCGCATGTCCGATCTGTCCTCCGTCAAGGCGCTGGTGTTCGACGTGTTCGGCACCGTGGTCGACTGGCGCACCAGCCTGATCAACGATTTCACGACATGGGGAGAGAAGCGCGGGATCAAGGCCGATTGGACCGCGCTGGTCGACGGCTGGCGCGCGGTCTATGCGGCCTCGATGGACGAGGTGCGCAAGAATCCGCAGAACGGCTACGTCATCCTCGATGAGTTACACCGCCGCTCGCTGGAGAAGCTGGTCGCTCAGTTCGACATCAAGGGACTCACCGAGGCCGATTTGCAGCATCTGACGAAGGGCTGGCATCGTCTGTACGGCTGGCCCGACAGCGTCGCCGGGCTGACCCGGCTGAAGAGCAAATACATCATCTCGCCGCTCTCCAACGGCAACGTCGCGCTGCTCACCAACATGGCGAAGTTCGCGGGCCTGCCCTGGGATCTCGTGATGTCGGCCGAGCTGTTCGAGCACTACAAGCCCGATCCGGAAACCTATCTCGGCGCCGCGAAGCTGCTTTGCCTGCCGCCGGAGCAGGTGATGATGGTCGCCGCGCACAATTACGATCTGAAGCATGCCCAGAAGCACGGCCTGAAGACCGCCTTCGTGGCGCGGCCCACCGAATACGGCCCGTTGCAGAAGGTCGATTTCGAGGCCACCGGCAACTGGGACATCGTGGCCAAGGATTTCGGGGAAATCGCCAGCCGGATGGGCTGCTAGAACTGGCTTGGGATTCACTGAGGCGCTACGATTCCTGCCTGATTGGAAAGGAATCATGACGCTCCACGCATCCGCATTGCCCATCGAAGCGCCGCCGGCGTTTCTTGGTGTGTCGCGGTCGCTGACCGGAAAGCTCTGGCGCGACCGGCTGGATGCGCGCGGGGCGGCGCGGGCGCTCGCGATCGTACAGCGCTATCAATTGCCGGAAATGCTGGCGCGCGTGCTGGCTGGGCGCGATGTCGCGATCGACGATGTCGCCGACTTCCTCGACCCGACCATCCGCAAGCTGATGCCGGATCCCCATACGGTCACCGAGATGGAGCATGCGGCCAAGCGTATCGCGGATGCCGCGGTACGCGGGGAGAAGGTCGCGATCTTCGGAGACTATGACGTCGACGGTGCGACCTCGGCGGCGCTGCTGACATGGCATCTGCGCCATTGCGGGCTCGACCCACTGATCCACATTCCCGACCGCATTTTCGAAGGCTACGGGCCCAACGTCGACGCCGTCCGGGCGCTCGCGGCAAAGGGCGCGACGCTGCTCGTCACCGTCGATTGCGGCACCACCAGCATCGAGCCGCTGGCGGAAGCCAGGAAGCTCGGGATGTCGGTCGTGGTGATCGATCATCATCAGACCGGCGATGAGCTGCCCGAGGTCGACGCGCTGGTGAATCCGAACCGGCCCGACGATCTCTCCGGCCTCGGCCATCTCGCCGCCGTTGGCCTGGTGTTCGTCACCTTGGTCGCGGTCAACCGCGAGCTGCGTCAGCGCGGCTTCTGGACCGGCGTGATGCCGGAGCCGGACCTGCTCAGCATGCTGCATCATGTCGCGCTCGGCACCGTCGCCGACGTCGCGCCGCTGATCGGGCTCAACCGGGCCTTCGTCGCCAAGGGCCTGATCGCGATGCGCCGGCGCGATCATGTCGGCCATACCGCGCTGATGGATGTGGCGCGGCTGAACGGTCCGCCGGAGGCCTGGCATCTCGGCTTCATGCTGGGGCCGCGCATCAATGCCGGCGGCCGCATCGGGCGCGCCGATCTCGGCGTGCGGCTGTTGCTCGAAGGTGATGTTTCGGAGGCCGCGCGGATTGCGGCCGAGCTCGACCGCCTCAACAGCGAGCGGCGCGTGATCGAGCAGGCGGCCGAGGCACAGGCCGAAGCCGAGGCGCTGGCCTCGCTTGGGCTGGAGGACAAGGGCGCTGTCATCGTCACCGCGGCGGAAGGCTGGCATCCCGGCGTGGTCGGGCTCGTCGCCGCGCGGCTGAAGGAGAAGTTCGCGCGTCCTGCGTTTGCGATCGCGCTCGAGCCGGGCGGCATCGGCACCGGATCGGGCCGTTCGATCGGCGGCGTCGATCTCGGCAAGGCGGTGCGCCAGGCGGTGCACGATGGGCTGCTGATGAAGGGCGGCGGGCACGCGATGGCGGCGGGTGTGACGCTGCGCAAGGAGAAGCTCGCGGAATTCCGTGCCTACATGGAAAGCGCGCTGGCGGCCGACGTCGCCAACTCTCGCCACGAGAACGAGCTGTTCATCGACGGCGCGGTCACCGCGCGCGCGGTGACGCCGGAATTCGCCGCGACGCTCAATCGCGCGGGCCCGTTCGGCAGCGCCAATCCGGAGCCGGTGATTGCGCTGCCGTCGCATCAGCTGGTCTATGCCGATGAGGTCGGGCAGGCGCATCTGCGGCTGCGCTTCAAGTCCGGCGACGGTTCTATCGTCAACGGTATCGCATTCCGCTCCATCGGACAGAAGCTCGGCAGCGCCTTGACGCAAAATCGCGGCCAGCAACTGCACGTGGCGGGCTCTCTTGCAGTCGACCGTTGGCAAGGCACCGAACGTGTGCAATTCCGTGTCCTCGACGTCGCGGCGCCGGATCAGGGCCCGACGGTGATCCGATAAGAAACGTTGGGAGAGGACATGTCAGGACAGGTTGAAGGCAAGGTCGCGCTGGTGACCGGCGGCGCGTCGGGTATCGGCGAAGCCATCGTCGAATTGCTCGCGCAGGAAGGCGCGACGGTTGTCGCGACCGACATCGACGAATTGAGGGGACCGGAGCTCGCCGCGCGGCTCACGAAAGCCGGGCGCAAGGTGAGCTTCCTGCCGCAGGACGTCACCAGCGAAGAGCGCTGGATCGAAATCGTCAGTGAGATCGGCAAGCGGCATGGCCGGCTGGATATCATGGTCTCGAACGCCGGCATCGGCATCGGAGCGCCGTCGATCGTCGAGATGTCACTTGCGGATTGGCGTCGGCAGACCGCCATCAATATCGATGGCGTGTTCCTGTCGGTGAAGCATTCTCTGCCGCTGATGCGCAAGCACGGCGGCGGCTCCATCATCATGATGTCGTCGCTGGCCGGCCTGCGCGGTGCGGCGACGCTTTCCGGCTACAGCGCCACCAAGGGCGCGGTCCGGTTGTTTGCCAAGTCGATCGCGATGGAATGCGCCCAGGTCGGCGACGGCATCCGCGTCAACTCCGTGCATCCCGGAATCATCGATACGCCGATCTGGGGCAAGATCCCGACCGGCGCAACCGGCGCCGGCCAGAACGCGCCGATCGATCCGGAGGAGCGTGCGAGGTTCGCGACGCCGCTCGGACGCGCCGGCCAGGCCATCGAGATCGCGCAGGGCGTGCTCTATCTCGCCTCGGACGCGTCGCGCTATGTCACCGGCAGCGAGCTCGTGATCGACGGCGGTATGAACGCCGGCGGCGTGGTGCGCCAGCCGACGTAGGTCTCCGTCATTGCGAGGAGTTGAACGGCGCATTTGCATCCCAACCGTCGTCGTCCCTGCGAGAGCAGGGACCCATACCCCGCGGCCGATGTTGTGAGCGGGACTTGTCATTCCAGCGGTGTGCAACAATCATCATCTGTGGTTATGGGTCCCTGCTTTCGCAGGGACGACACGGAGTATGTGCTGCAGCTAGCCGCCTTGCCGTAACCGCGCCAGCACCTTGAGCCCGCCGTAACCGTCGGCGGGCAGCAGCCCCATCCTGATCTGGTAATCCTTGATCGCCTTCATGGTGTCGTTGCCGACGCGGCCGTCGGTGCCGCCGGTGTCGAAGCCGGCCTTGGTCAGCCGCGTCTGCATCTCCTGCACTTCGGCAAGCGTCAGCGCCCGCTCCGAGCCCGGGAAGGGCTGGATGAACGGCGGCCCGCCGAGACAGCGATCGCCGAGATGGCAGATCGCCAGCGCGTAGTTCATCGAGGGATTGTAGCTCTTCACCGAGTTGAAGTTCGGGCCGAGCAGGAAGGCGGGGCCGCCCGCGACGGGGATCCAGAGTTGCGCCGACGCGTTCGGTCGCGGGAACGGCTGGCCGTCGGCTCTGACGACACCGGCGCTGGTCCAGGCTGCGTAGCTGCGGCTGCCGCTGGCGCCGCCACCGGGCGCGCGGACTTCATAACCCCAATGTTCGCCGCGGTGCCATTTGCCGCGATTGACGAGGTACTTCGCGGTCGAGCCCAGTGCATCGTCGGGCCGGCCGAACGGCGAGACCTTGCCGTCGCCGTCATAGTCGAAGCCGACATTGAGCCAGACTTCCGGCATCCACTGCGAATGGCCCATCGCGCCGGCCCAGGAGCCGTTCATCTCTTCGGGTGTGCTCCAGCCGCGCTGCACGATCTTCATCGCGTTGATCAGCTCGGTCTCCCAATAGGCCTTGCGGCGCGGCTCGTTCCAGGCGAGCGCGGCGAGGGAGGGGAACACCGGCGTCATGTGGTTCTGCTGCACCAGCGGATCGCCATAGGCTGATTCAACGCCCCACAGCGCGAGCAGCGTGCCGCGCTCGACGCCGAAGTCGCGCTCGATCCGGCCGAACAGCGCTTCGTTCTTCTTCAGCGCCTCGCGGCCGTGGATGACCCGCCAGTCGGAGACGCGGCGATTGATGTACTGCCAGATCTGCTCGTGGAATTCAGGCTGGTTGCGCATCTGCTTGAACACGCTCATGTCGGGCTCGACCCGCCCCATGCAGCGATTCCAGGTCGCCTCCGAAATGCCCTTTGCCAGCGCGCGGGCGCGAAAATTATCGCGCCATTGCTCGAAGCCGGGCGGAGCGGCTGCCAGCGCGCCGAGCGGACTGGCGAGCGTCACGCTTGCGGCGAGCCCCGCCTTGAGGACGGCGCGCCGGGCGGGGGATTTCGGAGAATCAGGCTGTTTCATGCGGCCAGTGTAGCGGCGCCGATCGGGTGAGCCAAAAGCCACGCCGCCGCAGGAGCTATGTATCCTGCAAATCTGTGGCGATTTTTGACAGCCATTGCCGAACCACCTGTTCCGACTTCGGGTCGAGGCCGGCGGAGAGCCGTCGCTCCTGGGCCTGGGCGATATGGCGGCATTTCTCCAGCACCGTGGTTCCATGGCCGGTCAGCGTCCATTGCAGCACCCGGCCGTGAACCGGGTGCGGCGTCTTGCGGATCGCGCCGTCGCGCTCGAGGTTGCGGATGATCACACTGACCGTCTGCGGCGTCAGCAGCGCCACCCGCGCCAGATCGGCGCCGGATAATCCCGGATAGGCCTTCAGCATGGTGAGCACGACGAATTGCGGTGAGGTGACGCCGAGGTGTCCCAGTTCGCGTTCCATCGACAGCCGCGAAGCCGCATGCGCCTGGCGCAGCAGATAGGCGAGGTAGCCCTGTTCGCCGCGCTTGCCTTCGCCGGGTGGCGGGACGAGCGGGGCAGCGACGACGTCGCCTGCGGTCGCTCCCGAACCCGCCGCGACCTTTCGGCCGGCGTTTGTCCTGGCTGGACGTCGCCCGGCGGCGCCGGATTTCCCTCGTTTCCGCATTCCCGCCATGTTGCCTTCGCGAATGTCTGCGCCTTGCTCTGTATCAGAGCTCTGATAATATGTCAGTACACTGATAACATGAGGCCGCGCCGATGTCACATGCCCGCAAGGAATACACCGACTTCGAGAAGCTCGCTCCCGATGTGTTCGCCGCCGTGCGTGCGCTCGGCCAGTTCGCGGCGAAGGCCGGCCTCGACAAGCAGCTGCTGGAGCTGGTCAAGATCCGCGCCTCGCAGATCAATGGCTGCGCCTTCTGCGTGCAGTATCACATCCTGCAGAGCGAGAGTCTCGGCGTGCCCGTCGACAAGCTGAACCTCGTCGTGGTGTGGCGCGAGGCGCCGCAGTTCTCGGCCCGCGAGCGCGCCGCGCTGGCCTGGACCGAAGCACTGACGACCATGCCGAACGGCGTCAGTGACGAGGTCTACGCGCAGGCCACCGCCGAATTCTCCGAACAGGAACTGACCTATCTGACCTCGGCGATCGCGTCGATCAATGTCTGGAACCGGTTCGGCGCAGCCTATCGCTGGACGCCGCCGCCGCGCCGGCAGCGCGCGGACGCCCCGGCTTCGTAGGCATCGAGACGGATCAGAACGACAATAGACAGGGGAGACCAACTGATGAGCTCGATGGCGATGACACCATCTCTTTCATTCGCACGGCCGCCGCGCCCGGTTTCGCTGGCCGTGATCGCGGGACTGGCCTGCGCCTTCGTGATCGGCAAGGCGTTGCCGCCCCCGATCGATGCGATCTCCGCGGTGATCGCGCCGCTCTGCGCCAGCGCGAATGCGGCGTCGCCGCTCGACAAGGTCGAGGTCATCAGCTCGCATGCGCTGCCCAACGTGGCGGGCAAGCGCGTCACGGTGGTGCGCGTGTTCTACGGTCCGGGCGGCTTCACGCCGCCGCACCGCCATTCGGGTTCGGTGACGGCCTACATCACGAAGGGCGAGATCCGCTCCCAGCTCGGCGGCGGGCCGGTCGAGACCTTCAAGGTCGGCCAGTCGTTCTTCGAGCCGCCGGGCTCGACCCACATGGTCTCGGCCAATGCGAGCACCACGGAGCCCGCGGAACTGATCGCGGTGTTCGTGGCCGACGAAGGCGCGCAGCTGACCACGATGCTCCAATAGCCGCTATCGATCGACGGGAGGCTGCAAGCACACTGGACCAGTTTGCTGCTCAGCTTGAGTGAAAGTGGACCTTGCGTGCAATGCGGCGCGTCGATTGATTGCGTGACAGGTTGCGCTGCAGGTTGCTGACGAGGGACAATGTGATGATCAGTCTGAATGGACTCTCTGCCTTCCCGATAACGCCCTCGAACCGGGAAGGGCAGGTCGATACGGGCGCTCTGCGCGCATTGCTCGAACCTTTGATTGCGGCGAAGGTGGATTCGATCGGGCTGCTCGGAAGCACCGGGTCATATCCGTATTTCAGCCGCGAAGAGCGGCGGCGGGCGGTGCAGGCGGCGACCGCCTTGGGCGACGGCAGGATGCCGATCCTGGTCGGTATCGGTGCGCTGCGCACCGACGAGGCGGTGCGTTTGGCGCAAGATGCGCGTGATGCCGGTGCGGCGGCGGGCCTTTTGGCGGCGGTTTCCTATACGCCGCTGACGGACGATGAGGTCTTCGAGCATTTTCAAACCGTGGCCCGCGAGAGCAGGTTGCCGATCTGCATCTACGATAATCCTGGAACCACCCATTTCCGGTTCACGCCGGCTCTGATCGGCCGTCTCGGCCGTGTCGAGGGCATCGTCGCGGTGAAGAGCCCCGCGCTCGACGCTGCAAACCTGTCAGGCCATCTCCGGGAATTGCGGGCCGTCGTTCCGGGCGGCGTCGCGTTGGGCTACAGCGCCGACTGGAATTGCACCGAGGCGCTGTTGGCAGGCGGGGACACCTGGTACAGCGTGCTCGCAGGCATCTTCCCGAGGATTTGCCTCGATATCATCCGCGCTGTGAGGAGCGGCGATGCGGCCCGGGCGCGACAGCTCGATGCGCGCTTGCTGCCGATGTGGGAGCTGTTCAAGGCATACTCGGGTCTGCGCGTCGTCTACGCGCTTGCCAATCTCAGAGGCATCTGTACGGCCGAGCCCCCACGTCCGATCCTGCCGCTTCCCGCGGACGCTCAGCGGAGGGTCCAGGAGACGTTGGCCGCATTGGAGATCGACTGACTGCGTCGCGCGGGGCGTGACGGGAGGGTATCCAGTGTCTGGCCTGTAGCGCGGTGTGGCTTCCATCCGCGCGCAAAATCGGCATAACCAGTCGCAAGGCGTGCTCGGCATTCTGGGAGGCACACGATGCGATTGCTGGCGTTTCTGTTGACCTTGCTGGTTCCTGCAATGGCGTGGGCCGAGGAACCCGCAACCAATGCACCGGCGCTGTGGGGCAGCCCCACGGTCGACAATGGCGCCTGCTGCAAGACGCTCAGCGAGGTCCGCGGCAATATCGATCGGCTCGACCGTGAGATCGTGCGCCTGATGGCGGAGCGCGGCCGCTATGTGCATGAAGCCGCGCGCTTCAAGGCCAACCCCGCGCAGGTCGAGGCGCCGGAGCGCGCCGAGGCTGTCGTGAAAAAGGCGATGGCGCTCGCGGATGCGGACGGGCTGTCGCCCAAGGTTGCCGAAGCTGCTTATCGCGCCATGGTGCGCGCCTTTATCGATTACGAGCAGGGCATTTTCGCAGCAGCCGCGGCGCGCGGTGATACACCCTGGAAGAAATAGCTAAAGCGCGATGAGATTAGATTAGCCTGAATCGTCATCGCGCTTTAGCTTGCTTTTTTGAGCATGATCTCTTCGGAAAACCGCTCCACATTTTTCCGGATCATGCTCTAGTTGCTGCCGCCCTCGTGGGTGTCGATGCGATGCAGGACATCGTCGGGCAGGGCATGCGCAATGGCCGCGGCAGGTCCGGGCTCGGGCCCGATCTCGCGGCCGCGGCCGCGGATCAGCCGCTCATAGGCCGACACCAGCGTGGTGTAGGGATTGACCCAGAGCCAGCCGTCGCGCGTGAACACCTGCACGTCGAAATGCAGATGCCGTGACGTGCCGTTGGGATGGTCGAGGTAGTTCGAGACCACGCCGATCTTCTCGCCCTCGGCGACGCGGCGTCCGTTGAGCAGGCCGTCGGCGTCCATCACCGACGGGTTCATGTGCATGTAGCGGAAGCGGACATGCTCGGTGCGGGTGTTGACCTGCAAAGTCGCCGCCTGCTGCTGCGCCGAGCGGATCACGATGCCGTCGCGCACCGCGACCACCGCCTGCTGCCTCGGGTCGCAACCGTCCTTGCTGCCGGCGGGACACGCGCCCGGCCTGATATCCTGGCCCTGATGGCCGTAGCCGCTGGCGCATTGGCCGACCTCGAAGCTGCGCGCCTCGCAGAAATTATCCTGCCAGGGATACTCGTCCGCGGTCGCGCCCGCCTTGCGCCTGGCGAAGGATTGCGAGTGCGCGAAAGCCGGCGCCTTCTCGAGCGGAAAGCGAATCTGCGAATAGGCGGTGAGATCGGCGTGGCCGCCCTGCTGCCTGCGTCCGCCGCTGCCCGCGACGATGTCGCCACTCGGGCGGTAGCTGAAGTCGGCCGCCGGCGTGATCGGCCGATCGGCGAAACCGGAGGCGATATCGCCGCGGGGCTGCGAGGGCTGCCCGCCGACGATGCGCAAGGCCTTCAGGAAGCGCTCGGCGACCGGAGTGGCCTCGCGACAGGCCAGTCGCTTCGCCCGCGGCGCGCTGTCGAGGCACTGGATCGACACGACATAGGGAATCCCGAAGCGGGTGAAGGCGTAGCGGAGATAGCCTTCACGGATGACGCGGCGTATGTCCGGAAACTGCGCGGCCAGTGCCTTGACCGGCTCGCCCTTGCCGCCGAGCCGGTCGGCGAGGTCGTAGACCAGGATCGAGCCCGAGATCTGCACCTCGACCGGCTTTGCAAACGTCCGCGGTGGCATGCCGTCGCCGGCACCGGGGTCGAGCGAGAACACCGCGTCGTAGCCGGACGCGCCGGCATCGAAGAGATCCACAGCGCGGAAATCGGCCTGATAGCGCGCGACCGGCAGGTTGCCCGGTCCAGCGCCTTGCCGCGCGTCGAGATAGCTTGCGGGGTCGAATGGCAGCAGCACCGGGATCGGGCTGCGCGCGATACCGGGGAAGAGCGGCGAGGTCGCCGCATTGAGCTGCACCAAAGCGGGCGTCGACCGCGGATCGGTGGCGGGGACGCGGCGTTGTCCGGCGAAGGTGAAGTTGGCGGCGACGGCCGGGCGGGAGGTGATCTCCTGCTGCAACTGGTCGAGCACGGCGCGCCATTCGACCCGCGTGGCCGAGATCGATGGCGTCCGGAATTCGTCGGCATGGGCGCCGGGAGGAGGCAAGAGCAGGGCTGCCAGCCAGCAACTGATGAAGCTGACCACCTTCCTGTTCACTGCACCCCCCGGTTCGAGTCTCCTGAGAGATTATCGCTCAATCCTTGGCGCGTTCAACGTAAGAACCGTCCTCGGTCATGACGACGATGCGCGTTCCGGTGGAAACGTGCGGCGGCACGCCGGTGCGAATGCCGTTGGAGAGCATCGCGGGCTTGTAAGACGACGACGCGGTCTGGCCCTTGGTGACGGGCTCGGTTTCCACCACTTCCAGCGTCACGCGCTGCGGCAGCTGGATCGCGACCGGATTGCCGTCGTGCATCGACAGCTTCACGGTCATGTTCTCTTGCAGATACGGCGCAGATGACCCGACGATCTCCTTCGAGACCTGGACCTGGTCGTAGTTGTCGTTGTTCATGAAGTGGAAGCCGTCGGCGTCTTCGTAAAGGTAGTTGTAGTTGTGGTCTTCGACGGTGGCCTTCTCGACCTGGTCGGTGGTCTTGTAGCGCTCCGAGACCTTCACGCCGTCGCCGATGCGGCGCATTTCGATCTGGCTGACCGGGGTGCCCTTGCCGGGATGAATGTTTTCGGCGGAGAGGACCACATAGAGCTTGCCATCCTGCTCGATGATGTTGCCCTTGCGGATGGAACTGGCGATGACTTTCAAAGGTGTTTTCCTGAATTTGAGGGCCGGGGGCGCAAACCGGTTCGGCAGCCCCTCTGCCATGGCGGCGATTTCGGGCCGCAACATACTCATTTATCCCTGAGATGCCAGTCTTTTGCGGCCGAATTCGGCAGGTTGCCAACCGTTCCGGCTCGCCGGGATTGACCCTGTTTCCGAACCGAATCCGCGTCCAGGCCGTTGGCGCCGGCTCGCGCGAGCAAGGCAACCCCAGGCGGCAGCGGGGCACCCGATGGACAACGCCGGCATCTTTCGACAAGAAGGGATCCGCGTCGCCGCATCTCCCGGAGGCCAAGGTTGTGTGCGCCATGTATTTGTTTAGAATCAAGTATTTGCGTCCGAATCTTGAATACGCGTGGGGACATGTTGATGTTGAATCCGCAACCGCCGGGACGGCCGAACGATGACAGCACACGACCAGCCTTCGCCGTGGTGGACACCATCGCGCTATGCCGATCGCAGGCCCTTCCTGCAGGCGCGGACCGCGATCACGCGGGCGCTCCGCGCCTGGTTCGAGGAGCAGGGATTTGCCGAGGTCGAGACCGCCATCCTGCAGATCTCTCCGGGTAACGAGACGCATCTGCACGCCCCGCGCACCGAGCTGAGGCAGGCCGATGGTGCGCAAGCGACGCGTTATCTGCGCACCTCTCCGGAATTCGCCTGCAAGAAGCTGCTCGCGGCCGGCGAGCCGAAGATCTACGAGTTCGCGCGGGTGTTCCGCGACCGCGAACGCGGCGACCTGCATCTCCCCGAATTCACCATGCTGGAATGGTACCGCGCCAATGCCGGCTATGACGCCATCATGGCCGATACGATCGTCGTGATCGCCCATGCGGCGCAGGCGACCGGGATCGGGCGGTTTTCGTTCCGCGGCAGGATGGCCGATCCGTTTGCCGAGCCGGAGCTGCTGACGGTCGCCGCAGGCTTCGAGCGCTTCGCCGGCATCGACCTGCTGGCGACGATCTCGGACGGCGAGGGCGATCGCGAGGCCATGGCATCGGCCGCGAAGCAGCGGGTGCGGATTGCCGACGACGACACCTGGTCGGACATCTTCAGCAAGGTGCTGGTCGAGCATGTCGAGCCCAATCTGGGTCAGGGGCGTCTGACGGTGCTGTTCGAATACCCGTCACCCGAGGCCGCGCTGGCGCGGACCAAGGCGGGCGAACCACGGATCGCCGAGCGTTTCGAGGTCTATGCCTGCGGCGTCGAGCTCGCCAACGGCTTTGGCGAGTTGACCGACGCGACCGAGCAGCGCCATCGTTTCACCGCAGCGATGGACGAGAAGGCCCGCCGCTACGGCGAGCGCTATCCGCTCGACGACGATTTCCTTGCCGCCATCGGCCAGATGCCCGAGGCGAGCGGCGTCGCGCTCGGCTTCGACCGGCTGGTGATGCTGGCGAGCGGCGCACCACGAATTGATCAGGTGGTCTGGACACCGCCTGCAGGAGAGACATGAACAGCATCGACCACAAATTGGCGGCGACGCTGCGACAGCCGCGCGAACTGGTCGATGCCGGCCTCGCGCCGGTCGCAGCGCTTGCCGCGCTCGAGCAGGTGGCTGCGCGTTACGCGGTCGCGGTGACGCCGGAGCTTGCAGCGCTGATCGATCCGGCCGATCCTGCGGACCCGATCGCGCGGCAGTTCATCCCGAGCGCCGACGAGCTCGTGGAGCGACCGGGCGAGAACGCCGACCCGATCGGCGACGATGCGCATTCGCCGGTCTCAGGCATCGTGCATCGCTATCCGGACCGGGTGTTGTTCAAGCTCGTCCATGTCTGCGCGGTGTATTGCCGGTTTTGCTTCCGGCGCGAAATGGTCGGGCCCGGAAAGGCATCCGCCTTGTCGGACGACGCCTACCGCGCGGGGCTCGATTACATCCGTAGCCATCCACAGATCTGGGAAGTCATCCTGACCGGCGGCGATCCCCTGATGCTGTCGCCGCGCAGGTTGACCGAGATCATGGCCGACCTCGCCGCCATCGATCACGTCAAGATCGTCCGCCTCCACACCCGTGTCCCGATTGCCGATCCGGATCGCATCAATCCGGAGACGGTTGCGGCGCTGCGGGCCGAAGGGGCGACGACCTGGATTGCGATCCACGCCAACCATCCGCGCGAATTGGGCGCCAATGCCCGCACGGCGTGCGCGCGCCTCAGTGACGCCGGCATTCCATTGGTCAGCCAGTCGGTCTTGTTGCGCGGCGTCAATGACGATGCGGCGACGCTCGAGGCACTGATGCGCGCCTTCGTGGAGTGCCGGATCAAGCCCTATTACCTGCATCACGGCGACCTTGCGCCCGGCACCGCGCATTTGCGCACCACGATCGAAGCCGGGCAGGAGTTGATGCGGGCGCTGCGCGGGCGCGTCTCCGGCCTTTGTCAGCCGGACTATGTCCTCGACATCCCCGGCGGCTACGGCAAGGCGCCGATCGGCCCGACCTATTTGTCGCAGCCGGCTTCCCGCGAAGGTGAGGAAGACGTGGAACGGCGATACCGTATCGTCGATTATTGCGGTGACGTTCATCTTTACCCGCCGCAATCGTGAGCCCGCGGTGAGCGGGGCCGGGGACGGACGGCACGAGCCGCCCGACAATGAGGCAACCGCGGCATCGAAAATGCTGTGATGTTCGGCTTCTTTGCGGTGCTGGTCGCCGCGGGAATCTGGCTCCTTGGCACGATGGCCGATATACGGAAGGTACAGGATTGCGCAGCGCAGGGGCGACGCAACTGTGCTACCGTCGAAGCGCCGGAACGGGCGCAATAGGGTTGAGAAGCGGAGACGCGAGATGCGGAAGACAGTTTTGTTGATGGCTCTGATGGTGGTTGGAGCGCCCCAGGTTGGAACGTCCCAGGCATGGGCGCAGCAACAGGGCGGATCGTCCTCCATGCAGAAGAACGCGCCGGTGCCGGAGGCGCCGGTCGGACATCGTCAGCCGCGCCGCGGCGACGTCGGCAACGAGAAGAATATCAGCGATCCGAACAGCCAGGCCAATAAGGAAGACGCTGCGCTCGACAAGAAGATCAAGAGCATCTGCCGCGGCTGCTAGAGCGGGATGGGTTTTGGTTGAATCGGCC
>NZ_JACMYK010000163.1 GCF_020889785.1 Bradyrhizobium acaciae
CACCATCGGCGCGGCAGGACGCGCCATTGCTGGCGGTGCGGCTGGACGTGCCGCCGGTCCACCCTTTACGTGCGGCTGGGCGGATGCGCTGCCGCTCGCCACGATCATTGAGGCACTAATCAAAAAGACAATAAGTCCAGCGCGACGGCAAGGCATGAGCGCGACTCTCCGTCCATACCTGCCCGCAGAGCTTCAACGCACAGACGTCGAAATCGTTCTTGTTGGCCGTAGCCGGCGGTGCGGTCTTCCGACGCTGGGAACCGTCAGGAGACATCCTGCGTCAGCGCAGCCGTGATCCGCTCCAGCGCCCAGTCGACCTGGTCGGCCGTGATCACCAGCGGCGGGGCGATGCGGATGGTGTGCTCGTGGGTGTCCTTGGCGAGGATGCCGCGCGCCTGCAGCGCCAGGCAGTAACGGCGAGCACCGCCGGCTTCCGGGTGTAGTTCGATTGCCAGCATCAGACCGCGCCCGCGCACCTCGCGGATGACATTGGCGCGGATGTCCTGCAATCCGGCGAGAAAGCGCGCGCCTTGTTGCGCCGCGTTCTCGATCATGCCTTCCTCGACCAGCACCCGCAGCGCTGCGCGTGCCACCGCACAGGCCAGCGGGTTGCCGCCGAAGGTCGAGCCGTGCTGGCCCGGCCGCAGCGTGCCGAGCACGGCGTTGTTGGAGAGCACCGCCGACACCGGATAGAAGCCGCCCGATAGCGCCTTGCCCAGCAGCGTCACGTCGGCCTCGATGCCCTCGTGCTGCTCGGCGAGCAGCTTGCCGGTGCGGCCGAGCCCGGTCTGGATCTCGTCGAGCACGAGCATCACATTGCGCGCGGTGCACAGCTCGCGCACGCGCGCGAAATAGCCCGGCGGGGGAATGATGACGCCGGCTTCACCCTGCACCGGCTCGACCAGAAAGGCCGCGGTGTTCGGCGTGATCGCCCGCTCGAGTGCTGGGGCATCGCCGAACGGGATGATCTTGAAGCCCGGCGCGAACGGGCCGAAATGATCGCGCGATGCCGGGTCGGTCGAGAAGCCGACGATGCCGAGCGTGCGCCCGTGAAAATTATTTGCGCAGACGATGATCTCGGCCTGTCCGTCCGGCACGCCCTTGACCTCATAGGCCCATTTGCGCACCGACTTGATCGCGCTCTCCACCGCTTCGGCGCCGCTGTTCATCGGCAGCACCTTGTGCGAGCCGGTCAGCTCCGCGAGCTCGCGGTAGAAGGGAGCGAGCTGGTCGTTGTGGAAGGCGCGCGAGGTCAACGTCAGCCGATGCGCCTGCTCGATCATTGCTGCCAGGATCTTCGGATGGCAGTGGCCCTGGCTCACCGCCGAATAGGCGGAGAGACAATCGAGATACCGGTTACCATCGGTGTCCCAGACCCAGACGCCTTCGCCGCGGGACAGCATGACCCCGATCGGCTCGTAATTGTAGGTGCCGAACTGCGCTTCGGTTGCGAGGAGATCAGTGACCGATGGACTCATCCTGCGTCACTCCCGCTGTCACGCGCCAGATTACATCAATGCGCGCCTACAGCTGATTTGGGCATCAGTTCCTCCACAGGGAAGTGGAGTCACCGGCCAAATTCGCAGGAGGCGATAACCTGTCCTAGGCGTTGATGCTGCATGGCACGCTGAGGAAGCCACGGAAGCGAACCCGGCCGCCGCGCACCGGCTCGCCGTCGAGCGAATAGTTCGGGAAGCGCTGAAGGAATCGCGAGATCGCGATGGTGCCTTCGAGGCGCGCCAGCGCCATGCCCGCGCATTGATGCGCACCGGTGCCGAAGGCGAGGTGGCGGTTCGGCGTGCGTGCGACGTCGAAGCCTTCGGGGTTGGGGAATTGTGCGGGGTCGCGGTTGGCGGCACCGATGCACAGCGTCACCAGCGTGCCGGCCGGCAGCTTGATGCCGCCGAGCTCGGTCTCCTCCACGATCATGCGGTTGCCGAGCTGGTTCGAGCTTTCGTAGCGCAGCATCTCCTCGACCGCGGTCTTGATCAGCTCCGGCTGTTCAATCAGCCGCTGCTTCTGATCGGGATTTTGGGTGAGCGTCACCAGCCCGTTGCCGATCAGATTGGTCGTGGTCTCGTGGCCGGCGTTGAGCAGGAAGATGCAGTTGTGCAGCAATTCCTTTGCCGTCAGCCGCTCGCCATTCTCCTCACCCTGGATCAATCGCGTCAGCACATCGCGCTCGGGATTGCCCGGTTTGGCGCGGCGGCGTTCGACGAGGGTTTCGAGATAGGCGAGGAAACCCTTCACGGCATCGTTGCCGCGCTCGAACGCCTCCTTGGCGATCACCGGCTCCAGCGCGCCGAGAATCGCAAGCGACCAGTCGCGCAGCGGCTCGCGCTCGTCATGCGGCACGTCGAGCAGATTGCCGATCACCTCGACCGGAATGGCCGAGGCGAAATCCTCGATCAGCTCGAAGTGGTCGCGGGTCTCGATCCGGTCGAGCAGGCTGTCGACGAGCGCGATCAGGTCCGGCTCCATGCCGGCGATCGCACGCGGCGACAACGCGCCCATGATCAACCGCCGCACGCGGGTGTGCGCCGGCGGATCGTTGAAGACGAGGCTCGTGGTGTGGTGCTCGTAGAGCAGCGAGTCGCCGTATTTCGGCAGGAACTCCTTCTTCTTGTCGGAGGAGAACGCCTTGGTGTTCTTGTAGGCGGTGACGAGGTCGTCGTAGCGGGTGAGAAAATAGCAGCCGTTCGGCAGGCGCTTGACCGGTGCGTGCTCGCGCAGCGCGCGATAGGTCGGGTAGGGGTTCGCGTAGAACTCCGGCGTCAGCTTTTCCAGGTCGAAGCCGTCAGCCAGCTCTCGCGCGTGCCCGTTCATGGCGGATATCCAACCCTTATTAGTTTCATTTGCAACTATCGTAAGCCGCACGCAGCGGCCGCGCAATACAATTTGCGGGGAGTGAGGACCAGCGCGGGCGCGCCGCGCGATGCCCGTAAATCGCAGAGCCATATGCGGTATTGCGCTTTGATGAAGCGTGCGCGCCCCTCTACAGTCGCGGCCAATAAGCAATAGAGAACCGGAAACGCCGATGCATGCCCGTGCTGAGACCGCGGCCTCCTGGCCCGAGGAGATTTTCTCGATCTTGCAGCGCTTCGAGGTGCGTCAGGTGCCCTACGTGCCGGACGCCGGGCATTCCGAGTTGATCGAGCGCGTGCTGGGATCGTCCTCGATGCGCGGCATCGCGCTGACCACCGAGGAAGAGGGCGTCGCACTGCTGGCAGGCGCCTGGGCCGGCGGTCAGCGCGGCGTGCTGCTGATGCAATCCAGTGGCGTCGGCAATTGCATCAACATGCTGTCGCTGGTGCAGATCTTCCGCCTGCCGTTTCTCACGCTGGTGACGATGCGCGGCGAATGGGGCGAGTTCAATCCCTGGCAGGTGCCGATGGGCTCGAACACCCAAGGCATTCTCGAACTGTCGGGGATCAAGGTGTTGCGCGCCTCGCGCCCTGACGAGGTGCGCGAGGTCGTCGAAGCCGGCGCGGCGCAGGCCTACAACGCCTGCACACCGACCGCCGTCCTGCTGTCGCAGCGCCTGATCGGGGCAAAGGTCTTCACCAAATGAGCAAAGCCAATCTCCTCGACCGCCGCGCCGTGGTTTCCGAACTGCTCAGGGATCGCAAGGGCGCCTTCGCGATCGGCGGCCTCGGCGCCTCCACCTACGACATCGCCGCGGCCGGCGACCACGACCGCAACTTCTACCTCTGGGGCGGCATGGGCGGCGCCGTGATGATCGGGCTCGGCCTCGCACTGGCCCAGCCGACGCTGCCGGTCGTCGTGATCACCGGCGACGGCGAGATGCTGATGGGCATGGGGAGCCTGGCGACCGTCGGGCTGCAGCAGCCCAAAAACCTCTCGATCATCGTGCTCGACAACGAGGCTTATGGTGAGACCGGCGGCCAGACCAGCCACACCGGTGGAACCGCCGACCTCGTCGGTGTTGCCAAAGCCTGCGGAATCGGAGATAGCCGCGCGATCAGCACGATGGCGGAGGTCGAGGCTTTTGCTTCGTCTTTGCAAGACGTTACGGCAGGGCCGCGGTTTGCGAGCGCGAAGATCGACGGGGCCAATCTGGAGCGCGTGCTGTCCAGCCGCGACGGCACCTACATCGTGAACCGCATCAGGGGATCGATCGGCCACACTCCAATTTAAAGTGGCTTTCGCGGTGCAATAGAACCTTGACTTTTGGTAAAGTGAGTGATTACTCACGACCCAAATGTCTACCTTACGCATGACGAGTGACTTGCGGCGTCAGTTGATCCTGAGCGCCGCAAAGCGATGCTTCGCCCGCAACGGCTTTGCCGGCACCACGACAAAGAGCGTGGCGGCTGCGGCTGCCATTTCGGAGGGACTGCTGTTCAAGCACTTCCCGTCGAAGGCGGCGCTCTATGCCGAAATCCTTGCCGAGGAGTGCGAGGCGGATCCCGATCTCGCGCATCTGCTCGGCCAGGAGCCGTCGACCGCAACGCTGGTCGAACTGGTGGAGGGCATGGTCGGCCACTTCATGCAGCTGCGCGATGCGCCGGACCAGGAAGAGGCGCAGCGGATGCGGCTGATGGTGACGAGCCATCTCGACGATGGCGAGTTCGCGCGCCTGCTCTACGACAAGGTCGGCAAGCTGATCGGTCCGACTTTCGCCGCCTCGCTTGAACGGGCGATCGCTGCCGGCGAGGCGACGCGGATCGGCGACGAGCCGCTCAACCTGTTCTGGTTTGCGCATCATACCGTGCTTATGGGCGCGCTGACGCAGCTGCCTGCGACACCATGTCTCCCCTATGGCGATGCCGCTGCGGCCGAGCAGCAGCTTTGCCAGTTCATTCTTCGCGGCATCGGACTTACCGAAGCCGCAATTTCAACTCATTTGGGCCGCCAGCCGTCGCCGAGCGCAGGACCGTCGGTAACTGCAGAAAGTGCATGACATGAATATTCAGACCGAAAGCCACATCTCGGGACAACCGATCAAGGAGAAACAAGCCAAGCGTCCTGTCCGTATGGTGCGCTGGTTCATCATTGTGGGACTGTTGCTGGCCCTGCTGGTCGGCGCGCTGGTCGGCTTCAACGCCTTCCGCAGCCACATGATCGCGCAGTTCTTCGCCAACAATAAGCCGCCGCCGTCGAACGTCACGGTCGCCGAGGCGAAGACGGAAGTGATTCCGAATCTTCTGACTGCCGTCGGCGATCTCGTCGCGGTGCACCAAGTCAACGTCACGACCGACGTGCCGGGCCGCATCACCGAGATCCAGTTCACCGCCGGCAGCCATGTGAAGGCGGGCACGCCGCTGGTGCAGTTGTTCGACGCACCTGAGCAGGGCGACCTCGCGAGCTTCAAGGCACAGGCGACCGTGGGCGAGCAGCAGCTCGACCGCGCCAAGCAGCTTGCGTCGCGCCAGTTCGGGCCGCAGTCGACCGTCGACACCGCGCAGGCGACCTACGACCAGGCCAAGGCGGGCATTGCCAAGACCGAAGCGCTGATCTCGCAGAAGCTGGTGCGCGCGCCGTTCGAAGGTGATCTCGGTGTTCGCCAGGTTGAAGTCGGCCAGTATCTGACGGCCGGCACGCAGATCGTGTCGCTGACCGATCTGTCGGTGCTGTATGCCAACCTGACCGTGACCGAGAAGCAGAGCTCGCAGATCAAGGTCGGCCAGGCCGTGCGTGTTGCGGTCGACGCCTATCCGGGCCGCACCTTCGAGGGCAAGATCACGACCATCGAGCCGCAGATCGCGACCGAAACCCGCAACATCCGGGTCCAGGCGACGATCCAGAATCCGGACAGCATCCTCAAGCCCGGCATGTTCGCGACCACCACGATCGTGCTGCCTGAGAAGCCGCCGGTCGTGACCATTCCGGAAACCGCGGTCGACTACACGCTGTACGGCGACTCCGTGTTCCTGATCACCGAGAAGAAGGGCGAGGACGGCAAGACCACCCTGACCGCCGACCGCACCTTCGTGAAGACGGGCAACCGCGTCGATGGCCGCGTCGAGATCCTCAAGGGCCTGAAGGCCGGGGACAAGGTCGTGGCCGTCGGCCAGATCAAGCTGCAGTCGGGCATGGCGGTCGCGATCTCGACCGATCCGCCGCCGCCGGTTCCGGCCGAGCCGCCGCGCTACTAGAGCGTTTTCGAGCGAAGTGGACACCGGTTCGCGTGAAGAAAACGCGTCAAAACAAAGAAGCCAGAGCTTCGGCAGAGCCGAAGCTTTAGTCCCGATCATCTGAACCCGGAGGGCCTGATGGCCCTCCGCCACATGTTGCCGCAACCGGCAGACAACACGAATCGAGTTGGCGATGGCCTTCACTGATATTTTCATCAAGCGCCCGGTGCTGTCGGTCGTCGTCAGCCTGCTGATCCTGTTGATCGGCTTGCGCGCGGCGATGGTGCTGCCGATCCGGCAATATCCGAATCTCTCGAATACCGTGGTGACGATCACGACGTCGTATCCCGGCGCGTCGCCCGAGCTGATCAACGGCTTCATCACCACGCCGATCGAGCAGGCGGTCGCCTCGGCGGAAGGCGTCGACTACATGACGTCGAACTCGGTGCTCGGCACCTCGACGATCCAGGTCTACGTCAAGCTCAACCACGATCCGAACCAGGCGCTGACCGAGGTGCTCGCCAAGGTCAATTCGGTCAAATACCTGATCCCGAAGGAAGCCTTCGATCCGGTCGTGACCAAGGCGACCGGTGACACCATCGCCGTGATGTATCTCGGCTTCTCCAGCGAAGAGCTGACCGGATCGGCGATCTCGGACTATCTGACCCGCGTCGTGCAGCCGGTGCTGTCGACGGTCGACGGCGTCGCTTCGGCCGACATTCTCGGCGGCCAGACCTTTGCGATGCGCGTCTGGCTCGATCCGACCCGTATGGCCGGACGCGGCGTGTCGCCCAACGACGTTGCCGCTGCGATCGCCGCCAACAACTTCCAGGCGGCCGCCGGCCAGACCAAGGGCTTCTTCATCGTCTCCAACGTCTCGGCCAATACCGACCTTCAGAACATCGATCAGTTCAAGCGGATGATCGTGAAGGCGAAGGACGGCGGCTTCGTGCGCATCGAGGACATCGCGACGGTGGAGCTCGCGGCGCAGTCGACCGACGCCAGCGTCGCCTTCAACGGCGAGCATGCGATCTTCATCGGCATCAAGGCGACGCCGCAAGGCAACCCGCTAACCCTGGTGAAGGGCGTGCGGGCGCTGTTCCCGGACCTCGAGCGCAATCTGCCGCCGTCGATGAAGATGAAGGTGGCCTACGACTCCACCAAGTTCATCCAATCGTCGATCGACGAGGTCCAGAAGACGCTGACTGAAGCGGTGCTGATCGTCGTCGTCGTGATCTTCCTGTTCCTGGCCTCGCTGCGGTCGGTGATCATCCCCGTCGTCACCATTCCGCTGTCGCTGATCGGCGTCTGCATCCTGATGCTGGCCGCGGGCTTCAGCTTCAACCTGCTGACGCTGCTGGCGATGGTGCTGGCGATCGGCCTCGTGGTCGACGACGCCATCGTGGTGGTGGAGAACATTCATCGACATCTCGAGGAGGGCCTGCCACCCGTGCAGGCATCGCTGAAAGGTGCGCGCGAGATCGTTGGCCCCGTCGTCTCCATGACGATCACGCTGGCGGCGGTGTACGCGCCGATCGGCTTCCTCGGTGGCGTGACCGGCACGCTGTTCCGTGAATTCGCCTTCACGCTGGCCGGCTCGGTGATCGTGTCGGGCGTGATCGCGCTGACGCTGTCGCCGATGATGTGCTCGGTGTTCCTCAAGAGCGCGGAAGAGGGCCGGTTCGCCAAGCTGGTCAATCGCGTGTTCGGCGCCCTGACGCGCGCCTATGGCCGCCAGCTGGATCGTTCGCTCGACTACCGTCCGATCACGGCGCTGTTCGCCGTGACCATCCTCGGCCTGGTCGGCTTCCTCTACATGCACATCCAGAAGGAACTGGCGCCGCAGGAAGACCAGGGCATCGTGTTCGCGGTGACCAAGGCGCCGAAATACGCCAACATCGACTACATCGATTTCTACGGCGACAAGATGGACAAGGAGTTCCAGAAGTTTCCCGAGACCGATCTGCGGTTCATCCTGAACGGCATCACCGGTCCGCAGGGCGGCTTCGCCGGCATGCTGCTCAAGCCGTGGGATGAGCGCAAGCGCTCGGCCCAGACGCTGCAGCCGCTGGTGCAGAACGAGCTGTCGAAGATCGAAGGCGTCAGCGCGTTCGCGTTCAGCCTGCCGCCGCTGCCGGGCGGCCCCGGCGGTCTGCCGGTGCAGATGGTGATCTCGTCGACGGCCGGCTTCCAGCAGGTGTTCGACCAGATGAACAAGCTGAAGGATGCCGCGCGCAAGAGCGGCCTGTTCATCGTCACCGACAGCGACCTCGACTTCAACCAGCCGGTGGTCCGGGTGAAGGTCGATCGCTCCAAGGCGAGCGACCTCGGCATCACCATGCAGTCGGTCGGTGGCGCGCTGGCGACGCTGCTCGGCGGCAACTACGTCAATCGCTTCAACCTGGAAGGGCGTTCCTATCAGGTGATCCCGCAGGTGCCGCGCGCCAGCCGGCTCGCTCCGGAATCGTTCGACAACTACTACGTCCCGACCACGACCGGGCAGCTGGTGCGGCTGTCGACGGTGGTGTCGGTCGAGACCGGCGTCGATCCGAACGCGCTGACCCACTACAACCAGCTCAACTCGTCGACCTTCCAGGCCGTGCCGATGCCCGGCGTCTCGATGGGGCAGGCGGTCGAGTTCCTGCAGGGTGAAGCCAAGAAGCTGCCGTCCGGCTTCAGCTACGACTTCCTCGCCGACTCCCGGCAATACGTCCACGAGGGCAACCAGCTGCTGGTCACCTTCGCGTTCGCCATCATCATCATCTTCCTGGTGCTGGCGGCGCAGTTCGAGAGCCTGCGCGATCCGTTCGTGATCATGATCTCGGTGCCGATGGCGATCGTCGGCGCCTTGATTCCGCTGTTCTTCGGCGTCGCCACCATGAACATCTACACCCAGGTGGGCCTGCTGACGCTGGTCGGACTGATCACCAAGCACGGCATTCTGATGGTGGAGTTCGCCAACGAGCTGCAGCTCAATGAGGGACTGGACCGGCGCTCGGCGATCGAGATGTCGGCGCGGATTCGTCTGCGTCCGATCCTGATGACGACGGCGGCCATGGTCACCGGCCTGCTGCCGCTGCTCACCGCCTCGGGCGCCGGCGCCGCCAGCCGCTTCTCGATCGGGCTTGTCGTCGTCACCGGCATGACGATCGGCACGCTGTTCACCCTGTTCGTGCTGCCGATGGTCTACACGGTGATCGCGACCGACCACCAGGCTGCGGCCCGTTCCGAGCGCGCCAAGCAGATCGCCGACTACGAACTCGAGGGTAACGGCGGCGGCGCACTGAAACCGACCTGAGCCCTCCAAGCTCATGCTCGCAGGAGAGGCGGCACTGGCGAAAGCCACTGCCGCCTTTTCTTTGTCTCGTGATAGCTTCCGCCGACAGGCGGCCCGAAGACTCCCTGGTTCGACGCGTTTTCTTCACGCGAACCGGCAGACCAGTTCGCTCGAAAACGTTATGCTCCGCCTCACAAGATCTGGAGGAAACAGGCATGGCGAGCGAGTTTGCGGCGGGCAATTACCGGTTCATTCCGGCCGTGTTCCAATATTCCAGCGGCGCGCAGGCGAACGCGGGCTATGAGATCGAGCTCGTCCGCTTCGATCGGCTGGTGCCGCTTGCGGAAGGCTTCGCGCGGATCGCCGCCTACATCAAGGACGCCGGCCGGCCGCTGACCTCGTTCTGCACCTGCGAATTGCGCTCGCCGGCCGCCTTCACCGAGGACGGCTTCCGCGCCTTCAACCAGCATTACGTCAAGACGCTCGCCGAATGGGGCCTGTTCGACGGCACCATCAATCCGGTAGCGCGCAGCAATGTCTGTCCCGAGATCGATCCGCCAAGCGAGCCCTCGTTCTATGCATTCTCGTTCACGCGGCCGAGCACGAGCACGTCGCCGTCCTTCGTGATCGCAGGCGGCGCCGAGGCGCGCAGTGGCACCGCCAGCTATCCCGACCGCATCGTCTGCTATCGCGATCTCAGTCCTGGTGCGTGGCGGGAGAAGGTCCGCTTCACCGCAGGCGAGATGGAGCGCCGTCTGGCGGAGTTCAGCTTCGGCTGGGAGGATACGACCGCGGTGCAGGCCTACACCGTGCACGACATCCATCCCGTCGTTGTCGACGAGCTCGTCCGTCGCGGCGCCACGCGCTCCGGCCTGACCTGGCACTTCTGCCGCCCGCCGGTGATCGATCTCGAATACGAGATGGATTGCAGGAGGGTGCTAAGGGAAGTGGTGATTTAGCTTCCGCCGTCATTGCGAGAAACGCACGCGGCGCGAGAATGCGATGCCGTATCCCATCCAGAACCGTCATCGCCCGGCTCGACCGGGCGATCCAGTACGCCGCGGCTCATCGATTCAATCACCGCCGTCTCTGGAATACTGGATCACCCGCATGCGCGGGTGATGACACCGAGCTACCTGTTTGACAGTGGAATAGACCAGTACTCACCGCGCCTTCGGATCGAGCGCGTCGCGCAGGCCGTCGCCGACCAGGTTGAACGACAGCACGACCAGGAAGATCGCAAGTCCCGGCCACACTGCCATCCACGGCGCGCTGGTCAGGAAGCGTTGCGCGGCGTTGAGCATGCTGCCCCAGGACGGCGCCGGCGGCTGCTGGCCGAGGCCGAGGAAGGACAGCGCGGCTTCGGCGATGATCGCGGCCGCGATCGACAGCGTCGCCTGCACCAGGAGCGCGGGCAGGATGTTGGGCAGGATGTGGACCAGCGCGATGCGCCAGCGCGGATTGCCCATGGCGCGCGCCGCCTCGACATAATCCTCGACCTTGACGCTCATCACCTGGCCGCGGGTCAGGCGGATGAAGATCGGGGTCGCCGACACGCCGATCGCGATCATCGCATTGCCGAGGCTCGGGCCGAGGAAGGCCGCGAGCGCGATCGCCAGGATCAGGAACGGGCAGGCCAGCATCGCGTCGGTGATGCGGCTGATCAGCGCGTCGATGAGGCCGCCGCGATAGCCGGCGAGCAATCCGAGCGGCACGCCGACCGCAAGCGCGATGCCGACCGAGATCACGCCGGCGAGCAGCGAGGCGCGGGCGCCGAACACGATTCGCGCGAGCACGTCGCGGCCGAGCTCGTCGGTGCCGAACCAGTGCTGCAGCGACGGCGCCTTGCGGACCAGCGACCAGCTCGTCGCGACGGGGTCATAGGGCACGATCAGTGGCGCGAAGACGGCGAGCAGGATGAACAGCGCGATCACGGCGAGGCCGAGCACGGCGCCCCTGCGCCGGATCAGCCGCCGCCAGGCACGCCGCGCTGGGCTCTCCAGCGTCTCGGCCGCGGCAAGCGAGGCTGATGTCCCGAGTGCAGCGTCGGTCATCCGATCAGCCCCTCAGCCGCGGATTGACGAGGATATAGGCGATGTCGGCGATCAGGTTGAGCGTGATGTAGATCGTCGCCGTCGTCAGCACCACGCCCTGCACGACGGCATAATCGCGGTTGAAGACGGCATCGACGATCAGCTTGCCGAAGCCTGGGATCGAGAAGATCTGCTCGGTGAGCACAGCGCCCGACAGCAGCGTGCCGAGCTCGAGCGCGCCGAGCGTGATGATCGGCGTCAACGCATTGCGCATCGCATGCTTGAGGATCACCGTGCGTTCGGACAGGCCCTTGGCGCGCGCGGTGCGGACATAGTCGCTCTCCAGCACCTGCAGCATCGCGCTTCGCGTATGCCGCATCAGGATCGCGGCGATCGCGTTGCCGAGCACGAAGGCCGGCATGACGGATGCGGCGAGGCTCGCGCGCCAGTTTTCGCTGAGCGGTACGTAGCCGGAGGCCGGCAGCCAGCCAAGTTCGACCGAGAACAGGAAGATCAGCATGATGCCGAGCCAGAAATTCGGCGTCGAGATCCCCCACAGCGCGAACAAATTGGCGCCATAGTCCCACGCCGTGCCCATCTTCACCGCCGAGATGATGCCGGCAGGAATGCCGATCAGGAAGGCGACCACGATCGCCATGCCGGCGATTTGCATCGTCACCGGCAGCTTCTGCGCGATCAGGCTCGATACCGGCATCTTGTTGCGCAGCGACTCGCCGAAGTCGCCCATCAGCACGCCCTTGACCCAATAAGCGTATTGCACCGGGATCGGCTGATCCAGGTGGTATTGCTGGCGGATCTGCTCGATGACAGCCGGATCGCGCTCCTCCCCGGCCATCACGAGCGCCGGATCGCCGGGCAGCAGATGTTGCAGCGAGAAGATCAGGAGCGAGACGAAGAACAGCGTCGGGATCAGCTGAGCCAGCCGCTTGGCGAGGAAGTTCAGCATTGTCGGCCCCGCGTACCCTGCGCCGTGGCGATCATTTCAATTTCAGCCCGACCACGCGCACCAATCCATCCGGCATCTGCCGGTAACCCTCGACCTTGGCGGAGTGGGCGATCAGCAGCGTGCGGTGGTAGAGATAGATGATCGGTTCGTCATTGAGCACGATCCTGGTCATCTTCTCGTAGATCGCCTTGCGCTGGGCGGGATCGTTGATCAACCGCGCATCTTCCATCAGCTTGTCGGCTTCCGCGTTGGAATAGCCGCCGTCGTTCTGCGGCGCCTTGGTGTGCAGGAAGACATAGGAATTGCCGTCAGGATCGATCCGGCCGCTCCAGTTGATCTGAAACACCTGAAATTCGCCGGCCTGGGCCTGCTTGAACGTCGTCGCAAATTCGACCACGCGAATCTTGATGTCAAAGCCTGCTTCGGCCGCCATCGACTGCACGACCTGGGCCACGGCTTCGTTCTCGGCCCCTTTGGGGACCATGTAGTCGATGGCTAAGGGCAGCGTTACACCGGCCTCCTTCAGCAGCGCCTTGGCCTTGGCAACGTCGCGTCCCCGAACCGGAAACGCTTTCTGATAGTAAGGATGCGTTGGGCTGACCCACTGATTGCCCGGCGTGAACTCGCCGTTGAAGACGACCTGGTTGAGAGCCTCGCGGTCGATCGACAGATCGAGGGCCTGGCGCACCTTTTCCGACTGGCTGAGCGGTCCCTTGCTCTTGTCGTTGCCGATGTTGATGGTGAGGCCGAGATAGCCGAGTTCAGGTGCGGTCGACAGCACGAGCCGCTTGTCGGCGCGGACGTCCTTGATATCGGTGGCGAGCACGCGCTCGATCAGATCGAGCCCGCCGGACTTCAGATTGGCGAGCCGCACCGTGGCGTCGACGATGGGAAGGAACACGATGCGATCGATGAAGACGTTGTCCTTGTTCCAGTAATCCCCGAATTTCTCGAACACCATGCGGTCCTGCTGCACGCGTTCGACGAATTTGTAGGGGCCGGCGCAGACCGGATGCAGCCCGAATTTGTCGCCCGCCTCCTTCACCGCCTTCGGCGAGACCATCATGCCGGCGCGGTCGGTCAGCTGGGCGATCAGCGGCGAGTAGGGCGTCTTGAGCGCCAGCTTGATGGTCAGGGGATCAACGACGTCGACATGGTCGAGCGCGGCCAATTCCGGTTTGCGAAACGAGGTCGGCAGCGTCAGATGGCGCTCCAGCGAGAATTTGGCGGCTTCGGCGTCGAAAGGTTCACCGTCGTGGAACTTGACGCCCGGCCGGAGCTTGATCGTCATCTCCTTGCCGTCGGCCGAGTTCTCGTAGGACAGCGCGAGCTGCGGAACGATGTTCAGCTTCTCGTCGATGTCGAACAGCTTGTCGCAGAAGGCCGAAAAGACGATGCGGCCGACATAGGTGCGACCGACTGAAGGATCGAGGATGTCGGGGTCCTCGGCGAGCCCGATGCGAAGCGTCGTCTCGGCACGCGCGCTCGTTCCGCACCAGGTCACGAGGGCTGCCATCAGGACCGCCAAGCGCCAAAATCTCATCGCCAACCCCTTATCCCTTGCGCCTTATCCCTTGCGCCTTTGTTCCCTACGAAATAACCCCGGGCCGCCCCGAGGCTTCCGCCGTATTGAACGCCGCCACCAGCTTTTCCAGCGTCGGCGAGAACCCGCCATCGGACGGCACGATCGCCTCCGCGCCGGGCAGCTCGCCGGTCCGATGACAGGCCGTTGCATATCCGGTGCCATCTTCGCGCAACTGCGGCACTTCGCTACGGCAGCGCGCAATCACATAGGGGCATCGGGTGTGGAAACGGCAGCCGGAAGGCGGATTGAGCGCGCTCGGCAGCTCGCCCTCCAGCACGATGCGGCTGCGTTTGGCGCGCGGTTTCGGCACCGGGATCGCCGACAGCAATGCGCGGCTATAGGGATGGCGCGGCGCGGTGAACAGCGCCTGCGCCTCCGCCGTTTCGACGATGGTGCCGAGGTTCATCACGGCGACCCGGTCGGCGATGTGTTTCACGACGGCGAGATCGTGCGAGACGAAGATGTAGGCGAGCTTCAGCCGGTCCTGCAGGTCGCGCAGCAGGTTCAGGATCTGCGAGCGGATCGAGACGTCGAGCGCCGACACCGGCTCGTCGCAGATGATCAGCTTCGGCTCGACCGCAAGCGCGCGGGCAATCGCGATGCGCTGGCGCTGGCCGCCGGAGAATTCGTGCGGATAGCGGCGCGCAAAGCGCGGCTCGAGCCCGACCAGGCGCAACAGCTCATCGACCCGCTCGCGGCGGCGCGCAGCCGGCACGAGATCGTGCAGCGCCAGTGGCTCGGTCAGGATCTGGCTCACCGTCATGCGCGGGTTGAGCGAGGCGTAGGGGTCCTGGAAGATCAGCTGCGCGTCGCGGCGGAACGCGCGCAATTGCTCGGCATTGAGGGCGCCGAGGTCGCGGCCCTCGAAGGTGACGCGGCCGGCATCCGGCTCGATCAGCCGCAGCACCAGCCGGCTGACGGTGGATTTGCCGCAGCCGGATTCACCGACCAGCGCCAGCGTCTTGCCGGCCTCGACCGTGAAGCTGACGCCGTCGACCGCCTTGACATAAGCGGTCGGCCGGCCGAACACCGAGCGTTCGGCGACGAAATGCTTCACCAGCCCTTCCACCTCGAGCAGCGCAGTCATGATACCAGCCGTTCCAGCGGCGCGCGGAGGCAGCGCGAGGCGTGGGTCGCGCTCAGCATCGCCAGCGGCGGAGGGGATTTGGTGCAGGCATTCTCCACGAACGGGCAGCGCGCGGCGAAGCGGCAACCCG
>NZ_JACMYK010000164.1 GCF_020889785.1 Bradyrhizobium acaciae
GCCGCCGCCGGACGGGACCGGCGGCGATGGCGGCGGCGCCTGCATCGGCGGTTGAATCTGCATCGGGCCCGTCGGCGCTGAAGGCGCCGATATCTGTGACGAGATCTGCATCAGGTTCGCCGGTCCCCAACTGCCCTGCGAGTTCGGGATCGCCGCGACAGGCACGCCCTGATGCGCGGATTTCATGAAGCGGCTCCACACTTCCACGGGCAGCCCGCCGCCGGTCGCCTTCTTGGTCGGTGAATTGTCGTCATTGCCGAGCCAGACGCCGGTGACGAGCTTGGCGGTGTAGCCGATGAACCAGGCGTCGCGATAATCCTGGCTGGTGCCGGTCTTGCCGGCAGCGGTCCAGCCCGGGATCTCCGCCTTGCGCGCGGTACCCGAGATCAGCGTCTCGCGCATCATGGTGTTCATCATCGCGTCATAGCGCGGCTCGATCACCTGGTTGGGCGGATCGACCGGGCGGTCATACAGCAGCTTGCCCGAGCTGGTCTTGATCCTGGTCACCACATGCGGCGAGACGGCGTAGCCGCCATTGGCGAACGGTGCATAGGCGCCGACCAATTCGAGCACGGACACTTCCGAGGTGCCGAGCGCGATCGAGACGTTGGGCTCCAACTTGGAGGAAATGCCGAGCCGGTGAGCGGTGCGCACCACGTTTTTGGCACCGACCTCGACGCCGAGCCGCACCGCGACCGTGTTCAGCGACATTGCCAGCGCCTGGGTCAGGGTGACCGAGCCGAAATATTCGTGGGTGTAGTTCTCCGGCTTCCAGCCCTTGATATCGAGCGGCGCGTCGGTGCGGATCGTGTCCGGCGTCAATCCGGACTCGACCGCGGTCAAATAGACGAACGGCTTGAATGACGAGCCCGGCTGCCGCTTCGCGGTGACCGCGCGATTGTACTGGCTCTCGGAATGGTTCCGGCCGCCGACCATGGCGCGCACCGCGCCGTCGGGCGTCATCGCCACCAGCGCGCCCTGGCTGACATTGAACTTCACGCTCTTGGCGGCGAGTTCATCGATCACGGCGGCTTCGGCGACGTTCTGCAGCTTCGGATCGATCGTGGTCTGCACGATGATGTCCTGGTCGATCTGGCCGACCAGATCGTCGAGCACTTCGCCGATCCAGTCGGCGACATAGTTCACGGTGCCGGCGCCGGCCGGCTTCACCGCGATCGAGGGTTGGCCGATCGAGGCCTTGGCTTGGGCATCGGTGATGAACTTGGCGTCGGCCATCGCCGCGAGCACGACCTGGGCGCGCTGTTCCGCGCCTTCGGGGTTGCGGTTCGGCGCCAGCCGCGACGGCGACTTGACGAGGCCCGCGAGCATCGCGGCTTCCGGCAGCGTCACGTTCTTCGCCGACTTGCCGAAATAGCGCTGGGCGGCAGCCTCGACACCGTAGGCGCCGGAACCGAAATAGACCCGGTTGAGGTAAAGCTCGAGAATCTCGCTCTTGGAGTGTTTGCGTTCCAGCCACAGCGCGAGCTCGGCCTCCTGCAGCTTGCGCTGCATGGTGCGTTCCTGGGTCAGGAACAGGTTCTTGGCGAGCTGCTGCGTCAAGGTCGAGCCGCCCTGCGACACGCCTCGATGCAGCACGTTGGTAACGGCTGCGCGTAAAATGCCGACCGGATCGACGCCGAAATGCGAATAGAAGCGGCGGTCTTCGATTGCGATGAAGGCCTTCGGTAGATAGGGCGGCAGATCCTTCAGCGCTATGTTGGCGCCGGCCATTTCGCCGCGTTGCGCCAGCACGCTGCCGTCGATGCCGACGATCTGGATCGTCGGCGGGCGCTTGGGAATTTCCAGCGACTGGATCGGCGGCAGATGGGCGCCGACCCACACCACGACACCGATCACCGCAATGCCGGCCCAGAGTCCGAGCACCGCGGTCCAATAGAACAGCCGGCCGATACTGAGGCCGCGCGACTTGCTGCGCCGCTTGCTGCCGCTGCGCGGCGGGCGCGGTCTCTCGCTGCCGGAATCGTTGCTCTTGTCGGCGCTCTTTTCGCTGTTCCTGGGTTTCGATTTGGCGGGCTTGTCGTCGCCGCCGCCGGGAATGCGATCGGAGGGCGACAGTCTGAGGTCGGCAAGCGCGGCCGGAAGCCCGAACAGCGGCTCCTTGCGTCCACCGCCTTTTTTACGTCCCCACGCCATCCGCAACGCTCACACCCTGTACGCGCGAACGCTAGCGTTCCCGGTTTAAGGGGCGGTTACGCAAAGCTTAACGGGGGATTAGGAGGTGGGGCGGCGCGTGCTAAATATGGATGGAACAAGAAAACAAAGGAGCACCGCATGGGCCATATCGATCCGACCAAAGACGTGTTTGCGCAATTCCGGGACAACGACCGGCCGGGCCCGATCCACATGCTCAACCTGGTGCGCTTGCGCGAATCCGCCGCCTATCCCGACGGCCGCAAGGCAACCGGCGCGGAAGCTTACGCCGCGTATGGCCGCGAGAGCGGGCCGGTGTTCGAGCGGCTCGGCGGCCGCATCGTCTGGCAGGGCCGGTTCGAGCTGATGCTGATCGGCCCGCACGAGGAGCGCTGGGATCATTGCTTCATCGCGGAGTATCCGAGCGTTGCCGCCTTCGTCGAAATGATCCGCGATCCCGTCTATCGCGAGGCGGTGAAGCACCGCCAGGCCGCCGTGGAGGATTCGCGGCTGATCCGGCATGCGGTGCTGCCGGTCGGCAAGAACTTTGGTGAGATTCCGAAGTAGACGCGCGAGCAGCGAGTACTCACCATCCCCGTCACCCCCGCGCAACGGCTTTGCCGTTGTCGCTGGAGGAGCGCCACCGGTCCGCGCAAAGCGCGGCCCGATGACAGGGTCCGCGCGTCTCGAAGGGTGCACCGCCACAGCCGGGCCGTCGACCCTTCGAGACGCCGCTTCGCGGCTCCTCAGGGTGACGGTAAGGGAACGCAATGCCCTATCCGCGTCATTGCGAGGAGCATAGCGACGAAGCAATGCATCGCTCCACAGGCAAGGAAGTGGATTGCTTCGCTTCGCTCGCGATGACGACGGTGCGAAGTGTCGCAGCTCTCTCAGAGTGATGGTGACAGGCGGTAGCCCAAAAACAAATCGGCGGCCCGGAGGCCGCCGATTGCATTTCAAGCCTGCGCGAACCACTAGCCCGCCGGGCCGGCATCCTCGAGGATCGGGCCGAACAGCTCCCAGCGCTCGCCGTTGAAGCGCATCATCTGCAGCTGTTTGTTGACGCGATAGTCGTTCGGCGTGGTGTTGCCCTTGATGCCGGGCAGCGCCATGTCGAGGTCGACGTTCTTCAGGTTGGTGGCCTGCTTCAGCACGTTCTCGCGCGTCAGGTCGTCGCCGCACTGCTTCAGCACATGCACCATCAGCTGCGCGGTCGAGTAGCCATAGGTGTTGAAGTTCGAGTTCTTGTCGCCGTCGGGATAATACTTGGCCATGAAGTCGAAATAGCGCTTCATGCCCGGATCATCCTTCCACTGCGGATCGGCCGGATCCTTGCCGTAGTTGGTCGAGATCAGGCCCTTGGAGGCCTCGAGGCCCGCCGGCTGCAGCACGGCGCCGACCGAGGTCGCGTTGATGTCGACGATGTGGACCGGATGCCAGCCGAGCTCGGCGATCTTCTTGATCGCCTGCGCGGCCTGCTTCGGCGTCGAGGCCGAGAAGAACAGGTCGGCGCCGGCATCCTTGATCTTGAGCACCTGGGAATCGATGGTCGGGTCGGACACCTCGTAGGAGGCTTCGGCCACGACCATCTTGGCGGCCTTGTCGCCGAGGCCGGCCTTGATGCCGTTCAGGTAGTCTTTGCCGAGGTCGTCGTTCTGATAGAGGATGCCGATCTTGGCGTTCGGATGCTCCTTCAGGATGTACTGCCCGTAGATGCGGCCCTCGACGAAGTAGTTCGGGTTGAAGCCGAGCGTCCAGGGAAAGTTCTTCGGGTCGGTGAACTTCGAGGCGCCGGTGGCGGCGAACATCTGCGGCACCTTCTTGGCGTTCAGATACTTCTGCACCGCGGCGTTCGACGGCGTGCCGACGATCTGGAAGGTCAGCAGCACTTCGTCGCTCTCGACGAGCTTGCGCACCTGCTCGACCGCCTTGGGCGGCGAATAGGCGTCGTCATACTGGATCAGGTTGATCTTGCGGCCGTTGATGCCGCCGGCATCGTTGATCATCTTGAAATAGGCTGCCTGGGTCTTGCCGATCGAGGCATAGGCGGAGGCCGGTCCGGAGAAGGGGACGGTCTGGCCGATCTTGATCTCGGTGTCGCTCGCGCCGGGATCGTATTTCTTCTGCGCGGAGGCCGACGTTGCAGACAGCGCGATCGCGAGCGCCGTTCCCGTAACCAGGTGGAAAATCCCATTCCTCATAATGCTGTTTCCCTCACGTGACTGATGGTTGGCCGATGATCTTGTCCGCGGGATCAAGGTCCCGCGGTCGCCATCGCTGGGCCGGGATACTGGAGGAACCGTTGCTGCGACGCAAGACGAGCGGTGCCGAAAAGGCGAGCAATTTCAGTCAACCAAAGTAGGGGGCGCCGCAAAATGAAGGGCGCAGCGCAGGGAGCGCAGGGGCTCCGCTTTACCTCGCCCCGCCTGCGGGAGACGTCGTATCGCATCGAAGATGCGATACGGGTGAGGCGGAGTTTCAGCGAGTGCTGCTGTCGGCGAATGCGCGAAAGCAGCCCCTCACCCCAACCCTCTCCCCGTAAGAACGGGGAGAGGGAGTGGAGTGTCGATGTGGCGCGACCTAGCCCGCCGGTCCGGTGTCCTCGATGATCGGGCCGAACAGCTCCCAGCGCTCGCCGTTGAACTTCATCATCTGCATCTGCTTGTTGATGCGATAGTCGTTCGGCCCCGTCGTGATCGACATGCCGGGCAGCGCGAGCGACGGCACGAACTTCTTCAGGCTGGTCACCTGCTTCATCAGGTTCTCGCGGGTGAGGTCGTCGCCGCACTGCTTGAGCACCTGGATCAGGAGCTCGGCCGTCGAGTAGCCGTAGGTGTTGACGGTGTTGAGCTTGTCGCCCTCCGGATAATATTTGTCCATGAAGGCGAAATAGGCCTTCACACCGGGATCGTCCTTCCACTGCGGATCGGCCGGGTCCTTGCCGTAGTTGGTCGAGATGATGCCCTTGGAGATGTCGAGGCCGGCGGGCTTCAGCGTCGCCGACACCGGGCTCGCATTGATGTCGAGGATGTGGACCGGGTGCCAGTCAAGGTCGGCGACCTTGCGGATCGCCTGCGCGGCGAATTTCGGCGTCGATGCGTTATAGAGCAGGTCGACACCGGCGGCCTTCAGCTTGACGATCTGGGAATCGACGGTCGGGTCGGTCAGCTCATAGGAGACTTCGGCGACGATCATGCTGGCCGCCTTGTCGCCAAGCCCGCTCTTCAGGCCGGTAATGTAATCGCGGCCGAGATCGTCGTTCTGGTAGAAGATGCCGATCTTGGCATTGGGGTGATTGGCCAGGATGTATTTGGCGTAGATGCGCCCTTCGGACTGGTAGTTCGGGTTGAACGCGATCGTCCACGGCGCGTTCTGCGGATCCGAGAACCGTGAGGCGCCGGTCGAGGCGAGCAGCTGCGGCACCTTCTTGGCATTCAGATATTTCTGCACGGCGGCATTTGACGGCGTGCCGATGATCTGGAACGTGAACAGGACCTCGTCGCCCTCGACCAGCTTGCGCACCTGCTCGACCGCCTTCGGCGGCGAATAGGCATCGTCATACTGGATCAGGTTCAGCTTGCGGCCATTGATGCCGCCCTGATCGTTGATCATCTTGAGGTAGGCCGCCTGGGTCTTGCCGATGCCGGCATAGGCGGATGCGGGGCCCGAGAACGGCACGGTCTGGCCGATCTTGATCTCGGTGTCGGTGGCGCCGGTGTCGTATTTCTTCTGCGCGGTGGCCGATGTAACCGACAACGCGATGGCAAGCGCTGTCGCAGCGAGCAATTGCACGCTCCTCATGTCCGTGACCTCCCTGTTGCCGGTGATCTTGTCCGCAAGCTCAGGCCGGCGGATGTCACCGTTGTCAGGGATGATGGAGGAACGTCGTGGGCATTGCAAGACAATGCCCTTGCGCGCGATGTCGCGTCAGGCAAGCCAGAGCAGGATCAGCGCGAGCGCGGCGGGTGCCGCCTGCACATAAAGGATGCGGCGGCTCACCGTGGCGGCGCCATAGGCGCCGGCGACGATCACACACAGCAGGAAGAATGTCTTGATCTGCAACGCGAAGGCTGGATTGTCTTGCACGAGGCCCCAGACCAGTCCGGCGGTGAGGAAGCCGTTGTAGAGCCCCTGATTGGCGGCGAGCACGGCCGAGTCGGTCGCCTTCTCGATCGAGTTGCGAAAGGTCTTCAGCCCGAGCGGCTTGGTCCACAGGAACATCTCGAGCACAAGGAAATAGACGTGCAGCGCGGCCACGACCGCGACCAGAAGATTGGCTAGCCAAAGCATGTTCGGTCCCCCAGAGCTTCGGTTCTGATTGAATCAGAACCGAAGCTCAACATTCTTGTCTTGACGCGTTTTCTTCACGCGAACCGGTGTCCCCTTTGCTCGAAAACGCTCCACCCGGAATTCGGGTGGACGCTAGCATGCGGACGGTAAATTGTATGCCGAGCGATTCAGAGCAATGACAATGGCCGACCGCAAGACCGCACAGACCTTCAATCTCGACCGCCTCACGACGCCGATCGGCACGGCGCTATTGGTGACCGATGATCGCGGCGTGCTGCGCGCACTCGACTGGGACGACTATGAAGGGCGCATGCTCGACCTGCTCCGGCTGCACTATGGTGCCGTGACGCTGCAGGACGGAAGCGCGCCGGCTGTGATGCGCAAGGCGCTTGCCGATTATTTCAAAGGCGATCTCGCGCGGCTGACGGAGGTCGAATGGCGCGTGGCCGGCACGCCGTTCCAGCAGAAGGTCTGGCATGCGCTGCCGAAAATTGCGCCCGGCACAACCATGAGCTACGGCGCGTTGGCGGCGAAGCTGAAGGTCCCGAAGGCGATGCGTGCGGTCGGTCATGCCAATGGATCCAACCCGATCAGCGTCGTCGTGCCCTGTCACCGCCTGATCGGCGCCAACGGCTCGCTGGTCAAATATGGCGGCGGACTGGAACGCAAGCGCTGGCTGCTGCGCCACGAGGGCGTGGAGGTTGGTGACCCGGCTTAGCTGCCGGTGAGGTGGTCAATCAAGGTCTTCGCCGGGCATGTTTCGCAGATCACGCACGATGTAGAGGAACACAACGAGCGAGGGCACCCATGCGAGGATCGCTCCTGCCAGCATCGCATCGTCCGTCGTCATCGGATTTCCCTTCGAGCGTTGCGAGAGCGTTTTCGAGCGAAGTGGACGCCGGTTCGCGTGAAGAAAACGCGTCAAGACAAAAATCGGACTCTCGCCGTCAGATCGGCTTTCTCGATGGGCTGCCGGTTCCGGCGAAGGGATAGAGCCACTTCCAATAGGCCTTGTTGCGCTCCAATTGCCGCTTGTAGATTTCGCGACACTTGGTTGAGCAAAACTGCTCGAGGTGCCAGTTATGGCGGATCAGTCCGAAGGGCCGCCTGCATTCCGGGTTCCCGCAGCGGCTGCTCATGATACGGCCTCCGCCTCCGCCCGCCAAAGCCAGCGAATGAAGTTCTCCTGACCTTTGTAGAGGCAGAGCCGTCCGCAGTAACGTTCGTCCGCCGGGTTTCGCAAGCAGATGATCTTGGGCTCTTCGCTGTCGCATTGGGCGCAGCGCGGTTCCGCACGCATGGCCGCCTCCCTCCGAGGAATTGCCATTTGCCAATCAGATTGTCCGATGCTGTTCATGCCGCCGATCGTCTCGACGGACGATGCCAAATCTCGCGCCCCCGCCGTCCCTGCACAACCCGTCCAGATGTTTCACGGCATTATCCTTGCGTATAGGCGATGTGAACTCATTCGCTCGTCGCGGTGCCGTGCTGCGCGAGAGCGGTATCGAGGCATCTGATCAGCGCGTCTCCGTCGAAGGGCTTGATCAGGAAACAGATCGCTCCCGCCTCCATGGCGCGGGCTCGATCGGCTTCGACGGAAAATGCCGTGATGAAAATGAACGGAAAGCGCCGTCCGTCGGCAATCAGGCGGGCCTGCAGGTCGAGCCCGCTCATCGCCGGCATCCTGACATCCGCGATCACGCAGGATGTGTCATGCAGTTGCGGCGAATGCAGGAATTCTTCGGCGGACGCGTAGGTCTGGACCGCGTAGCCAAGCGACCTGACGAGATTGTGGGTCGCGGCGCGGACCGATGCGTCATCGTCGACGATTGATATCACTGGGTTGGACAAGAAAGGTTCTTCCTGGAGCGGCCAGGGCCCCCTGGGGTGCGCGTTCATGGGGCCACAGTGCGTCGCCGGCCGGGGCCGGAGAATCATACTTAGGTTTGTGCGCCGCCGCCGGATGCCGGCCCGATCCCGAGGGTCTGTGCCATCCTGACCAGATCAGGCAACGACTTCGCCGCCATTTTCCGCATGATGTGCCCGCGGTGGATCTTGACCGTGATCTCGGCTACGCCGATTTCGGCGGCGACCTGCTTGTTCATCAGCCCCGTGGTGACGAGGCTCATGATCTGACGCTCACGAGGGGTCAGGGCCGCGAAGGCCGTGCGCAACTCTGCGAGCGCCCTGGCCTCGTCGCGGCGATTTCTGTCGCGCTCGATCGCCGTCGTGACGGCATCGAGCATGTCCTGGTCGCGGAACGGCTTGGTCAGGAAGTCGACGGCACCGGCCTTCATGGCCCTCACCGTCATCGGAATATCGCCGTGGCCGGTCATGAAGATGATCGGAATATGAATGGCGGCCTTGGCCAACTCCGCCTGAAAGTCGAGGCCGCTCAGCCGGGGCAGCCTGATGTCCAGGATCAGGCAGCTCGGGACATCCGGGAGCCTGTGCTGGAGAAATTCATGCGCCGACCCGAACGCCGCGGTGCGCAGGCCGACGGACCGGAAGAGATTGCTCAGGGCGTCCCGCATCGACGCGTCGTCGTCGACGACGAACACGATCGGATCCTCCGCGTTTGCAAGAGGCGATGCCGCGCGTCGGATCACCATGCATGATCCTCCTGACGCAGTGGCAGCGTGAACTGGAATGTCGCGCCGGGGCCGACATTTCCGGTCACGGACAACCGGCCCCGGTGGGCTTCGACGATCGAGCGACAGATCGACAACCCCATTCCCATGCCGCTGGCTTTGGTGGTGTAGAAGGCGTCGAACAGCCGCTCGGCATTCTCGGTCGCGATGCCGACACCACAATCGGTGACCGTGACCACGATCTGCCCGGCATCGTCATGGCGCGTCCGAATCACGAGTTGGCGCGGCCTGTCCGTGACCGGCTGCATCGCCTCGATGCCGTTGATGACCAGGTTGAGGATGACTTGCTGCAGCTGGATGCGGTCGGCGACGACAGGCGGCAGCGCGGGAGAGAGGTCCAGCTGCAACGATACGCGGTCGCTCTGCAACTGATGCTGCACCAGACTGGTCACCTCGTTGATGACTTCATTGATGTCGAGCGGCGCCTTCTGATCGGTCTTCTTGTTCACCAATGCGCGGACGCGCCGGATGATCTCGCCCGCCCGGTTGCCGTCGTTGATGATCGATCTGACGGCTCCGCGCGCCTCGTTCAGATCGGGCGCCGCCCGGTTGAGCCACCGCAGGCATGCGGCTGCGTTGGCGACCACGGCGGCAAGCGGCTGGTTCACTTCATGGGCGATCGATGCCGCGAGTTCGCCGAGCGCCGTCACGCGCGTGACATGCGCGAGGTTGGTCTGCGCTTCGTGCAATTCGGCTTCGGCTCGCTTGCGGGCGGTCACGTCTGTGACGGCGCCGATAAACTCGGTGTCGCCCGAGAGGTTGGTCACCGCGTGCGCCCTGGCGTGGACATATTTGATCGCCCCATTGGGCATCAGCAAACGGTAGCTGTGCTCGAAGTCCTTGCCGTCGAGCGAGGCGCGGTCGATGGTCCGTTGCACGCGGGCGCGATCATCCGGATGGACACGTTGCAGGACCGTGGCATGCTTGATGGAGGGAACCCGCTCGACCTCGAAGATCCTGAACGTCTCTTCCGACCAGATGATCTCGCCGCTGGCGACATGCCAGCCGAAGCTGCCGGTGTGGCTCAGTCGCTGGGCTTCGGTCAGGTACATCTCACTCTGCTGCAGCGCATTTTCGGCGTGTTTGCGCTCGGTAATGTCCTCGCATGCGATCAGGACGATGACCTGACCGTCGTGCCGCTGCACGGCCTTGGCATTCTCACGAACCCAAAGCCTTGAGCCGTCCTTGCGAACCTTGCGGATTTCCCAATTGTGGGTCCGGCCGATATTGTCGAGGCACGCCGCGACGTTGCGCAGGACCATATCGCGGTCTTCGGCGGCAAACACCCGAAGCACGGATTGTCCGAGCAGTTCGTCGACGGTATAGCCGAGTTGTGCAGCGCCGAACGTGTTGACCGACAGCACGAGGCCCGCTGCGTCGACCATGAAGTACATGACCGGGTTGTGCTCGAACACCTCCTTCCACTGCGCTTCGCTGTTCCGCAATGCCTCGATCGCGCGCTCTTCGCCGCCGGCTTGGCCGCGCGATATCGCTTCCATCTGCCTGTTGGCGCGGCCCGCCGCCACACGCATCACCAGCAATGCGGCGGCAAGCGAGGCGACGAGCAGCGCCAGGGCAATCAGATGGGCGGAAGTCGGAGGCTGCGGACCAAACAGCAGGCCAATGCAGGTTGCCGCCAAGGCCAGCACCATGCCACCGAGCAGCCATTGCTCGGCCGACCAGGACCTTGTGGTCGGGATGCGCATCATCGGCAGCACCAGCACTTGGCTGTAGCACTTGGCCATCGCGGGCCGCGCTGCGTCGCTAGGTGACCGCTACCATCAGCGGCGACAACGTCGCCCTCCTAACAGACTGCACATTAGCAGCTTTCTCGGCGTCTGGACGGCGTCGCGCGGGCCTTTTTGGCATTCCGCCCGCGTGGCAGGAGGTCGCGCGGAAAGCGCAATCAGCGGACCTGATCAGGTTCAGGTTGCGGCTAAACCTAAGTATGTCGTCCCCATCCGAATGTAACGGCCGGATCAACCTCCGTTCAATGGCCAGTTTCCGCCTGGTCACTACGCTTATTGGGTAACTCGATGACGGTAGAGGTCTCCGGGCTTCGGCAATCGCCAATCAGAGAACGGGAGATTGAAATGCCCGATCGGCGCCTGCATCTGATCCTGTGCTCCGATGCCGCCGGGCACGAGGCCATGCGTCAGAGACGCAACCGCGGCTTCCTGCCGTCCGTTGTCGATGGTGGAAACCAAGTCGCGAGCGTGCCGGCCGACAATTCCTGGATCGATATGCTCGACGTCTTCGATTTGGGCGTTGTGGTCTGTCAGGCGAGCTACCTGGCCTGGTTGGGGGCGGGCCTGATGGTGCTGCATGCGCAAGCAGGCGTGCCGGATTCAGGGTCGTAGTCGCCTCGTTTTGGATGTTAGTCCCGGCAGGCTGTCGGACCGATGCGCTGGCTGCTCACGCCAGAGTCGCGCAAGACGGGTCCGAAACACAGCCTCCGTGAGAGCCCGGAATCCAGTCCCCGTCTAGCCCCTGAAGGATTCCGGGCTCCACTTTTTTCAGGCCGCCTCCCGCATGACGGGTGGAGCAGGTCGACAACGTCCCTCCCGCTCCGGACTCCCGACCATCGCAAATTGCAGCAATTTTTCTGAAAGACGCCCAGTTCGCTTTAGCTGCTTTTGAAGCACCCGATTATTGGATCTGTCCGGCAACGGCATCACTCCGCTGAGCTGCGCGTTGGTTCGCGCACTGACAGATCAGGGGCCGGTCATCATGAATCAGGCACAGCAGCAGACGTCATTTCCCGAAGACAATGCTTCGGTCATCAGGGATGAGGCCGATGGCGCGCGCGGATTGCAGCGCGATTTGCAGGACCGCCTGCAGCCGGCACCCGAGGAGCCGGTCAGCGAGAGCGCACTCCATCCCGAAGCGCCCTCGGGCTCAGGCCGGATGCTGCGGCGCCTGCTCAAGATCGGCATTGGCCTTGCCATCGTCGCCATCTTCGGATGGCTGCCGCTGAGAGCCGTGTTGCAGACCTCGAGCGTCGAGGCCGTGGTCAATGCCAGGATCGTGACCCTGCGCTCGCCGATCGACGGCACCGTGAGCGCGAAGCCACAACAAGGCTCCACGCATCTCAGCGTGGTTCAAGAAGGCGATGCGATCCTTCATGTCGTCAACGTGCGCGGCGATCGCGTGCGGCTCGATGATCTCCGGCGGCAGATGTCGCGGCTGGAGAACGAGCGCCCGAGTCTCGCCGCCAAGCTTGCAGCCGCCGAGACGGCACAACAGGACCTTGCCCGCCAGGCGGGGCAGTTCCGTGACGGCCGCATTCTCCAGCTCCAGGCCCGTATCGCCGAAATCCAGACCGCGATCGAGGCCGCGGCCGCGCGGCGGGAGGAAGCGACCGCGGCGGTCGAGCGCGCCTCGTCGCTGATCAAATCGGGCAGCGTCTCGACGGTTGAAATGGCCAGGCTGACGCGCGAGCAGTCGATCGCCCAGCAGACCGAGATCGGCGCGCAGCGGCGGCTCGATGCCGCCAAGGTCGAGCTTACGGCAGCGAAGAACGGCACCTATCTCGGCGACAGCTACAATGACCGGCCGAGCTCCGTGCAGCGCGAGGAGGAGATGCGCCAGCGCGTCAGCGATCTGCGCGCCGATCTGGCGCATTCCGATGCGGAGATCGATTGGCTCACGCACGAGATTGCCGCGGAGCAGCTGCACTACGTCAACCGGGCCGAGGCCGACATCAAGGCGCCGGTCGGCGGACGCATCTGGGAGATGATGACGTCCCCCGGCGAAGACGTCAGGGCCGGGCAGCCTCTGCTCAAGCTGCTCGATTGCACCGGTGCCGTGGTCACTGCGAACGTCACCGAGAGCGTTTACAACCGCCTCAGGCTCGGTGGCCAGGCGAGCTTCGAGCCAAACGATGGCAGCGCCGCCATCCAAGGTGAGATCGTCAACCTCACCGGCGCGTCGGGCGCGCCCGCCAACCTTGCGATCAATCCGGATGCGCTGAACAAGGAACCGTATCGGGTGACGGTCTCGATGCCGGAGCTCGACACCACGGGCAAGGACTGCGCGGTCGGCCGCACTGGACGCGTGGTGTTCAACACGGACGCGGCCAAGCCATGATGGCGGCATTCGCGCCCGGGTTGGTCGCCTTCGGTGCCTGCCTTGCGATCCTGCCCTTGCTCCACCGCGAGCAGACGCTGGCCCGCGTCATGATGGCCGGCATGTCGGTTGTCCTGCTGGTCCACTATTTCGTCTGGCGGGTCACACACACCCTGCCGCCGCTGGCTCTCACCGCCGATGCGCTGATCGGCTATCCCTTCGTGGTGGCCGAAGCGGCCTCGATGATCGCGGTATGCCTGTCGCTGCTGTTCCTCAGCCGCACCATCGACCGCTCGCCCGAGGTCAATGCGATCCTTCGCCGATCCAAAGCGGGCACAGATGCGCCGCTCGTCGACGTCTTCATCTGCACCTACAATGAGGAGAAGGCGATCCTGGAGCGCACCATCATCGGTGCGACCGGGCTGAACTATCCCAACTATCGCGTCTGGGTGCTCGACGATGGACGGCGGCTCTGGCTGCGCCGTCTCGTCCAGGAACTCGGCTGCAACTATCTGACCCGTCCGGACAACCGCCACGCCAAGGCAGGCAATATCAATCACGCGCTCCAGCACGTATCGGGGCTGCCGGTGCGACCGGAGTTCGTCTCGATCCTCGATGCGGATTTTGTCCCGATGCCGGACTTCCTGATCAGGGCGATCAGCCTGATGCAGGACAGCACCGTCGGCGTGGTGCAGACGCCGCAGCACTTCATCAATCCGGATCCGATCCAGACCAATCTCGCCGCGACCGACGTGTGGCCGGACGAGCAACGCTTCTTCTTCGACATTTTTATGCCGGCCAAGGATGCCTGGGACACGGCGTTTTGCTGCGGCACCTCGTCGCTGATCCGCTTCTCCGGACTGATGCAGATCGGCGGCTTCCCGATCGATTCGGTGACGGAGGACTACCTCGTCACGCTGCGGCTGAAGGAGAAGGGACTGCGAACGGTCTATCTGAACGAGCGTCTGACCATAGGCCTCGCGCCGGAAGGGTTGAAGGAATACATCACGCAGCGTGGACGCTGGTGCCTTGGCTTCATGCAGATCTTCAGGGGTCGCAGCGGGCCGTTCTCGCGGCAATCGAAGCTCGCATTCATCGACCGGCTGTCGCTGGTCGATGCCTTCATGAGCTGGGCGGCGGTCTACAGCACCAAGGTTTTCGGCCTCATCGTGCCCTGGCTCTATTTGCTGTTCGGCATCAAGGCGGTCCACGCCGACCTGTTCGAGCTCCTGGAATATTTCATGCCGTTCTATGTCTGGCACGCCTTCACCATGGCCTGGATCTCGCGCGGCCGCTCGCTCGCGATCATGACCGACGTCTCGCAATACATCGCCACGCCCGCGGTGCTGAAGGCGGTGGTGACCGGGCTCGCCAAGCCGCAGGGCCACAAATTCAAGGTGACGGCAAAGGGCGGTGACCGCAATCGCCGCTTCATCGAATGGCCGCTGCTGCGGCTCTATGGTGGCGCCTTGCTGATCACGCTGTTCGCGATCGCCTACGCATTCATCCTGCATCTGCGCGGCGAGAACATCGCGTATGGCGGGCTGGCGCTCGGCTGGAGCCTGTACAATTGTGTCGTGCTGGCGATCGTGTGCTTCATCTGCATCGAGCAGCCGCGGCGCAGGAAGGCCGAGCGCTTCGAGCGCGACGAGCCGATTCTGATTCAGGAAGGCACGGAGTCGCGGCTGGTGCGGATGGCCGACATCTCGATCTCAGGTGCGCGCTTCGTCGATCCTGCGCCGCCGGCCGTCGGCGCCTCGATCAAGTGCAATGTCTATGGCCAGAACGTCGCCGCGCTCGTGGTCCGCCGCACCGGCGACGGCTTCGGCGTCCGCTTCGAGGACGCAGTCGCGACCCGGATCAATGTCGTGCGCGCATTCTATGCCGGCGAATATGTCCGCGCCTTCCACGGCGTGCGCGCCGCGCCGGTCGGCAAGGCCTTGCTGATGCGACTGTTCGGTTGACCCGCCAGGGGATCGGGGCTTCGCAGTGCGGCTTGCCATT
>NZ_JACMYK010000165.1 GCF_020889785.1 Bradyrhizobium acaciae
GGCCGATTCAACCAAAACCCATCCCCCGCCAGCTACGGCGCTGTTGGATGCGCGCGTCGCGCGGCTGGATTGGAAGGTTCTCAGGGGCCCGTTACCCCATCTACGGAGGCGCTCCTACACCACCGACAGCTTGCGGTCGATCGCGAATAGCACACGTTCGAGCTCGTGGCCGCGGCGCAGGATCAGGCCGGTCGCCGAAATCACGCTGTACATGCCCTGCTTGCGCGCCAGCCGGGGATCCTTCTCGATCCGGTAGATCGGCACTTCGGACGCGCGCCGGAACACCGAGAACACGGCGCGGTCCTTCAGGAAGTCGATCGCATAGTCGCGCCACTCACCATCGGCGACCATGCGGCCGTAGAGATTGAGAATGCGGTTGAGCTCAAGTCGATTGAATGTCACGCAGTTGGACTGTGGGGTCGCGGCGACGGGACGCGCCGCGGCGCGATTCCCGCTCGGATCAGTGTCCTCCGAGATCAAACTCATCGAGCGCCTCCTGTCATCTCGGCGACGATCGGGTTCCGAAGGCCCCACTTCGGTATCGTCACGAGAGTGACATGATTGCGCTAAGCGAAGGGGCCTGCAAGGGGCCATTCGCAGCGCAAACAACCCTTAACCACGGTCAGCCGCGGCGGACTGTCCGGAAAACCGCAGAGTCACGGGAACGTTAGCGGAATCATATTGCTGCCCCACTTCCGCCCATCGCCTGCCCCGCTGCCCTGCGAAAAGATAGTCCTGCGTTGGCCCGGTCCTTTCGGTTCCGGATTCCTCAGCCCCCAGCCCCCCGGGGCCGTCGGGATCGGGCCTGTTCGCAGGGGAGTTAAATCCCAACACTGGGCCAACGAAAGTTGGTCCTTTTTGTTTTGGGGACCCTGCCCGATCCCGCGCGATCGAGATGCCCCGGCGCGTTCCTTTCAGCACATCACGGATACACGTTTGTTGTCGGTCAGGCGGCTGCACGACATGCGTGCGGCCCAACGACGCGACTGATGCAGGCTAGCGCAGCAACGCGCTAGCGAAGCGAGGTGAAGGCCGCGCCGAGCATCGGGCCCGGCTTGTCGCGATTGCCGTCCTGGACGTACACCGCCGCGGCATCGACGCCGTCGCGCGTGATGTTCTCCAGCGGTACGGTCCAGCTTCCGGACGAACCGTTCCAGTCACCGACCTTGAGCAGATTGCGCACCACGTTGTGGTAGGTGATCTCGTGGCCGCGGTTCTCGCCGCGCGCGATCGAGATCGGCACCGACTTCGAGATCGAGCAGATCCAGACTTCGCCGCGCGACACTGCGGGCGATTTCGATGCGGCGACCGACACGTTGATCTGCTTGCCGGTCAGCGTCATCGTCACCGGCACCGACATCACGCTGCCGCTCTTCTCAGTGTCCTCGATCGCGCTCTCGATGCTGGCGCGGTCGCTGCCGATCACATGCGCGGAGCCGTTGATGACGGCCTGCGGCGTGTAGACGTCGCGATCGCCGCGCATATGCGAATAGGCTTTCTGGCGCGCGCTGAAGCGGGAATCGGCCAGCGTGTCCTTCCAGCCGAGATAGTCCCAATAGTCGATCGGCATGCTCAGCGCGATGACGTTGGGGTCTTTCGCGAGCTCACCGATGATCTTGTCCGCAGGCGGACAGGATGAGCATCCCTGCGAGGTGAAGAGTTCGACGACAGCACGCGGATCGGCGTGAGCGGGGCGGATGATTGCGACGATCGCGCAGATACCGAGGGCGCTGGACCATCGCGAGATAGAATTATAGGCCATCATCGCCGTCATACTGCGAACCAGTCGTGATGATTTCTATCCGTAATTGTACGGAGCATGAAGTTTGTCCCTGAACTTGCGTGCCCCAAAACGCGAGAAAGCGGCCTTTTCATAGGCCGCCTTCTTTTTAGCCGCTACTCACTAAGCAGTGAGGCACCGATCACAAATCCGCGTTGGAGCATGGCCCAAATAGACCACGCTCCAACAAAGGCCCCTTAGGCCGCGAGTTTGCGCAGCACGTAATGCAGGATGCCGCCGTTGCGATAGTAATCGAGCTCGTCCAGCGTATCGATGCGGCAGAGCAGCGGGACATCCCGCTTGCCGCCATCGGCGGAGACGATCTCGGCGGTCAGCGTCTGGCGCGGCTTCAAATCGCCCTGCAGCCCGCGGATCGTGACCTTTTCGTCGCCCTTGAGGCCGAGCGAGGACCACGAGGTGCCGTCCTGGAAGGTGAGCGGAAGCACACCCATGCCGACCAGGTTGGAGCGGTGGATGCGCTCGAAGCTCTGGCAGATCACCGCGCGCACGCCGAGCAGGCGGGTGCCCTTCGCAGCCCAGTCGCGCGACGAGCCGTTGCCGTATTCGGCGCCGGCGAACACCACCAGCGGCACGCCCTCGGCCTGATACTTCATCGCGGCGTCGTAGATCGACATCTGCTCGCCGTCGGGCCAGTGCTTTGTAAGACCGCCCTCCGGAATATTGCCGTCGGCGCCCTTCAGCATGAAGTTCTTGATGCGGATGTTGGCGAAGGTGCCGCGCATCATGACTTCATGGTTGCCGCGCCGCGTGCCGTACTGGTTGAAGTCGGCGGGGCGCACCTGGTGCTCGCTGAGGAACTTGCCGGCGGGCGAGGTCAGCTTGATCGAACCGGCCGGCGAGATGTGGTCGGTCGTGATCTTGTCGCCAAACATCGCGAGGATCCGTGCGTCGATCACATCGGTGACAGGATCCGGCTGCTTCTTCATGCCTTCGAAGTAGGGCGGGTTCTGCACATAGGTCGAGCTCATGTTCCAGCGATAGGTCTCGCTTTCCGTGGTCTTGATCTTGCGCCAGTTGGTATCGCCCTTGAACACGTCGGCGTACTTCTTCTTGAAGATCGTCGCGGTGACGTACTTCTTCATGAAGGCGTTGATCTCCTTGGTGGTCGGCCAGATGTCCTTGAGGAACACCGGCTTGCCGTCCTTGCCGATGCCGATCGGCTCGACTGCGAGATCCTTGGTCACGGTGCCGGCAAGCGCATGCGCGACCACCAGCGGCGGCGAGGCGAGGTAGTTCGCCTGCACGTCCGGCGAGACGCGGCCTTCGAAGTTGCGGTTGCCCGACAGCACGGCGGCGGCGACGATGCCGTTCTCGTTGATCGACTTCGAGATGTCTTCCGGCAGCGGGCCGGAATTGCCGATGCAGGTGGTGCAGCCGAAGCCGACCAGGTTGAAGCCGACCTTGTCGAGATCGGCCTGCAGGCCGGAATTGGCGAGATACTCCGCCACCACCTGGCTGCCCGGTGCGAGCGAGGTCTTCACCCACGGCTTGGCCTTCAGGCCCTTGGCGGCCGCCTTGCGCGCCAGCAGGCCGGCGCCGATCAGCACGCTCGGGTTCGAGGTGTTGGTGCAGGAGGTGATCGCGGCGATCACGACGTCGCCATGGCCGAGATCGAAGTTGCGGCCTTCAACCGCGAAGCGCTTCGATTCACCTTCCGGCTTCTTGTACTCGCCGACCAGCGCGGTCGCGAAACCGGTCGACACCGCCGGCAGCGCGATGCGGCCTTCGGGGCGCTTCGGTCCGGCCATCGACGGCACGACGTCGCCGAGGTCGAGCGTCAGCGTGGTGGTGAACACCGGATCGGCCGACTTAGCGGTGCGGAACAGGCCCTGCGCCTTGGCATAGGCCTGCACCAGCTTGACGCGATCGGCCTTGCGGCCCGAGGTCTTCAGGTAATCGATGGTCGCGGCATCGACCGGAAAGAAGCCGCAGGTCGCGCCGTATTCGGGCGCCATGTTGCCGATGGTCGCCTTGTCCGCGACCGAGAGGAAATCGAGGCCGGGGCCGAAGAACTCGACGAACTTGCCGACCACGCCGAGCTTGCGCAGCATCTGGGTGACGGTCAGCACGAGGTCGGTCGCGGTGACGCCTTCCTTGAGTTGGCCCTTGAGCTTGAAGCCGACCACCTCAGGCAGCAGCATCGACAACGGCTGGCCGAGCATGCAGGCTTCCGCCTCGATGCCGCCGACGCCCCAGCCGAGCACGGCGAGGCCGTTGACCATCGTGGTGTGCGAGTCGGTGCCGACCAGCGAGTCGGGATAGGCGACCTCGAAGGTGCCGGTCTTCTTGCCGACCGTCATCTTCTCCTTCTTGGTCCACACCGTCTGCGCGAGATATTCGAGATTGACCTGGTGGCAGATGCCGGTGCCGGGCGGCACCACCGAGAAGTTCGAGAACGCCTTCTGGCCCCATTTGAGGAACTCGTAGCGCTCCTGGTTCTGCTTGTATTCCTCGGTGACGTTCTTGCCGAACGCCTTGTTGTCACCGAAGAAGTTGACGATGACCGAGTGGTCGATGACGAGATCGACCGGCACCAGCGGATTGATCTTCTCGGCATCGCCGCCGAGGTTCTGCATCGCGTTGCGCATCGCGGCGAGATCGACCACCGCCGGAACGCCGGTGAAGTCCTGCATCAGGACGCGTGCCGGGCGGAACGCGATTTCGTGCTCGAGCTGGCGCTTCTTCAGCCACTTCGACACCGCAACGATGTCTTCCTTCTTGACGGTGCGGCCGTCCTCGTTGCGGAGCAGGTTCTCGAGCAGAACCTTCATCGAATACGGCAGCTTCGAAATGCCCTTCAGTCCGTTCTTCTCTGCCAGGGGCAGGCTGTAATAGACGTAGGACTTGGCGCCGACCTTCATGGTCTTGCGGCATTTGAAGCTGTCGAGCGAGGTCATGCGAGGGATCCCAATTTTCAGTTATACCCGGCAAGGGTAACTAAACACCGGCGACCGACACGGGCCGAGGGGATGGCCTGGATGGCTTGCGGCCGCCGATTGTGTGTGCTGCATCAAGTTCCGGGCTTATAGAACCTTTCTAGAAGCACCGCCACACCGACAAGCGTGCGACGGCGTTGCGCGACCCAAAAATTCTCACGCGGTAGCGAAAGATTTCAGAGGGCTGTGACAAGACGAACCATGCGGCTCTCGGGACGAAATCTGAAATGCGTGCGCGGTGGGCGCGAGGTGTTTTCCGGCCTCGATCTGTCGGCCACGTCTGGCGAGGCGCTCGCCGTCACCGGCCCCAACGGCGCGGGCAAGACCTCGCTGCTGCGGGTCCTCGCCGGGCTGCTGGCTCCAGCCGAAGGGTCGATCGCACTGGAAGGCGGCGACGCCGAGCTCAGCCTGCCCGAACAGGCCCACTACCTCGGCCACCGCGACGCCCTGAAGCCGGCGCTGAGCGTTATGGAAAATCTTTCCTTCTGGCGGGAATTCCTCGGTGGCGACACCCTGGACGCGGACCGCTGCCTCGCCGCCGTGGCGCTCGACCATGCAGCGCATCTGCCGGCGGCCTACCTCTCTGCCGGCCAGTGCCGCCGCCTGTCGATCGCGCGCCTGCTTTCGGTGCGCCGGCCGGTCTGGCTGCTGGACGAGCCGACCTCGGCACTCGACGCAGCAGGACAGGAGATGTTCATCGGCCTGATGCGCGACCATCTCGCCAGCGGCGGCCTGATCGTCGCGGCGACGCATCTGCCGCTCGGCATCGATGCACGTGACCTGCGGATGGGGGGCGCGGCATGAGACGACGAACTTCCCCGCTACTTTGCCGCGCTCTCTCCGTCCCCTCCTCCCTTGCGGGGTCCGAGGCGAGCGAAGATCGCTCTCGAGGTCAGGGAGAGGGGTGCCACACGACGGATTCTGTCTGTCGACGCCTCCAGGAAGCAGGGTCGAGATTGAAGGAGCCACGCCCGCGTCAAACATCTCGCCCGGGGCCACCCCTCTCCCCCGCCCTCCCCCGCAAGGGGGGAGGGAGCGCAGCGCGCACGCGGCAAGATTTTGGACGCTTCCTGCAACGTGGATTTCTTACATGAGCGCCCTTGCCGCGTTGATCCGCCGCGACATCCGGATCGCGCTGCGCGTCGGCGGCGGCGCGCTGATCGGGGTGCTGTTCTTCCTGACCGTCACGGTGTTGATGCCGTTCGCGGTGGGTCCGGACCTGGCGCTGCTGTCGCGGCTCGGCCCCGCCATCCTCTGGCTCGGCGCGCTGCTGGCGAGCCTGCTCACCCTCGACCGCCTGTTCACCGCCGACCATGAGGACGGCTCGCTCGACCTCATTGTGATGAGCCGAACGCCGCTGGAACTCGCCTGCGCCGCCAAGGCGCTGGCGCATTGGCTCGCCGCCGGGCTGCCGCTGATCATCGCCACACCCATCCTCGGCCTGCTGCTCAATCTCGACGGCACAGCGACGCTTGCGGTCGCAGCGACCCTGCTGGCGGGAACACCGGCGCTGACCTTCACCGGCATGATCGGAGCGGCATTGGCGGTGACATTGCATCGCGGCGGACTGCTGCTGGCGGTGCTGGTGCTGCCGCTGTCGATCCCGGTGCTGATCTTCGGGGTTGCGGCCTCGCAGGCGGCGATCTCGGGTCCCCTGTCTTTTGGAACACCGTTCTCGATCCTCTGTGCGCTGTCGCTGGCGAGCCTCGTGATCGGCCCATTTGCCGCCGCGGCGAGCCTGCGGCACGGGCTGGATTGATCAAATCTCGCCGAGGGCAGTTCGGCCGATTGCCTCGCTCACAGCGGACGACTATCAGGGTGCCATGAAGCTGACCGAGACGCTGACCGACCTCGCCAATCCGACCAGGTTTCTGGCGCTGACCGCGCGCATCCTGCCATGGCTGGCGGCCATGACCGCGATCCTGCTCGCGATCGGGCTCTACCAGTCGGCGATGGCGCCCGACGATTACCAGCAGGGCGCCACGGTCAAGATCATGTTCATCCACGTGCCGAATGCGTGGCTGTCGATGTTCGTCTGGAGCGTCATGAGCGTGGCCGCGCTCGGCACCCTGGTTTGGCGGCATCCGCTCGCCGACGTCGCCGCGAAAGCCGCCGCGCCGATCGGCGCCGCCTTCACCTTCCTTGCGCTCGTCACCGGCTCGCTGTGGGGCCGGCCGATGTGGGGCACCTATTGGGAATGGGATGCCCGCCTGACCTCGGTGCTGATCCTGTTCCTGATGTATCTCGGCCTGATGGCTTTGTGGCGCGCGGTGGAGGACCCGTCGCGCGCGGCAAGGGCTGCTGCCGTCCTCACCCTTGTGGGCGCGATCAACATCCCGATCATCAAGTTCTCGGTCGACTGGTGGAACACGCTGCATCAGCCGGCATCCGTGATCCGGATGGGCGGATCGACGCTCGACAAGGCGTTCCTGTGGCCGCTGCTGGTGATGGCGATCGCGTTTTCGCTGCTGTTCGTCACGCTGCATCTGGCGGCGATGCGCAACGAGATCCTGCGCCGGCGTGTGCGCAACCTGCAGATGATGCAGGCCAGCCGCGTCGCGTTCACCAGCGAAGCGGGTGCCGGTCCAAAAGAAATCGGAGCGGCGTGACACGATGTCGCTTGGTCCCTACACGTCTTTCATCGTGACGTCCTATGCGCTGGTCGCAGCCGTCGTGCTGTGGTTGATCGTCTGGATCATCGCCGACTATCGCCGCCAGCAGGCGCGCCTCAAGGAGATCGAGGCCAGCGGCGTCACCCGCCGCTCCGGCCGCAGCGCGGCGGATATCCGATGAGCGACCAGGCGACCAACAGCCCGCCGCAAGCCCGCCGCCTGCTGGTGGTGCTGCCGCTGGTGGTTTTCCTCGGACTCGCCGGACTGTTCCTGCTGCGGCTCTATGGCGGCGATCCCTCCAAGATTCCGTCGGCGCTGATCGGCCGGCCGGCGCCGCAGACCGTCCTGCCCGCGCTCGACGGCCTCGTGAAGGACGGCGCGCCCGTCCCCGGCCTCGATCCCGCGGCCTTCAAAGGCAAGGTCTCAATCGTCAACGTCTGGGCATCCTGGTGCGTGCCCTGCCATGACGAGGCGCCGCTGCTGACCGAGCTCGGCCGAGACAAGCGCTTCCAGATCATCGGCATCAACTACAAGGACTCGCCCGAGAACGCGCGGCGCTTCCTCGGCCGCTACGGCAATCCGTTCGGCATCGTCGGTGTCGACGGCAACGGCCGAGCCTCGATCGAATGGGGCGTCTACGGCGTGCCCGAGACCTTCCTGGTCGGACGCGAGGGCACGATCGTCTACAAGCTGGTCGGCCCGGTGACGCCTGACAACGTCAACAGTGTGCTGAAGGCCGAGATCGAGAAGGCGTTGCACGCCGGACAGTAAGCGCATCGTCATTCAGCGGTGCTGTGAACCGCGGCTGAATGACGAGCGAAATGCCTGCGACAAAATACTGCGTCGCATTTATCTGCGGTTCATTTCGCGGCCACGGCAACGCCACGAACGCAACCCCAACTCAGCAGCGTTGACATCAACGTTTCTCTGGAGGGGACATATGCGCAAGACCACACTCGCTTCACTTCTCGCCACCGCACTCACGCTCGGCATGCTGACGGCGACGCCGTCGATGGCCCAAGGCGTTCAGCCGGCCACGCCCGCCACCAAATCGGAAGTCAACAAGACGGCTCCCGCGCCGAAGGCTGTGACCCCCGACGCGAAGACGACGGGGATGGCCAAGGACGACCTGCTCGACGTCAACAGCGCCACCGCCGACCAGCTCGACGCGCTGCCCGGTGTCGGCAAGGCCTACTCGGCCGCGATCATCAAGGGGCGCCCCTACAAGGGCAAGGATGAGCTGGTGCAGAAGAACATCCTGCCGCAGGCGACCTACGACAAGATCAAGGACAAGATCATCGCCAAGCAGAAAAGCTGATCACTGAAGAATTGATCTCCGAGACCTCGAACGCAGCGCGGCGCAATCGCCCGCGCTGCGTTTCGATCTACTTCCGCAGGTCACCGGCGTCCGCCTCGCTGGTCTCCAACGACACCGGCTCGAGGTGATAGCGCTTGGTCAGCGGCATCTGGGCAATGGCGAAGATCATGGTCAGCGGCGTCACGCCGAACACCTTGAAGTTCACCCAGAAATCCGTGGTCTGCGTGCGCCAGACGATCTCGTTGAGGATGGCCATGCCGGCGAAGAACAGCGCCCAGCGCATGGTGAGGATGCGCCAGCCCTGCGGCGTCAGATTGAACATCTGGTCGAACATGACCGCGATGAAAGAGCGGCCGAACAGCAGGCCGCCGCCGAGCACGGCCGCGAACAGGCCATAGATGATGGTCGGCTTGACCTTGATGAAGGTCTCGTCGTGCAGCACCAGCGTCAGGGTGCCGAAAACAAGCACGATCACGCCGGTCACGATCGCCATGATCGGCACGTGCCTGGTCACCACATAGGACGCGATCATCGCCGCGACGATCGCCACCATGAACGCGCCGGTGGCGACGAACAGATGGTACTTGGCGTTCGCGACAAAGAACACGAGCAGCGGCCCGAGTTCGGTTGCAAGCTTGAACAGCGGATGCGGCTGGGTCTTGTCCATCAATTCAGTCCATTGAACTCGTGTCTTGTGAACTCGTGTCTTGGCCATCTTTCGAGACGGCGCTTCGCGCCTCCTCAGGATGACGACCTTTCGTATCCCACCGTCATCCCTGCACAACGGCTTTGCCGTTGTTGCTGGAGGAGCGCGCACTGCGCGCGCCTCGAAGGATGAATTACTCGATCCCGGCAATCGCCTTGGCAAAATCCTTCGCCGTGAAGGGTGCGAGATCCTCGACGCCTTCGCCGACGCCGATGAAATGCACCGGCAGCTTGTGCTTCTCCGACAGCGCGACAAGGATGCCGCCCCGTGCCGTGCCGTCAAGCTTGGTCATCACGAGGCCGGTGACGCCTGCCGTACGATGAAACGCCTCGACCTGCGACAGCGCATTTTGTCCCACGGTGGCATCGAGCACCAGCAGCACCGCGTGCGGCGCCGACGCATCGACCTTCTTGATGACGCGCACGACCTTTTCAAGCTCGTTCATCAGCTCCGACTTGTTCTGCAGGCGCCCCGCCGTGTCGATCAGCAGCACGTCGCGCTGCTGTTCCTTCGCAGCGGTCAGCGCGCTGAAGGCGAGGCTTGCCGAATCCGAGCCCTGGGCGCCCGCGATCACCGGCGACTTGGTACGCTCGCCCCAGACCTTGAGCTGCTCGATCGCGGCGGCACGGAAGGTGTCGCCTGCGGCCAGCATGACCTTGCGGTCCTCGGCGGCAAATTTCGCCGACAGCTTGCCGATCGTCGTGGTCTTGCCGGAGCCGTTGACGCCGACCACCAGGATGACGAACGGCTGCTTCGAGCCATCGATCTCGAGCGGCTTCGCCACAGGCGCCAGCACCTTCTCGACCTCGGTCGCGACGACGTCCTTGACCTCGTCGGCGGAGATCGCCTTGTCGTAACGGCCCTTGCCGACCGCCTCCGCGATGCGGACCGCGACATCGGTGCCGAGATCGGCGCGCAGCAGCACATCCTCGATGTCGTCGAGCATGGCCGAATCGAGCTTGCGCTTGGTGACGAGGTCGGCGACCGCGGTCCCGATCGAACTCGAGGTCCGCTTCAGGCCGCCTTTCAGCCGCTGCCACCAGCTCTGTTTGGGAGTTCCCGCAGTGGTATCGTTCATGGCGCGGGTGTGTTAGCCGTTTCGGCTCACAAACGAAAGTCTCGACGAATTGATCGATGTTCACCAATTGACCGCGGAAGAAATCCTTGCGCGGGTGCTCCACCGCGACGGGCTGATGCTGGTCATCGACAAGCCGGCCGGTCTGCCGGTGCATCGCGGCCCCAAAGGCGGCCCCAATCTGGAAGCTTCCTTCGACGCGTTGCGGTTCGGCCTGCCGCGGCCGCCGGTGCTGGCGCATCGGCTGGACAAGGACACCTCCGGCTGCCTCGTCCTGGGACGCCACCGCAAGGCGACCGCCTCGCTCGGGCTGTTGTTCAAGCACAGCAAGATCGCGAAGACCTATTGGACCGTGGTCGAGGGCGGCCCCACCGAGGATGAAGGCACCATCGACATGGCGCTCGGCCGGCTCAACGCCGAGCGCGGCTGGTGGCAGAAGCCGGACCCGGATGGCCAGAAAGCCATCACCAACTGGAAGGTGCTGGGACGCGGCAACGGGCTCGCCTGGCTCGCGATGGAGCCGGTCACCGGCCGCACCCATCAGCTCCGGGTGCATTCGTCGGCGATGGGCTGGCCGATCGTCGGCGACAATATCTATGGCAATGGTCCGCGCTTCGGCGAGCCGACCCTGCACCTGCATTCCCGCGAAATTGGCATCCCGATCTCCCGCAACAAGGAGCCTGTGCATGTCGTCGCGCCGGCGCCCCCGCACATGCAGGAGCGGCTGAAGGCCTGCGGCTGGAACGGCGAGTAGCCTAGGGGATTCTACGGAGCATTATCCTTACGAAACGTTCAGGTAAGCCCGATAGAGCTGCAAGCTGGCTTAGAACAAGCAATCGGGACGGGCTCAGGACGAGCAATGCTGAATGACGGGCAAGCAATTGCCGACGAGGTCGAAGCCGCGATACGCGCCGGCTCCGCCGAAAAATGCCTGGCCACGGCGAAGCGCGTCACCAGCCTCTTCCTCGCATCCGCCGGCAGCTTCAACAGCGAGCAGGTCGAGCTGTTCGACAACGTGCTCGAGCGCCTGGTGAAGACCATCGAGTTGCGGGCGCTCGCCGACATCAGCGCCCGGATGGCGCTCACCGACATCAGCGAGCAGCTGGCACCGGTCGCCCAGGCACCGCCCGCGATCATTCGCCGTCTCGCCGGCAATGACGAGATCAGGATCGCTCGGCCGATCCTTCAGGAGTCGTCGCGGCTTAGCGCGGACGACCTGGTCGAGATCGCGCAGACCAAGAGCGAGCAGCATCTGCTCGCCGTCGCCGGCCGCTGGTGGCTCAAGGAAGTCGTCACCGACGCGCTATTGGCCCGCAGCTTTCCGAGCGTGAGCCACCGCCTGGTCAGCAATCCCGGCGCCAAGCTGTCGCCGGGTGGATTTGCCGTCATCCTCGCGCAGGCGGAGCACGATCCAGCCCTCGCAGTCCAGACCGGCATTCGCGCGGATCTGCCCCCGGAGCTCCGCCTTCAGCTCCTGCGCGACGCAACGGAAGAAGTTCGCGGCCGCTTGCTGGAGCGCGCCCCGCCATATCTGTTCGAGGAGATCCGGCACGCGATCGCCGCGGTCGCCGCCGGCGTCGAGCGCGACATGTCGCAGGTCCGCGATTTCACCGCGGCCAGGCGCCTCGTCGCAAGGCTGAAGGACAGCGGCGAACTCGACGAGGCCGCCCTGCTCGGCTTCGCCAGGCAGCGAAAATATGAAGAGACCATCGTTGCGCTGGCGGACCTTGCGCCGTCGAGCATCGAGGTGATCCGCTCCCTGATGCAAAGCCTGCGCAGTGAAGGCCTGCTGGTGCCGTGCCGCGCGGCAGGCCTGAGCTGGGAGACCACCGCCGCGGTGATGGAATGCCGCTATACGACCGGCTCCATGGGACCCGTCGAGCTCGCCAATGCGAAGAGCCAGTTCACGAAACTGACCCGCGAAAACGCCGATCGCCTGCTGCGCTTCTGGCAGGTTCGCGCGGCGCAGCCTGCAAGGCCCGGCGGACGCGCGCACTGAGCGCGTCACGCGCGGGATTGGTTCTGCTTTAACCTGTCAAACAGCTCGTTCCGTGTCATCACCCGCGTGCGGGTGGATCAGCGTGAGTCCACGGCTCTTCCCACGCGTCGTCCTGGCGAAAGCCAGGACCCATAACCGCCGCACTGGATCATGAACGGGATCGTGGCCCGAGCGTCGCACAACAATGACCGATTGGGGTAATGGGTCCTGGCTTTCGCCAGGACGACGGAGATGAAGTCTCAGCGGTCCGATGCAACGAGACGCGCGCCGTCATGTCCTGTCACGGTGAGCCGCCGCACCGCGCCCGGCACATCGCCATCGATTGCGACCGGCAGGAAATGTTCGGTGCGGCCTTGCCGCTCGCTCTCGATCAGTACCTCGCGCGTCGCGCCGACTTCGGCAGCGAGCCGCCGCAGCAGCGCAGCCTCGCCTGCCGACCGCAATCGCTTCGCGCGCTCCTTGATCGCCCTTCCCGCAATCTGCGGCATCCGCGCGGCCGGCGTGCCCGGGCGCTTCGAATAGGGAAACACGTGCAGGAAGGTGAGATCGCATTCCTCGACCAGATCGAGCGAGCGTGCGAACATCTCCTCGGTTTCGGTCGGGAAGCCCGCGATGATGTCGGCGCCGAACGCGATGTCCGGCCGCAACCGGCGCAGCTGCGCACAGAAATCGATCGCATCCCGGCGTGAGTGCCTGCGCTTCATCCGCTTCAGGATCATATCGTCGCCGGACTGCAGCGACAGATGCAGATGCGGCATCAGTCGCGCGTCGCCGGCGATGACATCGAGCAGGTCGCGGTCGGCCTCGATCGAATCGATCGACGAGATGCGTAACCGCTTCAGCTCGGGCACATGGCGAAGGATCTGCCGGGTCAACTGGCCGAGCTTCGGTGCGCCAGGCAGATCGGCGCCATAGCTCGTGAGATCGACGCCGGTCAGCACGATCTCGGCATGGCCCCGCTCGACCAGCGCGCGGACCTGATCGACCACCGCGCCCATCGGCACCGAGCGCGAATTGCCGCGGCCGTAGGGGATGATGCAGAAGGTGCAGCGATGGTCGCAGCCGTTCTGCACCTGCACGAACACCCGGGGCAGCCCGCGCTCGAAGCCGTCGAACAGATGCGGCGCCATCTTGGTCACCGCCATGATGTCGGCGACCGCGACTTTCTCGCTCGCATCGATGCCAAACGGCGCTGCGAGCGCTGAGCGCGCCGTCTGCCAGACGGCACCGCGCATCTTCTCGTCATTGCCGACGACGCGATCGACCTCGGCCATGTCGGCAAACATCTGACTTTGCGTCTGCGCCGCGCAGCCGGTGACCACGATGCGCGCCGTGGGCCGTTCGCGTTTCAGCTTACGGATCGACTGCCGCGCCTGCGCCACCGCCTCGTTGGTGACGGCGCAGCTGTTGATGACGATGGTGTCGGAAAGCCCCGCCTGCTCCGCTTCGCGGCGAATCACTTCGGATTCGAATGAATTGAGGCGGCAGCCAAAGGTGACGACGTCGACGCCCATGACGGCTAAGCGACGCTGGCGAACAGCGCCGGATCGAAGCGGCCCTCATATTCGAAATCGGCGGTGCCGGTCATCAGTACGTGATCGTCGCGCTCGCGCCACTCGATGCCGAGCTTGCCGCCGGGCAGCGTGACCTCGACGATGCGGTTGGCACGCTTCAGCCGCGCCGCCGCAACCGCGGTCGCGCAGGCGGCCGAGCCGCACGCCCTGGTGAGACCGGCGCCGCGCTCCCAGGTGCGGATCGTGATGTGGTCGCGATCGACGATATGGGCGAGCGTGATGTTGGCGCGTTCCGGGAAGATCGGATGGTTTTCCAGCAACGGCCCGAAACGTTCGAGGTCGTAGGCATTGACATCATCGACCCAGAAGATCGCATGCGGATTGCCCATCGAGACCACCGAGGGCGAATGCAGCACCGGATTGTCGATCGGCCCGACTTGCAGCTCGATGTAGCGGGTGTCGCGAAATTCCTCGGCCAGCGGAATGTCCTGCCAACCGAACTTCGGCGCGCCCATGTCGACGGTGTAGAGATCGGGCGCCGGCCCCTGCCAGCAATTGAGCAGGCCGGCGCGGGTCTGGAACGTCGCCGATGTCTGGCCGGTCTTCTCGAAGATCCGCCGCACCACGCAGCGCATGCCGTTGCCGCAGGCCCCGGCCTCCGAGCCGTCATTGTTGTAGATCGTGATGTAGGCTTCGGTGCCGTCGAGCCGCGGCGGCTGCAGCACCATCAGCTGGTCATAGGGCGCTCCGGCCGGCGAGGCCACGGCGCGCGCCTCCGCCGCCGAGACCACTGCCCGACCTTGTGCCTCGGAATCGCGCAGGTCGACGACGACGATCTCGTTGCCGATGCCGTTCATCTTGGCGAATGCGTGATTGGCGAGCGCGCTCATCGATTTTCCTAAATTCTGCCCGGTTATATGGCGAGTGGTGGCCTGTTGGCCAGTCCGCAGGCGGCTATGACACATCTGTCATGGGACGAATGCAGAACTCGCGTGTTAGGACTATCGCACCTCGCGGACCGCGCGCCGGGACAGATCGAGCGGCCGTCCGAGGAAGGGGATGGAGAATACCGAATGAACCGTATCAACACGCTCCGCGCCGCCCTGGTCGCACTGCTCCCTTTGGCCGCGATCGCACTGGCCAGCCCGGCCCCTGCCCAGGCGCCATCAGCATCGCCCGCTCCCGCAGCGAGCCCGAGCC
>NZ_JACMYK010000166.1 GCF_020889785.1 Bradyrhizobium acaciae
TCAGCCGCCAGGTCTCGCCACGCTCGGCCCGGGTCACGCGCGCGCCGGTGCGGATATCGGCGCCGCGCGCCGCGGCATCGACCGCATTGAGCACCACGAGCCGGGAATCGTCGACGACGCAGTCGGAATATTCGAACGCGGTTCCGAACGGCCGCTTCAGCGCATTGCCGACTGGATGGTGCGTGACATCGAGCGTCGTCGAGCGCGGCAGGCCGCTGCGGGATGCCAACCGCTCGTAGAGCAGCAGCAACGTCCGCAATTGCCAGGGCGGCCGCTCCCCGGCATGCACGGGGATCGCGAAGCGCGCCGGCCGCACCAGGTGCGGCGCGATGCGCAGCAACACATCGCGTTCCCTGAGCATCCGACGAACGCGGAAGAACTCGCGCCGCTCCAGCCCGGCGAGATCGCCGTGGACCAGCCGTGGCGAGGCCTGCGAGGCGCCGGAGCCGAGATCGCCCTGCTCCAGCAGGATCACGCGGAGGCCGCGGCCGGCCGCGTCACGCGCAATGCTCGTGCCGTTGAGGCCACCGCCGATGATCGCGACGTCATAGTCCGCCATGCCCAACGCCTATCGCATTTGAATGCGAACGGAAGATGTGCTCGCACGAAAAATGCGTGACCGCGCCTAAAGCGCGATGAGATTAAGTTGAGCAGCGACCGCGACGCTGCGCTCCCTCTCCCCGTTCTTACGGGGAGAGGGGCCGTCTCCGCGTACACGGTGATAGCTGCATTTGCGGAGACTCCCCCTCACCCGGAACGCATCTAACGATGCGTCATAGCCGAAGCTCTGCTTCGGCGTTCTTGAGAACGGCCGCCGAAGGCGGCCTACGCCTCTCCCCGCACGCGGGGCGAGGTGAAGCGGGGTCCGCCGCGCGATTGGAGGCAAACTCATCTCGTTCTAGGTCGCCGATGCAAAGAAATGTTCCGGTCCATCGACCTCGATCAGCTTCCTGCCTTCGATCACCCAGAACCGATTGGCGACCGTCCGCACGAACTGCCGGTCGTGCGACACCAACAGGCAGCTGGCCTGCTGCTGCATCAGTTCCTCCTCCAGCGTCTCCTGGCCCTCGATGTCGAGGTGGTTGGTCGGCTCGTCGAGCAGATAGAAGTTCGGCTGGGTCAGCCGCAGCACCAGCATGCCGAGCCGGGCCTTCTGCCCGCCCGACAACTGCCCGATCGGGCGGCCCTGCATCTCGATCGAGAGGCCGGCACCGGCGAGCAGGCCGCGCGCACGCTGATCACCGACCTCGAAGCGCCGCGTCAGCATCCGCATCGGCGTGTCGCTATCTGCGAGATCGGCCAACGCCTGATCGCAATAGCCGAGCACCAGCGACTCGGTGGCCCTGATTTCGGCCATTGCCGCCGCCGGGCGCTCGATCGCCAGCCGCAGCGCCGCGACGAACCGGGTCTTGCCGGCGCCGTTCGGCCCGAGCAGCGCGATCCGGTCGCCCTTGCAGATGAACTGCTGGCTGATCCTGAACAGCGGCCTGCCGTCGGGCGTGGCGATCGCGGCGTCATTCAGCCGGATCAGAACCTTGGCATGGGTGTCGCGGTTGGCGAGCCTGATCGTGCCGGCCGAGCGTTCCATGTGCGCCGGTTTCGCGGCCTCCTCCAGTCTCTCGGCGCGCTGCTTCAGCTGCCTGGTCTTCGACAGCAGAAGGTCGCTGCCGGAATTGATGCCGAGATTGTTGAGCTTCGCGGCCTGCTGCCGGAGTTGCCGGACGGCCTTCATGTCGCGCTGATAGCGCCGCTCGTCCGAGGCATCGAATTCGTCGACCGCCGCGCGCGCCGCGCTGTAGGGCAACGCGAACAGCTGCGACCGTTCCGGGCGCAGGAACAGCGTCCGGTTGGTGGTCGCGTCGAGAAAGGCGCGATCGTGGCTTGCGATCACCACCGGCATCTCGCGCGGCAGCCCATTCAGCCAGGCCTCGAGCCGGCCGATCTTGGCGAGGTCGAGATGGTTGGTCGGCTCGTCGAGCAGCAGCACATCGGGCTCGGTCACCAGCACGCGGGCGAGCAGCGCAAGCCGCAGCCAGCCGCCGCTCAATTGCTTCAGCGGTCGCGCCCACAGCTCCTCGGGCACCTCGAGCGATTGCAGGGCGACGTCGACCCGCCAGCTCTCGCTCTCGCGTTGCCCAGCAGGAAGCGCCTCGAGCACGGCGGCATGGAACGGCGTATCCATGAGCCTTACCGGCGCATCCTGCTCGACATGGCCGACGGTCAGTCCGCGGGAGCGGGCGATGTCGCCTTCATTGGGCTCCATGCTGCCTGCGATACAGCGCAGCAGCGTGGACTTGCCGCGGCCGTTGGCGGCCACGAGCCCGATCCGATCGCCGGCATTGACGACGAAATTCAGTTCGGAAAACAGCGGCGCGTTCAGCGTCACGCCGAGATTGCGGACATTGATGAGGGTCACGATCAAGTCTCTGGTCTTGCCGGCAATCACGGCATCATCCCGAGGCATCCAGCCATCATGGGATGTGCGTGTCGAAGCGCGGCGAGGGATTTAAGTGCAGGCGCGAACGCTCAAACGTTCGACGCCGCACGGCCACGAAGGGCAGACCAGGAAGAGATTTTAGCCGAGTTTCCGGTCAGCCCTGCAAACGCATTTGCAGGGCGTTGACGGGGCCACGCTTGAGATGGGGATCGCTAGATCTCGCCACGACGCAGCCCTCCTTTCTCGGCCGAAATGATGTGGTGGTTCGACGGTAACCGGACGTGCAAGGGATGGCAAGCACGGCCGACCGGGCCGATCCGACGGTTCAGGCCGATTTACCCGGCTCTGCGCACGGTTTCGGCAAGCCGGTCGCCGCCGACCAGCGCGGCAAATTGACCGATCGGGGCCGGCCGGCCGATCAGATAGCCCTGCACCGCGTCGCAGCCCTCTTCGGCGAGGAAGCCGAGTTGCGCCTCGGTCTCGACGCCTTCGGCGACGATCGACATTTCGAGGCCGTGTCCGAGATCGATGACCGCGCGCACGATCGCGGCCGATTGCGGATTGCGGCCGAGATTGATGACGAAGGCGCGGTCGATCTTGATCTTGTCGAACGGAAACGCCTGCAGGTAGCTCAGCGAGGAATAGCCGCTGCCGAAATCGTCCATCGAGATGCGGACGCCGAGCGCCTTCAGCCGCCGCAGCAGCGACAGGCCGCGGTCGAAATCCTCGATCAGCACGCCTTCGGTGATTTCCAGCTCGAGCCGGTCGGGCGTCAGCCCGGTCTCGAGCAGGATCGAATGGACCAGGCCGACGAGGTCGCCATGGGTGAATTGCGCGGGCGACAGGTTCACCGCGATCTGCATCGGAACGGCCCAGGAGGCCGCCTCCCGGCAGGCTTCGCGCAGGATCCATTCGCCCATCTCGACGATCAGGCCGCTTTCTTCCGCGAGCGGAATGAAGTCGCTCGGCGGCACGAAGCCGCGCACCGGATGGTGCCAGCGCGCCAGCGCCTCGAAACCGATGATCTGGCTGCTCGCCACGCTCCCGCCCGCTGCCGCCTGCGGCTGGTAGTAGAGCGACAATTCGCCGTTCTTGATCGCGACCGACAGTTCCTGGTGCAGCACGCGGCGATCGCGGATCTGCTGGTCCATCTCAGGCTCGAAGATCGAGATCGTGCCGCGCGACTTCGCCTTGGCGCGGAACAGCGCCGCGCCGGAATTGGCCAGCAGCGAGGCCGCGTCGGACCCATTGTGCGGGAACACAGCGATCCCGGCGGTCAGCCCGGTCCGCACCGACTTGCCGTCGATCGCGAAGTCCTGCCCGAGCGCCTCGGCGGCCTGCTCGGCCAGCGCGATGCCGGCGGCGGGTTGCTTGCCGTCGATGATGAGGCCGAATTCGTCGCCGGACAGCCGCGCCACCACGCCGCCGCGCGCCACGTTCTGCAAGCGCTGTGCGACTTCGATCAGCACCTTGTCGCCCATCGCATGGCCGTAGGCGTCGTTGATCTCCTTCAGCCCGTCGAGGTCGACGCAGAGCACCGCGAACTCCTCGTCGGTGCCGTCGCAAGCCTCGATCATCTGGGTCAGCGCCTGCAGGAAGGCGGCGCGGTTCGGCAGATCGGTCAGGCCGTCATGATAGGCCATGTGCGCCATGCGCGACTCGGTCTGGCGCCGGTCGGTGACGTCCTCATGGGTCTTGATCAGATATTGCGGCTCGCCATGGTCGTCGAGCACGGTCATGCGGCGGGTCAGGAACAGCCGCAGGCCGTCCTTGGTCGAGATCGGATGCTCCTCGGCGATCATGCTGCGCTTCCTGATCGCAGCCTCGTCGCGGGCGACGATCAGCTTGGCTTCGCGCGCGTTGAAGATGTCGGAAGCGGTGAGACCGGCGGCGTCCTCGCGGCGGCGATTGAGGATGGTCTCGGCGCTGCGGTTGGCCAGGAGGTAGCGGCCGTCGGTGACGCGCTGCACGATCAGCGAGACCGGGATGTTGTCGACCACGAGCTCGAGGAATTTCTTGTTGTTCTCGAGCTCGCGCGACAGCGAGCGGCGGTCGGTGACGTCCTCGAACAATGCGATCAGGAATTCCGGCTCGCCGGCTTCGTTGCGGGCGATCACCCGGTTGGACGCCAGGATGCGCTTCTCCGAGCCGCGTTCGACGAAGAACTCGCTGCGGTGATAGCCTTCCGGCGCGTCCAGCGCCGCGCGGTCGGCGGTGTCGATGCTGAGCGCGGTCTCGGGGCGGAATATCTCGTCGGCGCGCTTGCCGACGATGTGATCGCGCGAGAACCGCGAGAAGCGCTCGAACGCGCGGTTGGCGAAGATGTAGCGGCCGTCCTCGATGTTCTTGGCCGCGACGCAGACCGGGACGTTGTCGAGCACCGACTCCAGGAATTGCGTGGTCGAGGCGAGCTTGCGCGACAGCTTGCGCTGGTCGGTGCAATCGAGATGGGTCGCGACCGAGCCGCCGTTCGGCAGCGGAAAATATTTCACCAGCACCGACCTGCCGCCCGGCAGCTCGGTGATCAGCCCCTCGGGCAAAGCGGCCCGGGCAAAGAAGTCCTCGGCGCTGACGTCGAGCACGCCGCGGTCGCGGCGCAGCTCCAGCAGCTCGGTGCCGGTCATGTTGCGCCTGATATCGGAACGCGACAGGCCGTAGATGTCGAGATAGCGGTCGTTGCAGAACACGATGCGCTCGCGCGCATCGGTCATCACCACGCCCTGGTTCAGATGGTTGAGGGCCGACGACACGAAGGCGTTGCGCCGCAATTGCGCGCGCTTGGCCTTGCGCAGGGCCGAGAGGACCCAGAGCCCGATCGCGCCGAGAAAGGACGCGACCACCACGCTCCCGATCAGGAGCTCCCAGACCACGCCGGGATCGAGGTCACCGAGATAGGTCGACGGCGCGAAGGCATCGGAGGCGGCCCGGGCCGCACCGTGCGGCACGACGGCAGCGATCAGGCAAAGCACGGCCCTTGCCGGAATCGAATTCTTCCCGCCCGCCTGCCACTTCCTGCCAGCCATCGATCACCCGAAGATTTCTCGGGCGAGTGTCCGGCTCCGGCGGTTTGGATCGGGTAAACGCGTACTGATGCAACTGGACAATGCGACTTAATTCACGGCAATTGCCCTGACATGATTAATGCTCCACTAACGAGGCATGGCTCCCCGACTATTTGAGATGGCCCAAGCACTTGCAGAAAGCGATCGGATCGGCTGAACGATGTTGGCGGCATCGTTGCTGCGCGGAAATGTGCGGACCTGAAGGACGAGATGGACAGGGTTGATTGCGTGATCGTCGGTGCGGGGGTGATCGGCCTCGCCGTGGCGCGGAGGCTGGCACAGGCCGGCCGCGAAGTGATTGTGATCGAAGAGACTGAGGCGATCGGCACGGTGACCTCGTCACGCAACAGCGAGGTGATCCATGCCGGCATCTACTACCGCGCCGGCAGCCTGATGGCGCGGATGTGCGTCAGCGGCAAGCGGGCGCTCTACCGCTACTGCGCCGAGCACGGCATTCCGCACAGGAATTGCGGCAAGCTGATCGTCGCCACCACACCTGCGGAGACCGAAAAGCTGCAGTCGATCCGCGCCCATGCCGCGGCGAATGGCGTCGACGACATGCAGCTGTTGTCGGGCGAGGCGGCACGCGCGCTCGAGCCGGCGCTGAACTGCGACGCGGCGCTGCTGTCGCCCTCCACCGGGATCATCGACAGCCATGCCTACATGCTGGCGCTCCGCGGCGACGCCGAGGCAGCCGGAGCGGCCTTCGCCTTCCACACACCGCTGCTCCACGCCAGGGTCACCGCTGACGGGTTCGAGATCGAGGCCGGCGGTGCGGCGCCGATGACGCTCGCCTGCGACCTGCTGGTCAACGCCGCCGGCCTCGGCGCAACGGCGGTCGCGCGCAGCATCGAGGGCATGCCGATCGAATTGATTCCAACGGCATATCTGGCCAAGGGCAATTATTTCAGCTGCAGCGCCAAGGCGCCGTTCTCGCACCTGATCTATCCGGTGCCCGAGCCGGGCGGGCTCGGCGTCCACCTGACGCTCGACATGGCCGGACAGGCGCGGTTCGGCCCCGACGTCGAGTGGATCGATCACATCGACTATGCCGTCGACCCTGATCGGGCCGAGCGGTTCTATCCGGCGATCCGGAAATACTGGCCGACCCTGCCGGATGGGGCACTGATGCCGAGCTATTCGGGAATCCGGCCCAAAATCGTGCCGCCGGCGGTCGCGACCCAGGACTTCCTGATCCAGGGCCCGGCCGATCACGGCGTCGCCGGGCTGATCAACCTGTTCGGGATCGAGTCCCCCGGACTGACGTCATCGCTCGCTGTCGCCGACCACGTCGGCGAGCTGGCAGGGCGCTGATACAGCTTGGCAAACGCAGCATGACCTCCCGGGGGATGCGCGCCACGGCGTTCATCCCTCGGTGAAAGGTCAGGATTATTTGCTGATTTACGGGGACCTAGTGGACCGTGTCGCCGGCGGAAAGTCTCAACCGCTCGATCTGATCCTTGACCATCAGCTTGCGGCGCTTCAGCTCGCAAATATGCAGGTCGTCTACGGAGGGGTGAACGAGTGCTTCGTGCAGTTCGTTCTCGAGTATTTTGTGTTTACGCTCCAGCTCAACGAGATGGGCCTGTATTGCCATTGCGAACACTCCTCGGTGCGTTAAACCTCAGGTTCGATCCGGACCAACAAGTGTACACGAGTGGATTGGGCTGTCGATAGGAGAAGCGATATGCCGCAGGAACGCATTTCGGTTTATCTGTAACTAATCGTGACTGTGGAACCGGTTCGGCTTGCGCGGCGCGCGCGCAGGGAGGATATTCCGGTAAGCGGCTGCTTCGGCCGCAACAACCTCGTCGTGCTTACCAGTTAATACACAACCATGAACGATCAGGATGAGCGTGAACTCCTCGCCGAGCTTGCGCGTCTGCAACAAGAGCACCGCGACCTCGATGCCGCGATCGACGCGTTGCATCAGTCGCCAGCGCCGGATCTCCTGATGCTGCAACGCTTGAAGAAGCGGAAGCTGCAATTGCGCGATCGCATCGCCTTCATCGAAGACCAGATCACGCCCGACATCATCGCCTGACGCGCCGGCGGTTGCGCACGCCTCGCGGTTCGCCGGCCGAGGTTCAGCTCGGCCCCGTGGTTTTCCCCGTCATCCACAGCGCCTCGCCGGCATCACGCCGGGCTTCACGTTCGCGGCAACGGATGCGCGGGTGGTGATGCACGCTTGACTCCTTTAGAACAAAAAGAGAACATATCCATCCAGCCGCCTGCCATCCGAGGGAGTTCCGCCATGTCCGCACCGCCTTCCCTGCCCGAGCACAGCCATTACGAGAAGGCCTGCGATCAGGCGATCGCGATGTGCGACGGCAACCTGCGCAGCACCATCAAGGCGCTGATCATGGCCAACGAATATCTGGAAGCCGAGCTCGAGGAATTGCAGGCCGCGATTACCGCCGGCTGCGTACCGGCGCGAACCCAGGTAGCGAGCGACGCGGCGAGCGACGCCGCCTGATCTCAAGGGGAGCAAGCAATGACCGACGTGACCTATTACGTGGCACTGCCCTTCATGCAGGACGACGACGGCTCGCCGGTCGCCGGCAGCGCCGAGGAATGTCAGAGCTCGGCGATCGCACTGCGCCGGGCGGAGACCATGTCGCGGATGCCGGGCAGCATCGGCGCCGTCGCGTTCAGCCGCACCGGCGATCCAGCGATCGGCGAATTCGGCGATGCCAAGCTGTTGCGCGCCTACGGCAATGTGCCTGAAGACCTGAGCGCGCTGTAACCTCCAGGATCCTCTGGAATCCCTTGGGAGTCATGACGCCGCTGCGCCTTGCGCACATACATCGCACGGTCGGCCTCATCGAGAACCCGATCGGCATCGGAATGCGCGGTGAGGATCGCAACGCCCGCCGAGGCGCCGGCGGAGACCCGGCTGCCGCGGAACACGAAGGTCAGGCGATCGATCGCTTCTTCCAGCGCAGCCGCCTTGGCGCGCGCGTCGATCTCGCTGAGATTCCACAACAGCACCGCAAACTCGTCACCGCCGAGACGGCCGATCACGTCAGAGGCGCGCACCTGGTCCGAGATCGCGGCAACGATCGCCTTCAGCACCTCGTCGCCAGCCGCGTGCCCGAAGGCATCGTTGATCGGCTTGAGGCGGTCGACGTCGAGCACGATCAACGCGCCGGAGGCCTGGTAGCGCTTGATGAAGGACAGCGAACGGATGAGCTCGCGTTCGAAGCCGCGCCGGTTCAGGATGTCGAGCAGGAAATCGGTCTCGGACGAGGCTTGCAGCTCCTCGATCCGGGCCTGCGCCCGTGCCAGCTGCGCCCGCAACCTGCGGATCGTGGATTTGTCGCTGGGCGCTACCGCGCCGCGGGTCGAAGCCTTGGCTCCAGCCGCTTTGGCTCCAGCGCCTTTGGTTCCAGTCCCCTTGGTTCCGGCCGCTTGGGTTCCAGCTCTTTTGGTTCCGGTTCTCTTGGTTCCGGTTCTGCCCGGTGCGGATTTACGCGCCGCCGGCGCGCCTTTCCGTCGCTTTGCGGCTCCGGAGGCGGCCGCCGTCGTCTTCTTCTTCATGCGCATCCTTGTTGAGGCCTGCTTATGAAGGCTTGCCGGGATTCACCAAGACAGGATAGTCCATTCTAACTCCCTTGCCACGCCTTGGATGAGAACCGGGCCGCCCCTATAATCGGCCTATGCTTTTGGATTCCTGAACAGAATTGAAGAGATGACCGCTCCGATCGCCATCATCATGGGAAGCCAGTCCGACTGGGAAACCATGCGCCATGCTGCCGAGACCCTGGCTGTGCTGGGTGTCGCCTGCGAAACGCGCATCGTTTCGGCCCACCGCACCCCGGATCGGCTCTATGCCTTCGCCAAGGGCGCCAAGGCGGCCGGCCATAAGGTGATCATTGCCGGCGCCGGCGGTGCCGCGCATCTGCCGGGCATGACGGCCGCGCTGACGGAGCTTCCGGTGTTCGGGGTTCCCGTCGAATCGAAGGCGCTGTCCGGCGTCGATTCGCTCTATTCGATCGTGCAGATGCCCGCCGGCATCCCGGTCGGGACGCTCGCGATCGGCAAGGCCGGCGCGATCAATGCCGCGTTGCTCGCGGCGAGCGTGCTCGCGCTCAACGATCCCGCTTTGGCGCTTCGGCTTGCGGCCTGGCGCAAGCAGCAGACCGATGCGGTCACGGAGCATCCGGAGGGCACGGCGTGACGGCTTCGAACCTCGTGAAGCTGAAGCCGGGCGACACCATTGGAATCCTCGGCGGCGGACAATTGGGCCGGATGCTGGCGATGGCCGCAGCGCGCCTCGGGCTGCGCTGCCAGGTGTTTTCGCCCGATCCGGATTCGCCGGCCTTCGACGTGGTGCAGGGTGCGACCTGCGCGGAATATGCCGACGTCGAGGCGCTCGAACTGTTCGCCAACGATGTCGACGTCGTTACCTATGAATTCGAGAACGTTCCGGCCGCGACCGCGATGGTGCTCGCCGCGCGCCGCCCGGTGCTGCCCGCGTACAAGATCCTCGAGACCACGCAGGACCGGCTGATCGAGAAGGATTTCGTCAGCAAGCTCGGCATCGGCACCGCCGATTATGCCGACGTTTCCTCGGTCGCCACGCTGCGCACCGCGATCGAACGCATCGGCCTGCCGGCGGTGATCAAGACCCGCCGCTTCGGCTATGACGGCAAGGGCCAGGCCATCATCCGCCAAGGCGATGACATCGAGCAGGTCTGGGACGATCTCGGCACCAAGTCGGCGATCCTCGAGGCCTTCGTGCCGTTCGAGCGCGAGATCTCGGTGATCGCGGCCCGCTCCGCCTCCGGCGACGTCGAATGCTTCGACGTCACCGAGAACGAGCACCGCGACCATATTCTGAAGATCTCCCGCGCGCCGGCCGCGATTCCCGAGGAGCTCGCCGCACAGGCGCGCGCGATCGCCGAAGAGATCGCCACTGCGCTCGACTATGTCGGCGTGCTTGCGGTGGAGCTGTTCGTGGTGCCCGGCAATGGCGGCAAAGCGACGGTGCTGGTCAACGAGATCGCGCCGCGCGTGCACAATTCCGGCCACTGGACGCTGGACGGCGCCTCGATCTCACAGTTCGAGCAGCACATCCGCGCGATCGCCGGCTGGCCGCTGGGCAAGCCGGTGCGCCACGGCGAGGTCACCATGACCAACCTGATCGGCGACGACATCCTGAGTTACGAGCAGTGGCTCACCGTTCCCGGCGCCACCGTGCATCTGTACGGCAAGGGCACGCCGCGCCCCGGCCGCAAGATGGGGCACGTCACCGAAGTGACGCCGGCCCGCAAACCGTAATTCGACCGAAGCGCGATGAGATTTCGTCGCGCTTCAGTGCCGTCGTTTGAGCTTCGCATCGATGGAAAATGGGATCGTGGCAGCCACGACCCCATTCGCAGATCACGCAGTCTTGACGCCGGCGACGACGCCGGCCGGCTCGTCGCTGAGCCAGCGATAGATCACGCCGCCGAGCGCACCGCCGATCAAGGGCGCGACCCAGAACATCCAGAGCTGCCCCAGCGCCCAGCCACCGACGAACAGCGCCGGTCCGGTGCTGCGCGCCGGGTTCACCGAGGTGTTGGTGACGGGAATGCTGACGAGATGGATCATCACCAGTGCAAGGCCGATGGCGAGCGGCGCGAAGCCGGCCGGCGCCTTGCCGTGGGTCGATCCCATGATGATGAACAGGAACATCATGGTCATCACGACCTCGGTGATGAAGCACGCCACCATGCTGTAATGGCCCGGTGAGTGCGCGTCATAGCCGTTGGAGGCGAAGCCCTTGGTGACATCGAAGCCGGGCGCACCGCTCGCGATCACATAGAGCAACCAGGCCGCGACGATCGCGCCGGCGACCTGCGCGATGATGTAAGGCAGCACCTGACCACCCGGGAAACGCCCACCCGCAGCAAGCCCAACCGTCACGGCCGGATTGAGGTGGCAACCCGAGATATGGCCGATCGCATAGGCCATGGTCACCACGCTCAGCCCGAAGGCCAATGACACGCCGACCAGGCCGATCCCGACCTGCGGAAAGCCGGCTGCGATCACCGCGCTGCCGCAGCCCGCGAATGTGAGCCAGAACGTACCGATCAGCTCGGCCGCGTATTTCTTCATCTCCATGTGGCATCTCCCCTATTTCCAATGTCCGGGTTATCAGAAACTCCGGGAGCGGCCTCGATCCTGGCGCCAAACCACCCAAATCAGGGCCGCACAAAGGCATTTTCGCCCCATTTCGTGGCTTTACTAGGCCCGAAAGTCACTCGACCGGTGGACATCTGCGCGTTTGTCTGATACATGCGCGCGCCTAGGGTTAAGAAGCAGGCCTTTTGCCGCCCCTTTACCTTGCCAGAATTCCGAACCGATCAATTCAAAAGAGGATGCCGCGTGCAGGTTCTCGTCCGCGATAACAATGTCGACCAAGCCCTGAAGGCGCTGAAGAAGAAGATGCAGCGCGAGGGCATTTTCCGCGAGATGAAGCTCCGCGGTCACTACGAAAAGCCCTCTGAGAAGAAGGCTCGCGAAAAGGCTGAAGCCGTGCGCCGCGCGCGCAAGCTGGCCCGCAAGAAGCTGCAGCGTGAAGGCCTGCTGCCGATGAAGCCGAAGCCGGTGTTCGGCGCTGGTCCCGGTGGCGACCGCGGCGGCCGTCCCGGTGGTGCAGGCGCCAGTCGCGGCCCCCGCTGAACCGTTTTGCCGATCTGAAAGTCTAACAGCGCGGGCCACGGGCCCGCGTTGTCGTTTTGAAGCAAGCCGCGTTCCGGGGATCCCATGCAAAACCACCGGCAAGAGCATTTTGCATGAAGGTTGCTCCGGCACCCCGTCCCCCGTTCCTCGAACCAGCGCACCGCCGTCGCGCGCAGCAACTCGTCATCGTTGCGATGGTCTTCGGCCTGCCGCTCGGCGGATGCTCCTTCGACCTGGGATCATGGGGCTCGGACGACAAGCCGAAACCGGCCGTCACCGCCGACAAGCCGGCAGCCGATGCCATCACGCCGCAGGACATCAACAGCGCCAGGGATCACGCCACGCGCGGCCAGGTGCTGGTGCATTCCGGCAAGCTCGACGAGGCGCTGGCGGAGTTCGAGCAGGCGCTGACGACCGATCCCTACAACATCCAGGCACTCTACGGCCGTGGCCTGATCTATCAGGGCCGCGGACAGCATCAGCAGGCGATCGACGATTTCACGGCGGCCAGCGGGCTGTCGCCGCAGAAGGCCGAGCCGCTGGTCGGCCGCGCCACCAGCTATCTCGCGCTCGACAAGGCCAGGCAGGCCGCCACCGACCTCGACGAGGCCGTGCAGGCCGATCCCAACAACGTTGCGGCGTGGAGCGCCCGCGGCCAAGCCTATGAGCGGCTCGGCGACAAGGCCAAGGCGGCGGCGTCCTACAACCGCGCGCTCGCGCTGCGGCCCAGCGACGGCAACGCGCGCAGCGGGCTGGCGCGCACTGGCGGTTAAAGCATGATCCGGAAAAGTGCGAAGCGGTTTTCCGAGAAGATCTAAAGCCTGGTGAGATCAGGTTGAGCTGCAACGGCGTCGAAAGTTCACCTCTCCCGCGCAACTCGGGTGGACCCGGGTCGCGCGGGAGAGGTGAACCAGGACCGCGCCAAGGTGATTCAACCGAAGCTCACTCATCCGCTTAGGGCGCGTACTCGTAAATTCGTCGCGTCCGCTCTTGTCCCCGAAGCTGACGTTGAAACCGACGTAGCTGCATGTCGGCCTCGCGCCATGAGCCGACAATGGTAGGCGACAAACACTCTTCCTATCACGCGATCAGCCAGTGTATGCGCTACAAGCACCATTCAGAGCCTAGCGTCGTCAGTGTGCCCCGGATAGATTGCCAACAATCTTCCCTTACGAGACGGAGTCGCTGTGCGGTTGCTTTTGCTGGCGGTTTTCCTTGCCGCGACGTCGCCGGCACTCGCCAGGTATGTGGGGGTGCAAGTAGAGCGGGTCCCCGTCGCCAGGCTCATCGAGAACCTTGAGAAGATCGCCAAGGACAATCCTGCGAACGTCGAGGCGTTGCTGAACCTTGGTCGTGCGCATGGCATGGCTTACGCTCAGAAGTCCGACCCGCTGATGGTACCGAAGGCTTACCATGGCATGCAGCCGCCGGCCGTTTCTTTCACGACGGTAACGACGACCGCTGACCCCGCTGTGAGGGCCGCCTCCCAGGCGCATCTGGAAGCCGCGTTGAAGGCGTACGAGCAGGCATTGGAATTGGACAAGGATAACCTTGTCATCCAGCTCGGCCTCGCCTGGCTAACCGAGCAGATCGGCCGGAAGGACGATGCGGTGAAGCAATATCGAACGATCGCAGCCGGCGCATGGGAGAAGGAAAAGGACCTGACGATGGTTGGTTTGGGCGGGCAGACCCTGACCGGCGAAGTCGTCTCTTACCTTGTCCCGCTTCTCGACGCCGAGAAGGACAAGCGCGAGATCGAGACGCTGAAGGATCACGTCGCCACCTTGGGAAAGCTGCCATATCCGATCACTCCCATCGCTGTGCCGCTGGCAGATGGGCTCACGATCAGCGACATCGAAGCACCCGACGCGCGGGTGACGTTCGACGTGGACGGCAGCGGGCTGGGTCGCGAATGGAGCTGGATTACCTCCAAAGCTGCCTGGCTTGTCAGCGACCTGAAGTTCGATGGCAAAATCGACAGCGGCCGGCAACTGTTCGGCAACGTCACATTCTGGATGTTTTGGACCAACGGATACGCAGCACTGGCCGCACTCGACGACGACCGCGACGGTATCTTGACCGGCAAGGAACTGGCCGGCCTCGCCCTGTGGCGCGATGCCAACGGTGACGGCGTGGCCGACCCCGGAGAAGTCAAGTCGCTTTCGGCTTATGGCATCGTCGCCATCTCGTGCAAATGGCAGACGCTGAACACGAACGCGGACAAGGTCGCCTTCAGCCCGAACGGCGTGGTGTTCCAGGATGGGAAGACACGGCCCAGCTTCGACCCGGTCTTGAAGGCGCGGCTTGGCTCCCAAGCCATGTTTCGTGCGCCAAATGCTTCGGGGAACAGCCCCTAAACGCGCATGTGTTCGCTATGGTTGAGCGGTAGGCTCAACTTCCGTTGTGGGGTCAAAAGCCGCCCTTGGCGGCCACACCGGGCGACTTCCGCTTTATTGCCGCAAGCCGACGTTTATGGGTACACGACCTGGCTTATCGACTTACTCGGCAGGCTTAGGCAGGGCTTACTTCTGCAGGCCTTACTTCGGCAGGACGGCGTGGAACATCGACTTCATGCCTGAGAACATGTCGTCGGTCACCGAGGTGTGGTCGTTCTTCGGCGCAGCCATTGTCGCGTCGGCGCGCAGGTCGAGCGGTGCCTGGATCACCGGCACCGGAATGTCTGCCGGCGGTGTCAGCCGGTTCGAATCCTGCGCATTGGCGGCGGCGTAGGGCGGACGCTGCTGCGAGGATTGATCGACGCTCTCAGTGGACGGGTTCGACACCATGATCGGCGGCGGCAACGGCCGGATCGCCGACTGCGCCGCCGGACGCTGCGCCTCGGGCAGGCGGGCGAGATCGGTGCGCGTCGCCTCCTGGGCGCGCGCGGCCTCCTGCGGACGCTCCTTGCG
>NZ_JACMYK010000167.1 GCF_020889785.1 Bradyrhizobium acaciae
CCGGCATCGTCGTCAGTGCGCCAGGCGCAACGATCAGGAATTCCGGCTCGATCTCCGGTGGCGCGGGCGGTGGTGGCGGCGCGCAGGTGTCCGATGTCGACGCGAATCAAGGCGAGCCGTCCACCGGCGGCACGCGGGGGAAGCCCGGTGCAGCAGGCACGGGCGGTTCCGGGATCGTCGGTGGCGGCTTGACCATCATCAACAGCGGGACGATCACCGGCGGCGGCGGCCCGGGCGCGCAGGGCAACGCGATCGGCTTCACCGGCGGAGCCAATACGCTGACGTCGATCGGTGGAACGCTCAGTGGCAATCTTGCGATTGCAAATGGCGTCGGTGCCAGCCTGACGTTCCTGCAAACCAGCGCGGCCGGCGCGTCGGGCGATGTCACCATCTCCGGCATCACGGGCCTCAATGGCCTGGCCACCGACGCCTCGGTTGCCGTCAAGCTGGATGCTGGGCGCTCGCTGATCGTTACCGGTGCCAGCACCTACACCGGCGGCACCTCGGTGAGCGACGGATCGACGCTCGTCATCCGCAACAGCAATGCACTCGGCAGCGGCACGCTGAAGATGGGCGAGACGCTTGCCGGTCTCACCAAGCTGGTGCTGGACGGCAACGGCTTCAACATCGCCAACACCATCGTCATCAACGGCGATCCCGTCATCACCGTCGCCGCCGGTACCACAAACACGATGTCGGGGCCTATCAGCGGTGCCGGCGATATCGTGCTCAACGGGGGCGGCACGCTGGTGCTGTCCGGCGCGAATACATATACCGGCGGTACCACGATCTGCGGCACTGCGTGCGGCATTGCCGGCGGCAGCAGCGTGCTGCAAGTCGGCGTCGACACCGTGGGCACGCCGGGCGCGATTGTCTCGTCAGCAATCGGTACTGGCCTGCTGACCTTCGACGGCGGCACGTTGCAGGCCGGCGGCAACTACACGATCGCGAACAACGCACAGGTCAACGCCACCGGCGGCAGCATCGACGGCAACGGATACACCTTCACTTACTCGGGCAACATTGGCGGCGCCGGTGGACTGTCAGTGCTGGGCGCTTCGGCCTTCCTCGGCCGCGTGGTGTTGACAGGCTCCAACACCTATGCCGGCGGCACCACGATCTGCAATTGCGCAACGCTGCAACTCGGCGACGCCAGCCACACCGCCTCGATCGTCGGCGAAGTCACTGTCAATGGCAGGTTCGAGATCGTCAACGCCAACACGGCGGGCATCACCAAGATCGTCAACGACGGCTTCAACGGGTTCGCCAGCACGACGTTCTACAATTCCACGACGGCGTCGACGGCCGTGATCGTCAACCGGAATTTCGGCGCCACGGTGTTTGGCGACAGCAGCACCGCGGGCAATTCCACCATTACCAATGGTAACAACGTCGGCTCGACGTATTTCCTCGGATTTTCGTCGGCGGCGTCGGCGAAGATGACGACGTCCGCCACCGGCTATATCAGTTTCTTCCAGAGCAGCACCGCGGCGAACGCGACGATCGACAACAGCGGCTTGACCTATTTCGGCACGTTCGGCGACGCGTCCGAGGCGCCGACCGCAGGCAACGCGACGATCACCAACCGGACCGGCGGCGCGCTGATCTTTGCCGCATATGCGACGGCCGGAAACGCCATGATCACGACCGAGAGCGGCGCGAGCGTCACGTTCGTCGACAACGCGACCGGCGGCAATGCGCAGTTCATCACCCAGGGAACCGGCTATGTGGACTTCGGCGGCAGCCTTGGGCCGAACGGTGATGGTCGCCTCACCGCAGGTTCGATCGCGGGCTCGGGCACCTACTACATCGGTGGCGGCAACACGCTCGCGGTCGGCGGCAACAATCTCTCGACCGTCGTCAGCGGTGTGATCGCCGATTCCGATCCCTGCGGTTGCGGCCCGGCCGGGCCTGGCAATCTGGAAAAGACCGGCAGCGGCACGCTGACTCTCTCGGGCGTCAACACCTATACCGGCAGCACGGTCGTCAATGGCGGCATCCTGCAAGTCGACGGCTCGATCGTGTCGTCGAGTTCGGTGACCGTGAACTCTGGCGGTGCGCTCTCCGGCGGCGGCATTGTCGGCAACACGACGATTGCGAGCGGCGGCATCCTGATGCCCGGCAATGCGACGCCAGGCACGTTCCTGAACGTTGTGGGCAATCTCGCCTTCCAGTCCGGCGCTTTGTATGTCGTCGGACTGAATTCCACCGCGTCGACATCAGCCAAGGTGACCGGTACCGCGACGCTCGCCGGATCGGTCGGCGCCAGCGTCGCCGCCGGCAGCACGATCGCCAGGCAATACACCATCCTGTCGGCCGCAGGTGGCCGCAGCGGCGCGTTCGCCGGCGTCGATTCGACCGGGCTGCCGTCGGGACTGATCGCGACGCTCGGCTACGACGCGAACAATGCCTATCTCAATTTCGCGCTCGATTACGCCACGAAATCCAAGCTCAACGTCAACCAGAGCAATGTCGCGGCGACGCTGCAGAACTTCTTCAACGCCAATGGCGGCATCAACGTGGCGTACGCGGGACTCTCGCAGAACGGCCTGACCCAGGCCTCGGGCGAGGGCGCGACCGGGTCGCAGCAGGCGACGTTCAACGCGATGAACCAGTTCCTCGGTCTGTTGACCGATCCGTTCGTCGCCGGGCGCGACGGCGGCTTCGGCGGTGGCGCGGCGGCGACGCCCTATGCCGAGGAGAGCACAACGCTGGCCTACGCGGCGCGCAAGACCGAGCCGCGCGACGCGCTGGCTGCAATCTACACCAAGGCGCCGCCGCAGCAGCTCGACTTCGATCAACGCTGGAGCATCTGGGCAGCAGGCTATGGCGGATCGCAGACCACCGGCGGCAATGCGGTGCTGGGCTCGAACAATTCCAGCAGCAGCGTCTACGGGACGGCGGTCGGCGCCGACTACCGCTTCTCACCGAACACCATTGCGGGCATCGCGCTCGCCGGCGGCGGCACCAGCTTCAGCGTCAACGGCCTCGGCTGGGGCCGCTCGGACCTGTTCCAGGCCGGCGCGTTCGTCCGCCACACCGTCGGTGCGGCGTATCTCAGCGCAGCGCTCGCCTATGGCTGGCAGGACATCACCACCGACCGCATCGTCACCGCCGCGGGCGCCGATCATCTGCGTGCCAACTTCAATGCCAATGCGTGGTCGGGACGCCTTGAGGGCGGCTATCGGTATGCGACGCCGTGGATGGGCCTGACGCCTTACGCGGCGGCCCAGTTCACCAGCTTCGAGCTGCCGAGCTATGCGGAGACCGTGGTCGCGGGCGGCGGCGCCTTCGCGCTGAATTATGCCGCAAAGAGCGTCACCGACGTCAGGAGCGAGCTCGGCCTGCGCAGCGACAAGTCGTTCGCGGTCGACAGCGGCATCCTGACGCTGCGCGGCCGCGTCGCCTGGGCGCATGACTTCAACCCGAACCGCAATGTTGGCGCCGTCTTCCAGGCGCTGCCCGGCGCGGCCTTCGTGGTCAACGGTGCGGCGCAGGCCAGCGACTCCGCACTGACCACGGCCTCGCTCGAGATGAAGCGGCGCAACGGCTGGTCGGCGGCCGCGACCTTCGAAGGCGAGTTCTCCAACGTCACCCGGTCGTACGCCGGCAAGGGCGTTATGCGCTATACGTGGTGACCCTCCGTGCTATAGCGTCTTGAAGCGAAAGCCTGCCCGGACTTGATCCGCGACGGTGTATTTCGCGAGACGAAATACACATCAAAATGAGTGGGACAAAACCCACGCGGAGGGAACATGCGCGCAGCGATCTTCAGAAACGGCGAGATTGTCGTCGACCAGATGCCGGAGCCGAAGCCCGGCGCCGGACAGGTGCTGGTCAAATCGCTCGCCTGCGGCATCTGCGGTTCGGATCTGCACGCGCGCAAGCACGCCCACCGCATGGTGGAGCTGAGCAAGTTCCTGCCCGGCCGCACGCCGATGGATCTGTCGCGCGACGTCGTGTTCGGCCACGAGTTCTGCTGCGAGGTGCTCGACTACGGCCCGGGCACCACGCGCAAGTTCAAGCCCGGCACGCGCGTGTGCTCGCTGCCGGCGCTGCTGACGCCGGAGGGCCCCAAAGGCATCGGCTATTCCAACGATTACGCTGGCGCCTATGCCGAGCAGATGCTGCTCAGCGAGCCGCTGCTGCTTGAAGTGCCGAACGGCCTTGCCGCCGAGCACGCCGCGCTCACCGAGCCGCTTGCGGTCGGCGTGCACGCAGTCGCGATGGCCAACATCCAGGGCGGCGAAGTGCCGCTTGTGATCGGCTGCGGGCCGGTCGGTCTTGCGGTGATCGCGGCGCTGAAGATCAGGGGGCTCGGCCCGATCATTGCCGCCGACTATTCACCGGCGCGGCGTAAGCTCGCCGAGAAGATGGGCGCCGACGTCGTGGTCGATCCCGCCAGGACGCAGCCTTATGCGAGCTGGGCCGAGCACGCCCAGATGTCCGACGCCGAGAAGGCGGCGCGGCCGCCGATGCAGGCGCTGTTGCCGCCGCTGAAGCCGGCGCTGATCTTCGAATGCGTCGGTGTGCCCGGCGTGTTGCAGCAGGTGTTCGAGGGCGCGCCGCGCAGTGCCCGTGTCGTCGTGGTCGGCGTCTGCATGGAGACCGACAAGTCGGAGCCGATGCTCGGCATCATCAAGGAGCTCAACGTCCAGTACGTGCTCGGCTACACGCCGGAAGAGTTCGCCTATTCGCTGCGCCTGATCGCGGAGGGCCAGGTCGATGCCGCTTCGCTGGTCACCGGCCGCGTCGGCATCGACGGCGTCGCGCAGGCGTTTGCCGATCTCGCCAATCCCGAGGCGCACACCAAGATCCTGGTCGAGCCGTGGCGTTAGTGGTGTTGATGGCGCGCGGTTTGCATTTCATGACGCCGAACCTATAGTTCGCGGTCCTCTGAAAGCATCGACCTCATGCGCGTTTCAATCATCACGGGAGGCGGCTCCGGCATTGGTGCTGCGGTTGCGCGCCGGCTCGCCGGCCCCGGCCAATCGCTGATGCTGCACGGGCAGGGCGCCGAGGCGACCGGGCTTGCGCGGCTGAATTCGGTTGCGGAGGAATGCCGCAGCAAGGGCGCGAAGGTCGAAATCGCGACCGGCGATCTCGCCGCAGCCGGCGCGGGCATCGCGCTGGTCGAGGCAGCGCGCGCCGCGTTCGGGCCGATCGATACGATCGTGCATGCCGCGGGCTTTGCCGACCGGCGCGAATTCGCCAGCCTGCCACGCGAGGCGCTGGAGCGCGCTTTCGCCGTGATGGCGGCGGCATTCCATGAAATCGCAGCGGCCGCGCTATCCGACCTTATGCGCAGTGCCGGGGGCCGCGTCGTCGCGGTATCGAGCTTCGGGCCGCATCGTTTCGTGCCGGGCGCCACCTATCCGGGATCGGCGGCCGCGAAAGCTGCGCTCGAAGTGCTGGTGAAGTCGCTGGCGATCGAGCTCGCCGGCTCGGGCGCCACCGCCAACGCCGTGATGCCGGGCTACACGCGCAAGGATCCCGGCCTGTTCGGCGCACTGGATTCCTCTACCTGGGAGCGCGTGGCGAAGGCCAATCCGATGCAGCGGCTGGCCGAACCCGACGAGATCGCCGCCGTGGTCGCCTTCCTGCTGTCGTCGGAGGCGGGTCACGTCACCGGCGCCACGCTGCCGGTCGATGGCGGCCTGACCTTGATGTGACGGCATGAGCGAGAGCACGCCAGCACAACTGGTCGATGTCGCCGTGCTCGGCGCCGGCATGGTCGGCGTCTCGGCGGGCCTCGCCGCGCGGCAGCGCGGGCTATCCGTGGTCGTCGTCGATCGCCGCGAGCCGGGCAGCGAAACCTCCTACGGCAATGCCGGCATCATCTCGTCCGGCTCGATCCTGCCGCTGAACACGCCGGCGCTGCTGAAGAACCTGCCGAAATACCTCACCAACACGCATCCGGCGCTGCGCTGGAATCTCCCATGGGCCATCGCCAATGCCGGTTGGGTGGTCCGTTTCCTCGCCACGGCAACGCCGGCGCAAACAGAACCACGCGCCGCCGCGCTGCACGGCCTGATCGGAACGTCGCTGACCCTGCATCGCGACTGGATCGTGCAGGCGGGCGCCGGCCATCGCATCCGCGAGACCGGCTGGCTGAAAGCCTGGCGCGGCGACGGGCTTGCGACCGCGAAGGCCGAACAGGCGGCGCTCGCCGAATTCGGCGTCAAGAGCGAGGTGCTCGATCGCCAGGCGATCTCCGCGCTCGAGCCGAACATCATTCCTGCCTACAGTGTCGGCCTGCTGCACAGCCAGACGGCATCGGTCGATTCACCCGGCGCGGTGGTCAAGGCCTATGCGCAGCTGCTTGCGAATGGCGGCGGCACGATCAGGCAATCCGAGATCCGGCGGATCGAGCCGGTTGGCGACGGCTGGCGCGTGCAGCTCGCCGACGGCGAGATTTCCGCGCGCCATGTCGTGGTCGCGCTCGGACCGTGGTCGGCCGAACTGCTGCGGCCGCTCGGCTACCGCGTGCCGCTGGCGTTCGAGCGTGGCTATCACCAGCATTTCGTGCCGAACCCGGCACGCAAATTGCTGCGCCCGATCCATGATGCGGAGGGCAGCTTTCTGATGACGCCGATGGAGCAGGGCATTCGCGTCACCAGCGGCGTCGAGCTGACCGCGCGCGACGCGCCGTCGAATTTTGCGCAGCTCGAGGCCGTGGTGCCGATGGCGCGCAGTGTGGCCGAGTTCGGCGAGGCGGTCGGCGAGCGCTGGCGCGGCGCGCGGCCGACGCTGCCCGACAGTCTGCCGATGATCGGGCAGGCGCCACGGCATCGTGGGCTCTGGCTCGCCTTCGGCAACCAGCATATCGGTTTCACCACCGGTCCCGGAACGGGCGCCGCCATCGCGGCGATGATCGCAGGCGCTGCGCCACCATTCGCGGTGAAGGCGTTTTCGCCGGACCGGTATATCGCGTGACACGCGCAAGGCTGCCTGCGATGCTGGGGGATCAAGCGGGCAACCGAGGGGCAGGATGAACTACGTCTGGGATTTCGGGATCCTCGCCAAGTACAGCCATCTGTTCTGGCTCGGGCTCGGCTGGACCATGGCCTACACGATCGGCACCATCATTCTGGGCACGCTGATCGGCCTGATCGTCGGCATGCTGCGGCTGCGGCGCATTCCCGTCATCGACTGGCTCCTGATCGCCTATATCGAAACCTTCCGCTGCACGCCGCTGCTGGTGCAGATCATCTGGTTCTACTACGCATTTCCGGTCGTGATCGGCGTCAACATCCCGGCGCATGTCGCAGCGGTCAGCGTGCTCTCGCTCTATGGCGGCGCGTTCTATGCCGAGATCGTGCGTGGCTCGATCGAGAGCGTGCCGGTCGGGCAGTGGGATGCCGCGAAGGCGCTCGGCTTCCGTGGCTGGCGCTTGATGCGGCTCGTGATCCTGCCGCAGGCGCTGAAGCCGATGATGGCGCCCTACGTCAACCAGTCGGTGACACAGCTGAAGAACACCTCGCTGGTCTCGATCATCGCGGTGCCGGATCTCGTCTACAACGCAACGCTGATCAACGCCGACACCTACCGCCCGCTCGAGGTCTACACCATCGTGGCGCTGATCTATTTCGCGATCCTGTTCCCGTCGACGCTGGTGGCGCGGCGGCTGGAGCGCGGGCTGACTTACGACAAGGTGTGAGTCTTTCTCACCGTCATGGCCGGGCTTGTCCCGGCCATCCACGTCTTTGCTTGCCTGAACAAAAGACGTGGATGCCCGGCACGAGGCCGGGCATGACGAGTTCCTGAGGTGAGAGCATCACCGGTCAGATATTCAGCTCCACCGGCACATCCTCGGGCTTGACGCCGGCGAGCCCCAGGCCCTTGACGAACCATTCGCGCATCTGGCCGATGCCGCGGTTGTAGTCGATCCACACCGACAGGAAATCGCGCCAGCGCTTGTCCTGTTCGCGCCGCACCGCCGTGCCGCTCGCGATCGTCACCGAGGGCGAAGCCAGGATCTTGTAGGTGCCGAGGTTCGGGTTCTTGGCGATCGCGGTCAGCCCGAGCACCAGCGCATTGACCACGCAATCGACGCGGCCCGACGACATTTCCAGCATCACCTCGTCGCGTGACTTCAGCGACTTGATGGTGGCATTCGGCGCAAAGCGCCGCGCCACCGCCTCGTTGGCCGAGCCGACATCGACCGCGATCTTGACCTCGGGCTTGTTGATGTCGGCCCAGGTCTTGGCCTCCAGTCCCTTCTTGAGCATCGCGCCGAACGGATGCGGGAACACCAGATTGGTGAAATCGACCACCAGCGCGCGCTGCGGCGTCGGGTTGAGCGCGAAGCCGAGATCGATCTTGTTGGCCTGCAAATCGAGGATCGAATTGCCGTAGGTCGATTCGACATATTCCAGCTTGACGTCGAGCAGCTTGGCGAGGTCGTTGGCCATCTCGATCGAGAAGCCGGACCAGGTGCCGGTGGCGAGATCCTTGTTGAAATAGGGCAGCTCGCCCGGCAGCACGGCGATGCGCAGCACCTTGTTGGCGCGGATGCGATCCAGCGTGTTGTCGGCTTGCGTCTGCGCCGCGGCCGGGGTGGCCATGGCGGCCGCGAGCGCAGCGCCGCTGCCGATCCCGAGCGCATAACGCAGCGCGTCGCGGCGATCTTCGGAAATTTTGATGTCGTCGGATTGAGTCAAGCGGGCCTCCCTGCACCAGATGGGGAAGCCTAGCGTCGGCGTTCGACCGCAGCAATAGTAGCAACCTGCGCCATTAGTAGGCGCAGCTGCCCAAGTGCTGGTCCGTCTTACCTCGTCCCGACTTCGGCACGGTTATCGCATATGGCTTGCTTCGCAGGGGCGCACTGCCAAAATATCGAAAACAACCCCATGCACAGTAGCCGGCGGCGTCCGGCATTCGACACGGCAACTTGACATGTCGGGCAAATCAGTGGCATTATTCTATTATTCAGAAATAGTGCGCCTTGCCCGGCGAGCCCTGACATTCACCGTTGGCGCGGAGGCAGCCCCGGACCCTAATCCCCGTAAGGAGCGGGAGAGGGGAAGCGACCACCATCAATACTGCCCCGGCACGTACATTTCCGGCGGGATCGGGCCGCGGTGATAGTCGGGGTTGCGCACCCGCGGCGGCAGCACCACCGGTTGGTGCGTGACCTGCTGGTAGGGGATCTGGCTCAACAGATGCGAGATGCAGTTGAGCCGGGCGCGCTTCTTGTCGACGGCATCGACGATCCACCATGGTGAGTCTGGCAGATGCGTGCGCTCCAGCATGATCTCCTTGGCCTTGGTGTAGAGCTCCCAGCGGGTCCGCGCCTCGACGTCCATCGGGCTCAGCTTCCACTGCTTCAGCGGATCGCGGATCCGCATCGAGAAGCGGAACGCCTGCTCCTCGTCGGTGATCGAGAACCAGTATTTCAGCAGAATGGTGCCGGAGCGGATCAGCATGCGCTCGAATTCCGGCACCGAATTGAAGAATTCCTCGTACTGCTCGTCGGTGCAGAACCCCATCACCTTCTCGACGCCGGCGCGATTGTACCAGCTGCGGTCGAACAGCACGATCTCGCCGCCGGCCGGCAGATGCGAGACATAGCGCTGGAAGTACCATTGCGTGCGCTCGCGCTCGTTCGGCGCCGGCAGCGCGGCGATGCGGCAAACGCGCGGGTTGAGTCGCTGGGTGATCCGCTTGATGACGCCGCCCTTGCCGGCGGAATCGCGGCCCTCAAACAGCGCGACGACTTTCTTCTTTTCGTGCTGCACCCAGTCCTGCAGCTTGACCAGCTCGCCCTGCAACCGCAGCAATTCGCGGAAATAGAATTTGCGGTCGATCGACGGTTGTCCGACGGCCCCGTCGTGGTCGAGCTCGTCGAGCCTGACGTCGTCGAGCTCGAGCTCGAGTTCCTCGTCGAGGCTGTCGGCCATCTCCTGATGGATGCGGGCACGCAAGGCTTCCTCGCGCAAGGCTTCATCTCGGGCGGCTTCGTCCCGGGCGGCTTCGTCGGTGAGGTCGGAGGCGGTCATGAACGTCCGTCTTTCAGTGTGTTAGATGGATCGGACGGCAGCATTGACGGGCGATGTTACCCCTCTATGACATCGGCATGACCGCTGTTTCACGCCCCAGGGCGGACTGTGCTAACAAGACGAAAAAAGGGAGATGCCGATGATTTCGCTCACGCCAAGAGACACCCTGCCGGAGGACGGCACACGCGGCACGCTGGTCGGGCGGGTCTGGCTGCCGCAGGCGGGCGGGCCGGCCGTGGTCGCGGTGCGGAGCGACGGCGTGTTCGACGTCACCGCGCGCTTCCCCACGGTGAGCGCGCTGTGTGAGGACGCGGATCCCGCGAGCGCCCTGCACGCCACGCGCGGCGAGCGGATCGGCGATTTCGAGGCGATCCTCGCCAACACGCCGCCCGATGGCCGCGACAAGACGAGGCCACATCTGCTCGCGCCGGTCGATCTCCAGGTGCTGAAGGCCGCCGGCGTCACCTTCGCGATCTCGATGCTGGAGCGCGTGATCGAGGAGAGGGCGCGCGGCAATCCGTCGTCGGCGGAGGCGATCCGCAAGGAGGTGGTGCGCCTGGTCGGCGACGATCTCTCCAAGCTGAAGCCGGGCTCCGAGCAGGCGATGCGGCTGAAGCAGGTGCTGATCGACCAGAACGCCTGGAGCCAGTATCTCGAGGTCGGCATCGGTCCCGACGCCGAAGTGTTCACCAAGGCGCCGACATTGTCCTCGGTCGGCACCGGCATGGATGCCGGGCTGCATCCGAAATCGACCTGGAACAATCCCGAACCGGAGGTCGTGCTCGTCGTCTCCGGCGCCGGCAGGATCGTCGGCGCCGCGCTCGGCAACGACGTCAACCTGCGCGACTTCGAGGGCCGCTCGGCGCTCTTGCTGTCGAAGGCCAAGGACAACAACGCCTCGTGTGCGATCGGCCCGTTGCTGCGGCTGTTCGACCAGACCTTCTCGCTCGACGACGTCAGGAAGATGGATGTCGGCCTCACTGTGAAAGGTGCCGACGGCTTCGTGCTGGAGGGGCATTCCTCGATCAGCAAGATCAGCCGCGACCCGACCGACCTGGTCGCGCAGACCATCGGCCCCGTGCATCAATACCCTGATGGCTTTGCGCTGTTCCTCGGCACGATGTTCGCCCCGGTGAAGGACCGCGACGCCAAGGGCGAAGGCTTTACCCACAAGCGCGACGACATCGTCACCATCGCAGCGCCCCAACTCGGCAAGCTCGTCAACCGCATGCGGAGCAGCGACGAATGCGAACCGTGGACGTTTGGCGTCGGCGCGCTGATGAAGAATTTGGCGCAGCGCAAGGTGCTGTGAGGATAGGAGCTGAATCCATCGTGAGGTGAGTATATTCGTCAGGCTCCCTCCCCCCTTGCGGGGGAGGGTGGGGAGAGGGGTAAGCCCCGGGCGAGATGATGAATGGGTATGTCGCTTTCGTAATGTCGGTCGCGTATTGCGAAAGCACATTGAGAGAGCACGTCGTGTGGTACCCCTCTCTCTAACCCTCCCCCGCAAGGGGGGAGGGAACCCTTCCTCCCGTGCCCGCCTCACTTGGTCACAGCCGATCACGCATACCTCGCCGTCACGCTGCCGAACGGCATGAAATCGGCAACGCACATATCGTCATCGCGGCCGCGCCCGCCGTGGTTTCGTGCTGCAACACGAAACGCGGCTTGAGGAACCGATCGTTTTTCCTGTTATTATCCGCTGGTACATCGAATTTTCTCACGGTGGCCTATGTTGCAGTGCCACGAAGCCGATTATTGCCCCCCTGTCCCGCAGCCTCCTCAAGGCCGGCTTGGATTTGTCGCGCTGCTGACCAGGTTGCGGCGAAATCCACTTGAGTGCTGGAGCGAGGATTTATTCCGCGAGCCCATCGTCAAGCTCCGCCTGCCGTTCACCGACGCATTCGTGGTTCATGATCCAGGCGCCATCAAGCGCGTGCTGTTGGATCATTCGAAGAATTATCCGAAAGACGCGATCCAGCGCCGCATTCTCTCGTCCGGACTGTCCGATGGCCTCCTGAGTGTCGAAGGAGAGCGCTGGGAGATGCAGCGGCGAACGCTCGCCCCGATATTTGCGCGTCGCACCGTCACCTCCTTCACGATGCCGATGCTGATTGCCGCCAACGAATTGTCGGCGAAATGGACGACGATGGGATCCGGTGCCACGGTCGACGTTGCCGCCGACATGACGCTGGTCACGCTGAACGTGCTCGCCCTGACGATCTTCTCGGACGGCATCGGCGGTGATCTCGACGAATTCCGAATGGCCATGAATGCCTATTTCAGCGTGATCGGCCGCATCGGCGCGCTCGATCTGCTCGGTGTGCCCAAATACGTGCCGCGCCCAGGGCATCGCCGCCTGCGCGCGACGATGGCTTATTTCGAGGCCGTGATCGACAAGATCATCGACACGAGATGCCGAGGTCGTGCAGTCCATGCCAAGGGCCCGGACGATCTGCTGGCATTGTTGTTGCGCTCGCCGGATCCCGCGACCGGACGACAATTGAGCCAGCGGGAGATCCGCTCCAACATTCTCACCTTTCTCTCCGCGGGGCATGAGACGACGGCAAACACGCTGGCCTGGTCGATCTTTCTCCTGTCGCAGTCGCCTGAATGGCGCGCGCGTGTCATGGCTGAGGCCGAACGGGAGCTGAACAATCCAGCGGATGACCTCGCTGATCGGCTGATCGTGACGAAGGCAGTGATCGAGGAGGCGCTGCGACTTTATCCTCCGATCGCCGCCCTCAGCCGGATGGCGCGCGAGGCCGACAGGTTGGGCGATCTAGCCGTCGGCGCGGGATCCCTGATCGTGATCGCGCCCTACGTCTTGCATCGGCATCGCATGCTGTGGGATCGTTCCGATGCGTTTGATCCCTCGCGCTTCCTGCCCGAGGCGCGCGGCGCAATTCCACGGTTCGCGTATCTGCCGTTCGGGGTCGGGCCGCGGACCTGCATCGGGTCGTCGTTCGCCCTGCAGGAGGCCGCCATCGTGCTTGCGGTTCTGATCCGCGACTTCGATATGAGATTGCTGCCGCATGCCGACGTGCAGCCGCTCCAGCGCATCACGCTGCGTCCGGCGCATGGACTGCCGATGGCGATCAGCCGAAGGGCGACACAACGGCGGCCTTGAAACAAGGCGGCATCGCATTGGTTGAGCGCCGCGGTCAACGGACTTGGTCTGGCCTGCATGACCGAAGGGCAGGCGAAGCCGCAACTGGCGAGCGGCCGGCTGATGCGCGTGCTAGGCGACTGGTGCCCGCTGTTCTCCGGCTACCTATTATCCCAGCCGCCGGCAGGCATCGCCTGCATTCTCGCTGCTGGTCGACGCGTTGAGATATCGCGGCAAGGTGTGAGTGGAGCGGCAAGTGCGTCCGCGTCGTTGGTCGCGCGATCCGACTGCGCGCTGCGCGATGATGTGCTACCGTTCGCGGTAGCCGCCTTCGTTGCCGAACATGTTCAGAAACCTGGGCGGCAGATCAATCGCATGCCGCAACTTGAGCGCGCGCAAATGCGCGAATTCCGGAGCGACCGCTTGTCGCGCCGTTATGTGAACCAGTTCATCTTCGTTCGCGCTGATCCGTTCCAGCATGTCGGCTCGACGCGAACAGAAGGAGTCGTGGACATGAGCGAGCAGCCATCAAATGGAATGCCCGATTGGCTCACGACGGATATGCTGGTGATCGCCGTCGCACTCGTCATCATCGTCATGGGCATATGGATCGCGCCTTAGCGGGCCATGCGCGCAGGGCGATGGTGAGCCTTACAGGCCCATCATCCGGAAGATCATGCCTCCGATATTCGGGCCGTGACGGTGGTGGCGGCGATGATGGCTTCGTGGGGATTCGTCGTCGGTTGCGGCCATTGCGGTCCTGTTGCCGTCGCGCTCGGGCCCGACCGCGTCGAAGGCCGCCTTCTGCTCGTCGCTGAGCGCGTTGTAGAAGGTGTCGAGCGCAGGACGTACCGTCCCGATCGCCTGAAGCATGGAATCCAGTCTGGCTCCGACCGCCGCAAGGCGGGCCGGCGGCGTGCGCGCGTCGGTCGGCGGACAAGACGATTTCAAGACGTCCTCGGCCTTCGTCGCAGCATCCCGCAAGGCATCGAGGCTCGCCCGCTGCGCGTCGGTCGGCTTGACGTCGCGTTCGATGATCTCGCCGGGCCATGCGATGGCGGCGGCTTGCGCCGTGTTGCAATTGCCGTTGCCTGACGCCGCTTCGCGCCCGGTGCGTTGCCGGTTCGCCGCCAGCGCGGTCACCTTCGCCTTCTGATCGTCGCTGAGCAGGCCGTAGAATTTCTCCAGCGCCGGTTGCAGGATGCCGACCGCGTCGCGCATGGCCTGGAGGCGCTGCTGCATCGAGGCGAGGCGGCTCGGCGCGGTCAACGGCACGTCCTTGGGACACGAGTTGAGAATGGTCTCGGACGCCTTCTGCGACGCGCTGGCGAGTTCGTCGAGCGCAGCACTCTGCTCGTCATTGGGCTGAATGGCGCTGCGGAATTGCTCGATCGGGAAGCCGGCGATATCGCGCGTGTCGCTGCCGCACATGTCGGCAAGCGCGTTGGCTTGATAGGGAGCGCCGGATCGGCTGGTGACCGGCGGCCGCGGACCGGCGCGGCCGGGCAGGTAGTCGGCATAACCGCTCAAGGCATCGTAGTCATAGGGACCGAACAGGCCGGTGTAGATGTCATTGTAGCCGTAGTCCCAGAAGTACGGGTCGTAGTCGTCGCCCCACCAGGCATAGTTATAGAGATCGTAATAGGCGTAGGGCCAGAACACCGGGCCGACCCAGCCGAAACCGCCATGAGGATGGCGCCACCACCAGCCGCCATTGTTGTTGTGATATCCCCAGGCCGCGCCGGCGGCGGCCGTCATGATCGCGGCGCGCGCCGCCGGATTACGCAAGCCGCCCGGGC
>NZ_JACMYK010000168.1 GCF_020889785.1 Bradyrhizobium acaciae
GCGCGATGCCGCTCGCCACCGCCACCGCCGCGCCGCCGCTCGAGCCGCCGCTGGAACGCTCGGCACTCCACGCATTGCGGGTGCGGCCGAACAACGGCGAGTCGGTCAGGCACTTGCTGCCGAACTCCGGCGTCGTGGTCTTGCCGATCAATATTCCGCCCTGCGCACGAAGCCGGGCCACCGCGACGGCATCCTGATCGGGCACGTTGTCCTTGTAGGGCACCGCACCGAAGGTCGTCCGCACGCCTTTGGTGCTGACGATATCCTTCACGGTGAACGGGATGCCGTGCAGCAAGCCGAGCGGTTCGCCGGCCATGAGCCGGCGCTCCGCGCGCTTCGCTTGGGCCACCGCTTCGTCGCCACACAGCGTGATGAAGCAATTCAATTCGGGCTGCAGCCGCTCGGCACGGGCCAGCACCGCAGCCGTCACCTCGACCGGAGACACGTCCTTGCGGGCAATTCGGGCGCGAAGCTCAACGGCTGATAGCAGGCACAGATCGTCGCTCATTCGGGCACGCGCTCGCAATCGGTGTTTCGGTGACGGCATCGTGCCGTGCCGCGTGCGGCAAGTCCATCACCTCAGGCGCATGGCTTACCAAGTGTCGGCGGGCAACTCCCGGCTGCGCGGCGGATCGGCGCCGGGGCGCGTGCAGGTGAAGGCGGCGCATTTGCAGGCGAAGGTCAGCGCACGGGTCAGCTCGGCCGCGGAGATGTCGGCGAGCCGCGTCCGCGCGATCCGGTCCAGCCGATGCAACGCAGCGAGCAGCGCCGCCTGAAAGCTGTCGCCGGCGCCGATCGTGTCCACCACCTTGACCACAGGCGACTTGACCTCGATCGCTCCGGCCTCGCGATGCCAGGCAGAGGCCCCCTCATTGCCGCGGGTGATGACGACGAGCGACGCGCCGCCCGCCAGCAGCGCTTCGGCTCTCGCGGCGTAGGCCACGTCGCCAAACAGATAGGCGAAGTCGATGTCGGACATTTTCACGATGTCGGCCTTGCCGCAGAACGCCAGCATGCGCGTGCGATAGGCCCCCTTATCCTTCACCAGGTTCGGCCGGCAGTTCGGATCGAGCGCGATCGTCACGTTCGGCCGCGCATCGTCGATGAAGGCCAGCGTTTCGGCGGCGCCCTTGTCGTGGACCAGCGTGGTCGAGCCGGTATGAACGCAGCTGACGCCGTCAAGCGCGATCGCCTCGCGCCGGTAGGTCCAGTTCCGCGATGCGGTGTCGGCATCGTAGAAAGCGTATTGCGTCTCGGTGCCCGTCACGCGCGCAAAGGCCAGCGTAGCCTGATGGTCGCTGCGTGTGGCACAGCTGAGGTCGACGGCTGACGCTGCGGCATGATCGGCGATCATCTTGCCGAACGTATCGGTGGAAATGCCGCCGACAAAGCCGGTGGGAACATCGAGCCGGGCGCTGCCGATCGCGATGTTGAGGCAGGAGCCGCCGACCGCGGGTGTCAGGGCTTCGCGTCCATCCGCCGTCCGCGACGGCAGGAAATCGATCAGCGCATCTCCGCAACTCAGCAGCATGCAAACACCTTAACCCAGCGCCTCGCCGGGCGCCTGCTTCATCGCTTCGCGGCCGGCGCGATCAAGCTGCCGCAGCATCTTGTGCACGCCGCGCTTCCGGCGGTGGAAATCGGCAAGCGCGGGCTTTGTCGGTTCGCTCAGCCGCCCCAGCGCCGACATGCCGGCCATCGCGGCATTGATCGAGTTGTGCGCGCCGCTGGCGACTGCGCCCAGCATCGCGGCGCCCAGCAATACGGGCTCTTGCGTCTGCGGCAACGCCACCGTGTAGCCTGTGGTGTCAGCCATGATCTGGCGCACCAAGGGGCTGCGGCTCGCGCCGCCGCCGATCACGATGGTCTTGCCGTCGACGCCATGGGCCTGCAGGGCCTCGATGACGTCGGCAAGGCCATAGGCCAGCCCACACAGGCCCGCGATGAACAGCCGCTCCAGCGCCGACACGTCGGTGTCGAGATCGAGCCCCGCGATCACCGCGCGCGAGCCGGGATCGGCATAAGGCGAGCGATTGCCGAGGAATTCCGGCAGGACGTGAACGTTGCGGGCGAGCAGCGCGGCCGCGCCGGCGTCGCCGCTGCGCGCCAGGATGCGCTTCTCGAGGTATTCGATGACATCGATGCCGTCGCTCTTCGCCGCGAGCGAAACCTCGGCATGCGCCGGGTGCGACTTGAGCAGATGATCGATCGCGGCCCCTGCCGCCGATTGCCCGCCCTCGTTGAGCCAGAAGCCCGGCACCATGCCCGAGAAGTACGGGCCCCAGACGCCGGGTACAAAGCATGGATCGACCGTCGTCGCCATGATGCAGGCCGACGTTCCCATGATGTAGGCGAGCCGCTTGCAGACATCGACCTCGGCGCCAGAACCATCGCGCCCGCCGATCGCGCCGACGCCACCGGCATGGGCATCGATCAGGGAGGCGCCGACCGCGGTTCCCGGCAGCAAGCCAAGATCACGCGCGGCATCCCCCGACAGCCCACGGCCGAGCGGCGAGCCGGGCGGCACGATCTCGGTACCGATCCGGGCAAAGCGATCGGCCGCGAGCGCCTCCAGTCCGACGCGCTTGAGGAAGGATTCACTCCAGCCGCCTTCGCCTGCGACATAGGTCCATTTGCAGGTGACCGTGCAGGTCGAGCGCGCCAGTGAGCCGGAGGCACGGAACGAAAGATAATCGGCAAGATCAAAGAAATGCCCGGCGGCTTCGAAGGTCGCGGGCAGATGCCGCTTCAGCCAGAGAATTTTCGGGATCTCCATCTCCGGCGAGATGGCGCCGCCGACATAGCGCAGCACCTTGTCGCCGGTCGCGTTGACGAACTCAGTCTCGTCCATCGCACGGTGATCCATCCAGACCACGACGTTGCGCGCTGGATCGCCGGACGGGCTGACGCTCAGCGGCCGGCCCGCTTTGTCGAGCACGACCAGCGAGCAGGTCGCGTCGAATCCGATGCCCTTGACGTGTTCGGCGGCGATGGCGGCCTGCTGCATCGCATTGCGCACGGAGGCAACGCAGGCCGCCCAGATGTCATCGGAGGATTGCTCGACGATATCGCCGGGCTCGTGCCAGACCCGGATCGGATGCCGGGCCGATCCCAATAGCGTCCCGGCCTCGTCGAAGACGCCCGCGCGGGCGCTGGTGCTTCCGACGTCCACCCCGATATAGGCTTGCCGCATGTTCGCTCCGTCAGAGCGTGACGACGTGTCTTCGAAACGTCGTCGCGCCCTTACTTCTGTGTCAGCATCGTCCGGAAAACCGGTCCCCATTCATCCGGATCATGCTTCGGCGCGAGCCTACCAGCAAGTGTAACCGCCATCGACCAGGACGATGCTTCCGGTCATCAGGCTCGCCGCCTCGGAGGCAAGGAACAAGACCACGGAGGCGATCTCGTCGACCTGCCCCATCCGCGCCATAGGGGTTCCACCGATCCAGGCGTCGTACATTCTGGGGCTGTTCTTCACGAAGGCGTTCAGCGGCGTCTCGATATAGGTCGGCGCCACCGCGTTGACGCGAACCCCGCGCGCGCCCCATTCGGCGGCGAGCGATTTGGTCAGATGATGCACCGCGGCCTTGGAGGCGTTGTAGAAGCACTGTTCCTGCGGTTTGTTGACGATAAAGCCCGACATCGAGCCGACATTGACGATGGTGCCGGATTTGGCCTTCAGCATGTGATTGCCGAAGGCGCGGCAGCACCAGAAGGTGCCGTTCAGATTGACGTCGATGACGTTGAGCCAGTGCTCGTCGGTCACGGTCTCAGCCGGCGTCTCGCTGCGGGCGATACCGGCATTGTTGACGAGGATGTCGACCCTACCGTACTTGCTCACCAGCTCGTCGGCGACCGCGGAGACGCGCCCGGAGTCCGTTACATCCATCAGCGCGATGTCGGCATCGAAGCCCTTGGCTTTCAACACAGCCTGCGCGTCATTGGCGACCTTGGCGTCGCGATCGCCGATGATGACCTTGGCGCCGGCTTCCGCAAGCGCTTCGGCGCAGGCGAGCCCGATGCCCTGACCGGCGCCGGTGATGATGGCGGTCTTGCCGCCGAGCTTGAATTTCTCGAGATACATTTTCTTCTTCCTTTGCCTAGAGCCCGCGTTTCGCGGGCGTGCCGCCCCGGCCAGAGCGAGATCGACGGCGGAGATCGTCCGCGATTTTTTTGAGCATGATCTGTTCCGAAAACCGCTTCACACTTTTCCGGATCATGCTCTACGCGCGGATCGACTTTCCGCTGTCGTCGAAACGGTGGATGCGCGCCGGATCCGGGATCAGCGACACCTTGTCGCCGGGATGCAGGTCGAGCTCGCCGATGTAGCGTGCGGTCAACATTCCCTGCGGTCCGGCATCGACATAGAGGAAGGTGTCGCTGCCGAGATGCTCGGCGACCGAGACCGTGCCGTGCCAACCGCCCTGCCCGTTGCGCTCGACCTTAAGATGCTCGGGCCGTACGCCGATGGTGGTGGCACCCTGCTGCTTGGCGAGCTCGCCGGTCACGAAGTTCATTTTCGGCGAGCCGATGAAACCGGCGACGAACAGATTCGCCGGTTTCTCGTAGAGTTCGAGCGGCGAGCCATATTGCTCGATCTTGCCGCCGTTCAGCACCACGATCTTGTCGGCCATGGTCATGGCCTCGACCTGGTCGTGGGTGACGTAGATCGCCGTGGTGCCGAGCTGCTTCTGCAGCCGCGTCACCTCGAGCCGCATCTGCACCCGCAGCGCGGCGTCGAGGTTTGAAAGCGGCTCGTCGAACAGGAACGCCTTCGGCTCGCGTACGATGGCGCGCCCGATCGCGACGCGCTGGCGCTGGCCGCCGGACAGCTCGCGCGGCTTGCGGTCGAGATAGGGCGTGAGATTGAGGGTGGCCGCGGCAGCCTCGACCTTGCGATTGATCTCGTCCCTGGCGACGCCGGCCATCTTCAGGCCGAAGGCGATGTTGCCGCGCACGCTCATGTGCGGATAAAGCGCGTAGGACTGGAACACCATCGACAGCCCGCGCTTGGCCGGCGGCACGTCGACCACGTTGCGGCCGTCGATCAGGATCGCGCCGCCGGTGACGTCCTCGAGCCCCGCGATCAGCCGCAGCAGCGTGGTCTTGCCGCAGCCGGACGGACCGACGAACACGACGAAGGAGCCATCGGCGATATCGAGGTCGGCGCCCTTGATGATGTGGACCGGCCCGAACGATTTTTGCACACCCTGCAGCGTAATCTGACCCATGGAAAGCCTTTCTGCTACTTGACCGCGCCGAAGGTCAGGCCACGGACGAGCTGCCGCTGACTGAACCAGCCGAGCACGAGAATGGGCGCGATCGCGAGCGTCGACGCCGCCGACAATTTCGCCCAGAACAATCCTTCCGGGCTCGAATAGGACGCGATGAACACGGTGAGCGGCGCGGCCTCGAGCGTCGACAGATTGAGGGTCCAGAACGCCTCGTTCCACGCCAGGATCAGATTGAGCAGCAAGGTCGAGGCGAGCCCCGGCACCGCCATCGGCGTCAGCACGTAGATCAGCTCGCGCCCGATCGTGGCGCCGTCCATCCGCGCCGCCTCGAGTATGTCCTTCGGGATCTCCTTGAAATAGGTGAACAGCATCCAGATCACGATCGGCAGATTGCCGAGGCAGAGGATGAAGATCAGCCCGGCGCGGGTGTCGAGCAGGCCGAAGGAGCGGTAGATCAGATAGATCGGCACCAGCACGCCGACCGGCGGCATCATCTTGGTGGAGAGCATCCAGAGCAGCACGTCCTTGGTGCGCTTGGTCGGCGAGAACGCCATCGACCACGCCGCCGGGATCGCGATCAGCATCGCGATCAGGGTCGAGCCGCCGGCGATGATGATCGAGTTGAGCGCGTGGTGGAAATAATCGCTGCGCTCCTGCACCGTGACGTAGTTCTCCGTGGTCCAGTGGAAGAACAGGAACGATGGCGGGATCGCGAAGGCCTCGAGCTCGGTCTTGAAGCTCGCCAGCACCATCCAGAGGATCGGGAAGAAGATCAGGAAGCCGACCAGCCAGGCCGCCGCCGTCGAGATCACCTTGTTCCGTGTCGTGACCATCCGCGCCATGGCGTTACGCCTCCAGATTCCGGCCGACGATACGAACGAGGAAAAACGCGACGATGTTGGCGAGCACCACCGCGACCAGGCCGCCCGCCGAGGCACTGCCGACGTCGTACTGGATCAGCGCCTGCGAATAGATCAGGAAGGCGATGTTGGTGGTCTGCAGGCCGGGGCCGCCGCCCGTGGTGACGAAGATCTCGGCGAACACCGTGAGCAGGAAGATGGTCTCGATCAGGATCACCACCGTGATCGGACGCGCCAGATGCGGCAGCGTGATGTAGATGAAGGTGGAGATTGCGCTCGCCCCGTCCATCTCGGCCGCCTCCTTCTGCTCCTCGTCGAGCGATTGCAGCGCGGTCAAGAGGATCAGGGTCGCGAACGGCAGCCACTGCCAGGAGATGATCAGGATCACCGAGAACAGCGGCGCCTCGTTGAACCAGTCGATCGCCGGCAGCCCGAACAGATGCGCGATCCAGGCGAACAGGCCCGACACCGGATGCATCAACAGGTTCTTCCAGACCAGCGCGCTCACCGTCGGCATCACGAAGAACGGCGCGATCACCATCAGGCGGACGATCGAGAGCCCGACCACTTGCTGGTCGAGCAACAGCGCCAGCGGCACGCCGAGGATGATCGTGATCGCGAGCACCGAGCCGACCAGCACCAGCGTGTTCTGCAACGAGGCGAGGAAGGCCGGGTCAGTGAGGAAGTAGCGGAAGTTCTCCAGCCCGACGAATGATTCGGAGCCGGGATCGAGCAGATTGTAATGCAGGGTGGCAAAGTAGATCGTGAGCGCCAGCGGCACGATCATCCAGATGAACAGCAGCGCCACGGCGGGCGTGAGCAGCGTGCGTGCGAGCAGTTGGGTCTGCTGGGTCGCCATCCCCGCCTCCTTCTCTCGGAAAGGAGCGACCATCCCGCTGCGGGACAGGATGGTCGCAAGTGGCCCAGCTCGGGAGGTCTAAGCTGGTCGGGCGGCCAAGGCGCTCGCACGCCTTGGCTTATCGGAAGTGATCTACTTGATGTAGCCCGCGCGCTTCATCTCGCGCTCGGTCGCGGACTGCGCAGCCGAGAGAGCGGCATCGACCGTGGTCGAGCCGGACAGTGCGGCCGAGAACTGCTGGCCGACCTGGGTGCCGATGCCCTGGAATTCAGGGATCGCCGCATACTGCACGCCCACGTAAGGCACCGGCTTCACCGTCGGCTTGTTCGGATCGGCCGCGTCGATCGAGGCCAGCGTCAGCTTGGCGAAGGGCGCGACCTTCAGATAGTCGGGGTTCTTGTAGAGCGAGGTCCGCGTGCCGGGCGGCACGTTGGACCAGCCTTCCTTCGACGCGACGAGCTTGGTGTAATCCTTGCTGGTCGCCCAGGCGATGAACTTCTCGGCCGCGTCAACCTTCTTCGAGCCGGCAGGGATCGCGAGGCTCCACGCCCACAGCCAGTTGGCGTTCTTGCCGAGCCCGGTGTTCGGGGCCAGCGCGAAGCCGACCTTGTCGGCAACCTTGGAATCCTTCGGGTTAGTCACCATGGACGCCGCCACCGTGGCGTCGATCCACATCGCGCATTTGCCGGCGCTGAACAGCGCGAGGTTCTCGTTGAAGCCATTGGACGAGGCGCCGGGAGGTCCGGCCTGCTTCATCAGGTCGACATAGGTCGTCAGCGTCTTCTTCCATTCCGGCGAATTGAACTGGGGCTCCCACTTCTCGTCGAACCAGCGCGCACCGAACGAGTTGGACATCGCGGTCAGGAACGCCATGTTCTCGCCCCAGCCGGCCTTGCCGCGCAGGCAGATGCCGTAGACGCCGCCCGACTTGTCGGTCAGCTTCTTGGCCGCGTCGACCACGAAATCCCAGGTCGGGCTTTCCGGCATCTTCAGGCCGGCCTTGTCGAACAGGTCGGTGCGGTACATCACCATCGAGCTCTCGCCGTAGAACGGCGCGGCATAGAGCTTGCCGTCGACCGAGACCGCATCCTTGATCTTCGGCAAGAGGTCGCCGACGTCGTAATCGGCGCCCAGCTTGTCGAGCGGCACCAGCCAGCTCTTCTTGGCCCAGATCGGCACCTCATAGGTGCCGATGGTGAGCACGTCGAACTGGCCGCCCTTGGTGGCGATGTCGGTGGTCACGCGCTGGCGCAGCACGTTCTCCTCGAGCGTCACCCATTTCACGGTGATGTCCGGATTCTTCGCGGTGAATTCGCTGGTCAGTCCCTGCATGCGGATCATGTCGCTGTTGTTGACGGTCGCGACTGTCAGCGTGGTCTGGGCGATCGAGGGGGCAGAGATCAAAAGACTGGCCGCGCCCGCAACGGCGCAAAGGACGTGTTTCACGGTGACCTCCCTATGTCACGTTGAGCATATGCCCACGTGTTGAGCGTATGTTCATCCCGTCGTCAAAATTTGTCAAGCGCGCGGGTGCGCCGTCCCGCGCGATTGCGGGTTCCAGCACAGCCTGGAATGGAGTTTTTGCGGGAGCGAAGGAAGCGTCTAGCGATCCAGCACGGCGCGCGCGGTGGCCTCATCGGTGATCAGGCCGTTGATCACCCGGCCTGCCAGTGCGGCCTTGATCGACGGCACATTGGCGATGCCGACGGCGGCCGCGATCGTGGTCGAGACTGCCGGGATCTGCGGCGGAATGCTGGTCAGGCGCTTGTTGGTGCCGCCCTTGATCAGGCGGCCCTTGGCATCATAGGCCCAGCCTGTCACCTCGCCGATCGCGCCGAGCCGCATCATCTCGAGCAGTTCCTCGCGGGTGACGAAGCCGTCGACATGGACCTGGGCCTTCTGGTCCATCTGGCCGATGCCGATCAGCCGCAGATCGGCCTTGGCAGCGACCGCCCTCACCCGCGCGATCGGATCGATGCGGACCATGCGGTTGCGTTCGTCCTCGCTCGACATCAGGAACGGCAGCGGCATCGGGTAATGGCGCGCACCGGTGCGGTCGGCCAGCCGCCCCACCGTGTCGTAGAAGCTCGCCGAGCCGTCGGCGGAGATGTTGCCTACCAGCGAGACGATCTGGTGATCGGGCCGCTCGATCGGCGAGACCCGCTCGACCGCCGCGCGCACGGCGCGGCCGGTACCCAGCGCCACGATCACCGGCGTCTCCGAGCGCAGCGTCGTCTCCAGCAGATTGGCGCTGCGTTCGGCGATCCCCGCATTCGACAGCGGCGCCGACGGATCTGACGGCACGACGTCGCAATGCACCAGATCGAACCGCTCCTTCAGCCGTGAGGCCAGCTCCATGCAGGCTGCAATGGGATGTTCGAGGCGAAACGTGATCAGCCGCTCCGCCAGGCACAGCGACACCAGGCGCTGCGCCGAGGCCCGCGACACCTGCAGCATTTTTGCGATCTCATCCTGGGTGTGACCGGCGATGAAATAGAGCCAGCCGGCGCGCGCCGCATCGTCCAGGCGAGACTTTTCGTTGTCGGGCGCAGCCATCGTTTTGCGTCAGCCTTCCTTCCAGAAATCCGTCATCGCGGCGAAGATTCGATCCGCCCCGGCCTGCCGCAGCAGAGCATTGCCGTCTGCCAACCGATAGTGGGTGCCGCCGACAAATCCCCACACTTTCATCCCCGCCGCCTTCGCGGCCATCACGCCGCTGACGCTGTCCTCGATCACAAGCGTCCGGCACGGCTCGGCTCCCATCGCGGCCGCCGCATACAAGAACAGATCCGGCGCCGGCTTGCCGTGCTTGACCATCTGCGAGGTATAGAGCCGCGGCCCGAAGCCCGTCGCGAGGCCGGTCAGGTCCAGCGAGAACGTCACGCGCTCGAGGTCGCTCGACGAGGCGACGCAATACGGCAACTGCAATTCTCCAAGCAGAGCCGCGATGCCGGCAATCGGTTTGAGTTGAGATCGGAATGTCTCGCGGACCTGCACCGCCAGATCGGGCAGGAAATTCGCCGGCAATGACTTTCCAACGGCGCGGCAATAGTCGAGCAAGGCCGCGGTGCTGCGGCCGAGAAAGAGTTCGAGCGCCCGTTCGGTGCTCATGTCGATGCCGGCGCTGACCATCGCCTCGGCGAGACAGCGGCAACTCAATTCCTCGCTGTCGACGAGCACGCCGTCGCAGTCGAAGATGACCAGATCGGTCTCGGGAAGCCGCGGATCCATCCCGGCATGAGATCATATGCTCACGTCATGAGCAATAGATCACAGTTTCGGCGGAATGCCGCGCCTCAAATGGTCGCGGTGCACCGTCAGGGATGCTGTGCGACAAGGCGAAATGCCGCATGACACACCTCTGATCGCGACCGTCGTCGCGGGCCTCGGATTGGCCTTCGTCTTCGGAACCATCGCCCAGCGCTTTCGGGTTCCGCCACTGGTCGGTTATCTGCTCGCAGGCGTCGCCGTCGGTCCGTTCACGCCCGGCTTCGTCGCCGACCAGGCGCTGGCAACCGAGCTCGCGGAGCTCGGTATCATCCTGCTGATGTTCGGCGTCGGCCTGCATTTCTCGCTGAACGATCTGTTGTCGGTGCGCAAGATCGCGGTGCCCGGCGCGGTCGCACAGATCGCGGTCGCGACGCTGATGGGCCTCGGCCTCGCGCTGTTGATGGGCTGGACCGTCGGCGCCGGCCTGGTGTTCGGCTTGGCGCTGTCGGTCGCAAGTACCGTCGTGCTGTTGCGCGCGTTGCAGGAGCGGCGGCTGATGGATACCGAGCGCGGCAAGATCGCGGTCGGCTGGCTGATCGTGGAAGACCTCGCGATGGTGCTCGCGCTGGTGCTGTTCCCGGCGGTCGCGAGCTTCCAGGGCGGCGACGGCGCAGCGCTGGTGTCAGATCCGCTCGCCACCCGCTTCGGCCTCGGACTGACCGGCGTGCTGGTGCTGACGCTGATCAAGATCGCGATATTCATCGCGCTGATGCTGGTGGTCGGACGCCGGCTGATCCCATGGGTGCTGCACTACATCGCGCACACCGGCTCGCGCGAGCTGTTCCGGCTGACCGTGCTTGCGATCGCGCTCTGCATCGCGTTCGGCGCGACCAAGCTGTTCGGGGTTTCGCTGGCGCTCGGCGCCTTCTTCGCCGGGATGATGCTGCGGGAATCGCCGCTCAGCCAGCGCGCCGCCCAGGAGACCCTGCCGCTGCGCGATGCGTTCGCGGTGCTGTTCTTCGTCTCGGTCGGCATGCTGTTCGATCCGCTCAGCGTGGTGCGCGAGCACTGGCCGTTTGTGGCGACGCTGTTCGTCATCGTGGTCGGCAAGTCGCTCGCCGCGCTGCTGATCGTCGTGCTGTTCCGCCACCCGATGGCGACCGCCCTGATGATCTCGGCGAGCCTCGCCCAGATCGGCGAGTTCTCCTTCATCCTGGCGGAGCTCGGTGTCGCGCTCAATCTGCTGCCGAAGGCCGGCCGCGACCTGATCCTGGCCGGCGCGATCTTCTCGATCATGCTCAACCCGCTGGTGTTCGCGGTGGTCGACTGGCTGACGTCGCGGCTCGAAAAGCCGGAGACCGCCTCGCCGACGGCCGCGACGTCCGAGGCGATCCCTGTCACCGAATTGTTGGATCATACCATCCTGGTCGGCTACGGCCGGGTCGGCAGCATCGTCGGCGACGCCCTCCATCGGCGCAACGCGCCGTTCCTCGCGGTCGAGGCATCCGACGACATGGTCGCAAGGCTGAAGCAGCGCGGCATCGAAGCCCTGATGGGCAACGCCGTGCGCGCCAGCGTGCTGCGCGCGACCAATCCGGCGGGCGCACGATCGCTCGTCATCGCCATTCCCGAAGCGTTCGAGGCCGGACAGATCGTCGAGCAGGTGCGCGCCGCAAATCCCGCGATCCAGATCATCGCGCGGGCGCATTCCGACGCCGAGGTCGATCATCTGAAGGGGCTCGGGGCCGACATCGTGATCATGGGCGAGCGCGAGATCGCCCGAGGGATGATCGAGGAGCTCGACCGGGCACAATCGGCATCCGCCATGCAACACGCAACGGCGGCCAGGGAAGACTCAGCGGCCTAGGTAACGGCCCCGACGGCCGAGGGAGCCCGCGCCGCGCGTGGGATCAATGGAGATCAGGATATGGCATTCAAGAGCCCGCATGTTTCGCTGGTGTCGTTCTCGATCGAGATCGGCAAGGACGGCACGAGCAATGTGATGCAGATCGAAACCGACTTGCATCTGAACACCCGCCATCCGAGCTATGACGCCGCCGCTGTCGAGCGGCTGGTGTCCGACGCGCAGGCCTATCTCGCCGGCAATGCCGACCAGATCACGCAAATCCGGCTGGTCTCCAACCGCGGCGGCCAGACCTGAGGAACTCTTTATTTGAGCATGATCCTTTCGGAAAACCGGGTCCCGCTTTTCCGGGTCATGCTCTAGCCGCCAAGGAATGCCGGCGCCAGGTCTTCCTGCACGATGATGTTGGCGGCTTCCGTCGTCAGCTCACTGCCGACCAGATCAAGATTCTTCGCAGCCTCGAACAGCATCGAGCGGACGTCATCCGGCGTCAGCACGCCCTTCGCGATCAGCTTGCGTACCAGCGCCTGCAGGATGAGAACGTCGATCTCGCCATGGGCCAGCGGCGTCGGCTTGTCCGTCATGATCGTCTCCGAGGCTGAGGTTCGTCGTTAGCGCGGCGGTGACGCGATATCCTTGTGCAACTCTTCAAATGCGCGGCGCAGCCCGTGAAGCTGATCGACCAGATGCAGGATGACGTCGATCCCCTCGTCGTTGACGCCGAGGTCACCCTTCAGGTCCCGGATTAGATGCGCGCGCGCCACGTCAGTGTCGGAGAAACTGATCTCGTGAGCGGTCTCGCCCGGAATGAGCCATTGCTGCTCGATCCAGAACTCCAGGGTCTGCACCTCCAGACCTGCATCGATGAGGAACTGCTGCTTGTTCATGATGCACCGCGTGGATTGAATCCCTTGCGATCCCAGGTCGACACGAACGCCTCGAGCGCGGGATCGGGTCCCTTGGGCAGGACCACCTTGAGCTTGACGAACTCATCGCCATGACCGCCGCCGACCTTGGGCGCGCCCTTGCCGCGCAGCCGTAGCGTCGTGCCGGTGTTCGAGCCCTTCGGCACCGTCATGGTGACCGCGCCGGTCGGGGTGGGAACATTGACCTTGCCGCCGAGCACCGCCTCCGACAGCGAGATCGGCAATTCCAGCGAGATGTCGTCACCGTCGCGGGTGAAGCGCGGATCCGGGCGAACGTCCACCTCGATCAGAGCATCGCCGGGACCGCCCTTGCCGCTGCCGGGCATCCCCTTGCCGCGCAGACGAATGACCTGTCCGTCGATCAGCCCCGGCGGGATCGTCACGTCGAGCGTGCCGCCGTCGGGAAGCGTGAGCCGCTTGCTTGCACCGGCGATCGATTCGGCGAAGTCGATCGCAAGGCTGTAGTGCAGGTCGCGGCCGCGCCGATTCGCGCGCGCCTGCTCTGTGCGCCGGAGCAATTCGGCGAACGCGTCGTCCTGATCCATGTAGTCGGCATAGCCTGAACTATCGGCATAGGGATGCCCCTCACCCGCGGTGGCGAAGTCCCTGTAGTAGCGATGCTGCGGGCGCTCGGTGCCATCAGCGTCGATCTCGCCGGCGTCGAAGCGCTTGCGCTTGTCGGCATCCGAGAGCAGATCGTTCGCAGCGGCGACTTCCTTGAATTTTTCCTCGGCGGCCTTGTCACCCGGATTGAGATCCGGGTGCAGCTTCTTCGCGAGCTTCCGATAGGCCTTCTGGATATCGGCCGCAGACGCCGTCGGGGCAACGCCAAGAACCTCGTACGGATTTCTCACAACCTGCTCCGCAACACCGTGAGTGCACCTGCAATCATGAGGGCGCAAAAGCAGGCGATTTGCAAGTGCACTTGCACCAGCCGGCAATGGGCGACGCAACACCCGTTCATGTCACAGGACGCTTTAAGAGGTATGTCCGGGGTCCAGATAGTTCGGCATGTTCTTTTGCTGCTGCGGCGTCATCTTGGCGGGATCCGGTTTGCCCGGCACGCCCCTTGGACCGAGCAGGGCTCGCTGCATGTCGTCCTCGCTCAAGCGAGGCTTGCCGTCGTCAAGCTGTCCGCTGCCGCCGTGACTCTGTGCCATGACCGACCTCCAGTGATGATCGCTTGCGCACGGGCAGAAGAGAGTGCGCACTCCGCCGGAACGATCCGGCGGAGCGCGAGATCATACCCTAATGTTGCTCCTGCCGCTTCTCCTCTGCGGGATGACCGGCAGGCGCACCATGCGGCGGGGCCTGAACATGCGGGGCGGCCTGCACGTGCGGTGCCGCCGGCTGCGGATGCGCCTCAGGGCGCGCCATCGTCTCCGGCCTTGCAGCAGGCTCCGGGCGAGGCTCAGGCCTTGCTGCCTGCTCCGGCCGCGCGACGGGCTTCGCGGCTGGCTCGGGCCGCGGCTCTTCCCTGCGCACCTCCGGTGCGGCAGGCCGCGCCGCTTCCGTTGCCGGCCGCGGTTCGACCTTGGGCGCGGCGACAGGTGCCGCGCGCTTCTCTTCGACCGCGGGCTTGTTCACCTCGGCAGGCGGATGTGCAGCAACGCCCTTCTCGGGGACCGGAAGCGCGTGAGATCCGGCAGGCGCCGGTGCAGCAGGATGCGGCTCGACCTTCGTCTCGGGCACGGGAGCCGCGTGCTTCTCCTCGACCGCAGGCTTGTTCACCTCGGCTGGCGGATGCGCCGCGGGAACCTCCTTGCCCGGGACCGGGAGCGCGTGGGAGCCCGCGGGTGCAGCCGCAGTCGCGGGTGCAGTTGGGGACCCCGGCCGCGCC
>NZ_JACMYK010000169.1 GCF_020889785.1 Bradyrhizobium acaciae
GGCGCCGGCGCGAACGCGGCGCCCGCGGAGGAGGTCGTCGAGGAGATCAAGAAGCGCGGCGGCACCGCGGTCGCCAATTTCGAGTCGGTCGCAGAGGCCATCCCGGCCAGCAAGATCGTGAAGACCGCGACCGATCACTTCGGCCGGCTCGACGGCGTCGTCAACAATGCCGGCATCCTGCGCGACATGATCTTCCACAAGATGAGCGTTGAGGCCTTCGAGGCCGTGATCAAGGTGCATCTGATGGGCTCGTTCTATGTCAGCCACGCCGCGGCGCGCATTTACCGCGAGCAGGAGTCGGGCTCCTTCGTGCACTTCACCTCGACCTCCGGCCTGATCGGCAATTACGGCCAGGCCAACTACGCCGCCGCCAAGCTCGGCATCGTGGGCCTGTCGAAGTCGATCGCGCTCGACATGGGCCGCTTCAACGTGCGCTCGAACTGCGTGTCGCCGTTCGCCTGGACCCGCATGATCGGCACCATCCCGACCGAGACCGATGCCGAAAAGGCGCGCGTCGAGAAGATCAAGCAGATGGGCCCGGAGAAGATCGCGCCGGTCTGCGCCTATCTGCTCTCGGACGCCGCAAAGGACGTCACCGGGCAGATCTTCGGCGTGCGCATGAACGAGATCTTCCTGTTCGGCCAGCATCGTCCGGTGCGCTCGGTGCATCGCGGCGAAGGCTGGACGCCCGAGACCATTGCCGAACACGGCATGCCGGCACTGAAGGGATCGTTCGCCAAGCTCGACCGCTCGGCGGACGTCTTCACCTGGGATCCGATCTGAGTTCGATCTGACAGTTTTATGAAGAAGTCGCCTCCGCGAAACAGCGGGGCGACACACTCTTTGGTTGTTTCTTCATGGCGTGCCCGCATTGTGCCAGAATTGCGGGGGTATGATCCTCCTCCCGATAACAAAAAGACTGGGAGGACTTTCGTGACAGATCCAAGCAACATAGCGAAACACGAGAGCGACGGAACGAAGGCGTTCGACCGTCGAACGATTTTGCGCGGCGCGACCGCGCTTGCTGCGACCGCTATGGCCGCATCCGATGCCGCCGCGCGCGACTTCGGCCCCAACGCGGAACCGCAGCGCTATCCCGATCCGGATATCGTCGTGATCGACGACAAGCGCTTCAAGGCCAAGGTCGGCAACACCGCGATCAAGCGGCTCTATACCGGGTGCCTGTGGGCGGAAGGCCCGGCCTGGAATGCACAGGGCCAGTATCTGGTGTGGAGCGACATTCCGGCCAACCGGCAGCTGCGCTATCTCGACGATGACGGCCACATCTCCGAACAGTTCCACAAGCCGTCGAACGAGGCCAATGGCTCGACCTTCGATTTCGAGGGCCGGCAGATCACCGCCGAGCGGACGCGGCTGGTGCGCTACGAGCACGACGGAACCGTGACGTCATTGGCGGAGCAGGCCAACGGCAAGCAGCTCAACGGCCCGAACGACATGGTCGTGCATCCCAACGACAAGTCGATCTGGTTCACCGACCCGGGCTACGGTGCGGTCTCGATCTATGAGGGCCAGCGCGCCAACACCGGTTCGAACCAACCCTACCAGAAGGAAGCCGTGTACCGCATCGACGCCACGACCGGACAGATCACCAAGGTCTGCGACGAGCCGTTCAAGCCGAACGGCATCGCCTTCAGCCACGACTACAAGAAGGTCTATGTCTGCGACACCGGCATCACGCACTATCCTAACGCGAAGAACATCGTCTGGCAGTACGACCTCAACGGCGACAAATTATCCAACCCGCGCACGCTGATCGACATGACCTTGGACGGCAAGTCGGGCTTCCCGGACGGCATGCGCGTCGACATCGACGGCAATATCTGGGTCGGCGCCGGCTGGGTCGGACCAGGCTATGACGGCGTGCAGGTGTTCGCGCCCGACGGCCAGCGGATCGGCCAGATTCTGCTGCCGGAAACCTGCGCCAACCTCACCTTCGGCGGCAAGAAGCGCAACCGCCTGTTCATGACCGCGAGCCAGTCATTGTATGCGGTCTATGTCGAGACCAGAGGCGCGCACAACTGCTGAGATAGCCGTCGTCCCGGCGTAGGCCGGGACCCATAACCACCGCCGTCAATTGTCGAAAGAGGCTGGAGCTCCAGCATACCGAAAACAACCGGTCGTGGTTATGGGTCCCGGCTTTCGCCGGGACGACAGTCAACCGCTATTCCTCAACCCCGCCGAGATCCCGTTGATCGTGATCTGAATTCCACGCAGCACCTGCTCGTCCGGATTCTTCGCGCGATGCTCCTTGAGCAACTCCACCTGCACGTGATTGAGCGGATCGAGATAGGGAAAGCGGTTGCGGATGCCGCGGTCCAGCAGCGGGTTGCCTTGCAGCAGCCGGTCGTGGCCCATGATGTCGAGCAGCGTCTCGATCGAGAGATGCCATTCGCGGCGGATTTGGCCGAAGATCTTTTCGCGCAGCGCGACGTCGGGCACCAGCTCGGCATAGCGTGATGCGATCGCGATCGAGCTCTTTGCCAACACCATGTCCATGTTGGAGAGCAGCGTGCGGAAGAACGGCCATTCCCGGTAGAGCTCCTGCAGGAACGGCATGCCCTGCTCCGGATGCTCGGCGATCCAGATCTCGACCGCCGCGCCGAAGCCATACCAGCCCGGCAGCATCAGCCGGCATTGCGCCCAGGAGAACACCCAGGGAATGGCGCGAAGGTCTTCGATCTCGCGGGTCTTCTTGCGCGAGGCCGGACGGCTGCCGATGTTCAGCGTCGCGATCTCGTTGATGACCGTCGAACCCCAGAAATAGTCGGCGAAACCCGGTGTCTCGTAGACGAGCCCGCGATAGGCCTTGAACGCGAGCGCGGAAATTTCCTCCATCGCCTTGAGATATTCCCGGCGCGGTGCGCTCCGTCGCGGCTGCAACAGGCTGGTCTCGAGCGTCGCCGCGGCGAGGATTTCCAGATTACTGCGGCCGACCTCGGCATTGGAATATTTCGAGGAGATGATCTCGCCCTGCTCGGTGATGCGGATCTGGCCATTCACCGCGCCGCCGGGCTGCGCGATGATCGCGTCATAGCTCGGGCCGCCGCCGCGGCCGACCGAGCCGCCGCGGCCGTGAAACAGGCGCAGCCGCACGCCATGGCGCTCGAACACGTCCACGAGGCCGATCTCGGCCTTGTAGAGCTCCCAACCCGAGGTGACGAAGCCGCCATCCTTGTTGCTGTCGGAATAGCCGAGCATCACTTCCTGCACGCTGCCGAGACTGTCGACAAGCCTGCGATAATCGTGCAGCACCAGCATGCGGTCCATGATGTGGCTTGAGGCCTGCAGATCCTCGATGGTCTCGAACAACGGCACGATGTTGACGGCGCTGCGGCCGGACGGATTGACGAGGCCGACCTCCTTCAGCAGCACTGCGACCTCGAGCATGTCGGACATGCCTTGGCACATCGAGATGATGCATTGGGAGATCACCTCGGGGCCGAACCTGGCGTGGGCCTCGGCCGCGGCCCGGAACACCGCAAGCTCACTCTGCGTTTCCTCGGAATATTTGACGAAGGGCGAGGCCAGCGGCCGCGCGTTGCGCAGCTCCCCGAGCAACAGGCTGACGCGTGCGTCTTCGCCGAGGGCCAGATAGGACATCCCGGGATTGGCGGTGTCGAGCAGCTCGGCGATGGTGCGCTCATGCACCGCCGAGTTCTGCCGGATGTCGAGCCGCGCCAGATGGAAGCCGAAGCAATCCACTGCCCGCCGCAACTGTCGCAGCCGGCCGCGCGCGATCACGCCGGAATTGTTCGCGATCAGCGAGCGATTGAGCACGTCGAGATCGGCCTGGAATTCGTTCACGCTTGCATAGGGTTCGGCCTTGCCGACCGGCGGTCGCGTGGTCTCGACCTCGAGCCGCATGGCGGTGGCGGCGAGCCGCGCATAGATGCCGGACACGGCGAGGCGATAAGGCTCCCCGCTCCGATGGGGCGAGGTGTCGGGCGAACGCTCGGCAAGGATCCGCAGTTCATCCGAGACGTCGGCGAGGTGCGCCGCCAGCGACAGCTCGGCACCGAGCGCGTGCAGCTCCTCGAGATAGAAATTGATCGCCTGGCTCGACTGCAGGCGCAGCGTGCCGCGCATTACTTCCGCGGTGACGAACGGATTGCCGTCGCGGTCGCCGCCGATCCAGCTTCCCATCCTGAGGAACGAGGCGAGTTCGCCCTGTTCGCCGCCCTCCTTGTTCAGGCGATCCTCCAGCGCGCAATGCAGCCGCGGCACCTCCTGCAGAAAGGTGTAGTCGTAGAACGACAGGCCGTTGGCGACCTCGTCGAGCACGGTCAGCTTGGTCCGGCGCAAGAGATTGGTCTGCCACAGCGTCACGACGGCGCGGCGAAGCTGCTCGTCGCTGGCCTCGCTCTCGTCCGGCGTCATCTGCAGCCGCTCGCGGCGGTCGAGCAGGTGCGCGATCTCCATCTCGCGGTCCATCGTGCTCTTGCGGCGGACCTCGGTCGGATGCGCGGTCAAGACCGGGCTGACGAGTGCGCTCTTGAAGAAGCTGCGCAGATCGGCCGGGCTGATGCCGGCCTGCCGGGCGTGCACCAGCGTCTGCTCCAGCGTGCTCGGCTTTGGCGCCCCGTTCGGGCCGCGGCTGCGCATCTGGCGGATGTTGTTCTGGTCCTCGGCGATGTTGGCCAGGTGGGAGAAATAGCTGAAGGCGCGGACGATCCGCAGCGTCTCGGCGATCGACATGCCATCGAGGATGCCTTCCAGCTCCCGCCGCGCCAGCCTGTCCTCGTCGCGATGGAACCGGACCGAGGTCTGGCGGATGCGCTCGACCAGATCGAACACATCGGCCCCTTCCTGGTCCCGCACGGTGTCGCCGAGCACGCGGCCCAACAGGCGGATGTCGTTCCGGAGCCGCGCATCCTCCTCCTGTGCCGTCGCTTCGAGAAGGCTGGCCTCTGCGCCACGCCTGGCCCGGATTTCGGTCTCGGAGGGCATGGTTTGGGGAGGCAAAGTCTGGGGAGACATGGCTGGCTACTCCAGAGGTTGCCCGGCTCCTCCCGAGTGTGCGCTTTTTTTGCCGCAGCGCAAGATGAACTTGGAAGCGGTGCACACTGCCGTCGTCCCTGCGAAAACTTTCTCAGGGACGACGCAGGGTTTGAGCCGCTAGATCCTCCGCCCTGCCCGCTCCCAATACGGATCGCGCAGCCGGCGCTTGAAGATCTTCCCGGAATCCTCGCGCGGCAGGTTGGTCTGGATCTCGATGTGCTTGGGCACCTTGTAGTCGGCCAGCGCGGTCTTGAGATGGGCGCGGACCGAGGCGATGTCGAGCGTCACGCCCGGCTGCGGCTCGACCACCGCCATCAGCGCTTCGCCGAATTCCGCGTCGGGAATGCCGAACACCGCGCAGTCGTGCACGCCGGGAACAGCATGCAGCACCGCCTCGATCTCGGCCGGGTAGATGTTGACGCCGCCCGAGATCACCATGTCGCGCTTGCGGTCGCAGATGAAGACGTAGCCGTCCGCGTCGATATAGCCGACATCGCCCGAGGTAATGAATCCCTGCCGGTCGATCTCGGCGCGCTTTTCGGACTTGTTGTGATAGGTGAAATCGGGATTGCCTGCGATCCGCGAATAGATCTCGCCGATCTGGCCCTGCGGCACCTCGTTGCCGTCGTCACCGATGAAGCGCAGCTCGGCGCCGGGCGAGATCTTGCCGACCGTCCCGGGCTTCTTCAGCGCATCCTCCGACGTCGCGAACGTCACCGCGCCCGACTCGGTCGAGCCGTAGAATTCGTAGATCACCGGGCCCCACCATTCGATCATGGCGCGCTTGACGTCGGCCGGACACGGCGCGGCGGCATGGATGATGTGGCGCAGCGACGACATGTCGTATTTCCTGCGCACCTCCTCCGGCAGCTTCATCAGGCGGATGAACATCGTCGGCACCATGAAGATCGTGTCGATCTTCTCGCGCTCGATCAGTGCCAGAAATTCTTCAGCGTCGAAGCGCGGCATCAGCACCAGTACGCCGCCGAGCCTTCCCGAGCGCAGCCCGAACGAATTTGGCGCCGAATGGTACAGCGGTCCCGGCAGGATCGCGCGCGCGCCAGGCCGGAGGCCGTAGATCATCCCGCGCATCACTTCCGCATTGGCGGTCTGCTCCGGCGTCGGCGCGAAGCGGCGCACGCCCTTCGGATGGCCCGTCGTACCCGAGGTGTAGATCATGTTCTGCGGCTGCGGAACCACAGGGCCGTCATAGCGCGGGAACTGTGCCAGCCAGGACTCGAAATCGATCGCGAAGTCGGGTGTCGCGAGATGATCGGGATTGATCTTGTAATTGGCCAGGATTTCCGGCGGCGTCGGCACGCTGAGCACGGTGACATCATCAGGGATCGCGCCGCGCAGCGGATGCAGCATGTCGGCATGGCCGATCAGCACGCGCGTGCCGGAGTCCGTCAGCACGTAGTTGATCTCCTCCGGCTTGAAGTGCCAGTTGATCGGCACGCCATAGGCGCCGAGCCGCATCGCGGCATAGGCAGCCTCGATGAAGGCGATGTCGTTGCGCATCAGCATGCAGACGCTGTCGCCCGGCTTGACGCCGAGCCTGTTCAGGCCGGAGGCGATGCGCTCGGTGCGCTCGGCGACCGCTGCGTGATCGCGCCGGCGGCCGCCGCTGACGATGCCGAGGAAGGGCTGGGACGTTTCACTCATTTTGTTCTTGTTCTTCGCTAATCGGTTAGCAACGTTGCTTGGCTCCGTCATGGCCGGACATCTGCGCGAAGACGGGCCTCGCGCTTTGCCCGGCCATCACGAAAGCAACTCATCACACATCCGCGAACCTTGGCGGGCGCTTCTCCAGATTGGCGCGCACGGATTCGGTCTGGTTCGGACTGCCGAGCAGCTTCTGCTGCTCGACCGATTCCGCGAGCAGCGCGGCCGCCGGATCGACCGACAGATTGTTCAGCATCCGCTTGGCGGCGCGGATCGCATCCGGGCTCTTGCCGGCGATCTCACGCGCGACTTCGAGCGCAGCGGCGCGCGGGTCGTCACAGACGCGGGTGGCGAGGCCGTAAGCCTGGGCCTCCTGCGCCGAGAATATGCGGCCCGTGTAGGTGAGCTCGCGCAGGATATCGTCGCGCACGAGGCTCGCGAGGATCGGTGTGCCCGCCATGTCGGGGATGAGGCCCCACTTGATCTCCATGATCGACATCCGCGCATCCGGCGACAGGAAGCGCATGTCGGCACCGAGTGCGAGCTGGAAGCCGCCGCCGAAGGCGACACCGTGGACCGCGGCGATCACGGGCACCGGAAGCTGGCGCCAGCCCCAGACCGCCTGCTGCGGGAAATTGGCCTTGCCGTGCGTGCGGACCGTGAGATCGCGCTTCTCACCGCCCGGCACCCCATTACCACCATCCTTCATCGCGGCGAACCGGCCCATGTCGAGGCCGGCGCAGAAGGCCCGGCCCTCGCCGGACAGCACGACGACCCGAACGCCCTTTTCCTTGGAAAGTCGGTCGGTTGCGGCGACCAATGCCTCGAACATCGCGGCATCGAGCGCGTTCATCTTGTCCGCCCGCACCAGGCGGACATCGGCGATACCGTCTGAAATCGATATCGAAACGCGATCTTCCATCATTCCCTCCGCTTTGTTCCCTGAGTTGGCGCTTTACAGAAAGGCCGTTGTCCGCTTTTAGTCAATCGACCAATTAACTGACAACCCCCGTGGAGGAAACGATGTTCTCTGACCAGCTTCTTGCCGGGCGGCGCATACTGGTAACCGGTGGTGGCACCGGCCTCGGTAAGGCTATGGCCACCCGGTTCCTCCAGCTCGGGGCCGAGGTGCATATCTGCGGCCGCCGCAAGAGCGTTTGCGACGAGACCGCCACCGAGCTGATGGCCGAGCATGGCGGACGCGTGGTCAGCCACGGCGTCGACATCCGCAACGCCATGGCGGTCGACGAGATGATCGAGGCGATCTGGACCACCAGTGGTCCCCTCACCGATCTCATCAACAACGCCGCCGGCAACTTCATCTCGCGCTCCGAAGAACTGTCGCCGCGCGGCTTCGACGCAGTTGCCAACATCGTGATGCATGGCACCTTCTATGTGACCCACGCGGTGGGCCGGCGCTGGATCGCCGGCGGACATCGCGGCAACGTGGTGTCGATCACCGTGACCTGGGTACGCAACGGCTCGCCCTATGTGGTGCCGTCGGCGATGAGCAAGTCGGCGATCCACGCCATGACCATGTCGCTTGCGATCGAATGGGGCCGTCACGGCATCCGCCTCAACACCATCGCGCCCGGCGAGATCCCGACCGAAGGCATGAGCAAGCGCATCAAGCCCGGCGACGAGGCCGGCGCACGCACCAAGGCGATGAACCCGATGGGCCGCGTCGGCACCATGGAGGAGTTGCAGAACCTCGCGGTGTTCCTGATCTCCGGCGGCTGCGACTGGATCAACGGCGAGACCATCGCCATGGACGGCGCGCAGGCGCTGGCGATGGGCGGCAATTTCTACCAGCTCCGCGACTGGAGCGACGACGACTGGACCAAGGCCCGCGACTCGATCAAGGCGCAGAACGAGAAGGACCGCGCAGCGCGAGGTTAAGGCCCGCGCTCGCGCCTCACCCTCACCTGTCGTCCCTGCGAAAGCAGGGACCCATAACCACCACTGTGCGCGATTGCGCACGTTGTGGCCGTAGCGTCATTTGCACTGGTGGTGATGGGTCCTGGCTTTCGCCAGGACGACGTTGAGAGATCGCAGCCACCAACCCCGTATTGTTTTTCCCGCGCGATGCCGCCACACTCCGCGCAACCAAAACAAGACGTCACGGGGGAAACATGTCCGACGCGCCGAAACTGAGCAATCTTGCCGACATGGTGCGCGACCGCGCCACGAGCCGCGGCGATGCGCTGGCCTATGAGTTCGAGGGACGACAAACCTCCTTCGCCGAGTTCGACGTCAAGACCAACCGCGTCGCCAACGCGCTGATCGCGATGGGCGTGAAGAAGGGCGAGCGCATCGCCTATCTCGGCAAGAACAGCGACTTCTATTTCGAACTCCTGATGGGTGCGATGAAGGGCGGCGTGGTGATGGCGCCGGTGAACTGGCGCCTCGCGGGCCCCGAGGTCGCCTTCATCGTCGACGATTGCAAGGCGCCGATCCTGTTCGTCGGCCCCGAATTCATCACGCAGGCACGCAACATCAAGGACAAGCTGCCCAGCGTCCACACCATCATCACCACCGAGGGCGGCGCGCCGGAATGGCCCGATTTTCTCGGCTGGCGCGACGCGCAGAGCGGCGACGATCCGCGGGTTGCGATCGAGCCGGAGGACATCGCGATCCAGCTCTATACCTCGGGCACCACGGGCAAGCCGAAGGGCGCGATGCTGTCGCACGCCAACTTCCTCAACCTCGTGCAGAGCGGCAACGAGGCCGAAAAGCCCGAATGGAACCGATGGACCACCGAGGACGTCTCGCTGGTGGCGATGCCGATCTTCCACATCGGCGGTTCCGGCTGGGGTGTGATGGGGCTTTACCACGGCGCCCGCGGCGTGATCGCGCGTGAATTCGATCCGACCAAGGTGCTCGACTTCTTCGAGCAATCCGGGATCACCAAGCTGTTCATGGTGCCGGCGGCGATGCAGTTCGTGGTGCGGCAGCCCCGCGCGCGGCAGGTCGACTTTTCCCGTTTGAAGTACATGCTTTATGGCGCCTCCCCGATCCCGGCCGCGCTCTTGAAGGAGTGCATCGAGGTCTTCAAATGCGGCTTCGTGCAGATGTACGGCATGACCGAGACGACCGGCACCATCGTCGCGCTGCCGCCGGAGGATCACATTGAAGGGCTCGACCGGATGCGCTCGGCCGGCAAGGCGCTCCCCGGCGTCGAGCTCGCAATCCTCGACGAGAACGGCAAGCCACTGCCGCCGGGCGAAGTCGGCGAGATCGCCACCCGCTCCGGCTCCAACATGGCCGGCTACTGGAATCTGCCCGAGGCCACCGCGCGCACCATCGACGGCGACGGCTGGCTGCGCACCGGCGATGCCGGCTACATGGACAAGGATGGCTATCTCTACATTCATGATCGCATCAAGGACATGATCATCTCGGGCGGCGAGAACATCTATCCGGCCGAGGTCGAGAGCGCGCTGTGCGACCACCCCGACGTGGCGGAAGCCGCCGTGATCGGCATTCCCGACGACAAATGGGGCGAGGCAGTGAAGGCTGTCGTGGTGATGAAGCCGGGCAAGACGGCTACCGCGACCGACATCATCAACTTCACCCGCGAGCGGATCGCCGGCTACAAGACGCCGAAATCGGTCGACTTCATCCCTGCGCTGCCGCGCAACCCCTCGGGCAAGATTCTGCGGCGGAGCCTGCGTGAACCGTACTGGGCGGGCAAGGACCGGCAGGTGAATTAGCTCCCTCCGTCGTCCCGGCCAAGCGAAGCGCGAGCCGGGACCCATAACCACCGTTCTTCGTTGCCGCACGATGCTGGGGCCACGTCTCTCTCGATCAACGACCTGTTGTGGTTATGGGTCCCTGCTTTCGCAGGGACGACCGTGGAGAGAGTGGTCCGCATCACGCCTTCTTCATCCGCTCCCGCAACACGCGCCAGCGCTCCAGCGCCTCCTGCGGCCAGACCTCCCTCCGATCGTGATAGTCGGCAAACACCTTCGCGTCCGGCGGGAACGTCACCCAAGGCTGCTTCGACGAGGTGAAGATGTGAACGTCAGGCGGGCACTGACTCGGATCGTCGAGCGTGCCGACGCGGACGAAGCGTACCGCCGGTCCCGCGCCCGGATAGTTGCTCCAGACAGCGACCTTGCAGCGCGGGCAGCGCGCGATCTTCTGGCCCTTGCCGCTTGCCGATGGCGTGTCGACGATCTCGGGCTGGGCCGCGACGTGCGCGACCCGTTCGGCCTCGGACATCGCATTGAGTGCGTGCACCGTACCTGTCTCGCGCTGGCACCATGTGCAGTGGCAGGCATGCACGATCATCGGCCTGCCGGTGAGGCGGTAGCGGACGTTTCTGCAGGTGCATCCACCTTCCATGTCGTACCGCCTCCCGTTTTGTTACCGTCTCAGTGCTTGCCGGCCCCCATATAGCCGAACAGGAAGCCCGCCACCTTGCGCTTCTGGATCTCCTCGCTGCCTTCGGTGATGCGATAGCGGCGGTGGTGGCGGTAGATGTGCTCGAACGGCTTGTGGCGCGAATAGCCCATGCCGCCATGCACTTGCATCGCGCGATCGGCGGCCTCGCAGCAGAGCCGGTTTGCCCAGAAATTGCACATCGAGACCCGATCCGACAGCGTGTGCTCGACCTGCGCCTGGGTCAGCTGATCCATCTCCCAGGCGGTCTTTCTGATCAACAACCTGAGCATCTCAGCCTGAGTCGCGAGCTCGACCAGCGGCCACTGGATCGCCTGGTTCTCGGCCAGCGCCTTGCCGAACGGTTTTCGCTCGCGGGCATATTTCACGCTCTCATTGATGCAGTAGACCGCGGCGCCGAGCGAGCTTGCGGCCTGACGGATGCGGTTCTCATGGACAAAACATTGCGCCAGCGACAGGCCGCGGCCGACCTCGCCGAACTGCGCATCCTCAGGCACGAACACGTCGGTGAAGCTGACCCGCGGATGATCGGTCGGCATGTTGAAGGTCCACATATACTCCTCGACCTTCACGCCCGGCGACTTCGCCGGCACCAGGAAACAACTGATGCCGCGGGCGTCGCCGTCATTGCCTGACGTGCGGGCAAACAGCGCGCAGTGCGTGGCGACATGCATGCCTGTCGTCCACATCTTCTCGCCATTGATGATCCAGCCCTTGACGTTGTCACGCGTAGCCTGGACCGCCTTTGTCTCCATGTGCGTGGCATCGGAGCCGTGCTCGGGCTCGGTGAGGCCGAACGTGATGCGGTACTTGCCGGTGATCGAGCCGTCGATCATCGCCTTCTGCTCGTCGGTTCCATAACGGTCGAGCATGGTCACGAGCGGCAGATTGCCGACGATCGAATGCTCGTTCTGCAGATCGTTGTGCAGGCCGAGACCCTTCGAGGCAAAATGCTCGCGGATGACAGCCATCCAGAGGTTGGAGCCGTCCTTGCCGCCGTAGCGCTTCGGGATCGCGAAACGCAGATGGCCGGCGGCATCGGCCAGGTTCTTGACCTTGCGCAGCAACAGCTCCCATTCGTGGCGCGGCAAGCCGCCCTTGTCGAAATCGGTGCGCGCCCATTCGCGGCGATGATCGAAGAAGCGGATGTTGTCGTCAGCCGCTTCCAGCGGCTTGATCTCGCGTTCGATGAAGCGATCGAGCTCGGCGAGATAGGCTGTCAGGTCAGCCGGCAGATTGAAATCCAAGGCGGTCACTCCCGAAATTTTTATTGATTCTGGTTTTGCGTTTAGACGCTATCGCGCATCCGCGTTCGGATCGATTAAGGTGAGAAGCACGCGGCCAAGTCAAGCAGGCGAGTGAGGCTTGCGCGCGCGGTCGCGTTGCGTAATTGGATGGCACGGAACGACGCGCAGGCGCTAGGATATCAGCAATATTCTTCGCCGCAGAAAATCGACGGGAGCAAACATGGATCTGAAATTCTCCAAGGTGACGCGCAAGGGTCCCATCACCATCGTGACGCTGTCGCGGCCCGAGGTTTACAACGCGCTGCATATCGACGCGCATTTCGAGCTCAACAAGGTGTTCGACGACTTCTCCGCCGACCCCGAGCAGTGGGTCGCGATCGTCACCGGCGCCGGCGACAAGGCGTTCTGCGCCGGCAACGACCTGAAATGGCAGGCCGCCGGCGGCAAGCGCGGCTGGGACAAGGGCGGCTTTGCCGGACTGACCACCCGCTTCGACTGCGACAAGCCGATCATCGCCGCCGTCAACGGCGTCGCGATGGGCGGCGGGTTCGAGGTCGCGCTGGCCTGCGACCTGATCATCGCCGCGGAGAATGCGACCTTCGCCCTGCCCGAGCCGCGCGTCGGCCTCGCCGCGCTCGCCGGCGGCCTGCAACGGCTGCCGCGGCAGATCGGGCTGAAGCGCGCGATGGGCATGATCCTGACCGCGCGCCATGTGAGCGCCAAGGAAGGCCTCGAGCTCGGCTTCGTCAACGAGGTGGTGCCACAGGGTGAGGCGCTGGCGGCGGCCGAGCGCTGGGCCGAGACCATCACCAAGAACTCGCCAATGTCGATCCGCGCCTCCAAGCAGGCGATCCAGAAGGGCCTCGAAGTCTCGCTCGAACAGGCCATGACCGAGCAGCGCGAATATCCGGCGGTGAAGGCGATGGCCTCCTCGCAGGATTACATCGAGGGCCCGAAGGCGTTTTCGGAGAAGCGCCCGCCGAAGTGGCTGGGGCGGTAACGACTTCGTCCGCGTCAATGCGGGGGAGTGAGCGCATCGCCGTCTCCCCTCGTCGTCCCGGCGAAGGCCGGGACCCATTACCACCTATGTCAATTGTGGATGAAATGCTGTGGCCCCAGCATCGCACCACAAGTGAGATTTGGGGTTATGGGTCCCGGCCTTCGCCGGGACGACGGCGAGCTTGTTGGAGCGCCGGGATGCTCATCAACGCCTGCCGCGCGTCGCGATGGGTTTGCTTCGTTGCACCATCCTACGTTTCGAGTTCCCTCTTGTACGACGCGTAGTTCGGCTGGTCGACGGCGAGCTTGTCCATCGTCGTCTGCCAGAGATGCTCCGATAGCCCCGGCGTTGTCAGATCGACCTCGCCGCTCGCGATCCTCTCCGACAGTGCGCGGTTCAGCTCCATCAGCGAGCCGTCGGCGCCGAGCAGCGCCTTCAGCCGCGCCGCCTCGGTTGCGTCGCCGGCCTCGGCGAGCCCGAGCTGCCGCGTCACCAGGTCGAGCGCGTTGATGCCGACGCGCAGCTTGAAGCTGTTGTGACCCTTGATCGCGGGCGCGATCTCGTTGCGCAGGAAATCAGCGACCGCCTTGATCAGCTCGGTGGGTGTCGGTTCGTCCTGCATCTCAACGACCTCTCGGTGCCAGCAAGCGCAACAGATCGATCTCGGTCTCGGACGCGCGCCGCCCGATCATCGCGCGCTCCATCGAGTGATCGGGGCCGAGGCGGAAGCGCTGCATCATGCCGCAGCACATCACGCCCCAGCGCAGCGTGCCCATCACTTCCCAGAACTTCACGCGCTCAGGGTCCGCCTTGCGGCCGGCTTCTTCGTAGCCGGCGAACAGATCTTCGCGCGTGCCGAAGCCGCCGACCGGCTTGTCGATCTCGCCGAACCGCCAGGAGTTGACGCAGATCCAGCCGAGATCCTCCATGGGGTCACCGAAATGCGCGAGCTCCCAGTCGAGCACCGCGCGTACCCCGTCGGGACCGATGATCAGGTTGCCGTGGCGGAAATCGCCATGCACCAGCGTGACCTCGGACGACGGACCGGGATCGTGATCGCGCAGCCAGCGCAGCGCCAGCTCGAACACCGGCCGCGGCCAGTTGAAGCTGTGATACTCGCGGGAGAGATCCTCGATCTCCTTGGTCGCCGTCAGGCCGCGCAGCTTCGGCAACTTGGCTTGCGGCAGGCCATGGATGCCGGCGATGACGCGGCCGAGCTGGCGGGCCAGGATCGGCCGCGCGGTCGCATATTCCTCGTCGCGCAAAATTTTCCGCGCGATGGTCTCGCCTTCGACCCGCGCCATGATGAAGCCGCGGCCGAGGCCGTCCTCCGGCGTCAGCACATGCATCACCTTCGGCGACGGCAGGCCCGCGTCATGCGCGAGCTGCATCAGCGTGGCCTCGGCGTCGAGCCCGGCGGCGCGGCCGGG
>NZ_JACMYK010000170.1 GCF_020889785.1 Bradyrhizobium acaciae
TGCTGCTTATTGCGCGATGCTGGAACGACGAGTCCCGTTCACAATCTCCGCCGCGGCGTATGGGTCCCGGCCTCCGCCGGGACGACGGGTGCATATGCGGCAGCATTTGCCGTGAACGGCTCACATCCCCCGCGCAAATCTGCGAAAGCCCGGCGCGCCGGTCAGCGCCTCGAATGCGGCGTCACGCTTCTCTTCGGCGAAGCCAAAGCCGGCCTTGGCGTAGCAGCGTTCGGCCACGTCGTTGCCGATCAGGAACGAGATCGAGGCCCGCGAATAGCCCGCAGCCTTGCCGTCGGCGAGCGCGCGGCCGATCAGGGCCTGCACCAGACCGCCGCCGCGATGCGGAGATTCGTTTGCGACGTGCTCGATCAGCCAGTCGCCCTCGCCGCCCTGAACCCAGCAGCTACGGGCATAGCTGCCGCGCGCGACGATGCCGTCGGCATCCACGCCGGTCTCCGCCGCAACCTCCTCGATCGCCGCGCGTGCGGCAACGACCGTTCCGGATGCCGGCATCGTGCACAGCGCAGCCGCCGGCACGCCGTCGACCGCAGCGACCAGGAAATGGGCGACATGGTACCATGACCCACCCGCGCCACGGCAAGCCGCGTCATGAACGCGAGGCACTCCGGCTCGGGCCGATCGAGCGCGATGTCGAACCAGCCGCGTGGCAGCGGGCCGCGCTGTGCGGCCAGGACGACACGCGCGATGAAGCCGGCGTCGTCGGATCGTGCGGGACGGATCGAAGATCGTCCCGCACCGATCATCTCAGGTGTTCGTCAGCGCGACGCGGAATTCCGCCTCGGTCTTGGCCTTGACCTCGTCGAGCGTGACGCCGTCGGCGAGCTCGATCAGCGCCATGCCGTCCTTGCCGTGCTTGTCGATGGTGAACACCGCCAAATCCGTCACGACCATGTCGACTACGCGCTCGCCGGTCAGCGGCAGATTGCACTGCTTCAAGAGCTTGGCACCGTCCTTGGCGGAATGCTCCATCACGACCACGACCCGCTTGACGCCGGCGACGAGGTCCATGGCGCCGCCCATGCCCTTCACCATCTTGCCGGGGATCATCCAGTTGGCGAGGTCGCCGTTCTGCGCCACCTGCATGGCACCGAGGATCGACAGATCGATATGGCCGCCACGCACCATGCCGAAGGAATCGGCCGAGGAGAAATAGCTGGTCGAGGGCAGCTCGCTCACGGTCTGCTTGCCGGCATTGATGAGGTCGGCGTCGACCTCGTCCTCATAGGGGAACGGGCCCATGCCGAGCATGCCGTTCTCGCTCTGCAGGTTCACGTCGACGCCGTCGGGGATGTAGTTCGAGACCAGCGTCGGGATGCCGATGCCGAGATTGACGTAATAGCCGTCGCGCAATTCCTTGGCGGCGCGGGCGGCCATCTGTTCACGGGTCCAGGCCATGAGGCTCTCCTGAAAAATCGGGTTTTAAGCGGTGGGCCGCGGACGGGTGTTGCGGAACTCGATCCGCTTCTTGCCGGTGCCGACCTCGATGATGCGCTTGACGAAGATGCCGGGGGTGTGGATGTGGTCCGGGTCGATCTCGCCGGCCGGCACCAGATGCTCGACCTCGGCGACGGTGACCTTCGCGGCGGTCGCCATCATCGGGTTAAAATTGCGCGCGGTCTTGCGGTAGACGAGGTTACCGGCGGTGTCGCCCTTCCAGGCATGGACGATGGCGACGTCGGCGAACAGGCCGCGCTCCATGATGTACTTCTCGCCGTCGAATTCCTTCACTTCCTTGCCTTCGGCGATCAGCGTGCCGACGCCCGTTTTTGTGTAGAAGGCCGGGATGCCGGCGCCGCCGGCGCGGATGCGCTCGGCCAGGGTGCCCTGCGGGTTGAACTCAAGCTCGAGCTCGCCGGCGAGATATTGCTGGGCGAACAGCTTGTTCTCGCCGACATAGGACGAGATCATCTTCTTGATCTGGCGCGTCTCCAGCAGCCGGCTGAGGCCGATGCCGTCGACGCCGGCATTGTTGGAGACGACGGTGAGGCCCTTCACGCCGGATTCGCGGATCGCGTCCGACAGGGTCTCGGCGATGCCGCAGAGGCCGAAGCCCCCCGACATGATCATGATCCCGTCCTTGAGGAGACCATCGAGTGCCGATTTGGCGTCGGGATAAACTTTGTTCATGCAGCGAATACCTGATGGAGGGCGCGGAACGGCTGTGTCAAAGCGGATTATTAGGCGAAATCTTCGCAATGCGTCAATCACGGCCCCGTGCGGCGGCCGCCGCCACCCCGTGACATCAACATGGCCTTGAAAGCGTCAAGAAAACCCTTCAAGTTGCGTGGGTTGGCAGGGGCCTCCGGCAAGAGCCCGCTGTGTTCGACGACGACCCGACAAACCTCAACCCGACCCGGATATGTCATTGACGATGGCCCAAGGAATTAAGCGCCTGGGGATGCCGATCGCGGCGCTCTTGGGCCTGGCGCTGGTCGGGCTGGTCGGAACGTCGTGGTTCCTCAACCGGGACGCGCTGCGCAGCGCCGTGGAAGCGCAGATTCGCTCGGTCACCGGGCTCGAGCTCGTCGTCAACGGCCCGATCGATGTTTCGGTCTTTCCCGGCAGTTATGTCTCCTTTCACAATGTCGGGCTCAAGGGCGCCGATACCATCGGCCCCGCTTTGCAGGTCGATGTGCTGACCGCCAATCTGCGCCTGCTGCCGCTGCTGCTGCGGCGGTTCGAGATCGCGGACGTCATGATGCTGCGTCCGCATATCCGTGTGGTCCGCGACGCCGCCGGCGAAAGCAACTGGACGCCGTTTGTCGAGACCATTGCCAAGGCGATGACGCCCGGTGCCGAGAATCAGGTGTCGTTCTCCGAAATCCGGATCCAGGACGGCGAGCTGAACTACCAGGACGGCACCAACAACATCTCCGAGCAGCTCGGCGATATCGATCTTTCGCTGGCGTGGCCCTCGATCTCGCGCTCCTTTGCCGCAACCGGCCAGTTCGACTGGCGCGGCGAGCGCGTCGACGGCTCGATCAGCGCCAGCGATTTCGTCGCGCTGTTGTCGGGCGACCGTTCCGGCCTCAAGGCCCGGCTCGCCAGTGCGCCGCTCAAGGTTGCATTCGACGGAACCGTCGCCAACCGCACCAGCCTGATGATGGAAGGCACGGCCACCATGGACTCACCGTCGCTGCGCAACGCGTTGCGCTGGATGGGACAGGCGCCGCCCGGCGGCGGTGGCGGCTTCGGCCGCTTCGCGCTGAAGGCCCGCGCCAATGTGGTCGGCGGCTCGGTCGCATTCACCAATGTCAATGTCGAGCTCGACGGCAACGTCGCCGAGGGCGTGATGACCTACGCCAACAACGGCCGGCAGACCCTGCAGGCGACGCTCGCCGCCGGCAATCTCGATTTCACGCCCTACATCTCGACGTTCCGCCTGCTGGCCAGCGGCCAGCGCGACTGGAACAGGCAGCTGTTCGACCTGTCCTCGCTGTCGTCGACCGATCTCGACATGCGCCTGTCGGCCGCCAAGGTGACGGTCGGGCCGTCCAAGCTCGGCCGCACCGCGTTCGGCGCCAATCTGCGCGGCGGCGCGCTCGCGCTCAGCGTCGGCGAGGCGCAGATGTACGGCGGCATCGCCAAGGGCTCGTTCGCGATCGCGCGCTCGGATGCGGTCGCCGATGTACGGGCGCAATTCCAGTTCACCGACGTCGATCTGCAGGCCTGCGCCAGCGAATTGTTCGGCATCAACAAGCTGTCGGGCCGCGGCAACCTCAACGTCTCGCTGATGGCCTCCGGCTCGAGCCCGTTCGGGCTCGCGTCGTCGCTGGACGGCACCGCCACGCTGACGGGACATGACGGCGCGATCGCGGGCTTCAATGTCGAGCAGCTGCTGAAGCGGCTGGAGAAGCGGCCGCTGTCCGGCGGCGGCAATTTCCGTTCCGGCTCGACGCCCTATGACAATCTCAGCGTCTCGGTGAAATTCGCCGACGGCGTCGCGACCGCCGACGACATCCATGTCGTGAGCCCGGCGGCGAAGATCACGCTGACCGGCACCGCCTCGGTGCCGTCGCGCGAATACGATCTCAAGGGCGTCGCCAGCCTGACCTCGGCGTCCGCCGGCGGCAACGCATTCGATCTGCCGTTCGTGATTCAGGGCCCGTGGGATGATCCGCTGATCTTTCCCGATCCGGAAAGCCTGATCCGCCGCTCGCCGGCATCCGCCCCGCTGCTCGACGCAGTCAAGGATCGCAAGACCCGCGACGCGGTGCGCTCGGTGATCGAGCGCTTCACCGGCGGAGCCGCACGGCCGGCGGCCGCTCCCGATGCTGCGGCTGGCGCGCCTGCCGGCGCACCGGCGGCATCGGCCGAGAATGCCAAATCGAACTGACCAAGTCGAACCAACGAACTCGAACCGACCGATCCATTCACTTTGCGCATGGATGCACCGGGACTGATCCACGTACGCGCCGCGAGCCCCCTACAGAAGTCGGCGGCGCGCCATCTTTATCAGGTCACGGGCATGCGCTAGTGTTTTCTCCAACCGGTTAAAAAAAGCCGGCGTCATTGAGGGGAGAACAACGTGAGATCCAAGGTTATCGGTGCGCTTTCAATTGCGGTCGCCGCGGTCGGCCTGTTTGCCGCAACGGCACCCGCTCTGGCGCAGGGCAAGACGATCACCGTCTGGTGGGGCAAGGGATTTTACAAATCCGAAGATGACGCGCTGCTCGAGACGATCAAGAAATTCGAAGCCAAGACCGGCATCAAGGTCGAACTGTCGCAATACGCGATCCAGGACATGATTCCGAAGACGGTCGCCGCGCTGGATTCCGGCACCATGCCCGACGTCGCCTATTCCGACACCTACGATGTGCAGGCCCAGGGCAAGTGGGCATACGAAGGCAAACTCGAAGACCTCTCGGACATCATGCTGCCGATGAAGGACGCCTTCGCGCCGAACACGCTGGAAGCGGCCCTGCTCTACAATGACGTCACCAAGAAGAAGTCCTATTACGGCTTCCCGCTGAAGCAGCAGAGCATGCACGTCCAGATCTGGGGCGACATGCTGGAGAAGGCCGGCTTCAAGGCCGCCGACATCCCGACCAAGTGGGAGGACTACTGGACGTTCTGGTGCGACAAGGTGCAGCCGGCCATCCGCAAGGCGACCGGCCAGCGCATCTACGGCGTCGGCCAGCCGATGGGCGTGGAATCCACCGACTCGTTCCAGTCGTTCTACACCTTCATGGACGCCTATCACGTCAAGCTGGTCGACGACGACGGCAAGCTCCTGGTCGACGATCCCAAGGTGCGCGACGGGTTGATCCACGCGCTGAAGGACTACACCGACACCTACATCAAGGGCTGCACGCCGCCTTCCTCGACGACCTGGAAGGATCCCGACAACAACGTCGCCTTCCACAACAAGACGATCGTGATGACGCACAATTTCACGATCTCGATCGCGGCGAAGTGGTTCGAGGATTCGACCAACCCGGCGCTGACCGACGCGCAGCGCGCCGCCGGCAAGCAGGCCTATGAGCAGGACATCATCACGGCGTCCTTCCCCAAGGCACCGGACGGCTCGACGATCCGGTACCGTTCCGACGTCAAGACCGGGCTGATCTTCGCCAACGCCAAGAACAAGGCCGAAGGCAAGCAGTTCATCAGCTTCCTGATGCAGGAAGACAATGTCCGGCCCTATATCGAAGGCGCGCTCGGCCGCTGGTTCCCGGTGACCAAGGCCAGCCAGGCCAGCCCGTTCTGGCAGGCCGACCGGCATCGCAAGGCGGTGTGGAATCAGTTCACCGGCGGTACCGCGCCGTTCGACTTTACCAAGAACTGGAAGTTCACCATCCTGAACAACGAGAACGTCTGGGCCAAGGCCATGAACCGCGTCGTCAGCGAGAAGGTGCCGGTGGACAAGGCCGTCGACGAACTGATCGCCCGCATCAAACAGGTCGCGGGTTGATTAGACGATGACCGGCACTGCCGAAACTTGCTCCGCGTCGTCCCGGCGAAAGCCGGGACCCATACGCCGCGGCGGTCGTTTTCGAGAATACTGGTCGACGGCTTTCGTGCAATAACGAAAGCCGGTGGTTATGGATCCCTGCTTTCGCAGGGACGACAGGGTAGGCGTAGGCGCAAGCGGTAGCTTGCTCAAAGAGTAACCGAATGGCGATCACGCTCTCCGCATCCGATACCGCCTCGCCGCCCTTGTCGGCACGGCTGTCGCCGCCGCAGGTGTGGGGCATCGCGCTGCTCGCGCCCTATCTGCTCGTCTTCCTCGCCTTCGTGGTCTACCCGGTCGGCTATGGCCTGTGGCTGGCGCGCCAGCCGTCGAGCTATGTCGCGCTCTACAACGACCCGATCTTCGCGCGCGCGGCGGTCAACACGCTGATCTTCCTGGTCATCGGCATCAACATCAAGATGTTGATCGCGCTGTTCCTGTCCGGCTTCTTCGCCCAGCAGCGGCCCTGGATCAGGTGGCTGTCCGTCATCTTCATCCTGCCCTGGGCGGTGCCGTCGATCCCGACCATCCTGTCAGTGCGCTTCATGCTCAATCCCGAATGGGGCGTGGTCAATCAGCTGATCTTCAAGTTCACCGGCGACGACGGCCCGAACTGGCTGAACGATCCGGCGGTCGCGCTCGCCATGGCGATCGGCGTGCACATCTGGAAGTCGCTGCCGTTCTGGACGCTGATCCTTTTGACCGGACGGCTCGCGATCTCGCACGACCTGTACGAGGCGTCCGACGTCGACGGCGCCAATTGGTGGCAGAAATTCCGCTACATCACCTGGCCGTCGATGCAGACGCTCTACATCACCTGCACGCTGCTCTCGATGATCTGGACGCTCGGCGACTTCAACAGCGTCTATCTGCTCACCGGCGGCGGGCCGGCCGACCTCACCCATGTGCTGTCGACGCTGGGCATCCGCTATCTCAGGCTCGACCAGCTCTCGCTGGCGATGGCCTCGATCGTCTGCGCCATGCCGTTCGTGCTGCCGCTGGTCTATTTCATGATGAAACGGTTGTCGCGATGAAGCTGCCCACCCTCCGCGAAGTCGGCACCGAGGCCAAGCTGCTGTTGATCGGCATCCCGGTCTTCATCTGGACCATGATCCCGATCTACCACATGTTCGTGTTCGCGATCTCGCCGAAGGAGGACGCGTTCACCGGCAAGCTGTGGCCTGATCATCCGACACTGCATAACTTCTCGATCGTGTTCCACCAGCAGCATTACTTCCTACGCGACTTCTGGATCCAGTTCTGGAATTCGACCGTGATCGCGCTCGCGGTCGGCGCGCTGACGCTGTTCGTCGCCACCGCCGCCGCGTTCTCGATCTCGCGGCTGCGCGTGCCGGGCGGCCGCGCTGTCATGAACATGGCGCTGTTCACCTATTTCATCCCGGCGGCGTTCCTCGCCGTGCCGATGTACCGCACCATGGGCACCTATGGCCTGCTCAACAATCACTGGTCGCTGATCCTCGCGATGGTGACGATCGCCGCGCCTTACGCGATCTGGGTCTTGAAGCAGGCCTCCGACAAGCTGCCGGTCGAGTTGGATGAAGCCGCGACGATGGACGGCGCCACCACGCTGCAGCTGTTCCGCCTGGTCTATGTGCCGCTGATGATGCCCTCGCTGGTCGCGGTCGGCACCTACGCGATCCTGCTCGCCTGGAACGAATATCTCTACGCGTTCCTGTTGCTGTCGAAGGACACCGACATCACCCTGCCGGTCGCGCTCGGCAACTTCCTCGCCGCCGACGATTCGCCGTGGGAGCTCTTGATGACCACCGGCTTCATCTACGCGCTGCCGCCGGCCGCAGTCTATTACGCCTTCAAGCGCTACATGGTCGGCGGGCTAACTGCCGGCGCCGTCAAGTCGTGAGGCCAGAGCGTTTTCGAGCGAAGTGGGCGCACGCAACTTCTCTCACCTCACTGTGCGAGTGAGGTGAGCACGCTGCCCAGGCTCCCTCCCCCCTTGCGGGGGAGGGTGGGGAGAGGGGTGACCCCGGCTGAGATGATTGACGCGAGCGTTGGTCTCGCAATCTCGATCGCGCTTCGTTGAAGCGCTGAACGGAGAGAGTGCGCCGTGTGGTACCCCTCTCCCCGACCCTCCCCCGCAAGGGGGGAGGGAGCCCTTCCGCCGGTGGCTCCCCTGCACGGAAATGTTTCGCGCAAGGAAAAAGCGTCAAAAACGAGAATCTACAGCGGCGCGGCGCTCTCGCCGCGCGCGTTCGACAGTTTCGAGGCGAACGACGCCACCACGATGATCAGGGCGATCAGCGCGATCACCAGCGTGCAGATCGCGTTGATCTCAGGCTTCACGCCGAGCCGCACTTCCGAGTAGATCCGGATCGGCAATGTCGCCGAGCCGGGACCGGTGGTAAAGCTCGCGATCACGACGTCGTCGAGCGACAGCGTGAAGGCCAGCATCCAGCCCGCCACGATCGCCGGCACGATCAGCGGCAGCGTCACCAGCAGGAACGCGCGCACCGGATCGCAGCCGAGATCCATCGCGGCTTCCTCCAGGCTGCGGTCGAGCGCGGAGAGGCGCGACTGCACCACGACGGTGACGAAGCACATCGTCAGCGTGGTGTGGGCGATCGTCACCGTCCAGAAGCCGCGCTCGGCATTCAGCGCCACGAACAGCAGCAGCAGTGACAGGCCGGAGATCACCTCGGGCATCACAAGCGGCGAATACAGCATGCCGGAGAACAGCGCCCGGCCGCGGAACCGCTCACCGCGCGCCAGCCCGACCGCCGCCAGCGTGCCGAGCAGTGTCGCCAGTGTCGCCGACACTGCGCCAACCGACAGGCTCATCCACGCCGCCTCCAGCATGGCGCGGTCGTTGAAGAACTCGTGGTACCAGCGCAGCGACCAGCCGCCCCACACCGTGACCAGCCGCGAGGCGTTGAACGAGTAGATCACCAGGATCACGATCGGCAGATAGAGGAACGCCAGCCCGAGCGCCAGCGAGGTCATGTTGAAGCGCGTGAGCGTGGTGACGGTGCGCGCCATCAGCGATTGCTCTCGAGCTGGCGACGTTGCAGGCGGTCATAGAGCACGAGCGGCGGCACCAGCAGCAGCAGCAATGCGACCGCCGCGGCTGACGCCACCGGCCAGTCCTTGTTGGTGAAGAATTCGAGCCACAGCGTCTGCCCGATCATCAGCGAATTGGAGCCGGCGAGCAGATCGGGGATCACGAATTCGCCGACGATGGGGATGAAGCAGAGCAGCGCGCCGGCGCCGACGCCCGGCAGCGACAGCGGGAACGTCACCAGCCAGAACGCCTTAAGCGGCGAGGCGCCGAGATCGCCCGCGGCCTCCAAGAGCGCGGCATCCATCTTCGAGAGCGTTGCGTAGAGCGGCAGGATCATGAACGGCAGATAGGAGTAGACGATGCCGAGATACATCGCGCTGTCGGTCGACAGCCAGACCACCGGCGCCGAGACGATGTGCAGCGCCAGCAGCATCTGGTTGAGCAGGCCGTCATGCTGCAGGATGTTGATCCAGGCATAGATCCGGATCAGGAACGAGGTCCAGAACGGCACGATCACCAGCATCATCGCAACGGCCTGCCAGCGCTGCGGCAGCCGCGCCATGCCGTAGGCGATAGGGTAGCCGATCAGCAGCAGGATCAAGGTCGAGGTCACGGCGACGACGAGGCTGCGCAGATAGGACAGGATGTAGAGATTGTCCTGTAACAGCAGGCGGAAATTGTCGAACGACAATTGCGCAAAAGCGGCGGCCAGCGCCGTGCGCCCTTCCGTGAAATCGAACACCGGCGTGTACGGCGGCTGCGCGATCGCGGTCTGCGACAGGCTGATCTTCAGCACGAAGCCGAACGGCACCAGGAAGAACAGCACCATCCAGAGATAGGGCGCGATCGCGGCGTGCCGCGCCGGCCGGGCGAAGATGCGGCGCGCGCTCATTGCTCCAGCACCAGGCAATCGTCGGCGGTGAACCACGCCACCACACGCTGGCCGGCGAGATAGGCATCGACATCGAGCCGCGCGGTGTTGGCCATCGACGCGCGCACCACCGCGCCGGTCTCCAGCTTCACCCGGTAGCTGGTGACGCCGCCGAGATAGTTGACGTCGGCGACGACGCCCTCCAGCCGGTTGATCGCACGTGAGCCCGCCTCGTCCGATGCCGGCGCGCGGCGCGACAGCTTCACCTTCTCGGGGCGGATCGCGACGCTGACGACCTCCTTGGTCACCGGCGGCCACAGCTCGCTGACCGCGAGCGTGCCCGCTTCTTTGGTCGAGACCGTCAGGCGGCCATGATCGCGGGCGGCGACCTGGCCGTTGAACAGATTGATGTCGCCGACGAACTCGGCGATCCAGCGCGAGGCCGGCGCCTCGTAGAGATTGCGCGGAGTGGCGACCTGGACCAGCCGGCCGGCATCCATCACCCCGATCCGGCCGGCCATCGTCATCGCCTCCTCCTGATCGTGGGTGACGATGATGAAGGTGGTGCCGAGCCGGCGTTGCAGCTCCATCAGCTCGCCCTGCGTGCTCTCGCGCAGCTTCTTGTCGAGGGCTGCGAGCGGTTCGTCGAGCAGCAGCACCTGCGGCCGGCGCGCCAGCGAGCGCGCCAGCGCCACGCGCTGCCGCTGCCCGCCGGAGAGCTGGTCGGGCTTGCGCTTCTCGAGCCCCTCGAGCTTGACCAGCGCCACCATCTCCGCAACGCGGGTCGCGATATCCTTGCGCGCCATGCCGGCGCGCTTCAGGCCGAACGCAATGTTGTCGCGCACCGACAGATGCGGAAACAGCGCATAGTTCTGGAACATCATGTTGACGGGCCGCTCGTGCGGCAGCACCTGGGCAATATCGCTGCCGCCGAGCAGGATGCGGCCCTCATCCGGCGTCTCGAAGCCCGCGAGCATCCGCAGCAGCGTGGTCTTGCCGCAGCCGCTCGGGCCGAGCAGCGCGAAGAATTCGCCGGCGCGGATGTCGAGCGAGAGCTGGTCGACCGCGCGGAAATTCCCGAACGACTTGGCGACGCCCTCGATCCGCAGCAGCGGCATGTCCGGGACGGCCGGTTCAGGCAACGGCTTTGCCGCCTCCGCAGTCGCTTCGCCCGATGTCACGTCAAGAAGCCCCGATTCCCCGCAAGGTCCGATTATTGCGGCAAACTAGCGGCGGATCGCCAGCGGCTCAACCGCCTCACGGACATCTCCCGCAATATTGTCGGCCTCCGTGCCTCTGCTGGGGCGGGCTCTTAAATGCGTTGCGTCGGCTTGGAGGTACAAACCGGAAGACATTTGCTCAGTCTGAAACGTACGATTTTGACCCAACTCGGATGTGGCTTCGAGCGCCTTATCCTTCATTCGGGTTTGAATGCGTCCTTGACCGGATAGCCAACGTTCACAGCAATCTTCCAAACGCCATCGACCTTATTCAACAGATATGTACCACCTGATCTGTTTAGTTCGCTTCCGTCTGTTTTGTATCGAACGTAAGTCCCGGTAGCTATGGCATACGTTGCGCCGAGAAGCTTCACTTCGAGGTCGATCCATTCAGTCTTTACGTATCCCTGCTTAACCGCTGCGTCCCGAAACTTGGTGTACATATCCAGAGTATCGTCGGCCGTCGTATACGATGCGAAGCCCTTTGGCCCCGATATGGTGAAAGGCACATTGATTGTCTTCATCATTGCGGCCATGTCGCCTCGGCTGTACGCCTCGAAATAGTCGTGCATCACCTTTGTGACTGCGGTTTTATCCGTGCCCGGATCAGTCGTCTGTGCATGCACTGCTAGTGGAATGAGATAAAGGAAAGCGAATGCTGCTCTAATGGTGAAAATGAGCTTGGCCATGCCGAATCTCCAGTTGAAACGGGACGGGGACTATCTTGGATCTAGGCGCATCCTCCAATTATATTCCCAAGCCCGGATGGCTACCAACTAACCTACGTTGGGAGGCCGGAGTAGCGGGTATGTCCGCCTATTGGCCCAACTCGGACCTCCGGCAATGTCCACTCTTGCGATGCTGTCGAGGGCTAAGCAGACGTGAGTCCCGAAGGAGCTCGTTGCCTTTACGAGTGCATGCCCTAGACTTCGCATCCGAATTCGGGAGAACAACCGATGATTTGCGACCGCTACGGCCTGCCGCTGACCACCGATTCGGACCGCGCCGCCGCATACTATGTCGACGGTGTCGATCGCATGCTGGCGGCGCTGCTCGGCGCCGATGCCGCATTCGACGCGGCGATCGCCGCGGACCCGGGTTTCGCGCTGGCTCATCTCGGCCGCGCCCGCGTCCACCAGCTCAATATGGAAGGCGCCCAGGCCCGCGCCAAGGCGGCCGATGCACTGCAGCTGGCCGCGGCCGCAAGCCCGCGCGAACGCCAGCACATCGAGATCATCGCATGCGTGATCGAGGGCCAGGGCAAGAAGGCGATGACTGCGGCCGAACAGCATCTCGCCGAATATCCGCGCGATGCGCAGGTGCTCTCGCTGTTGCTGGGCGCCTTCGGCCTCTATGCTTTTTCCGGCCGGCCCGACCATGACGCGGCGCGGCTCGCGATCACCGAACGTTACGCGAAAGACTATGGCGACGATTGGTGGTTCCTCACCTATCTCGGCTGGTCGAAGACCGAGGCCGGCGACCTCGTTTCGGGCCGCGCCGTCACCGAGCGCGGCTATGCGCTGAAGCCGGAGAACGCCGGCGCCGCGCACGCGGTGGCGCATGCGCTGTTCGAGCAAGGTGACGGCGCCGAAGGCCGCAGCTTCCTCTCCGCCTGGCTGCCGGCGAATGACCGCACCAGCTTCCTGCAAGGCCACCTCGCCTGGCACCTCGCCCTGATCGCGATCGAGGAAGGCGACGCCGACGGTGCGCTCGATATCTACGAGCAGCACATCAAGCCGGCCAACCGGCCCTATCCGCCGCTCAATATCTACACCGACACGGCCTCGCTGCTGTGGCGGCTGGCGGTTGCCGGCAAGACCGGTCTCGAAGCGCACTGGAAGGACGTCGCCGCTTATGGCGACGGCTACTTCCCGAAAGCCGGCGCGCATTTCGCCGATGTGCACCAGGCGCTGGTCGCTGCCACGACCAACAACGATGCGCTCCAGACACGACTGGCCGAGATGGCGGCGCGCGAGGCAGACGGCAAGCTGGCGCCCGGCGCCGCCGCGATCGGGCTCGGCCGGGGCGTTGCGGCCTTCGCCGCCGGCGACCATGAGGGCGCCGTGCGCATCCTGGCGCCGCTGATGCCCGAGCTGGTGCGGATCGGCGGCAGCCATGCGCAGCGCGAATTGTGGGAGGACACCTTCATCGTCGCCTGCCTGCGCGCCGGCCAGGGCCGGCAGGCCACGCGCCTGATCTCGGAGCGGCTGCATCGCCGGCCGTCCAAGCGTGACCTCGCCTGGTCGCAGGAAGCGGCAAGGCAATAGCCGCGGCGGGACTGGTTGACTCGGCTTGGCGCGGTCTTCACCTCTCCCCGGCGGGGAGAGGTCGGATTGCGTCTGGCGATGCGAAGCATCGTCCAGAGCAATCCGGGTGAGGGCTCTTGCTCTCTCGTTGGACCGTAACCCCTCACCCGATTTGCTGCGCAAATCGACCTCTCCCAAGGGAGAGGTGAACTTTCGACGCGGCTCCAGCTCAACCCAATCTCATCAGGCTTTAAGGCTGTTCTCCTTCCCCCTGAAAGGGGGAAGGTCGGGATGGGGGTCAAGCCGCAGACACCGCTGCTCGCTGAGAGAGCCGATCCCCACCCGCTTTGCTCTTGCGAGCAAAGCGACCTCCCCTTTTCAAGGGGAGGTTTGAGAGTCGTGCTCAATCCGCCTTCGCCATGAACGCCGCGAGCGCATCGCGATCGGCTTGCGGCATGGTCAGCCCGAGCTTGGAACGGCGCCACAGCACGTCGTCGGGAAAGCGCGCCCATTCCTTGCGCATGAGATGGCGTACCTCCGCGCCGGTCAACTCGGGACCGAAGGCCGGGCCGAGATCGGCCTTCTCGTTCGCGTCGCCCAGGATATCCTTCACGTTCAGCCCATAGGCGGCCACCAGCCGCCGCGCCTGCGCTTCACCGAGAAAGCGCCAGCGATCACGCGCGATGTCGACCTCGGTTTCAAAACGCTGCCAGGCGAATTCGCCGCCCGGCAACGGCGCCGTTGCAGTCCAGCGCGGCCCCATCGGATAGAACCGCGCGAACTTCGCGACCGCCCGCTCGGCGCGGCGCCGCGACGTCGTGACATCGCCGCCGAAGATGGTGAGCAGCGGCGCCTTGCCGCGCTTGAAATCGACGGACGCGGCGCCGTCGCGCTTGCGCGCCCGTGTGGCCGCGACCACGGAATTGGCGCCGGCAATCGTGCGCAGCACGTCAGCCGGGGAGATCTGCTCGCGAAAGTAGCGATTGGCCGCGTCGCAGAGATAAGCCACCTCACGCACATCCATCGCGACAATGGCGGGATCGCCCTTGAAGGCATGGCTGACGCTGCCGATCAGGGTGAAGTCGCGCTCATAGGGACTGGCGAAGATCAGTTGTCCGTCGGTGTTCTGGAACGCATAGACGTTGTCGCAGTCGAACAGGCGGCGCACCACGATCTGGCTGATCTGCACCGTCGCGAGCGGCGGCGCCGGCACCCGCAACACCGTGTCGGCGACGGAGGCGGTCCAGGCGCCGGTCGCGTTGACCAGTGCCCGGGCCGTGATCACCCGCCGATAACCGCGATCGATCGCGATCAGCCGCCAGG
>NZ_JACMYK010000171.1 GCF_020889785.1 Bradyrhizobium acaciae
TCGAGCTTGGCGGCCATCGCCGCGACGATGCGCTGGCCCATTCCGGTGCCGCGCGGGTCGGCCTTGTCGGAGTAGCCCACGCCCTCATCGCTGATCGCGAGCTGCACGTCGTCGGCCTGCGGTTTCAGCTCGACATGGATCGGGCCGGCGCCGTCGGGATAGGCGTATTTCACGGCGTTCATCACCAGCTCGTTGACGATGATGCCGATCGCAACCGCGCGGTCGGGATCGATCTCGACCGGGTCGGCTTTCAGCGTCAGCCGCGACATCTTGTTGCCTTCGGCCGATCGCCTGAGATCCTCGAGCAGTGCCTCGAGATACTGATTGAGCATCACCGTCTTGAAATCGTGCGAAGTGTAGAGGCGGCGATGCACCTGCGCGACTGCGGCGACACGGCCCATCGCATTGGTGAGCGCGGCCTTGACATCCGGCTGGCTCGCGGAATTGGCCTGCAGATGCAGCAGCGAGGCGATGATCTGCAACGAATTGCCGACGCGATGGTTGACCTCGCGAAGCAACACTTCGCGCTCGGCGGCGAGCGCCGCATAGCGGTCGCGCGAGGCGTGCACCTCGGCTTCGGCTTCGTCGCGCGCCTTCTGGATCGCGGCGCGCCGGATCGCGCCGTTCACCGCGACCTGCAGCAGGGGGATGAATTCGCCCCTGACGTCCTTGACCAGATAGTCCGCCGCGCCGGCCTTCAGCGCGGTGACGGCAATCGCCGAATCCTGCGAGGCGGTGACGAACACCACCGGCGGGGCGTCCGTAATCTTGAGCATCTGCTCCAGCGTCTCCAGCCCGTCGAGGCCGGGCATGTACTGGTCGAGCGCGACGACGTCGATGCCGCCCTGGGCGAGCCGTTCCAGGCCCTCCTGGCCGCTTGCGGCATGCACGACCTTGTAGCCCGCGCGCGTCAGCCCGCGTTCGACCAGGCGCGCCAGCGCCGCGTCGTCGTCGATATAGAGCAGCGTCGGCGTTGCGTTGGTCATAGGGAAGCTGGCGGCACCTGAATCACGGAAAAGAACAGGCCAAGCTGGCGAATGGCGTTGGCAAAGCTTTCGTAGTTCACCGGCTTGGTGATGTAGACGTTGCAACCGAGTTCGTAGCAACGCTTGATCTCCTGGCTGTCGTCGGTGGTGGTCAACACGACCACCGGCGTCGACTTGAGATGCTTGTTTTCCTTGACCCGCTTCAGAATGTCGATGCCGGTCATGTCGGGCAGATTGAGATCAAGCAGGATGAGCAGGGCCTGGTTTTTGCGCTCGACGGCGCTGCCATCCTTGCCGAACAGGTAGTTCACGGCGTCTGTACCGTTGGTGAATGGGACGATCTCATTGTTGACACCCGAGCGCCGGATATTCCGCTCAATCAGGCGGGCGTGGCCCTCATCGTCCTCGATCATGATGATGGTGACTGGATCGCTCATGATTCCCTATCCCGGTTCTTGTCTGAGGTCTTGCCTGACCAATTGATAGGCAGCGTGATCGTGAATGTGCTGCCGCTGTGAAGTTCCGATGCTACCGACATGGTGCCGCCCAGTCTGCGCACAAGTGCGCGGACATGGGCAAGTCCGATGCCCTGACCGGGCTTGTCCTGGGTGCCGGCGCGGCGGAACAGGTCGAAGATGCGCTGGTGGTCCTTTGGATCGATTCCGCGGCCGTTGTCGGTGACCTCGAAGATCGCAAAGCCTAGCTTGGTGCGGCCCTTGACCGAGATCTCGCCGGGCACGCCGTTCCTGAGGTACTTCAGCGCATTGTCGATCAGGTTGGAGAATATCTGCTCCAAAGCGAGGCGATCGCTGACAATGTTCGGCAGCGCGCCGACCTCGACGGTCGCATTGGCCTCGACTGCCTGGTGGGCGACGGTCTTGACGATGCCGTCGATCAGCTCGCGGAGGTCGATGCCCTCGGGCTTGAACTCGCGGCGGCCCTCGCGGGTGAGATTGAGGATAGCGCTGATCAGGCGGTCCATCTTGGCGATCGACGATTTGATGAAGCTGAGCGATTCGCTGAAATCGTCGGACAGCTGCTTGTCGGAGCCTTCGAGCTCGGGCTCGGCCACGTCAGTGGCGTCTTCCGGCATCGCCGGCGCCAGCGATGCGGTGCGACTGAGCGTGGCGATGCGCTTGAAGATATCGCCGCGCAGTTCCTCCAGCTCGCTGGTGAAGCCCATGATGTTGACCAGCGGCGAGCGCAGATCGTGGCTGACGATATAGGCGAAGCGCTGGATCTCCTCATTGGCCTCGCGCAGGTCCGCGGTGCGCTCGTCGACGATGGTTTCGAGATTAACGTTGCTGTCGCGCAGCCTGGCTTCGGCCTCGTCGCGCGCCCGAGAGGATTGCCGCAGCAGCACCAGCGAAAGCGCGGCGAGCGCCAGCACCATGCAGGAACCGGCGATGGTGACGGAGGAGGCCAGCACCTGGGTCTTGTCTGCAGTCGCGGTGCGCGTCGCCAGCAGGCGGTCCTCTTCGGTGCGCATGTCGCGGCCGATCCCGGCGATCGCCTCCAGCGCGTCGGTCGATGTGCCCTTGCGCAGGATGTCGACGCTGGCGGCGACATCATTGTTCTTGACGCGCTCGATGGTGAGGGCGAACTCGGCCAGCCGTTGCTCGACGGCGGACTTTAGCTTCGCGGTATTGGCAACCTGCGCCGGATTATCGGCCGTCATCATCTGGAGATGGTTGAGCGCAGCCGGGATTCTTGCTGCCGCGGACTCGTACTCGGACAGGTACTGCGGTGCTGCTGTCAACAGATAGGCCCTGGTCGCGCTTTCGGCGCGCCTGATGTCAACCAGCAGGTTGGCGACTTCGCTCTCGGTCTCGACGGTATGGACAACCCAGGTGTTGTCTTCGCGCGCCTTGTTGACCAGCAGCACGGACGCCACGCTGACCGCGACCAGCACGAAAAATCCAGCTGAAAGCAGCAGGATCTGCAACGTGGATCTGCGTCGTGAAACTGCTGTCACGACGGTCTCTGTGCGGGAGTGGGATTCAATGCGTCCCCGTGGAAAGCCAATACCCCTCAAATACGCTTGAACAGGGCCTTCGGTTCCACCGGGTTCCAAACTATTTTGCGGCGTCGGGTGGCTGGCCCGCGAGGTACTGCTCGAGCCAGTGGATGTGGTAGTCGCCTTCGATGATGTCGGGCTCGCGCACCAACGCGCGGAACAGCGGCAGCGTCGTCTCGATCCCGTCGACCACCATCTCGTCCAGTGCCCGCCGCAGCCGCATCAGGCATTCGCCGCGAGTCTTGCCGTGCACGATCAGCTTGCCGACCAGCGAGTCGTAATAGGGCGGGATCACATAGCCCTGATAGACGGCGGAATCGATCCGCACGCCGAGGCCGCCGGGCGGATGGAATTGCGTGATCCGTCCGGGCGACGGACGGAAGGTCTGCGGGTTCTCAGCATTGATACGGCACTCGATGGCGTGGCCGATGATCGCGATGTCGCTCTGCTTGGCCGGAAGCTCGCCGCCGGCGGCAATCCGGATCTGCTCCAGCACCAGATCGATGTCGGTGATGCTTTCGGTGACGGGATGCTCGACCTGGATGCGGGTGTTCATTTCGATGAAATAAAACTCGCCGTCCTCGTAGAGGAATTCGATGGTGCCGACGCCGAGATACTTCATGTCCCGCATCGCCTTGGCGCAGGTCTCACCGATCCTGGCGCGCGCGGCCGCCGCGAGTACGGGCGAGGGGCCTTCCTCCCAGACCTTCTGGTGACGGCGTTGCAGCGAGCAGTCGCGCTCGCCGAGATGGATGGCGCCGCCGCGGCCATCGCCGAGAATCTGAATCTCGATGTGGCGCGGCTTCTGCAGGTATTTCTCCAGGTAGACCGAGGCGTCGCCGAACGCCGATCTGGCCTCGTTGGCCGCGGTCGAGAGCGCCAGCGCCAGATCAGCCTCGGTGTGCGCGACCTTCATGCCGCGGCCACCGCCGCCGGCCGCCGCCTTCACCAGCACCGGGAAGCCGATCTCCCTGCCGATGGCGAGCGCATCGGCCTCCGAGGTTACCGCGCCGTCCGAGCCGGGCACCACGGGAATGCCGAGGCGCTTGGCGGTCTTCTTGGCTTCGATCTTGTCGCCCATCAGGCGGATGTGCTCGGCCTTCGGTCCGATGAAGCCGAGATTGTGGTCGGCGAGGATCTCGGCGAAGCGCGCGTTCTCCGACAGGAAGCCGTAGCCGGGATGCACGGCGTCGGCGCCGGTGATCTCGCAGGCCGCGAGCAGCGCCGGTATGTTGAGATAGGAATCCTTCGAGGGCGGCGGCCCGATGCACACGCTCTCGTCGGCGAGCCGCACATGCATGGCGTCGGCGTCGGCGGTGGAATGCACCGCGACGGTGGAGATGCCGAGCTCCTTGCAGGCGCGCAGCACGCGAAGCGCGATCTCGCCGCGATTGGCTATGAGGATCTTGTCGAACATCGCTGCGCCTGACGTTGACGGGAAGCTATTCAATGATGACGAGCGGTTCGCCGAATTCGACGGGCTGGCCGTCCTCGACGAGGATCTGCGTCACGGTGCCGGCGCGCGGCGACGGGATCTGGTTCATCGTCTTCATCGCCTCGATGATCAGAAGCGTCTGGCCGGCGCTGACCTTGGTGCCGACTTCAATGAACGGCTTGGCGCCCGGCTCGGGCGACCAATAGGCGGTGCCGACCATCGGCGAGGGCACGGCGCCCGGGTGCTTTGCCAGATCGGTCGCAGCGGCAACGGCGGCAGCAGGCACTGCCACGGCGGCCGGCGCGGCAACCGCATGCAGGGAAGGCACCGATGCCGCGATGCTGATGTTGCGGGCGACCCGGACGCGCAGGCCGGCGCGCTCGATCTCGATCTCGGTGAGGTTGGTCTCAGCAAGCAGAAGCGCGAGCTCGCGAATGAGGACGCTGTCGTCGCTCTTCGAATCGTTCTTGGACTTTGCGGCTGATTTGTCGTCTGGCTGGCGCGCCATGTTGTTTGATCCGAAATCTCTGTCTGGTGACGGGGAACGTCAGGATGGACGATTAAGTCTTTGGCTTGGCATCGGTCCTGGCATCGGTCTTCGCACCAATCCTGGTGGCGAGACCGATGATCGCAAGCCGGTAGCCGTCGATACCGAAGCCGCAAAGCGACGCGAAGGCGGCTTTAGCAGTGAACGAGTGGTCCCGGAAGCTTTCGCGGGCGTGGATGTTGCTGACATGAACCTCGACGGCGGGGATCTTGACCGCAACCAGCGCGTCATGCAGCGCGATCGAGGTATGGGAGTAGCCGCCGGCGTTGATGATGATGCCGACCGCCTTCTTGGCGTGGGCCTCGTGGATGAAGTCGATCAGCTCGCCCTCGCGGTTGGACTGTCGGCAGTCGGCAATCAGCCCGAACTGGCGCGCCGTGTCCGCGCACAGATTCTCGACGTCGGCGAGGGTGGCGTGGCCGTAGGTCTCCGGCTCGCGCGTCCCCAACAGGTTGAGGTTCGGGCCGTTCAGCACGTAGATCGTTCCGGCAGCAGCCATTCCAAAGATTCCTGCCAAGGGTTCCGGCAATGGTCCCAACAAGGGTTCCGGGCGAGGGGTGGAGTGGGCCGGGTTATAGGTAACAACCGGCCGCAGGGGAAGCCTTTAGGTGAAATCGGAACGTCTTCAACAGCTTCTCCCGGGCTGTTAGGTGGTTGCCGTAACCTGCGGAAATTGCTGATTAACCAAACTTCGTGGAGGACACGGCGGCGCGGCCTCCCGGGCGCGCCATCCACCGGGGACTGCGGGGTTGGCCCAATGCAAAACCCCGCCCCTGAGGGGCGGGGTTGAGCGTGGAGCGAAGGCCCATCCAGGCACCCTCGCGCCGAGGCTGGGTTAGCCCTCGATGATGTAGACGATCTCGTGCGTCTCCGGCTCCACGATGATGTAGCGGCCCTTGACCAGGATGAAGTCATAACCGCGCCACTGCGGGTAGATCGACACGACCCGCTCCGGCAGCGGATAGAAGTGCACGTCAGCCGGGACGCGGGTGCCGACCGCCACGTTGAAGTTCACATTGGTGACTTCGGTGACGTGCTCCGACCTGATCGCGGTCGAGATCTGGGTGCGCTTCTCGGCCGGCGGAGCCGCGGTGGCCGACGTCGCCGCGTTGCCCGTCGTGGTCTGGGTGCGGCTGGTATCGTTGGTCTGGGCGCGGTTGGTGTCGGTCGGGTTCTTGGTCTGAGCGTTCTGGTTGGTTGTTGCGCCGCTCTTGTCACGGCTCTCGGCGGCGTTGTTGCGATCGCGGCCCTCGCGGCTTTCCGCGTTCATCTTGCCGCTCTTGTCACGCTCCTCGGCCTTCATGTTGCCGTTCTTGTCGCGGCCCTCGGCCTTCATGTCCTTCGAGCTCTCCTTGGAGCCCTTGGTGGCTTCGTTCTCCGAGCTCATGCCCTTCGACTTCTGCGTATTCTCCTGGGCCCCCTTGGTGGTGGCACCGGACTTCTCGGACTCGGCACCCTTCATGCTCGACGAGTCATCCTTCATGCCTGACGAAGACTGACCAGTCGTGGAGTGCTCGGAACCCTTCATGCCGCCCGACTCATGCTGCATGGTGCCCGACGACGCGCCGCCAGACGGTGCAGAGTGCTGCGTGGTCGCACCACCGCCGGCCCCGGACTCCCTGTTGGCACCGCCGGCGCCCTGAGCATTCGCGAAACCGGTGCCGGCGATCAGAGCCGCCGCGGCGACCGAAATCAGAAAGCGTTTATTCATTACATTCCTCCTCGTATTTCAGCATTGCCCGCGCCGACAACGGAGGAAGGTGTGCGATGTTCCTGTGGATTTGCGGTTCCCCGCGGTTTGTTTCTCGTATGAATGCACGATGAACAATGCGCACGCGTTTCAACCGCAGGCCCAGTCGAACTCCATGCTGGCAAGATCGAGCTGGCCGTTGCCGCCGCCGAAATTGAAGCCGCCGAAATGTTCTTCGATCTCGAGATAGGTCGCGCTGTATTTCGGCGTCCACTGGTTCGGAAACATCGTGCCGCCGAGATGGTTACGGCCGTGCAGCCGTTCGAGACCGTGCGCGCTGCCGTCTTCACCGTAAGGCGCGATGTAGTCGCCGAGCTCGCCCTTGTGCAGCAGATGGTCGCGCGGCGGCTTGCCGACGTTGGGGTCGCCGTCACGTGGCGCAATCCCGATGCCGTAAGCATGGTGTCCGGCCTCGGGGATGCAGCCGAACAGGCGATACCAGTACGTCTTTTCCAATTGGTCGGTGCGCGTGGTGCGGCCGACGTGGACGTCGAACGCCGTGCGCGCCGCGCCCTTCACCAGCCAGCGTGGCGGCGAATTGGCTTCCAGCAATGGATTGCCGGCGAGCTGCGGCGGTTGGCAGAGCGGTCCTGCGAACTCGGTCTCCGTGAGCCAGATCGCCACGAAATTGCGGTCGATGATGTCCTTCATCCGAAACTCCATCGGATGACGGTTCTGCCGATAGGCGAAGTACGGCAGCAGATTGCGATCGGCCGGACGCTCGACGGTCTCAGCATTGAGATATCGCGCGACCGCCTCGATCTCGACGGGCTCGTCATATTGCTGGTCGGCGAACATCGCGAGCGCAACGTAGGACTGGCCCTTGGCGCGATACTGCGAAGGGATCCGCAGCGTGAAGCAGTGCTGCATCGGAAAGCCATCGTGAGGGCTCAGCGGCCATTGCTCGGTGCGAATGCCTGACGGCAGGCCGTAGCACCAGCCGTGATCATGGTCGGAGCCACGTTGTGGCGCCGTGTTCAGGAGCGTGAGGTCGTAGCCAAGGGTAGGCGAGGCCTGAAGAGTAGGTGAGGCCAGGGACATGGCGCGCGGTTTCCGTGATTGGTGATGGCTCTTGGTTGCAGCCCGCGCGGCATTGGTTCGGTGACGGCAATAAAAAAATCCGGCTGCCTGGCAGCCGGATTCTGCTGATTGAATGGGCGCCGTCGAGGGACGATCAGCAGGTCGCCTTGCCGCAGCGGGCAATGCCGATCTTTTCCTTGAGATTGTCGACGCCGACGGCACCGACAACGACCTGCTTGCCGATCACGTAGCTCGGCGTGCCGTTCATGCCCATGGATTCGGCGAGGCGGAAATTCTCCTCGATGGTCGCCTTCACCTCGGGGCTCGCCATGTCCCTCTCGAGCTTGGTCATGTCGAGGCCGACGTCCTTTGCGACCGCCATCGCGCGGGCCTTGTCGGCGGCGCCGCGGCCACCCAACAGCTTCTGGTGAAACTCGAGATACTTCTTGCCGGTCGGGTCCTGCATGCGCACGGCGACCGCGACCTGCGCGGCCTCGACCGAGCCCTGGCTCAGCACCGGGAATTCCTTCAGCACAACCTTCAGCTTCGGATCCGACTTCATCAGGTCCATCATGTCGGACATCGCGCGCTTGCAGTAGCCGCAATTGTAATCGAAGAACTCGACGAAGGTGACGTCGCCGTCCTTGTTGCCGAGCATGACGCCGCGCGGCGAATTGAAGATGGTGTCGGCGTTCTTGGCGACGCTCTGCTCATGCTTCTCGGCTTCAGCCGCCGCCTGCCGCTTGCTGAGTTCGTTCATCGCCTCTTCGAGCACCTCGGGATGCGAGACGAGGTAGTTGCGCACGATGGTCTCGATGTCGCCGCGCTGGGTATCGTTGAAGCTCTGCGCGGACGCCGACAGCGGCGCGGCGCAAACGCCGAGCGCGAGCAGGGCAGGGGCAAGAAAACGAAGCGCTGGCATGACAAAATCCTTGTTCGAGGTGGCCCGAAATACGGCGCGGCCGTGAGCCGGTTTCGGGGGATCGTTGTATGGAACTACGGTTTATTTCTAGTTGTTTTTCTGACCCGGCATGGGCTTGGCGCTCACAATGTCGTCAGCTTTGACCCAGCCGGGCGTGCCGATCGCGAACCGCGTCTTGGCGCGCGACGCAAGGTCGCGGGCGGTCTTGGTGTCGCCGCGGAGATAGGCGGCCTGCGCCGAGGCCAAGTCGGCCTGGGCATAGTCGCCCTTGCGGCCATAGGCCATCGCGAGCTGGGTGTAGCCGAGCGGCGCCTCGGGCTCGCGGCCGACCGCGGCCCGCAGCATGTTGATCGCCTCGTCGGTCAAGGCCTTGTTGTCGGAGGCGACCAGCGCCTGGCCGAGCAGCATCTCGATCAGCGGCGAATTGCCGGACATCTGCACCGCGCGGCGCAGCGGCGCGACGGCCTCCGCCGGCCGGCCGCCTTCGAGCAGCGCCTGACCGCGCAATTCGTAGAAATAGGGATTGTTGGGCTGCGCCTGGATCAAGCTGTCGATCTGCGCGATCGCCGAACGCAGATCGCCGTGCAGATAGGTCGTGATCGCGCGTGCGTAGCGCGCCGGCATGCTGGTGTTGGTCAGCGGATAGCGGCGGTAGACCGTATCCTGCCGCTCCATGAAGCCGGAGATCTTGGCGCGCATCATGTCGTGACGCAGCTGCAGCGCCGGATCGTCCTTCTTGTCCCAATAGGGGCTCGAGCGCGCCAGCTCCTGCAGCGCCGAGACGCGATCGACCGGCATCGGGTGCGACTGCAAATAGGGGTCGGTGCCGCGCGAGGCGAACAGGCTCTCGTCGGTGAAGCGCCTGAACGTCTCGTACATGCCCTTGGCGGACTGTCCGGTCGCGTTCAGGAATTTGACGCCGGCGCGGTCGGCGTTTTCTTCCTGCTGGCGCTGATAGGACAGCAGCGTGCGCTGAATCACCGTCTGCGGGGCCGAGATCGCCGCGGCGCCGGCGCTGGAAAGGCCGTTTCCACCGCCCCGGCCGCCTGCGCCGGCGGCGATCGCGCCGACGCCGAGCAGCATCGCGATGATCATCTGGGTCTGCGCCTGCGCCAGCTGCTCGCGCATCTTGGCGAGATGGCCGCCTGCGAGATGGCCGGTCTCGTGCGCCAGCACGCCAATGATCTGGTTCGGTGTCTCCGATTGCAGCAGCGCGCCGTAGTTGACGAAGATGCGGCGGCCGTCGGCGACGAAGGCGTTGAACGAGCTGTCGTTGATGATGACGATCTGGATATTCTGCTTCTCCAGACCGGCGGCGCGCAGGATCGGCCTGGTGTATTCGCGCAGCAACTGTTCGGACTCGGTGTCCCGCAGCACCGGTGGGCCCTTTCCCTGGGCTTGCGCTGGGACGACCGGACCGATGGCGAGCGTGACCGCGGTCAGCACTGCGATGAGCTTGGAGGTCGTGGTGCGAAGCCTGAGGCGGAACAGCATGGGCGATCTATCGGCGAGGGCTGGCCGCGCCGGCGCAAAACCGGGTTCCGGGCCGGACCGGATCAGGCGCGTGGCGCAGTCTGTTGTTTTTGCAGTTCTTCTTCACGCGAACCGGGTATTCACTTGGGGTATTCACTTGGCCTGAAAGCGTTATAAGGAGCCACCGAATGCGGCCAGTCTGGGGCGGCAGGCGGTAGCGGGAACCCGAATTCGGCAGCGGCCGTGCAATAGCAGAAATCCATGCGTGAAGCGACAGCGAGAGACCGTGTGAGCAGCCTTTTGACAGCGTCCGGCCGGAGCGATGTTCCGCCGTTCATGGTGATGGACGTGATGGCCGCCGCGGCGCGAATCGAGGCCGCCGGCGGCCATGTCATCCACATGGAGGTGGGGCAGCCGGCCGCATCCGCGCCGAAGCCGGCGATCGCGGCCGCGCAGGCCGCACTTCTGGACGGTCGGATCGACTACACCTCGGCGCTCGGTATTCCCTCGCTGCGCGCACGCATCGCGCGGCATTACCGCGACACGTATGGTTGCGCGGTCGACGCCGAGCGCATCATCGTCACCACGGGCTCGTCGGGCGGGTTCATCCTGGCGTTTCTTGCGATGTTCGAGCCGGGCGACCGGGTCGCGGTCACCGTGCCCGGCTATCCGCCGTATCGTCACATCCTGACGGCGCTCGGTTGCGAGCCGGTACTGATTGAGACCTCCAACGACACCCGCCACGCGCTGACCGGCGAGGCGCTGCTGGCTGCCCATCGCAAGGCGCCGCTGAAGGGTGTGCTGGTCGGCAGTCCCGCCAACCCGACCGGCACCATGATGTCGCGCGAGGCGCTGTCGAGCCTGATGGCCGCTGCCGACAGCGCAGGCATCCGTTTCATCTCCGATGAGATCTATCACGGCCTTGACTACGCGTTTCCTGCGGTGACGGCGGCGGAGCTGTCGCCGAACGCGCTCGTGATCAACTCGTTCTCGAAGTACTTCTGCATGACCGGCTGGCGCGTCGGCTGGATGGTGGTGCCCGAAATGCTGGTGCGGCCGATCGAACGGCTGCAACAGAATCTGTCGATCTCGGTGCCGACCCTGTCGCAGATCGCGGCCGAAGCGGCGTTCGAGGGGCGGGAGGAGATGGAAGCGATCAAGCGCGGCTACCAGGAGAACCGCCGCATCCTGATCGAAGGCCTGCCCAGGGCCGGGCTGACCAAGTTCCTGCCGGCCGACGGCGCGTTCTATCTCTATGCCGACGTCTCCGACTTCACCTCCGACAGCTTCGCCTTCGCCAGCGAGATGCTCGAGAAGGCGCATGTCGCAGCGACCCCGGGCGTCGATTTCGATCCGATCCACGGCCGCGCCTTCATCCGATTTTCCTATGCGCGTTCGGCTTCGGAGATGCAGGAAGCGGTTGCGCGGATCGCGCATTGGCTTAAATAGCCGGCAATCTTCAAGAGCCCTCCGCCTTGTCGGTTGGATCGGTTTCGCATGCGCTGGCCCCGGTTTCGCAGAGCAGCACGCGACAGATCGCCGCGGATAAACGGCAGGGCCCGCACAGTTCCATTTGACTTGAACGGCCAAGTTGATCTTGGCTGTTTCCGCCATTTCTGAGGGGGAGTGACACATGGCAACGGCAACCGTTGCCACGGCTTCACCGGCGTCTGCCGGCAGCAAGCCGTGGTACAAGATTCTCTACGTGCAGGTTCTGATCGCGATCGTGCTCGGCGCGCTGGTTGGCGCGTTCTGGCCGTCGCTTGCCACCAATGAGTGGATCAAGGCACTCGGCGACGGCTTCATCAAGCTGATCAAGATGGTGATCGCACCGATCATCTTCTGCACGGTGGTCTCGGGCATTGCACATATCCAGGATGCCAAGAAGGTCGGCCGCATCGGCGTCAAGGCGCTGATCTATTTCGAGGTCGTCTCGACCTTCGCGCTGGTGATCGGATTGCTGATCGGCAATATCGTGAAGCCGGGCGCGGGCTTCGGCAATGCGGCGGCGAACGCGCAGGCGGTTGCCGGTTATGCCAAGCAGGCGGAGGCGCAGAAGAGCGTCGACTTCGTGCTGCACATCATCCCGGACACCGTCGTCGGTGCCTTCGCGCAGGGCGAGATCCTGCAGGTGCTGCTGTTCTCGGTGCTGTTCGGCTTCGCGATCATGGGCCTCGGCGAGCGCGGCCATACCATCCGCTCGTTCATCGACGATGCCGCGCATGCGGTGTTCGGCGTCATCTCGATCGTGATGCGGGCGGCGCCGATCGGCGCGTTCGGCGCGATGGCCTTCACCATCGGCAAGTTCGGCACCGGCGCGATCCTCAACCTGATGGGGCTGATCGCGACGTTCTACCTGACCGCGGCGCTGTTCGTCCTCGTGGTGCTCGGCATCATCGCGCGGATCGCAGGGTTCTCGATCTTCCGGTTCCTGGCCTACATCAAGGACGAGCTCCTGATCGTGCTCGGCACCTCGTCGTCGGAGAGCGCGCTGCCGTCATTGATGGAGAAGCTCGAACGGCTCGGCTGCTCGAAATCCGTGGTCGGCCTCGTGGTGCCGACGGGCTATTCGTTCAACCTCGACGGCACCAACATCTACATGACGCTCGCGACCTTGTTCATCGCACAGGCGCTGGGCTACGACCTTTCGTTCAGCCAGCAGCTCACGATCCTGGTGGTGGCGATGCTCACTTCGAAGGGTGCCTCCGGCATCACCGGCGCGGGCTTCATCACGCTGGCGGCGACGCTTGCGGTTGTCGATCCGCGGTTGGTGCCGGGCATGGCGATCGTGCTCGGCATCGACAAGTTCATGAGCGAGTGCCGCGCGCTGACCAATCTGTGCGGCAACGGCGTCGCCTGCGTGATCGTGGCCTGGTGGGAGGGCGAGCTCGACCGCGACAAGCTCAACGCCAATCTCGCCCGGCAGATCGACCCGACCGACATGGAAACCGCGCTGACGACGGATTAGTTTGACGTCAGAACCTGTCCAACCGATACGGCGAGGTGTCCACTGCGGATGCCTCGCCGTTCATCGTTTCGGCGAGCACCCGGGCCGTCGCCGGGCCGAGCGTGAAGCCCTGATGGCCGTGACCGAAATTCACCCACAGCCCGCGATGGCGTGGCGCCGGCCCGAGCACCGGCAGCATGTCGGTGGTGCAGGGGCGGGTGCCGAACCACGGCTCGGGCTCGACGCGGCTGCCGATCTCGATCAGCTCGCGCGCGGCGGCTTCCGCATGGCCGAGCTGGATCGGCGTCGCCGGCGCATCGGGACTGGTCAGCTCCGCGCCGGTGGTGATGCGGATGCCCTTGGCCATCGGCGCCATTGCATAGCCGTTCGCGGTGTCGACCAGCGGCAGATCGAGCGAGCGGCCGCCCTGATAGTGCATGTGGTAGCCGCGCTTGCGCACCAGCGGGATCCGGTAGCCGAACTTGCGCAGCAATTGCGGTGACCACGGCCCGAGTGTGACGACGACGTGGGCGGCATCGATCCGGCCGACGCTGGTGTCGACCGACCAGCCGGACGTCGTCTGCGTCAGCGTCTGCGCGTCGCCGTTCAGCAGGGTCCCGCCGAGGCGCTCGAACAATCCGGCATAGGCGGACACGAGACCGCCGGGGTCCGACACGGTCCACGGCCCGAGCCAGTGAATGGCGCCGGGCAGATCGTCGCGCAGCAAAGGCTCCGCTCTGGCAAGCTCCTTGCCATCGAGCACGCGGAACGTCACGCCGAAGTCACGCTGGTTCTCTTCGGCGACGGCGATCGCCTGCTCCAGCGCCGCCGGGTCGCGATGCAGCAGGCGATAGCCGGCGCGGCGGATCAGATTGTCGGCATGGGCATCGCGGATCAGCGTGTCGTGCTCCGCGGTGGCGTAGGCGATCAGGCGCGCCCAGGCGAGGGTGGCTTCGCGGTGCCGCTCGGGCGTCGAGTTCCACCAGTAGCGCAGCAGCGGACCCGCGTGCTGCGGCAGCGAGGCCAGGCGATAGCGCACGTCGTTGGTGCGCCCCATCGCGATCCTGGCGAGTGTCGCGGGATCGCGCGGCATCGGATAGGGCCGCACCGCCTCGCTCTGAATGATGCCGGCATTGCCGTAGCTGGTCTCGCGGCCGGGTTCCTTGCGGTCGATGAGCGTGACCGACCAGCCGCGGCGTTGCAAATGCAGCGCTGTGCTGACGCCCACCATGCCGCCGCCAAGAACGATCGCGCTTTGCATCGGGTCCGTCTCCGTCAGGCTCCGTCACGCCGGCGTCTGACGAACGGAGTGCCTGTCCAATAAAAACGCCCGGCGTGAACCGGGCGTTTTGACTTGTAGGGGGCCTTAGTTGCCGCCGCCGAAGCGGCGCGACCACCAGCCCTTGCGGGCCGGAGCCTCGGCCGCTGCGGCTGG
>NZ_JACMYK010000172.1 GCF_020889785.1 Bradyrhizobium acaciae
GACCGGAAGGTCCGCGCGGCAAGCCGGGGCCACAGGGCAAGGCGGGCGCGCAAGGCAAGGCAGGCCCTCAGGGCAAGCCGGGGGCGCAAGGCAAGGCCGGTGCACAGGGTCCACGCGGCGAAGCTGGTCCCCAGGGACCGCAAGGTCCGGCCGGCCCGCGCGGTGAAGCCGGCCCGCCCGGCCAGTTGCCGTCGATCGAGCAGGTGATGCCGTGGCTGCACATGATCTTCGACGCCTGGGAAGACCACAAGCGCACCAGGGAGCGTGAAGCCGCCGAGCTCGCCGAGCGAGAAGCCGCGGAGCGCGCCGAGCGCGCAGCTGCGGAAGCGATCGCGCTCGAGGTGGACGCGGTCGACTTTGCCGATGGTGACGATGAAGACGACGATCACAAGAAAAAGAAGAAGCATCGCAAGAAGGACAAGAAGTAACCCTTCCTGTCATTGCGCGACACGGCCGGCGAAATCCGTGTCGCGCGCGACGCTCAGCGCTCTGCGCCTGGCGTGCTCGGAGGATCGGACGGCCGGGCGAACTGCATCAGCTGGAACACCCAGCGCATCGCGTAGTACCAGGCAACGCCGGCGAACGCCCCACACACCGACAGGATGATGACGTTGGCGAGGTCGATCGTGCCGCTTGACCACAGCATGCCGCAGGTCCAGAGCACGGCGAACGCAATCGAACAGAGAGTGAGCAGGGCGGCAGGCTTCATGGCGTTGCTCCGGGGGGCGGCTGAACGACACTGATGACCGGAAGCGCGGCGCCGTACCGTGACCTGCGTCACGGAATGCCGTGGCGTCAGCCGAACCGCAGGCGCGAGCGCTCCCTCGCCTTCTCCGCCTCGATCTCGCGATCGCGCGCCGGGGCGTTGGTCTGCAACGAGATCAGGAGCTTGCGCGCGGCGTCCGAGACCTCGGTCACGGCAAGGTTGAAGGCGGCTTCATTGGACTGCGATGGCTTGTTGAAGCCACTCAGTTTGCGCACGAATTGCAGCGCCGAAGCGTGGATCTCGTCCTCGGTGGCGGGCGGCTCGAAGTTGAACAGCGTCTTGATGTTACGGCACATATCAGTCTCCCTCGCCCGCACCAGCGGGGCGGCTCTCTCGATGTCTGAGCATGATCTTCTCGGAAAACCGGCCTCCACTTTTCCGGATCATGCTCAAGGACGATCGGCTGCTGCAAAATACGACATCGTGGTCTATTCTGGCAGCCTCATCGTCCACGGCGGAAACGAGGTTCCGGATGAGCCACGTGATCTACAAGGTTGTCCAGCACGACGGCGGTTGGGCCTATACCGTCAACGGGGTGTTCTCGGAACCGTTTCCGACCCATGCCGCGGCCTTGGCCGCCGCCCGGCGCGCCGCCAACGAACAGCGGGTTCCCGGGCGCACCGAGGCGATCCAGTACGAGACCTCGGACGGCAAATGGCTGACCGAAACCGCCTCCGGCAATGACCGCCCGGAGACCGAGGTTGAGGACGGCCGCTAGGTCACTCACGCGCTCTCAGAACGGAACCTGCACACCGAGCCGATCGAAGAACGCCCGTCCACGATCGGTGATCCGCAACGCGCGCGGAATCCGATGCGGCGCAACGCCGCGGATCTCGACCAGACGCGCCAGCACGGCATTGGCAAACGGACCGGCGAGATGCGGCACGCGCTCGGTCCAGTCGTTGCAGAGCCGCAGGTGCGGCTGCCGCGCCGGATCGAAATCGATCTCCTCGGCGCGGCACCAGGCCAGCCCCTGCTCGGTCACGCGACCGTCGCGGCCCTCAATGACGACGAGACGACGGCGGATCAGCGCATTCGACAGCAGCACACCGAGCTGGCCCGCAAGGTGATGGTAGCAGGTGCGCGATTGCCTGAGCTGGTCGGCCGGCATCGCACGCTTGCGGGCCGCAGTGGATTTCGCCGCCAGGTCGACGAGGCTCTCGATCAGCGTCGCCACGTCGTCGTCCCTGATCCGGTAATATCTGAACCTGCCCTGCGCCCACACCGACAGCACGCCCGCATCCACCAGCTTCTGCAAATGTGCGCTGGCGCCTTGCGGCGAAATGCCGGCAACCGCGGCAAGCTCGCCCGCCGGCAGCGCCTTGCCGTCAGCCAGCGCGCTGACCATCGCCTCACGCACCGGATCGCCCAATGCCTCGGCGATCCGCGAGAATCCCGTCTGCACGGGTTGGGATGATCCCACTGCATAGTCCTCCCATATCGCGCTGTCCTACGCGCATTCGCGTCCCCATGAAACTCATTTCAGATTTTCCTGAAACGTCGCGACGGCCGCTTCCGGTCAAATCGGCGCGGTTCAACGTAACAACGGAACGATCATGACAGCAGGCAACACCGACGCGGAACGCATCTACAAGCTTTGGGACGAGGCGCTCGGCAACAAGGACCTCGAGGCGGCGCTGGCGCTCTATGCGTCCGACGCCTCGATCGAAAGTCCGCTGGTCCAGCATTTGATGCAGACCAAAGACGGGATCGTCCACGGCCGGGAGGCGCTGCGCGAGTTCATCACGCGGGTGTTCCGTACCAACCCGCCGCAGCGGCGGCGCTTCAAGCAGGGCTTCTTCAGCGACGGCCGGATTCTCACCTGGGAATATCCGCGCCAGTCCCCGGACGGCGATCAGATGGATCTGGTCGAGGTCATGGAGATCGGGGACGGCCTGATCCAGCGCCACCGGGTCTATTGGGGATGGTATGCGCTGAACGTACTGAAGGCAGGCTAGCCGAACACTTCTTCGCCAGCCGCGCCGGCGTGCTCTCGGACAACGCTTTCCCTCATGCTAGGCTTGCACCGAGGCGGCTGGACAAACGCGCCGCGCGTGGGGAGAAGCACCATGATCCGTTTGTGCGCGGCGCTTCTGGCCGCTCTCGTCTCGATGTCGGTACCGGCCATGGCTGCAGATTATCCCGCGCCGCAGGATGGCGAGTGGATCGCGAAGGACTTCAAGTTTCACAGCGGCGAGGTGATGCCGGAGCTGCGGCTGCACTACACGACGGTCGGCGCGCGTCCGGACAGCCGGTGCTGGTGCTGCACGGCTCCGGCGGCTCGGCCGCCAGCATGCTGACGCCGAGCTTTGCTGGCCAGCTGTTCGGCCCGGGCCAGCCGCTCGACGCATCGAAATACTACATCATCATCCCCGACGGCATCGGGCACGGCAAATCGTCGAAGCCGTCGGATGCGATGCGGACGAGCTTTCCGAAATACGATTACTACGACATGGTCGACGCGCAGTACCGGCTCGTCACTGAGGGGCTCGGCATCAAGCATCTGCGGCTCGTGATCGGCAACTCGATGGGCGGCATGCATACCTGGATCTGGGGCGTGCGCTATCCGCAGATGATGGACGTGCTGGTGCCGATGGCCTCGCAGCCGACTGCGATGGCGGCGCGCAACTGGATCCTGCGCCGGACCATGCTGGACACGATCCGCAACGATCCGGACTACAATGGCGGCAACTACACCAGCCAGCCGCGGATGATGAAATACGCCATCGCGGCCTATCGCTTCGCCAGCGCCGGCGGCACGCTCGGCTACCAGACGCTGGCGCCGTCGGCGCCGCAGGCCGACAAGATGGTCGACGACCAGCTGGCGTTGCCGGTCACCGCGGATGCCAACGACTACATCTATCAGTGGGAGGCCTCGCACGATTACGATCCATCCGCCGGAATGGAGAAGATCGAGGCCACGCTGCTTGCGATCAATGCGGCTGACGATGAGCGCAATCCGCCAGAGACCGGCGTCACCGAGACGGCGGTGAAGCGGATCAAGAACGGCAAGATCTATCTGATCCCGGCGAGCAGCGAGACGCGCGGCCACCTCACGACCGGTGACGCGAAGTTCTATGCCAGGCAATTGCAGGACTTGTTGCAGACTGCACCGCAACGCACGATGTAGCGATCGGGATCAGGCGATGTCCGCAAATCGCTTCCGCCGCACAGCGCTCAGCCTGCCCGAGGTGGTGGAAGGCGCACATCACGGCACTGCCGATTTTCGCGTCGGCAAGCGCATCTTCGCAACGCTCGGCTATTGTCCGCCTCGCCAAAGCCGATCAGGTGACGCTGCGCAGCGCGCTCACGATGGCCCGGGACAACATCGCGGCGAAGCCCGCAAAGAAGGTACGCGCGAAGGAGCCATCCTGAGCATCGCGATCCCGCACTGCATCAAGCAGGGATTGCGGAGTTTCGCCGATTCTTTGAGCATGCATCCCGCGCGCGGTTCGTGCCTAATCGCGCAAACACCGGATTCGCGGCAGCGACGCGGCGCGCGGGTCACGCAGAAGTTTTCGCCGGAGGAAGGCAATGCGAAGGCTGGCGCATGTCGCAATGCTTGCGTCGCTCGTCACGTTGGCGGGCGCCGCGCTGGCGTTCGACAACGGCCAGTACGAGAACGTGCCGCCCGACATCCGCGCCTGGTTCAAGAGCGTGATCGCGCCGAACGGCGTGCCGTGCTGCGACATCTCCGACGGCCATCGCACGAGCTATGATGTTCGAGGCGGCGCCTATTGGGTGCCGATCGAAGGCGAGTGGATGATGGTGCCGGAGCGCGCCGTGATCCGCGATCGCGGCAATCCGGTCGGCGAGGCCGTGGTGTGGTACGTGCACCACCGCGGCAACATCATCATCAGCTGCTTCGTTCCCGCGGACGCCGTCTGAAGCGGTGCGCCGTCGTCGCGGACCTGCACGCGGGATCGCGTCAATTTGAGACAATTACGCTCTGTTAACCTTACTTTTTAACCAATAATTAAGGATGAGTTTGCGGGCGCCCTCAGGCGCGGCCTAGCGTCTGCAGAAATGCTCCGTAACCGCGAGTTGGTGCGTGCCATGGCCGATCGGAAAATGGCGTATCGAACAGTTGGGGCGCTGACGGCGTCCCTCGGCGTTGCAGCGCTGCTGCTCGCTTCCTCCACCGAGACCTATGCGAGATCCGGAACGGCGCCGCGCGGCACGTTTTCCTCGCATCATCCGGCCTTCCGCCATCATGTGCGCTCGCCCGGCATCGTGTTGCCGGACGCGGGCGGATATTACGATGGTGCGGCGAGCGTTCCCTTCGCCGCCGAGGTCCCGGCGCCGGTCTCCAACGACGTCCGTTACACCTACACCCAGGACGTGCCCTGGGATTGGGCGCATCGATATCCGCCGGCCGTGGTGCCGTCGGATCGCCCCTATGTGTCGAGCTGCCCGACCGAGAGCGTGACGGTGCCCGGACGCGACGGAGACCGCACCGTCAACATCACGCGGTGCTACTGACGGATCGCTCCATCCGGATCGGAAAAACAAAAGAGGCCGCCCGCAAGGACGGCCTCTCGAATTTTCAAGGTCACGCTCTGCGCGCGAAGCGGCCGATCAGGACTCCTCGCCCTTCAGATGACCGACGTGCTTCTGGGTGTAGAGCTCGAGACCGATGCGCTTGATCAGGTCGAGCTGGGTCTCGAGGAAGTCGATGTGATCTTCCTCGTCCTTCATCAGCTTTTCGAACAGGTCGCGGCTGACGTAGTCCTTGACGCCGTGGCAGTAGGTCGCCGCCTCCTGGTAGAGCGTGCGGGCGCCGATCTCGGCGGCCAGATCGCACTCGATGATCTCCTTGACGTCCTGGCCGATCTTCAGCGGATCGAGCACCTGCAGGTTCGGGAAGCCGTCGAGGAACAGGATGCGATCGACGAATTTGTCGGCGTGCTCCATCTCCTCGATGGACTCCTTGCGCCAGACCTTGGCCATCTCCAGGAGGCCCCAATTGTTGAGCATCCGGTAGTGCAGCCAGTACTGATTGATGGCGGTCAGTTCGCTGCGCAGCCCCTTGTTCAGATAGTCGATGACCTTCGGGTCGCCTTGCATGATCCACTCCACCTGTCGCGGCCAAACCGGCCAGCACTGAATTTAGAACGCTTCTAAGTCAGATTACCGGAGAGAGCAATCCTTCGCGGAAGCAGCGCGTGGATAACCGGATTCGGTGAATTTGGCGGGGACGGAGCGTTTCCAGCGACGCAAAGCCGGCCGCGGGAAGAAAACGCATCGGAACAGGAAGCTGGAGCTTCGGTGCAGATCGACCGGACGCTGAAATTGCCTTAGCAGGCCGCGAGCGCAAACTCGGTGGCGGGCTCGCCGTCCTCGTTGGCGGCGTGCGGATGGCCGGCATGGGGACAGCCGGCGCAGCAGGCCTTGGCGCAGGGGCCAAGCGCCTCGTCGATGATCGCCTTAATGGTGCGCGCGCAACGGCCGCATTCGGCACTGCAGCCGAGGCAGCCATACACCTGCTTGGCATTTCGGGTCACGGACCCGCCGCCGTTGACGGCATTGCGGACATCGTGGTCGCTCAGGACGTTACAGGAACAGACAATCATCAGAGGAGGCAGGTCCAACGGGTGATGCTCGCCAGTATGGATATGGTCGGCCCCGGCGGGATGCAAAAGGAAAAAGCGGTTCTTGTAGCAATTCCAAACTGATGCGGGATTCATTCTGGAATGAATCTAAATCGGTCGGCCCCGGAGCCTCCGGGAATAAGAAACCCATCGGGCGGATAGGTCAGGCCAATCCGCCCTTGCATCGCCGCAAGCCGCCACAAGTACCTGTGCGTTGCAAGATATTCCAAAAGCTGCAAGCATTTGGACGCGAATAGGGCAGCGTCGTTCATTGATCATTCAAGCGGAATATGGAACCCTCCGGCAAGACAGATCGCCAACGCACGCTGTCCCTGCCCCGTGAGAAAGGTGAGGTCATGAAGAAGACATTGCTGGCGCTTTGCGCCGCCGCCGCTCTGGCGGTTTCGGCTGTGGCGGTGCCCGCCCCCGCCCAGGCACAACGCGGTGTCGCCGCTGGCGTCGCTGCGGGGTTGATTGGCGGCGCCATCGTCGGTGGCGCGATCGCTTCGCGGAACGGTTATTACGGTCCGGGATATGGCTACTACGCGCCCGGTCCGGCCTACGTCGCCGAGCCCGGTTACGGTGCCGACTGCTTCTGGCAGCGCCAGCGCTTCTGGGACGGCTACACCTGGCGCGTTCGCCGCGTTCGCGTTTGCGATTGATCGACGTTCATCTCGATTAAATCGAACCAAACGTCCCGGAAAACCGACTGTTTGTCCGGGACGTCTGCTGTAGATGGCCAGAAAAAACCGCTTTTCTGCGCGATGAGGCTGCGGACGTTTACTTTCGGTTGACTGTTCTGCGCTGTTTAGCAAGACAGCAGTTCGAGATCAGCGTGTGAGTCACCCTAAACCCGGCGTCGATCCACGACGCCACCATCTTCCAGGAGAGCCAAAGACATGAAGAAGACTTTAGCTGCCCTTGTCGCCGTTACCACGATTGCCGGTTCGCTGGCGGTTGCTCCGGCTGCCAAGGCTGGTGACGGCGGCGCCATCGCGGCCGGCGTTGCCGGCGGCCTGATCGGCGGCGCCCTGCTCGGCGGCGCGATTGCCGGCGCTCGCCCGGCTCCGGTCTATGTTGCACCGGCCCCGACCTATGTCGAAGAAGCTCCGTGCCGCTGGGTTCGTGAGCGCTTCTGGGACGGCTACGGCTGGCGCTTCCGTCGCATCCAGGTTTGCGACTGATCGACTGACACGCTTTTCAGCATCACACTCGAAAACCCGGCCTCATGGCCGGGTTTTTGTTTTCCGCAGCCAGGCGCTCGTACGGCAATCAGCCCGATCAGCGCTGCCCGTTCATCGCGCGCAGCACCGCCTCGCTCGGCCAGCAATCGACCTTCAGCCCGGCCTGCTTCTGATAGGCGCCGAGCGCCGCGCGGGTCTGCATCCCCGCCTTGCCGTCGAGCTTGTCCTTGTAGAGCCCGATCTTCGTCAGCTGCTGCTGCATCGCCTCGACGTCGGCCGAGCGCAGCTGCTTCGACGCCGACCATGGCGTCGCGAATGGCTGCGGGCTCGTCATGCGGTCGGCGAGATGGCCGACGAACAGCACGTAGAGATCGGAAAAATTGTACTCCTTGATCACGAAGTAGTTCGGCGTGGTCAGGAAGGCCGGACCGTAAATGCCCTCCGGCTGCAGCAGCGAGGCTGATTGCGCCTGCTCGTTCGCGTTGAGCTTTTGCCCGCGCACCGGCACGAAGCCGGCCCGCAGCCACTGGCTGATCGGTTTTGTCACTTCGGGCACACCCATCGTGCAGTCGGCATTGGCGGGTGCCGTGACCTCGTAGGCCCAACGCACGCCGGGCTGCCAGCCCTTGTTGACCAACTGCTGCGCGGCCGAGGCGAGCGCGTCCGGCACCGAATGCCAGATGTCGACACGGCCGTCGCCGTCGAGGTCGACGCCGTGCTTGTAATACTCCGACGGCAGGAACTGGGTGTAGCCGGTCGCCCCCGCCCAGGAGGAACGCAGTTCCTTGCGCGTCACCGCGCCCTCGCCGAGGATCTTCAGCGCCAGGATGAACTCGGTGCGGTACTGATCCTTGCGGCGGCCGACATAGGCCTGCGTCGCCACCACGCGCAGCGTATCATAGGGCAGCGAATAGCGGCCGTAGTCGGTCTCGCGGCCCCAGATCGCCAGCACGATGGTGGCGGGAACGCCGAACCGCTTCTCGATCGCATCGAGCGATAGACGATATTTCTGCAGCAGCCGCTGCCCCTCCGCCGCGAGCCGCGCGATCGAGGCTTCCTTGATGTAATCGGCCGGCACCTGCACGAACTCGGCCTGCGCCGGCGCGCCGGTTTTCGGGCGTCCGGGCAGGATCAGATCGGGCAGCTTGTAGTCGGGCTCGAGCCCGCGCGTCTCGCGCTCGAACGTCTCGCGCGACACGCCGGCCGCCTTGGCCTCCGGCCACAGCGAGGCGATGAATTGCGTGAACGCGGCGTCGCCCGCGCGCGCGGGTGAGACGACCGAGAAAGATGCGAGCAGAAGCCCGAAGGCAAGCGCGCGGAGGAATGTCAAATCCAACAACCTGTTCACGCAGCGGTCCAATGGGCGCGCCGTCAGGCGAACACCCGCGATATCAGTGTCGTGAGCCTTATCACGACACCGGATTGCTGTGAACCTCGGCGGCCGCGCTCAATGCGCGGCCTGCTGCTTGGCCCCCTCGATCGAGTCGTTCGACAGCTTGTCGACAAGGGCGATGCCGATCGCCGACAGGATGAAGACGCAGTGGATGATGGTCTGCCACATCACGCCGGTCTCGGTGTAGGTGCTCTTGCCGGACGACAGCGCGCCCGCCTCGATGAAGGTGCGCAGCAGATGGATCGACGAGATGCCGATGATCGCCATCGCCAGCTTGATCTTCAGCACGCTGGCATTGACGTGGCTGAGCCATTCCGGCTCGTCCGGGTGCCCCTTCAGATTGAGCCGCGAGACGAAGGTCTCGTAGCCGCCGACGATCACCATCACCAGCAGGTTCGAGATCATGACGACGTCGATCAGGCCGAGGACGGCGAGCATGATCTGCTGCTCGCTGAAATCGAAGGCATGGGCGAACAGGTGCCACAGCTCCTTCAGGAACAGCACGACATAGACGCCCTGGGCGATGATCAGGCCGACATAGAGCGGCAATTGCAGCCAGCGCGATCCGAAGATCAGCATGGGAACGGGACGCAGCGACCGGCCCTTGGAGCGGGCGGGCGCGTCTGAGATGGCGGACATGTTGTAGTGCTCGCAGGATTCGATTTGCGGGGAGCGCTCTATCTACGCAATCCCGCGCGCTTGAAAAGCGACAACTGGCCGCAGATTGCGCCGCGATGCCGTCATGATCCTGCAAATTTGCGCGTGGTGATGCGCGCTCTATTCACTCGTCATGGCCGGGCTTGTCCCGGCCATGACGATGTCTCAAATCACCGCGTCAGCTTCTTGTACTTCACGCGGTGCGGGATGATGCTGTCCTGTCCGAGCCGGCGCATCTTGTCCTTTTCGTAATCCTGGAAGTTGCCCTCGAACCATTCGACGTGGCTGTCGCCCTCGAACGCCAGGATGTGGGTCGCGATGCGGTCGAGGAACCAGCGATCATGGCTGATGATGACGGCGCAGCCGGCGAAATCCTCGAGCGCCTCTTCCAGCGCGCGCAGCGTGTCGACGTCGAGGTCGTTGGTCGGTTCGTCGAGCAGCAGCACGTTGGCGCCGGACTTCAGCATCTTGGCGAGATGCACGCGATTGCGTTCACCGCCGGAGAGCGCACCGACCTTCTTCTGCTGATCGGCGCCCTTGAAGTTGAACGACGAGCAATAGCCGCGCGAATTGACTTCCTTCTTGCCGAGCAGGATCAACTCGTTGCCGCCGGAGATCTCTTCCCACACCGTCTTCTTGCCGTCGAGCGCGTCGCGCGACTGGTCGACATAGCCGAGATGCACGGTCTCGCCGACGGTGATGGTGCCCTTGTCGGGTTGCTCCTGCTTGGTGATCATCTTGAACAGCGTGGTCTTGCCGGCGCCATTGGCACCGATCACGCCGACGATGCCGCCGGGCGGCAGCTTGAAGGTAAGATCGTCGATCAGCAGCCGGTCGCCAAAACCTTTGCTGAGGCCCTCGAAGTCGACGACGTTGGCGCCGAGTCGCTCAGCGACCGGGATAATGATCTGCGCGGTCTGGGTCTGCTTCTCGCTCGCCTGCTTGAGCAGCTCCTCGTAGCGCTGGTAGCGCGCTTTCGACTTGGCCTGGCGGGCCTTCGGCGAGGACGCCACCCATTCCTGCTCGCGGGCCAGCGTCTTCTGGTGCGCGGCATCCTCGCGGCCCTCCTGCTCGAGCCGCTTCTGCTTCTGCACCAGCCAGGACGAGTAGTTGCCCTCGTAGGGAATGCCGCGGCCGCGGTCGAGCTCGAGGATCCAGCCGGTGACGTTGTCGAGGAAGTAGCGGTCGTGGGTCACGATCAGGATCGCGCCCGGATAATTCCGCAGATGGCCTTCCAGCCACGACACCGACTCGGCGTCGAGATGGTTGGTCGGCTCGTCGAGCAGCAGCAGTTCCGGCTGGTCGAGCAGCAGGCGGCACAGCGCAACGCGGCGGCGTTCACCGCCCGACAGTTTTGTGACATCGGCGTCATCGGGCGGGCAGCGCAGCGCGTCCATCGCCTGGTCGACCTTGCTGTCGAGATCCCACAGGCCCTGCGCCTCGATCTCGTCCTGCAGCTTGGTCATCTCATCGGCGGTCTCGTCCGAGTAGTTGACGGCAAGCTCGTTGTAGCGGTCGAGGATCGCCTTCTGCTTGGCGACGCCCTGCATGACGTTTTCGCGGACCGACAGCGAGGCATCGAGCTGCGGTTCCTGCTCGAGATAGCCGACGCGGGCGCCCTCGGCGACCCAGGCCTCGCCGTTATACTCCTTGTCGAGGCCGGCCATGATCTTGAGCAGGGTCGACTTGCCCGAGCCGTTGACGCCGAGCACGCCGATCTTGGCGTCCGGGTAGAAGCTCAGATGGATATTATCGAGCACCTTGCGGGTCGGGTACGCCTTGGTCAGACCCTGCATGAAATAGATGAACTGGCGAGCCATCCGCTGTCCCTGGAATTGATCCGATTTGTGGAAATTTTGCTGCCGCCGATGTAACGGCCGGCCCCCGAAAGCGCAACCGCGGGGCCGGCGTTTTCCATCCGTTCACCACGTTCCGTCCATTCACCACGGGTGACTACGGGTTCGCGACCATGTGTGCGCCGAATCACGACAATTGAAACCATCTTTTAATAAATCAGGCCAAAACTCGTTCTCAACGCCGAAAAACGGCGATTTTCGCGGCAGAACCGCGACCAAAACAGTTGAGGCCACGTCATGGCTACCATCATTTCAGCACCTCTTTCGCGCCCGGCGATCAAAGGCGAGGCGACGCTGTTCGCCGAATTCCGCGCCTTCTGGCGGGCCTTCGTTGCCAAGGCTTTCAATCCCTACCGTCCGGAACTGCACTATATGCGCGGCCCAGGCCCGGCCTGCCGTGCCAAGCAGATGGCGCTGTCGCCGGCGGTCCGATCGATGCTCGCCGATATCCGCACCGAGAAAGCGCAGAAGCCATCCCGCCCGGCGTGACAATCGCCCTGATGTGAAAGCGCGGCCGCTTGCGCGCCTGCCGATTGCGCGCGACCATGACGGGCATCCCGACGGCTGATCTCCTGCCGTCGGCCTCACCCTGAATGGATCTTCCCGATGACGCGGCTCTGCTGTGCAATCCTCGACGACTATTTCGACATCGCGCTTTCGCTGGCCGACTGGCCGGCGATCAAGGATCGCGTCGAGGTCACCGTGTTCGACAAGCCGTTCACGAGCGAGGCGGAAGCGGCGGCCAAGCTCAGGGAATTCGAGATCGTCTGCGCGATGCGCGAGCGCACCCCGTTCCCGAAGAGCCTGCTCGATGCGCTGCCCAAGCTGAAGCTCCTGATCACGTCTGGCATGCGCAACGCCGCGATCGACATCGACGCCGCCAAGGCTAGCCAGGTGGTGCTGTGCGGCACCCAATACGGCCGCGATCCCACCGCGCCCCTGACCATGGGCCTGATCCTGGAATTGACCCGCGGCATCGGCCGCGAGAACGCGCGGATGCACGCCGGCGAACCGTGGCAGACCTTTGCCGGCACCGAGATCGAAGGCAAGACGCTCGGCGTCATCGGTCTCGGCAAGCTCGGCAGCAAGGTCGCCGGCATGGCCAAGGTGTTCGGCATGAACGTCATCGCCTGGAGCCCCAACCTCACGCCGGAGAAGTGCAAGGAGGTCGGCGTCGGCTACGCCAGCAAGGACGAACTGTTCGCGACATCAGACGTCATCACCATCCACGTCGTGTTGAGCCCGCGCTCGCGCGGACTGGTCGGCGCCGCCGATCTCGCCCGGATGAAACCGCAGGCCTATCTCGTCAACACCGCGCGCGGGCCGATCGTCGATGAGGATGCTCTGCTCGCGGCGCTGCGCGACAAGAAGATTGCCGGCGCCGGCATCGACGTGTTCTCGGTCGAACCGCTGCCGTCGGATCACCCGCTGCGCAAGCTCGACAATGTCGTGATCACGCCGCATCTCGGCTACGCGACGCGCGAGAGCCTGCAGGCGCACTATCAGCAGATGGTCGCGTGCATCGATGCCTTCACCAAAGGCGACGAGCCGCCGCGGCGCCTCACCTGAGACCGGCTGCTTGCGGCAACAAAAAAGGCGCGCTGTTGGCGCGCCTTTTTCAGGATGAATTGCAGGTCGGGTTAGCGGACCGTCACCGGCGCGGGCAGCGGCTGCACCGAGGTCGGCTGCGTGCCGGGCAACGGCGCGGCCTGGGCCTGCGTCGGTGCGGGAGCCATCGGGTTCGCGGGCGGCGCGGCGGAGGCCGTCGTCGTTCCCGGAGCAGCACCGCCGGGCAGCACAACCACGCGGGTGCCGACCTTGGCGCGTTCAAACAGATCCGAGACGTCCTCGTTCAGCATGCCGATGCAGCCCGACGAGACGAACTTGCCGATGGTCGACGGCTGATTGGTGCCGTGAATGCGGTACACGGTCGAGCCGAGATACATCGCGCGGGCGCCGAGCGGGTTGCCGGGTCCGCCGGCCATGAAGCGCGGCAGATAGGGCTGACGCTCGATCATCTCGGTCGGCGGATGCCAATCCGGCCACTCGGCCTTGCGGGTGATCTTCTGCACGCCGGTCCAGGTGAAGCCGTCGCGGCCGACGCGAACGCCGTAACGGATCGCCCGGCCGTTGCCGAGAATGTAGTAAAGGTAGGTGTTCGGGGTATCGACGACGATGGTGCCTGCCGGCTCCTTGGTCGCGAACGCCACTTCCTGACGACGCAGATTGGGCGCCAGCTGCGCCGGGCCGTCTTCCGGCTGTTCGTCCGGCGGCAGGGCTGCGATCTGCACCGGCTTGCCATTGGCACCGACCGGTGCCTGCTGCTGCGACACGGCTCCGGTAACGCCCTCGGGCGGACGCATGCCGCCACGGTCGTCGCCATAGGAAACGCCGGCTGCGGGAACGCCGTTGTCGCGATTGGCTTGCTGCGCGCCCGGACGGTCGCCATAGATCACCGGCGGCGGCCCCATCGGCCGGCCATAGCGCGGATCATCGGGCGACATCACCGGGCCAGTCGGCACTCCACGGTCGGAATAGACCGGCGCATTCATCGG
>NZ_JACMYK010000173.1 GCF_020889785.1 Bradyrhizobium acaciae
GCGCTGCTCGCACGCGCGCTGCCGCGGCACGCGCCGCAGCCGATGGCCGGAGCGTCCTACGCAAGGCTGTTGCGCTCGACGGTCGCGCTGTTCGTCGAGGAGCCGGTGCTGCGCGAGCGCGCGGTGTTCGCGCTATTGATCTTCGCAAGCTTCAGCGTGTTCTGGAGCTCGGTGGTGCTGCCGCTCGCCGCACCCCCGCTGTCGCTGTCGCACACCACCATCGGCATGCTCGGGATCGCGGGCCTTGCCGGCGCGCTGGCGGCGCGCAATTCCGGCCAGCTCGCCGATCGCGGCTGGGGCCAGCGCACCACCGGATTGTCGCTGCTGCTGATGCTCGCCGGCTGGGTGCCGATCGCCTGCCTGCATGCGTCGCTGTGGCTGGTGCTGGCCGGCGTCGTGATGATCGACTTCGCGGTGCAGGCGATCCATGTCACCAACCAGAGCCTGATCGTTGCCGCGCGGCCGGAGGCCGCGAGCCGCTTGGTCGGCGGCTACATGGTGTTCTATTCGATCGGGACCGGCTTCGGTGCAATCACCTCGACGATGGCCTATGCGGCCGCCGGCTGGCTCGGCGTCTGCGCGCTCGGTGCCGCGATCAGCGCGATTGCGCTGCTGTTCTGGGTCATCGTGGTGAGCAGGACGCAGGTGCCACAGGGCGTTTGCTCAGTCCCGTCACCCTGAGGTGCTCGCGAAAGCGAGCCTCGAACGGCGACGGCCCGGCTCCATCCACATCCTTCGAGGCTCGCCGAGCGCTGCTGACGTAGCGCCCGGCGCGCACCTCAGGATGACGTCCGGCGCTTGAGGACGCTGACGAAGAAGCCATCCGTGCCGGTGCGCCGCGGCGTCATCAGCAGGCCTTCCGGCGACAGCAACGCGGCCTCCGCAAACGCCTCGGCCTTGTCCCACAGCACCGATGCGGTCTCCTCCGGCGGCTGCGCGGAGAACTCCGGATGCCGCGCGATGAAGGCCCTGACCTGCTCGCCGTTCTCCTCCGCCAGCACCGAGCAGGTGATGTAGGCGATGCGGCCGCCGGCCTTCACCAGCGGCGCGGCGCGTTCCAGCACCTCGGCCTGATCCTTCAGCCGCACCTCGAGCGCGCCGGGGCGCATCCGCCACTTGGCGTCCGGATTACGGCGCCAGGTGCCGGTGCCCGTGCACGGCGCGTCGATCAGCACCAGATCGGCTGAAGCCTTGATGTCGGACAGCACCTCGTCCTCGCCGCGCGGCGTGCGGACGTCGCAATTGTGCACGCCGGCGCGCGACAGCCGCTCGTGGATCGGCGCGAGCTGGCGCTTGTCGCTGTCGGTCGCAATCAGCCGGCCCTTGCCGTCCATCATGGCGGCGAGCGCCAGCGTCTTGCCGCCGGCGCCGGCGCAGAGATCGATCACCTGCTCGCCGGGCTTTGCCGCCGAGAACAAAGCGGCAAGCTGCGAGCCCTCGTCCTGCACCTCGATTGCGCCCTTGATGAAATCCTCCTCGGCATGGATGCCGGGATTGCGCCCGTCGGCGCCGAGCTCGATGCGCAGGCCGAGCGGCGACCACGGCGTTTCCGCAGCACCCAGATGCGACAGCCGCGGCAGGATCTTCTCGCGCTTGCCCCGCAGCGTGTTGACGCGCAGATCGAGCGGCGCGCGGCTCGCCATCGCGGTCGCTTCCGCGGCGCGGTCGTCGCCGAACACCTTTGCCAGATGCGGGTCGAGCCATTCCGGATAGTCGCCCGCGACATGCGCCGGCGCATCCCTGAGCGAGCGCGAGGCCAATGCGGCCTCCTCAGCCGCAGTCAGCGGCTCCGGCGCGAACCGGCCGCCGTCGCACAGCGCGGAAATGGTCGGGACGTCCATGCCGCGCTCGAGCTTCAGCATGCCAAGCACCCGCGAGCGGGCGCTGGCATCGTCCATGAGCCAGGCCGCGGAGGATTGCCGGCGCAGCACGTCCCAGATCAGGCCGGAGATCGCGGCGCGATCGCCGGAGCCGGCATAGCGGTGCGCGGTGCCCCATTCCTTCAGCGCTTTCGCCGCAGGAATGCGCTGTGCGTCGATGGTGGCGATCAACTCGATCGCGGCGGAAAGCCGGGCAGCGGGGGTCATTGGTCTCTTTCGGTTGGGCGCATCAGATCAACAGCAGGATCTTGAGCGCGAAATACAGCCACATCGCCGCCAGCACCAGCACGCCGGCGAACCAGGCGAGCGACCGCGGCCGCACGTCGTTGGAGGTGACGAAGACGCCGGCATGGGCGAACCGCGTGACCACGAACACCCAGGACATCAGCACGATGAACAGATCGGCATGGCGGATCGGCAGCGCAATGGCAATCAGGACATAGAACAGCACCGGCAGCTCGAACTGGTTGGCGAAGCAGTTGCCGAGCTGGGTGGCGCGCTCCGGCCAGTTCGGCTGGCGCAGCGCGATATCCTTCATCCTGGTCTCGCCGCTCGCCAGCGTCCGCGTGCGCAGCGTCGCCATCCCGAACAGGAGCGCGAAGGTGAGCCCGATCTGGACGAAGACCGGCAACAGAACCATTTGAACCGACATCAAGAATCTCCTTCAAGCCGGGCGCCTGGCCGCCCTCTTAGCCGCCGCGGCGGCCCAACACAATGAAGCGTCCCAATAAGGCGCCAGGGTAACCCGTTGAACCATCATCCGAGCCCGGGTGACCAACTCCCAGCAGCAATGACGGTTTCAGTGCCTCACGGATGACGCGATGAGCATCATCACCCCGATCCTCGATGGCGCGGCCCAGGCGGCCGGGGCACTCGGCGATCTCCTCACCCCCCTGCTGAAGGCCATCGATCCCGGCACCGGCTGGTTCGACGACGCGGCGGATGGCGGGCTCGGCATGGTGATGTCGGGGCTCGCCGGTGTCGCCGCGGCTCTCCTGGTCGCGCTCCTGCTCTCGGTCTATTTCCGCACCGGCTATCGCTCGACAAGCGACATCGTCAAGCACAGCTTCGCCACGGCGCTGGTGCTCGGCCTGTTCGGCTTTGCCGTCTACGATATGCGGCACGACATGCGCGGCTATTTTGGACTGAACGCATCGCCAAACCTGCCGAGCACCGGCCTGCTCGGAAGCCGCCGCAGCCCGCCTGTCGTGCCCGCGCCCGCGATCAAGCCGCTCGCGATCTAGGGCCCAGGTCGGGGCTCGTTCAAACAGAACATCAAACGCTGCATCAAACGGAGCAGCGAATAAGTCGTCGAAATCGTCATCGTTCCGACTTCGCGCCGACCTATGCTCGGTGCGAAAGGATCGATCCATGGCCCAGTTTCGCCTGACCCAAATCTCCGACACCCACCTCGCCCGCCGCTTCAAGCCGCTGATCGACAATTTTCATCGCGTCAGCGAGCACATCGATGCGACGCGGCCCGATCTCGTGCTCAACTCCGGCGACGTCTCGTTCGACGGGCCGAGCAGCCGCGACGATCTGGTGTTCGCCAAGCAATTGCACAGCGCGCTGCCGGTCGATTGCCTCTATCTGCCCGGCAATCACGACATCGGCGACAACCCGACCGCGGTCGGTCCCACGCCAGCGCAACTGCCGACCGAAGCAACGCGCGGCGCCTTTACCTCGACGCTCGGCGAGGACCGCTGGCATTTCGACGCCGCCGGCTGGTGCTTCATCGGTCTGAACTCGCTGATCATGAACACCGGCCTCGAGAGCGAGGCCGAGCAGTTCGACTGGCTTGCGGGCGCGCTCGACAAGGCCGTCGGCAAGCCGGTCGCGCTGTTCCTGCACAAGCCGCTCTATCTCGACGTGCCCTACGATGCCGAGCGCGTCGAGACCGCGATCCGCTTCGTGCCGCAACCGGCGCGACGCCGCCTGATCGAGATGTTCGGCAAGGTCGACCTGCGGCTGGTCGGCAGCGGCCACGTGCACCAGCGCCGCGACTACACGTTCGAGCATGTCAGACAGATCTGGGCGCCCTCGGCCGGCTTCATCATCTCGGACGCGCGGCAGGAAGTGATCGGCATCAAGGAAACCGGTCTCGTCGAGTACCGCTTCCAGCCCGACAGTTTCGAGGTCCGTCACGTCAGGGCGAAGGGCCAGGTCGATGTCGATCTGGATACGCTGCTCAGCAAGCAGCCGGCGTGAGCTATCTCAGCTCCGCGCCGCGTCGTGCAGGTCCTGCTTGATGACGGTGAGCAGCGCCTGCAGCGAGTCTCCGCTCTGCTGCGGCACCGCCGGCGCGGGCCGCACGCGAGGCACGTGCGGCATGAAGCGAACCGGCTCCGCGTCCGGCTGATCCTCGACGAATTTGCCGTGCAGGACGTCGTCGCGGCGGCCCATGACGAACATCGTCGCCCAATAGCCGACGGCGAGGAGGATGACCCCGAAAACAATAAGTTCAAAAACCATGGCTACACCTGAAATATAGCCATATTGAATCAAGTGCTTGGGGTCCCCGTCAAGCAAATGGGGGCCGAAAGGCCCCCAAAAACCCCGCCATAGTGGCGCTTTTGATACTTTGTTGCGCGGAATGGGAGTTCCGGGCCCTTAGCCTTAGGCCTTGTCCGGCCCGATCCGGACCAGTTGCTTGCCGAAATTGGCGCCCTTGAGCAGGCCCATGAAGGCCTCCGGCGCGCTGTCCAGCCCCTCGGTCACGAACTCCTTGTACTTCACCTTGCCGTCGCGCACCCACTGCGACATGTCACGCAGGAAGTCGCCATGCATCGCGGCGAAGTCGCTGACGATGAAGCCACGGAAGGTCAGCCGCTTGGTCAGGATGTTGCGCATCATCGCGCCGGCCCATTTCGGGGCGTGCGCCTCGGTGTCGTTGTAATGCGCGATCAGGCCACAAACCGGGATGCGCGCGAACGCATTGAGCAGCGGAAAGACCGCGTCGAACACCGCGCCGCCGACATTCTCGAAATAGACGTCGATGCCTTTCGGGCAAGCTTCCTTCAGCTTGGCCGCGAGATTGGGATCGCGGTGATCGATGCACTCGTCGAAGCCCAGTTCGTTCTTGACGTAGGCGCACTTGTCCTTGCCGCCGGCAATGCCGATCGCGCGCGCCCCCTTGATCTTGGCGATCTGGCCGACCGCAGAACCAACGGCGCCGGACGCCGCGGCAACCACCACGGTCTCGCCCGCCTGCGGCTTGCCGATCTCGAGCAGGCCGGTATAGGCGGTCATGCCGGGCATGCCGAGCACACCGACCGCGGTCGAGATCGGCGCAATCTTCGGATCGATCTTGGCGAGACCCTTGCCGTCGGACAGCGCATGTGTCTGCCAGCCGGCGCGCGACAGCACGATATCGCCCTTGGCGAAGCCGGGATTGTTCGACGCGATCACCTCGCTCACCGTGCCGCCTTCCATCACGCCGCCGACCGGCACCGGTGCGGCATAGGACGGACCGTCGGCCATACGGCCGCGCATATAGGGATCGAGCGACAGCCAGATGGTGCGCAGCAGCACCTCGCCCGCACCCGGCGTCGGCGGCGTGTAATCCTCGAGCCTGAAATTGGCCGGCGTGGGCTCGCCGTGCGGGCGCGAAGCAAGAACGATGCGCTTTCCTTGGGACATGATTTCCTCTTGAGATGATTGGTTCCGTGGCGCACACGTAGTCATGCAATCCACCTCCCCGCAAGGGAGATGGATTTGCTGTTTTCATGCGCGCTTGTTTGAAACGGTGTTTGAAATGATGCCCGTCATTTCGCAGGCAAGGGTGCTCGAAACGGCGCCGTCGTCGCGGGGCGGTCCGCGAGACCGCCCCCGGAATCTGGTGTCGGCAAGTCGATCAAGGCATGCCACCAGCGAACGAAGCGGCCATGCGCGATTCTCCTGAACCGACCTCGGCATCCGGCACGATGGAGCTACGCGTAGGCGGCCGTCAGTGGGTCGCGACGAGCGCCGCCGCGCAGTGGGCGATCGGTTTGCCGCCTCCCCTCGAAAGCTGAGTGGCGAGGACTTCGGTCCGCTCCGTGGAGCCGGCCAACGTATGTGAGGCCTCCCAAACCATTGGGATTACCTCTTGAGGAACCGACCAGCTTCTTCGCACCGCGAGGTCTTTGGTTTGGCGGCCGGATTCACCTTCGGACGACCGGCACCCGGTAGACCATCCCCGCCCCGCGCGTCCGCGCAGGAACGCGATCTATCAATCTGGCACTTGTCGGACTTTCGATTCGCTGTAGTCTCGGACCATGCGGCACTCGCATGTCTGTTACCCAAAAATGGGGCAGGCATCACCATAACAGGAGCGAACCAACGCTTCGGTTTTTGGATCGAGACCGACATGGCCGGCGGCGGATCGTATGATACGTTTCCCAAATTGCTGCTGCGAAACACGGCACAATTTGGCACGCGGCCAGCGCTCCGGCATAAGGATCTTGGCATCTGGCAGAGCTGGACCTGGGCTGAGGTTGCCGAGATCATACGCAGCTATGCTGCCGGCTTGCATCGTCTTGGCTTGCGACCGGGCGAGACAATCGCGGTCGTCGGCTCCAATCGGCCGAAGCTTTACTGGACCATGATGGCAGCGCAGACGCTGCGCGCAATCCCCGTTCCGGTCTACTCCGATGCAGTGGCTGATGAGCTTGCTTTTGTTCTCGCTCACGCCGAGGCGACGCTGGTCGCAGCGCAGGACCAGGAGCAGGTCGACAAGGTCTTGTCCGTGTCCGACCGACTGCCGCAGCTCAACAAGATTGTCTACGACGAACCGCGCGGGCTTGACGGCTACGACCACAGTCGACTGATCGCAATCGGCGATATCATCGAGGACGGCCGCACCGCGCTTGCGGCCGAGCCAACGCTTGGCGAACAGATCGATGAATCCATTCGGGCGGGCAACGGTTCGGACATCGCGGTCATCCTCTACACGTCGGGAACGACCGGTGCGCCGAAGGGTGTCATGCTGTCGGCGCGAAATTGCATCGATGCTGCAATCGACACCACGCGGTTCGACAGACTGACCGACAAGGACGTGGTGCTCGCCTATCTGCCGCTGGCCTGGGCGGGCGATCACTATGTCAGCTATGTGCAGGGTCTGGTGGCTGGATACTGCATGGCATGTCCGGAAAGCAGCGACACGATCGAGCAGGATCGGCATGAGATCGGACCGACGTTCTATCTGGCTCCGCCACGTATTTTCGAGGCCATGCTGACACGGCTGATGGTCCGGATGGAGGACGCCGCACCGATCAAGCGGCGATTGTTCAGCTACTTTCTGGACGTCGCGCAGCGGTATGGCGAGCAAGTCTTGACGGGCCGTCCGGTGCCGCTGTCAGGCCGATTGATCTATGCGCTCGGCCGCTGGCTGGTCTACGAGCCTCTCAAGAACGTTCTTGGCCTGTCTCAGGTGCGCGTCGCCTACACTGGAGGCGAAGCGATCGGTCCGGATCTGTTCGCGTTCTACCGCTCGATCGGCCTGAACCTGAAACAGCTCTACGGCCAGACCGAAGCGTTCCTCTATGTAACCTGCCAGCCCGATGGCGAGATCTACCCGGATACGGTTGGTCCGCCGGCGCCCAACGTCGACATCCGCATCGCGGAGACGGGCGAAGTGCAGTTTCGCTCGCCCGGCATGTTCCTCGGATATTTCAAGGATCAGGGAAAGACCGCGGACGCGATGACGTCCGATGGATACGTCAGGACCGGCGATGCGGGCTTCTTCGACGAGAAGACCAGGCATCTGAAGATCATCGATCGCGCGAAGGACGTCGGTCGATTGGCTGATGGCACGATGTTTGCTCCCAAGTACCTTGAGAACAAACTGAAGTTCTATCCCAATATCAAGGAAGCGATCACGTTCGGTGACTCCAGAGAGTTCGTGTGCGCCATGCTCAACATCGACCCGGTCGCGGTCGCGAATTGGGCGGAGCGCAACAACGTCGCCTACGGGTCCTATCAGGAGCTTGCCGGGCATCCGCTGGTCTACGACATGGTCGCCAAAGACGTTGCCGCGGTGAACCGCTCCCTGGCCGGGGAAACGGTGCTTGCGGGCGCCCAGATTCGCCGCTTCCTCATTCTGCACAAGGAGCTCGACGCGGATGACGGCGAGTTGACACGCACGCAGAAGGTGCGCCGCCGCTTCATTGCCGAACGCTATGCGTCGTTGGTCACGGCACTCTACAACGGAGCGCATGACGCCGACATTTCCACGGAAGTGACGTTTGAGGATGGCCGGAAAGGCACGATCGCGGCACGAGTCAAGATTCGTGACATGCAAATCGTCGGTCCGGCAAAATCGCTGGGAAGAGCGGCATGAGAGCGCCGAACGCCAACGAAATCCTGCTGCAGGTCGAGGGCGTGGCACTGGCCTTCGGCGGCGTCAGGGCGCTGCGGGACGTCTCGTTCAACGTCAGAAAAGGTGAAATTCGCGCCATCATCGGCCCCAACGGCGCCGGCAAAACCTCGATGCTGAACGTCGTCAACGGTTTCTATCACCCCAACCATGGCGCCATCACCTTCAAGGGGCGCACCCGGGCCAAAATGCAGCCCTTTGAGGCGGCGCGCGGCGGCATCGCGCGCACCTTTCAGAATGTCGCCCTGTTCAAAGGCATGAGCGCGCTCGACAACATCATGACGGGGCGCACCTTGAAGGTGCGCCGCGGGCTGTTGTGGCAGGCGCTGCGTTATGGCCCTGCTCTCGCAGAGGAGATCGAACATCGGCGTAAGGTCGAGGAGATCATCGACTTTCTGGAAATCGAGACAATCCGCAAGGTACCGGTTGGGCGCTTGCCATACGGCTTGCAGAAGCGTGTCGAACTCGGTCGCGCTCTGGCGATGGAGCCCGACCTACTCCTCCTCGACGAGCCGATGGCTGGCATGAACGTCGAGGAGAAGGAGGACATGTCGCGATTCATCGTTGATGTGAACAATCATTACGGCACGACCATCACCCTGATCGAGCACGACATGGCCGTGGTCATGGATCTGTCGGACCGCGTAGCGGTGCTTGATCACGGCGTCAAGATCGCCGACGGCACGCCTGATGAAGTGAAGAGAAGTCAAGCCGTCATCGACGCATATCTTGGCGTCGCGCATTGAGGTGCGCCCATGATCGCGCTGGGTCAGTTTCTCGAGGTCCTTATCGGCGGATTGATGTCCGGCGTGCTCTATTCGCTGGTCGCGCTCGGCTTCGTGTTGATCTTCAAGGCATCCGGCGTATTCAACTATGCGCAGGGAGCGATGGTATTGCTCGCGGGATTGGCGCTGGTTCGCGCCCTCGACCTGCTGGTCGCCAACGGCCTTCCGCTTTGGGTCGCGGTCGTCCTTGCGATCGGCTTTGCCGCCGTGATCATGGCGGCAACCGCCTGGCTCATCGAGCGGTTCGTGATCGGACCTCTTGTCAACCAGGACGGCCTGACGCTGTTCATGTCGACGATCGGCGTGACATTCGTCATCGAGGGCGCCGCGGAGATGATCTTCGGATCGGATGTCTACCCGTTGCGGCTGTTCCCGACCGACGCCTGGTTCTTGTTTGAAGGCCTGTTCCCGGGCGGGATTCTGGTCAACAAGCTGGATGTCTGGGGCGCATTGATCGCGGGCGTCCTGGTCGCCGGCCTCGCCGTCTTCTTTCAGCGTACCAAGACCGGTCGCGCGCTCAGAGCCGTGGCCGACGACCATTTGGCCGCCCATTCGGTCGGGATTCCGATCAGCTGGATCTGGTTCGTGGTCTGGCTCGTTGCCGGTCTCGTTGCGCTGGTCGCGGCGACCGTGTGGGGGACCAAGCTTGGCGTGCAGTTCTCCATCACGTTTCTCGCGCTGAAGGCTTTGCCGGTCCTGATCATCGGCGGCCTCACCTCCATTCCCGGAGCCATCGTCGGCGGGCTCATTGTCGGTGCGGGTGAGAAGCTCGCAGAGGTGTATCTCGGGCCATCCATCGGCGGCGGCATCGAATATTGGTTTGCCTACGTTCTGGCGTTGGCGGTGCTGATGTTGCGGCCACAGGGCCTGTTCGGCGAGCGCATCATCGAACGCGTCTGAGGCAAGGAGGTCGTTGTGCTTTATCGCGAAGCCGGCCAGTTCAAGGCGACCTATGCGGAGGATATGGCGATCTTCCCGATCCGGCAGGATCGTATTGCCCTCGCTGTCCTGCTCGGGATTGCCTTCATTGGCGTGCCGCTGTTGGCCAGTTTCCGTATCTGGCCGTTCCGCACCGACTATCTGTTGTGGGCCATCCTGCTGCCCTTCCTCATCCTGGCGCTCGCCGCCGTCGGGACAAACATTCTCGTCGGCTATTGCGGCCAGATCTCGCTCGGCAGCGGCGCGTTCATGGCGATCGGCGCCTATTCCGCCTACAAGCTGGCGACCGGCGTTCATATCCCGCTTGCCTGGCTTGGTTTCGCGATCGCGATCCCACCGTTGCCCGTGCTGGCATCCATCCTGCTGGGCGGGTTGATGGCGGCCTGTGCCGGAATCCTGTTCGGCATTCCCAGTCTGCGGATCAAGGGTCTCTACCTGGCGGTCGCAACGCTCGCCGCGCAGTTCTTCTTCGATTGGGCGTTCCTGCGGCTCCCGTGGTTCACCAACTACGCCCCATCGGGATCGGTGAATGCGCCGGAATTGGATTTCTTCGGCATGATCGTTCGCACGCCGGTCGAGCGCTACCTGCTGTGCCTGCTCTTCGTGACCGTGATGGCGGTGCTGGCGAAGAATCTCGTTCGCGGCAATCTCGGCCGGCAGTGGATGGCGATCCGCGACATGGATATCGCCGCCGAACTGATCGGCATCCGGCCGCTCTATGCAAAGCTCACGGCCTTCGCGGTATCTTCGTTCATCATCGGGGTGGCGGGTGCGCTCTGGGCGTTCGTCTACCTCGGTTCATGGGAGCCGCTCGCGTTCTCGATCGACCGCTCGCTAGAGCTTCTGTTCATGGTCATCATCGGCGGGCTCGGATCGATCATGGGTTCGTTCATCGGGGCGGCTTTCATCCTCATCATGCCGATCATGCTGAATGTGATTCCGACCGAACTCGGCCTGCCACTGTCGACGCAAACGATCACTCACCTTCAGTTCATCATCTTCGGATCCTTGATCTGTTATCTGCTCATCAAGGAACCCCATGGCTTCGCCAGGCTGATATCGATCGGCAAGGAGAAGCTCAGACTTTGGCCGTTTCCCTATTGAAGGAGCGATCGCGCCACGATCGCAGCGCGGATGGCGGCCGCTGACAACGGAGAGGAAGGAAGCACCGCGGGACGGAAAAGAAGGACTTGAAACGAGGAGGATATCAATATGGCAAGTATTGCACGCAATGTATTGATGCTGGCGGCCGCCCTGGCCGCCGCGGCGTTGAGCGCACCGGCCGCAGCGCAAAACGAGCAGTTCATCCCGATTTTATCGTACCGGACCGGACCATACGCCGTGAACGGCGCGCCCTACGCAAACGGCGTCGTGGACTATTACAACCTGATCAATGAACGCGACGGCGGCATCAACGGCGTCAAGATTCTGACCGAGGAATGCGAGACGGGCTACGCGACCGACAAGGGCGTGGAGTGCTACGAGCGTCTGAAGAGCAAGGGTCCGACCGGCGCGGCGTTCATCAACCCGCTGTCGACCGGCATCACCTTCGCGCTCACCGAAAAGACCGCGACCGACAAGATCCCGATCATCACGATGGGGTACGGCCGGGCCGATTCCAAGAACGGCGCGGTGTTCGCGTATAATTTCCCGTTGCTCGGCACCTACTGGTCCGCGGCCGATCTCGCCATCCAGCAGATCGCCAAGGAACTCGGCGGCTTCGACAAGCTGAAAGGCAGGAAGATTTCGCTGCTGTACCATGACAGTCCCTATGGCAAGGAGCCGATTCCGATGCTGCAGGTGCTGGCGCAGAAGTACGGCTTTGAGTTCACGCCGATCCCGGTCACGCATCCCGGTGTCGAGCAGAAGTCGCAATGGCTGGCGATCCGCCAGAACCGGCCGGACTATGTCCTGGTCTGGGGCTGGGGCGTCATGAACAGCACGGCAATCAAGGAGGCGGCCGCCGTCGCCTATCCGCGCGACAAGATGATCGGCGTTTGGTGGTCGGGCGCAGAGCCTGACGTGACGCCGGCAGGCGATCAAGCCACTGGCTACAAGGCGCTGATGCTTCAGCACGGCGCCGGCAAGTTTCCCGTGCATGCCGACATAGAGAAGTACATCTACGCCAAGGGCAAGGGTTCGACAGAACCCGGCAAAATCGACGAGGTTCTCTACAACCGAGGTATGGTGAATGCCATGCTCGGCGTCGAGGCGATCCGCAAGGCGCAGGAAAAGTTCGGCAAGAAACCGCTGACAGGCGAGCAGGTCCGTTGGGGGCTTGAGAATCTCATCCTCACCGATGCGCGTATCAAGGAACTCGGCTTTGAGGGAATGTTGAAGCCGGTCAGCATTTCCTGCTCCGACCACGAGGGCGCGCGCTACGGGCGGGTCCAGCAGTGGAATGGCAAGGCCTGGAAAGTGATCTCCGACTGGTCCACGGCTGACGAATCGCTCATCGAACCGCTCGTCGCCGATGTGTCCGCGAAGTATGCCGCGGAGAAGAAGATTAAGCCGCGCGACTGCGCAAAGGAAACCTGAGACCGTGTGAGCGATCCGGGACGCAGGTTTGCCTGCTCCCGGATCACGGCCCCTGCTACAGTTTGGAGGTCTGCGCGTGTCAATCGCCAAGGTGGTCGTCACCGCTACGACGGAAGCGACAGCTCTGATCTTATCGGTCAACAATATCGAGGTTGTCTACGATCACGTCATTCTCGTGTTGAAGGGCGTTTCTCTGGAGGTCCCGCGAGGCGGCATTGTCGCGCTCCTCGGCGCCAATGGCGCCGGCAAGACGACGACGCTGAAGGCGGTCTCCAATCTGCTGCACGCAGAGCGCGGCGAGGTCACCAAGGGCTCGATCCTGTTCAACGGCGTCGAGGTGAAGTCCCTGTCGCCAAACGACGTGGTGCGACGCGGCTGTATCCAGGTGATGGAGGGGCGGCGTGCTTTCCCTCATCTGACAGTCGAGGAGAACATTCTGACCGGCGCATTTACACGGACAGACGGCAAGCTCGCGATCGCGCAGGACCTTGAACGTGTCTACGCTTATTTCCCCCGCCTCAAAGAGCGACGCAACTCCACCGCCGGCTATACGTCGGGCGGCGAACAGCAGATGTGCGTGATTGGCCGCGCGCTGATGTCACGCCCGAAGATGATCCTGCTCGACGAACCATCGATGGGTCTCGCGCCGCAGATCGTCGAAGAGATCTTCGAGATCGTGAAGGATCTCAACGCCAAGGAAGGCGTGTCGTTTCTTCTCGCCGAGCAGAACACCAATATGGCGCTCAGATATGCGAGCCACGGCTACATCCTCGAAAATGGCCGCGTGGTGATGGACGGCGAAGCGCACGCGCTCGCCGCAAACGAGGACGTCAAGGAGTTCTACCTTGGCGTCGCCGGAGACAAGCAGAAATCATATCGCGACGTGAAGCACTACAAGCGACGCAAGCGCTGGCTTGCCTAAAGCGCGATGAGATCAGGTTGAATCGTCATCGCGCTTTAGCTCCTTGTTTGAGCATGATCTCTCCGGAAGACCGCTTCGCACTTTTCCGGATCATGCTTTAGCAGATGACGGCATTTGCACGGGCCGCCGACCGGCGGCCCCCCCGAAATCTCGAGATTCCCTGGCGCGGAAGTGCGTGCCGTAGTTCGATGCTGACGCATCGCCCCGGAATGACGAGCGGGTGCTTACACCCCGCCCGGATAGTTCGGGGATTCGCGCGTGATGGTCACGTCGTGGACGTGGCTCTCGCGCAGGCCCGCGCCGGTGATGCGGACGAACTCGGCCTTGTCGTGGAAATCCTTGATGTCCTTCGCACCGACATAACCCATCGCCGCCCTGAG
>NZ_JACMYK010000174.1 GCF_020889785.1 Bradyrhizobium acaciae
CAACGCCGGCGGACGATGCAGCGCCGCCGAAGCGGCGCAACCTGCTGTTCTCATCCTCGCGGAAGGAGCGTGAGCGGAGCCAGACGCGTGCCGCCGAGCCGCTGACGCCGGATCTGTTGTCGCCGGAGCTGCGTCCGGGCCCGGCCGCTTCGGCCGAACCCGCGCCGGCCACGTTCGACGATGCCTGGCCGAAGGCCGACCGGCCGAGGTCGGTCGATGTCGCCCCGCGGCGCACGCCCCGGCCGTCAACCTTCGGCGAGATCCAGTCGCCCGCCGCCTTGCCGTCGTCTGGCCATCCGCCGCCGCCTCAGGAGCAGCCCCCCGTGACCGTGCTCAAATCGGGCGTGGTGGACGGCATGGCCTATTCGCTCTATTCGGATGGATCGATCGAGGCGCAAATGCCCGAAGGCATGATGCGGTTCGCCTCGATCGACGAGCTCCGCTCGCATCTGGAGCAGCGGCCGTAGATCTACCGGAATACTTGCGAGCGTGCGGCCCGAAGTCTAAAACACGGGCGTTCTTGTCAGATTTCCTGTAATCCGATCATATTCGCGAAGTAGTACGCGATTCTATTAATGTATTTTCGCCCTCGGATACTGTCCGAACGGCCCGCAACGCCGCGCCGTCGAGAGCACGGGGAAGGTTGAGCCATGTCCGATACGCCAGGCAAAACGCCGGTCGAGCTGACCGCCAACATCGTTTCGGCCTATCTCAGCAACAATCCGACGCCGGCCTCGGACATTCCGAACCTGATCAGCCAGGTCCACGCCGCCTTGCAGCGTGTGTCGAGCGGGCGCACCGACACGCCGAGCGAGCCGGCCAAGCCAGCGGTGTCGATGAAGAAGTCGATCACGCCCGAATATCTGGTGTGTCTCGAGGACGGCAAGCGCTTCAAGTCGCTGAAGCGCCATCTGCGCACCCAGTACAACATGACGCCGGAGCAGTATCGCGACAAATGGGGGCTGCCGGCCGACTATCCGATGGTGGCGCCGAACTATGCGGTGGCGCGATCGCAGCTCGCCAAGAAGATGGGACTGGGCCAGCAGGCGCGGAAGCGGAAGTAAGAAACTTACGCGGACGCCAGCGCCTCGCGCGCATCGTTGCGGATGCGATCGACCATCGAGCGGAGGCCGTTGGAGCGCTGCGGCGTCAAATGGTCGCGGAAGCCGAATTCGTCGAACAACGCGAGCGCGTCGGTCGCGAGGATGTCCTTCGGCGTGTGCCCCGAAAACAGCGTCAGCACGATCGCGACCAGGCCGCGCACGATATGGGCATCGCTGTCGCCGACATAGATCAGGCGCGGTTCGCCATTGGCATCGCGCTCGACCCGCTTCGACAGCCAGACCTGGCTGACGCAGCCCTGCACCTTGTTCTCGGCCGAGTGCTCGGCCTCCGACAAGGGCTCGAGTGTGCGGCCGAGTTCGATGACGTAGCGGTAGCGGTCATCCCACTCGTCCAGCAGCGCAAAATTGTCCCTGATTTCGTCGATCGTCGTCATCGTGGTCCGCGTCCTGTCCTTAACGGCTTATATAGGAAGGCGGGCCGCGAAAGCGACGAAAATGGAACCGGTTCCCAGTGGTTTTGACGCGTTTTCCTCACGCGAACCGGTATCGGGCTCGCTCGAAAGCGCTCTGGTTTGCGCTCACGGCGTCGGCGGCAGGCGGAATTCGATCGTCTGGTCGTCCGCGGTCAGCGTGTCGCGGGATGCGGCAAGCGCGGAATCGGTATCGTCCTTGCCGATCGAGCCGGTGTGGTCGGGCGGCTTCTTGTCGGTGATGATCTGGTAGATCTTGCGGGCGCCATCGGTGGCGCGCTGGCCGATCGCGGTCGCGGCCTGGCCGCCGACTTCACAGGCGGACGGCTGACGTTTGCAGAATTGACCCATGTCGTTGATCGTCGCGGTCGCGGCCGACACCGCGTCCGATGCGCTGATCTGCGGCGTCTTGTCCGCTTCAGGTGTTTTGTCTCTCGGCAGCAGCACGAGCACCAGCCCGAGCCAGAAAGCCAAACGCAGCAGGAAGAACATGGCGCGATCCCGGTCGTCTATCTTGTCTTTGCTTCTTGCGCGGTCGAGGCCGCTGTTTGCCTCAGAGGTAGCACCGGTCGATAAATCGGAAGTATCTGCATTGAAGTAAATCCGCCGGAAAATCGCGGAAAATTCGCCTGAATTGATTCGCCGTAAATTTTCGATTGATGGCCGCGGATGGTGCCGCATGCAAAGCGTCCACCATTTCGAAACCATAGAACGTCGCATCCGGAAACCAGCCGTTCACCATCCCCGTCAATTGACCGGTGAATAGCAGCATCGAACCCTCACCAATGCACGGTGTTTGGCAGCAGGTCGCCCCGCCTTAGCGTTCGCTTAAGTTCGCTCTGACACGTTGACCTGCAATCACCAAGGAGGCGTTCCGGCGCGTCCAACTGACGATTGAGCCGAAGCGCGAGTGCTGTGAGTAGTTTGAGTCTGATCCGCGATTGCCTGGATGCGCTGCTGCATCCGTCGGCGCAATATGATGCGCTGACGCGTGCGCGGCACCGTGCCTTCATGGCGCCGCGGCTGCTCGGCAGCCTGGCGGCGCTGGCTTCGTTCCCTGCCTTCCTGGCGATGCGCGGCGCGCCGACGGCGATCGAGGTCGCGGCCTTCGCCTGGCTGATCGCGCCGATCCTGCTGTCCTGGTTCCTGTCGCGCACCGGCCGCTATGAAGGCGCGCATGTGCTGTCGTCACTGGCGCTTGCCGGTCTCGTGATGATGATCGCGGCGTCGACCGGTGGTATCGCGTCGTTCGCCGCGGTGTGGCTCGTCGTCATTCCGATCGAGGCGGCGCTGTCGGCCTCGCGCCGCGTGGTGGCCTTTGCGTTTGCGCTGGCGATGATCTGCGCGGCGCTGCTCAGCGTGCTTGGCCATTATCACATATTGCCGGCGGTCGATCCCGCGGTTGCATCGAACAGCACGCTGGCCGGTTTCGGCGTCGTGTCGGCGATCTTCTACGCGGCGGGGCTCGCCTTCGGTGCGGAGTCGCTGGCGCGCACCAGCGTGGCGCTGCTCTTCATCGAGGAGGAGCGCTACCGCCTGCTCGCGCATAACATGAGCGACGTGCTGTCGCGGCACAGCCGCAACGGCGCGGTCCGCTTCATCTCGCCTGCGGTCGAGATCATGCTCGGCGTGCCGGCATCGCGGCTGCTGGCCCACGGCCTGTTCGACCGCGTTCATGTCGCCGATCGCCCGGCCTATCTCACCGCGCTGTCGGACGCGGCGCGCGGCGAGCCTCGCAGCGTCGAGTTCCGCGTGCGTCGCGACGCAGCGCGCGGCGAGACCGCCGAATTCATCTGGGTCGAGATGCGCTGCCGTCCGCTCGACCGGACCGCGGCCGATGCCGAGGTCGTCGCCGTGATCCGCGACGTGACCGATCGCAAGGTGCAGGAGCAGGCGCTCGAGCAGGCGCGCAACGCAGCCGAACAGGCCGACGCGTCGAAGACGCGTTTCCTTGCCACCATGAGCCACGAACTGCGTACCCCGCTCAACGCCATCATCGGCTTCTCCGAGATGATCGCGCAGGAGGACGTGCTCGGGCTCGACGCGGCCCGCCGCAAGGAATACGCCCAGCTCATCAACGACTCCGGCCAGCATCTGCTGTCCGTCGTCAACGGCATCCTCGACATGTCAAAGATGGAGTCCGGCAATTTCGAGATATCGCCGGAGCCGTTTGCGCCGCGGCCGGCGCTGCTCAATTGCTGCAACCTGATGGCGTTGAAGGCACGCGAGAGCGGCGTCGACCTCGTCACCCGCGTGCCCGACGATTTGCCGGTCGTGAACGGCGACCCGCGCGCGTTCAAGCAGATCGTCCTCAATCTCGTTTCCAACGCCATCAAGTTCACCGAGCGCGGCGGCAAGGTCACTGTGTCGGCCGGCGTCGAGGGATCGCGGCTGCTGCTGCGTGTCTCGGACACCGGCGTCGGCATCGCCGCCGACGATCTCAAGCGGATTGGCGATCCGTTCTTCCAGGCCGGCAAGACCTATCAGCGCCGCCACGAAGGCACGGGCCTCGGCCTTTCGATCGTGAAGGGGCTGGTTAGCCTGCATCATGGCGAAATGAACGTGGAGAGCAAGGTGGGCGAGGGCACCATTGTGTCGGTCGCGCTGCCGCTGGCGTTCACCCCGCCGGTCGCCGTTGAACCAGCGAGCAATGTATCGACCCTGAAGCCCGCGCTGCGATCCGGACTACAAGAGCAAACCCATCAGGTGAAGAAGAGTGCCTAGACAGACTTTGGACGACGACGAAACGCCGCGCCGTCGCCGCGGCGCCAAGGCAGTTGCCATCGCGGCCGAGGAAGAGCGCGGCCTCGTGCTGCGTCTGCTGCTGCATAGTCCGAAGGATCTGGTCGCCGGCGTGCTGGCATTGTCTGCCGTCGTTGCGATCCTGATCAATGCGCTGTTCCTGCAGGCCGGCCGGCATCCGTCGCCGATGTTCGGCGGTTCGGTGGTGACGCTGCCGCCGCCTCCAGCTGTCGCGGCCGCCAGCCCGATGCCGCGCCCGCGTCCGGCCGAGGCCGCAGTGCGCTCGGCCGAGCCAGCCGCGATGGAGACGACCAGGACGGTCGATGTGAAGCCGGTTGAGACCAGGCCGGCCGAGACCCGGTCCGTCGAAGCCAAGCCGGAGCCGAAGCCGGTTGAAGCGAAGCCGGTCGATCCGATGGCCAACCTGGTGCTGAAGTCGACCGCCGCCCCGCCGGCCGCTGCCTCATCCCCGGCCGCCGCGCCATCCAGCGTCATTCGTCCGCCGGCGCCGATCCCGACTGCGCATCTGAGCCCGGCAGGCAAGCGCATCGCCGCGGTTCAGCGGACGCTGACGGAGTATGGCTACGGCCAGCTCAAGCCGACCGGCACGATCGGCGCCGATACCCAGCACGCGATCGCGAAGTTCGAGCGCGCGCGCAAGCTGCCGGTGACCGGCCAGATGTCGGATCGCCTGGTGCGTGAACTCGGCACGATGATCGGGCACTCGATCGAGTAGGCCGCGAGCCCATAAATCTGCCGTTCGGAGGGCTTACCGGAGTCCGCTATGCGCGGGTGGCAACCAAAGTTGCAGCGCAGCCAAATGACGCGATGGGCCAATAGCGACGTCGCAGCTTGGCCTGATGTGAAAGAGGCCGCCAACCGAGGCGGCCTCGGTTTGCAGAGTTCCTGATGCTAACTGCGCCTAGCTTGCTCGGCGGCGCGGCGAGCGTCGACCGCGTCGAGGACGGCGAGTTGTGCCTGTTCAACCGAGGCTATGGCGTAATCGATCGCGAAACCGGCGTCTTCTTCCAGAAGCGTTGCGCGCTCCGCGGCGAGGTTGGCCTTGATATCATGCTTTGCCTGGAGCGCGTACGCCTTCAAGGTGTTCACGTCCGCGGTGATTTTTGCTTGCAGCGCTTGCCTGTCTCTGCCGGCAGACTCGCCGACCGACTTGATTTGCTGGCTCACCTTTTCGACTGCCATCTTTGCAGCCGAAAGCGCCTCTGCCTTCCGCGCTTCGATCTTGTCACGCGCTTCCTTTTGTGCGGCAGCAAAGGCAGCTTCGGTATTTTTTGCGTGCACCGACAATTCAGCGAGTTGTTCAGAAAGTGGCTTCATTTGCTCCTCCTTGAGGTAACGCCTCCCGAACCGGCTCGCAAGTAACGCGATCTCGTGCGAGCCATGTTGATCTGAGTCAACTTTTCTTGGGAACGAGCAAGCAGGCAGCCGCGGAGCGATGTCTCAATCGGGTCAAAATGCGAAGAACTCAGGGTGAGAAAAATCTAGTCCGTTATGCCCGAATAAGCGGACCTCCATCAGACAGGCATTACTTCGCTATGGGCCAACAGCCGCGGCGGCGCATGGAAACCTTGTCAGCTACCGGAGCATCTTGTCGTCGGAAAGACGACTTGATGCGATCGCCCCGTCTGTCGCTCCGGTGTCATTGCCGGCGCTGCTCAGTCATTGCATCCCACCAGGCGCAGACCCCTTTGACGGGCGTGTAATTTCCTTCCATGACCTGGACCGGCGCCCGCCTTTGTCGGTTCTGTGAATCGTGTCGCAACTCAACTGGCGGGTCTTCGGCGCCGACGGCCCTGAACAATCCATCATGTCCCCAGAAGCTCGCCAGCGTGTCCACCTCGTGGGGCTGCCAAGTGGCGTCGTCGACCTCGCGTCCACCCCAGCCATATTCGATGAAAAACTCGGATGGCGTGCGCATGTAAAACGACGTCATGAAATCATTGCTGTGGCGGCCAAGCGTGGCGACAATCTTCTCGCGATCCATCAGAGCCAGGTCGTAGCCCTGACCGACGTCGTCGAGCGAATACAGTTCGACCATGAGATGGTTGAGGACATTCACCGGCGCCTGGACGAGGGCAATGCTGTGGTGCCTTGGATTGACGTGGAGAAAATAAGCCTTGACCGGCGCGAGCGAGTAATCGCTGATGCGAAAGCCGAGCAGGTCGCGGTAAAAAGCCAGCGCAGCGTCGATGTCCTGCACCGTGACTAGAACGTGTCCCATCCCGAGCGGACCGGCGCGAAATCCCGAAATCAGGCGGCTGGGACGAAACGGCGTATCGGCAATGGCCGCGCCATGGAACGCCTCCAGACGATTGCCGGACGGATCGCGGAACGAAATCAACCCGGATACAAAACGCTGGTCGGCAAGCGAAGCCGGCTCGCGCCGCACAGCAACGCCGGCCCGCTCCAACCTTGCAGCAAGAGCATCCAGCGCGTCGGCGTTCGCGACCTCCCAGCCGAAATAGTTCGTGCCATCGGGCAATTGGCCGTCGAGCACAAGGCGCTGCGTTCGGTCATCCATGCGGAAGGCTCGCGTGCCGCCGCCGCGGTCGACGGCCTCCATGCCGAGGCCCTTCGTTGCCAATCCGGTCCAGTCGTCCAGCTTCGCCGTTCCGACTCCGAGATATCCGAATGCCTGGATTTCCATGATGCGCCCCTTTTGAAAACCCCTTACGTGGCAACTGCTCCAAGCTCACCGGCAGCCGTCCGCGCGCCGGCACACAGAGTTGTCTGCGCGCGGCGCGAAAGGTTCATTTCGGCTCCGTTCAGCCCGAGAGTCCACAGGGGGTCAAAAGCGGATATCCAGCGCTCCGGCCGACACGTCAGCTAAGGGAGCCAAAACCGGACTCCATCCCCGAGAGAGTGTCGGACGCAGGAGCGGCAGCGAGTATGATCGCTCTCATGGTTCTGCGCACCGCGGAGGAATGAAGAGACCGCCGACTGCGGCGGCCTCCTGCGTGGTGCGCGCCGCCAAAGCGGGCTCAATCCGTGGGCTGCGGGCCGTCGTAGCCTTCGATCACGATGATATCGATGTCCACGGCGCCCGCGCGCAGTGCCCTCGCCTTGGTGTATTCGGGTGAGCGGTAGCAGGCGAGCGCGGTTTCGTAGTCCTTGAACTCGATCACGATGTTGCGGCCGCGCGCCTTGCCCTCCACCGCCTCGAAGGTGCCGCCGCGCACCCGGAATTTCGCGTCGTATTTGCGGAGCACCGCCGCGAGGGCGGGGCCGTAGGCTTTGGTGTATTCGGGTTTGATCACATCGATGCGCCCGATCCAATACCCCTTCGGCATGTTGTCCTCCTCATCTTTGCATTCTCACATCAAAAGGGGGCCACTGGGGGTTAAATTGCTCTGCGGTGCCGATGGTTCCGTCGGGTTGCAAGTCCGCTATGCCGCCGAAAGCGGAAGTAAGTTCAGAGCATCGGAGGCACGGCAACGCACCCGTCGGCGCATGACATCTGTGACGATTGGACGAGGCCGTGCTGCTGGCCTATAGGTCGGCGCATGCGATTGAAAACCAGCATATGGGTCGCCGCGTATCTGCGCCGCTGCCAGACCGAGGGCGTGTTCGGCGCAGTCCGCAAGAAGGGCGCCGAAGAGGCCGGCGCCGTGTTCGTCAAGGTGGCGCTGATGGACGGCAATGCGATGCTGTATGCGCCGGCGCCGCAGACGGTCTATGACGACAGCCGCCCGGTCGAGCGGCTGTTCGTGCCGACGGCGCCGCAGCCGGTGTCCGAGCCGTCGGTCGAGGAGCGGTTGACCAAGGAGCTCCGCTTCGATCCCGACGCCTGGATCGTCGAGACCGAGGACCGCGCCGGGCGGCACTTCCTCGATCTGGCGAAGGGCTAGGGCGCAACCTCGGCTGCTCGGGAAGCGGGCGCATCTGATGTCCGCTTGCTCCGCAACGGCGGAGCAAATTCCGACATCCAACGACTTCGCGCCCGGCCCTGATCCGGACACGACCGCCGGGCCCCTCGGGGCCGCGCGACGCGGCCAAACGATGCTGCGGTCGATCGGACTGGTGCGCCGATGCACAGCCGTTGTCGAACGAAACGTAGTCCCGTTCGGCAGTCCGCGACCCTAGTTACCCGGCCAAGGGCGAGCCGGTGAGCGCATCCGCGCACTCTGCTCGCCTGTCTCTCGCGCCCCGGAAACATCCCATGTCCAGTCCTGACGTCCTGTTCAGACCCTACCGCCTGAATGCTCTCAACCTGCCGAACCGTGTCGTGATGGCTCCGATGACGCGATCGATGTCTCCGGGTGGCGTACCCACCGCCGATGTCGCCAGCTATTATCGCCGCCGCGCAGAGAACGGCGTCGGTCTCATCATCACGGAGGGAACAGGGGTCGGTCGTCCGGCCGCACTCAACGAGCCCAATATGCCCCACTTCCACGGTGAGGCGGCGCTCGCCGGCTGGAAGCAAGTGGTGGACGAGGTTCACGCAGCAGGTGGGCGCATCGTGCCGCAGCTCGTTCATGTGGGACATAAGCGCTCGAATGCGGCGCCGGACTGGACACCCCCGGCGCCCTATGAAAGTCCCTCGGGGCTGTCAGTGACAGGCGAGCGCGCCAATCAACCGATGAGCGAGGCCGACGTGGCCGACATCATCGACGCGTTCGCGAAAGCTGCGATGGATGCCGAGCGGCTCGGCTTCGACGGCATCGAGCTGATGGGGGCGCACGGCTACCTCATCAATCAGTTCTTCTACGACCATCTCAACTTGCGCGACGACGAATACGGTGGCTCGACGCTCGTCGAGCGTTCTCGCTTCGTGGTCGAGATTCTGAACGCAATCCGGTCGGTGGTGAGCTCGGGCTTCCCGGTGATTCTCCGCCTCTCACAATGGAAGCCGAAAGACTTCAATGCACGGCTGGCCGCGACGCCGAAGGCACTGGAACAGTGGCTTTCCGTCCTTGTCGACGCTGGAGCGGATGCCTTCCACCTCTCGCAGCCGACGTTCTGGCAGCCCGCTTTCCCCGAGATCGATCGGGAGCTGAACCTTGCCGGCTGGGCGAAGAAGCTCACGGGGGTCACCGCGATAACGGTGGGCGCCGTCGGCCTGTCTGGTGATGTCTACGCATCCCTTGCGGGCGAGAGCGCCCAATCCATGCCGCTGGATGGGCTGCTCACGCGGCTGGAACGCGGCGAGTTCGACCTGGTCGCGGTCGGACGCGCGTTGCTGCAGGATGCAGGCTGGCTTGAGAAAGTACGGCAAGGTCGCGAGATCGCCGCGTTCACGCCGGCTGCGTTCGCCACCCTCAGCTAATCTAAAGCGCGATGGGCGCGCCTTAGCTACCGGATTTCTGGTTGCGGATGGCGGGCGCGTTGCCGGGCTGCACCGCGGAGCGCGTCTGCGACGTCGTTGCGCGGACGCGATGGCGCTCGTCGTCATAGAGCGACGAGCGATACTTGTTGCGCGCCACCGCCATGGTCGAGCCGCGCCATGCCGCCAGCATCACCAGCGCCGAGCGCTCGCTCAGGCGATCGTAGAGCCGCGACAGCCGGTAGACATAGTTGACCGACGAGCCGGCTTCGGGATTGAGGAACATGAGGATGCGCTGGAACGCGGCGCTCGACACGTCAAGCGCCCGCATCGCGCAGGCGAGCGGCTCGCCGCCGGGATCGTTGACGACCTCGGCCGCGATCCGCGACGGCAGGATCAATGCCTCGCCGAGTTCGAGCGTGAAGTTATCGAGGTCCTCGGCAAATGCCGCCATCTCCAGGATATGGATCGCGCGCGCGGCGCGGGCAGCCGGAATCCGCGCGGCGGCCTTCAGCGGCGTCTCCTGCAGATTGTGCAGGATCTGCGCGCGTTCCTTGGCGCTGGCGGCAAAGAACATGTCGGAGATTTCGGCGGCATCGTTCGGCCGCATCGCAAGGCTCGCTGCCATCCGCAGCTCGGCTTCGGTCGGGATCTTGGCCGGCAGCGCGGCGGGGGTGGGGGCGGGAATTGGAGTGGCCGCCGGCATCGGCTGGTCCGGACCGCCGCGCCGCAACCCGAGCTTGTCCATGATCCTGGCGGGCGTTGCCGGATAGATCGCAAGCCGTGCGCGGACCGCGGCGCGGGTGGCGTCGTCGACCTCGTCGATCAGGCGCGACGTCAGCTCGACGAACTGGCGCTCCTCATCGGCGGAGTGCGCGCTCGCTTGCACATAGAGGTCGGTCAGGACGCGCAGCAAAGTGGGGCGGATATCGACGCCCTCGCGACGGGAGAGCGTCATCAGCCCATCGAAACCAGGAAATAGCGGAGCTGCGCTCATCTCGGGCGTACGCGACTTGCCAGTAAGATTCGGTTTGAAAACCTTGTGGCAGCGAGCCTACGCAGGCTGTTTTAAGACGCAGTTAAGGAAAACAACCCGTGAAGGCAAACCTTCGGATTTGCCCGTGTCCATTAAGGCACAACGCCATATCCGTAACCGTCCGTATCGACAGTTTAACATGTCATTAACCATGCCCGTTCTTAACTCGGCGTGCGCGGGGCAAATCATGTCCGTGCGGGGCCAGAGAGAACGGAACATGGGCACCATCGTTGAGTTTCCGGCGGATGCGGCTGCAAGGCGGCCGAGCGTTGTCGGTGCTGCCGGCGAAGGCGTGGGGACCGTGCTGATCCTTCCCGTCGTCCGGATCGAGCGAACGACGGAAGAGACCGGCGGTGGTCGCGGACCGGAGCAGGGCACTGCGCAGGGCCGCCGTCGCCGACGCCGCTCCTGATCGCGGACCTCATGCAATGCCGCAGTTTGCGCAGCGGACCGCCGCTCGGCGGTCACTCCCGGCGCTGATCCTGCTCTTGGCGGGCTCGGCGCTCGCGGGCTGCAGCGGCGGCGATTTCGGCCGCACCCGTGCCGATTTCCGCAACGACGACATGCATCGCTGGCTCGGCGCCGAGGCGACCGGCAGCATCGGCAAGAACGCTTCGCAATTCCAGCTCACCGAACACGAGCGCCAGCTGCGCGATCTCGCCTATCAGTTCATCGAGCCGCCGCTGTCGCGGCCGGCGTGGAAGAGCGTGTTCGGCGACTACCAGCCGCTGCCCGCGCCATGGCGGCAGAACGTCGTGTTCGATCGCACGATGTATGGCCGCAATCTGATCGACGAGCCGCATCGCTCGTTCGCCTCGCGCTATTCGCTGTTGATCGACGAGGTTCGCGACGACATCACCCGTTTCGAACCGTTCTTCGCCACGGCGGCCCAGGTGATCGAGCTCGACCGCAAGCGCAGTGCCAGCCTCAAGATGATCGCCGACGTGTCGCCGAAGGAGCGGGCCGATGCAGTCGCGCGGATGGAAGAGAACACGCTGATCGTGCAGTGGGTGCAGCAGAGCCTGGAGCGGCGGATCTCGTCCTATCGCTGGGCGCTGGAGCGGCTGGTGATCCAGGCCCCCGACGGCATGGCCGCCGACGCCGAACGCCAGATCAACGAGCTCGCGCGGCTCACCGCCGGCGTGCCGCTCATCTCCGCGCCGGTCACGGGCCATGCCGTGGTGACAAAGGGCTAAGCCCGCTTCGCCTTCCTGGCTTTGATCCGACGCGGCGGCCGTTTGGTTGCCGCGGCAGGCTCGCGATGAACGCCTTCAGCGGATCCGACGGCGGCCGCGACGAGGGATAGGCGAGGCCGACCTGGCGCGTCACGTCGACATCGATCATACGCATTGCGACATCAGGATTGCCGCGCGCAACGCCTTCGGGGACGATTGCAACGCCAACTCCGGCTGCAACCAGCGCCATTGCCCATTCCTCCGATTCCGCGATCGCCACCGGCTTGCGCGGCGGTGAGGCGCGCTTGAAGAATTCCTGCTGCTCGCAATGGCAGCGATCGATCATCGGAACGCCTGCGAAGTCGGTGGTCCGCAGCGTCTCCTTCAGGGTGAGGGGATGCGACGGCGGCAGCGCCGCGACGTAGCGTTCGCTCCAGAGCGGGATGAAGTGCTCGCCGGCGCTGATCATGGTCTTGGCGACGATCCGCGCGTCGGCCTTGTCGTTGGCGCCGACCAGCCGGAGCGCGAGGTCGGCGTTGCCCGTCAGCGGCTTCAACAGGGTGATGGTCCGGGCCTGGTCGAGCGTCCGCAACAGGCCGAGCGTCAGCGCTTGCTTCGTCGCCGGCTTGCGAAACAGGTTTCGCGCCGCGTCGGCCTCGTCGATGATCCTGCGGGCGATGCCGTGAAACAGCGCCGCGGATTCCGTTGGCGCCATGCCCTTCTTGTGCCGGATGAACAGCGTGGTGCCGAGTTCGGCCTCGAGATTGGTGATCGCCGCCGAGATCGATGGCTGCGAGATGAAGCAGCGCTTCGCCGCGGCAGTCAGGTTGCGCTCCCGGTAGACCGCGGCAAAGTAGCGAAGTTCGCGGATATCCATAGGTCAATCCTATCGTATCGATAGAAAGACAATATTTTACCTATGAATGGGCGGGTGGCAAGTCTGCGCTGGTTACAGCGGAGGAATTGTCATGCGCATCCACCATCTCAACACCGGCACCATGTGCCCGATCGGCAAGCGGCTCGTGAACGGCAGCGGCAGCATCTTCCAGCGCGCGCGGATGGTCTGTCACTGCCTGCTGGTCGAGAGCAATGACGGGCTTGTGCTGGTCGATACCGGTATCGGGCTCGACGACATCGGCGACCCGCCGCGGCTCGGGCGCAAATGGGTGCGGCAGACGACGCCGCGGCTCGATCCGGCCGAGACCGCGGTGCGCCAGGTGCAGGCGCTCGGCTTCTCGCCCGATGATGTGCGCCATCTGCTGCTGACCCATCTCGATCGCGACCATGCCGGTGGCGTGCCTGATTTTCCGAAGGCCAAGGTGCATGTTCATCGAAGGGAATACGACATGGCGGTGACGAACCAGGTTGCGCCGCCGCAGGGGCGCTACATCACGGCGCAGTGGAAGCACGGGCCGGACTGGGCGTTCTATGGCGCCGGCGGCGAGGACTGGTTCGGCTTCAAGGGCGTGCGCGCGCTCGGCGATCGCGAGCCTGATATCCTGATGATCCCGCTGCCGGGCCACACCCTCGGCCATTGCGGGATCGCGGTGCGCGACAACGGCAAATGGCTGCTGCACGCCGGCGATGCCTATTTCCACCACGCGCAGCTCGAGGCCCGGCCGCGGATCCCGCTGGTGCTCGGCATGTTCCAGCGCCGGGCGGATATGGATCGCGCGACGCGAATCCAGAACCAGGAACGGCTGCGCCAATTGAAGGCGACGCATGGCGCTGATGTTACGATCGTCAACAGCCACGATCCCGTCGACTACGACACCTGCCGCTGCGGCCGGCACGCATTCGCTGCGAGCTAGCGCTTGCGCGCCGCCGGCGGCGGAGCCGGCGCGGGCAGGGGGCGGCGGG
>NZ_JACMYK010000175.1 GCF_020889785.1 Bradyrhizobium acaciae
TAGGTCTTTCTCCGGCATCGGTGTCGCTCCGTGTGGGTTGATCTTTACCCACAACAGGGACCCTACAATCTCGTTCCTATCTGTCCTGGTTCACGCGCGGACTTGCGACTGCGCAGCTTTGACGCAACGCTCGCGAGGAACGAAGCGTCGGAGCACCCGTTGGACGATCTCATCTTTCAATGGAGAACCGCGATGGATTGGAATCGTGTCGAAGGCAACTGGAAGCAGATGAAGGGTAAGGTCAAGGAGCAGTGGGGCAAGCTGACCGATGACGACCTCGATGTGATCGCCGGCAAGCAGGACCAGCTCGAAGGCCGTTTGCAGCAGCGTTACGGCTATGCCAAGGATCAAGCCACGAAGGAAGTGAATGACTGGTACGGCCGCCAGAAATGGTGACCGCTACGCATTCCAGGGCCCCGCTTGAGCGGGGCCCTTTGCTTTGCGCCGCTTGGAACAGGGGCGAATGCGAAACGTTTGAAAGATGCCGTCATCGCCTCAAGCAAGGGCATCCATGCCGATCACGGTGCGACCGACCCAGCCGGATATTGCCATTGCGCGCGTTATCGCGCGCAACACGACCCCGCCAACAGAACGCGCCGCCTCAATCCTGACATGGGCGGCGGACGAGCATGTCGTCTGCGCCCTGGCACTTGGATGGTGGCTATGGTGTCGGAGCAAGCCAGAGCCGCGACGCCTGGCGAGTGACCATCTTCTGGTCACGGCGTTGGCCGCATCGCTGGTTCCGCACCTGCTCAAACGGGTATTCAACCAGAAGCGGCCGGACCGGCTCACCGTCCTTGGTCATCTGCACGGCGTTCCAATCTCGGGCAAAGCTGACGACTCGTTTCCGTCGGGACATGCAATTCAGGTCGGCGCCATCAGTTCGGCAGCGAGCCAGCTTCCGGAGGGCGAGCGCGGGATCGTCCGAGCGCTCGGCGCTTGCCTGATGTCAACCCGCGTTCTGTTGCTGGCGCATTGGGCGAGTGACGTTGTCGTGGGATCGGCGATCGGGGTGGTACTCGAGCGGCTGATCCGATGCGTCACAGGGTACGGGCGGCAGGATCAGGTCTGAGGCGATGCGTTAGCTTAGGTCCGGGTCGCAAAATCCATCAGGCCGAGCGAGAACGAAGCGACGGGATAGCCGCCGGTGATCGTGGCCACGCCCATATCCGTAATTCGCATAAGGTATATTATGGAATATTTATAGGCGATGTTTCACTTAGCATACCCAGCCACAAAATACAACCACGTCAAGGTATTAGGAGCCAAATCCCGGCCACGATGAGCCCGACAAAGATCGTCCATGGCACGGCTAGGCTTGGCAGGTCACCGCCGCGAAGGGCCGCAGACAGCGTTCCGGGGAGCCAAAAGAGAACGATAAACAGCTTGGGCTGAACCCCCCGCTGATGTCTGATGTAACTGGGCTGGCTATCGAGCGGCCTCAGAGCATCACGCCCGACATACCAAGCGCCTGTGAGCAGGTAGGCGAGTATTATGACGGCCACTACCCTCATTTCATGCCCTTTGCCTTCCTAGGCTTCACCACGGCCTTGAACGCCTTCTCCGCTCCCTTCTCAGTCTCATCCGCTTCAGCGGCCTTGGCGGCCTCTAGGAAGCGCCGAGACTGTTCTGGGTCGTCTTGCTTATGTTCGGTTTTCGCAGGTCTAGCTGCGGACTTCTTGCCTGTGGTTTGCATACCGTGAGCCTTTGACCACCAACGTTGCCGGATAGCTGCAACAGTCCTAGGGATTTTCCGCCAGTCTTGCCGCCATCAAAGGTGTGGAATTCGTTCACTCGACTGAGAACGCCGGTAGCCAAATGGATGGCGTCCGGGACGGAAAGCGTTTTGCCTCCGAACTCTGTCGTCCGCTGCATGTAATAGTCGCGAAGATCGTGCGCCATCTTCGCGACTTTGATGTCCATGCCAACGCGAATGACGCGCTTCATCAGGCCTTCCATGAGGCTTTTCATGCCCGCAGGAAGTCTACTTTCAAGCACTTCAGTTATTGTCAGAACGGAAGTGACAATCTTCGCGTCACGACGCTTCACGCGTTCGATGACTTCGCGAACACCGTCCATATCTCCGGTCTGGCGTTCCTCGTCCTTAATCCAAGCCAGAAAAAGGCACGAACCCAGTAGTAGACCGGCTCAGTACCAGCCATCGCGAAGCTCCCGAATGAAAGCTTCGCTGCTCAGTTCGCCAGTGGCATCCGGAGCCATGCCGCGAACGTCATCCCAATCTGGCAACTCGGATTCGGGCGGGAACGCCTCGATCTGAGTTACCTGTACCTGGTGTGGATACGTAGCACCGCTCCGATAATGCAGCGTGCCGTACACCTCGACTTTTCGTCCGACCGCAGAAACGGCGTCATCATACAAAGCGGACGGGAAGCTACAGCTGATCTTGCGTGGCCCGATTTCAGGGTAAACGTAAAAGACATTCGCGCCATCGTGCAGGTTTATCTGCTCCAGCATGCCTTCAATCGCGCCAACGCACTCCTCGTCAACCGCTAGCGCGGCATCGACCTTGGAAGCAATCTTGGGCGTTAGATCAAGGCGATGATCGTTAAAAAGCAGCGTGACGTTAGCCACGGATTTTCCTACGGGCTTGGCAAGGCCGCGAATATCGTCCAGCAAATCGGCATCCAGTCCGGAAAGATCATCTCCATTTTCGAGCGCATGACTTACGCGGCCCAAGCTCTCAACGATGGCGTGGCCAACATACGGAAGCTTAGGAAGTGCCTGCGGCTCTAGAACAACCCGCACAGGGCTTGCGTAAGAAAGCTCTGCGATCTTGTAGACCGTAGCTTGCTTGCCTGCATTGGCTTCGCGATCCAGCTTCGTGATAGTCGCATTTAGCTTTTGAAGCTGGTTCATGAACGCGCCAAGGCGCACTTGCCCGTTGTCCTCGGGCAAGCCCTCAATAATCAAGGTGATCCGGTCGTCGTCAGCCATAAACCGCACCACAATGCGATAGGGTTGAAGGGACTCTACTCTGCGAATGAGTCCCGGTACATAAGCCTTTTGCCTGCCATGCCCTGAATGGCCATGGCGCTGCGCTGCACATCATCAATGCCGAGTGCGACACGCGTGTTCTGCCTGAAATCAAATTCAGCCAGATAGCGGTCAAGATGTTTCTTATCGACATGATGATAGATGCCGACAAGGCCGCGCTTCAGCACAGAAAAGAAGCCCTCCAAGGTATTGGTGTGCGCGACGCCGCGCACCCATTCAAACTTGGAATGATCCACCGCCTGATGGTCCGCGACCGGCGCAAACTTGTATTGCTGAGCCTGATCCGTGACGAGCGTGCTATCCGGATGAACATGCTCCCGAACCAAATGGACGGCAGAGCGATGATCCAGCGTCTTAGCGAATATCGCCGCCGCGCTCTACCAAGCTCATCACAACCGGATTGTGGATCTTGCGGCGGAAGCCTTCCGGACGTTTCGTCTTGCGGGAACGCGCCAGTTCGGTTTCGTCGGCCTCGACGATCCTGCCAAGGCCGCCAAGCTGCTCAGGCGCGCCGGGAGCCATTGCGTGACGAATGCGGTGGCCAAGGTGCCAAGCCGTCTTCATGCCGCAGCCGAGGATGCGCTGAAGCTGGCGGGTGCTGCTGCCTTTCTTGGAACTGCAAAGCAGGTGGATGGCCTGAAGCCACAGACGCAGCGGCAGGTGGCTGTCCTCAAAGATCGTCCCAATGCGGACCGTGAACGGCTTACGGCAGGCGTAGCACTTGCGCAGACCAACGCGCGTGGTCTTGCCCTGAAGGCGGCCGATCTTGCTGCTATCGGCGTTCTCGCAGTGCGGGCAGACGGGACCGTTCGGCCAAAGCTCCGCTTCGACGTAAGCGAAGGCCGCTTCTTCGTTATGAAATCTGGCGTCGGAAAGAACAGACTTGGCCATGGCTTAGCTCCAATACCGAAGATTCTAGATATTGGGCGTGGGTATGTCAAGTGAAGCACCGCCTATTTATATCTGCAATTAGATCAGATATTTAGTGGGAAATCTTCGTACTGGCCCGTAACTCGGCGTCTGTCCGAGGCTCGCCCGATCGTGCATTCGGCTGGTGCGAATTCCACGGCGATCCACGCACAGACCTCTCGTCAGAAAGCCGATATTGCCGCGGCGTACGGACGCTGCAATAAGCGCGGCCTGCGCCGAGATCGCTGGTGACCCCGCGGCATCAGGTCCGTATAGGATGGCATCTCAGAACAACAACAAGCCTCTCGAGGGAGCAAACCCAATGAGCTTTTCACGACGCACGCTGCTGAAGGTCTCCGCCGCTTCCGCCGTCATGGGCGGGATTGGCGCGCCGTATGTGGCGCGCGCCCAGTCGGCCGAGTTCTCTTACAAGTTCGCCAACAACCTGCCGGAGTCGCATCCGCTGGTGGCTCGCGCCCGGGAGATGTCCGCGGCGATCAAGACCGAGACCAACGGCCGGTTCGACCTTCAGGTGTTCCCGAACAACCAGCTCGGCTCGGATACCGACGTGCTGAGCCAGGTGCGCTCCGGCGGTGTCGAGTTCTTCACGCTGTCCGGCCTGATCCTGGCGACCCTGGTGCCGGCGGCTTCGATCAACGGCATCGGCTTCGCGTTCCCGGATTATCCCACGGTCTGGAAGGCCATGGACGGCGACCTCGGCGCCTATGTCCGTGGTGAGATCAAAAAGGCCGGCCTCGAGGTCATGGACAAGATCTGGGACAACGGATTCCGCCAGACCACGTCCTCGACCAAGCCGATCAACGGGCCCGACGACCTCAAGGGTTTCAAGATCCGCGTGCCGGTATCGCCGCTCTGGACCTCGATGTTCAAGGCGTTCGACGCCTCGCCCGCCTCGATCAATTTCAGCGAGGTCTATTCGGCGCTGCAGACCAAGATCGTCGAAGGCCAGGAAAACCCGCTGGCGCTGATCTCGACGGCGAAGCTGTATGAAGTCCAGAAGTATTGCTCGCTCACCAACCACATGTGGGACGGCTTCTGGTTCCTGATGAACCGCAGAGCCTGGGCGGCCTTGCCGGACGATATCAAGACCATCGTCGCCAAGCACGTCAACGCGGCGGCCGTCAAGGAACGCGAAGACACCGAGAAGCTGAATGCGACCGTCAAGCAGGAGCTCGCGGGCAAGGGTCTCGTGTTCAACCAGCCCGAGGTTGGGCCGTTCCGCGACAAGCTGCGCACCGCGGGCTTCTACGCCGAATGGAAGGGCAAGTACGGCGAGAAGGCCTGGGACCTGCTCGAGAAGTCCGTCGGCAAACTGTCCTGAACAGTCAAGCGGGAGGCTGGCCAGCGGGAGATTTGCTATGGCTCATGTCGAGATGACGCCGGCCGTGGCCGGCGAGGCGGCGTCACTGCCCCCTCGCCGCCGCTCTGTTCTCGGTTCCGTCGACGCTGCGCTCGGATGGCTGGTCGAAATCCCGGCGGCGATCCTGGTCGTCGCCGAGGTCGTCATCCTGTTCGCGGGCGTGGTGGCGCGCTACGTGCTGCACACGCCGCTAATCTGGTCCGACGAGCTGGCGTCGATCCTGTTCCTGTGGCTTGCCATGCTGGGATCGGTGGTCGCGCTCCGCCGCGGCGAGCACATGCGGATGACCGCGCTGGTCGCAAGCGCCGGCCCGCGGCTCTGGGCCTATCTCGACGTCGTCGCGACCTGCGCCGCGCTGGCGTTCCTGATCCTGATCGTGCGGCCGGCCTATGAATACGCCTATGAAGAGAGCTTCATCACCACGCCGGCGCTGCAGATCTCCAATACCTGGCGCGCGGCGGCGCTGCCGGTCGGCACCTGCCTGATGGCGCTGTTCGCGCTGCTGCGGCTGGCGCGGGTCGGCAGTTTCAAGACCTTCCTGCTGGCTGCGCTCACCGTGGCCGCCTTGATCGGCGTGTTCTGGCTGGCGCAGCCGATGCTGCGGCCGCTCGGCAACCTCAATCTGATCATCTTCTTCGTCGGCGTGGTCGGCTTCTGCGTGTTCGCAGGCGTGCCGATCGGCTTTGCCTTCGGCATGGCGATCTTCGGCTATCTGGCGCTGACCACGCGGACGCCGCTGATGGTGCTGGTCGGGCGGATGGACGAGGGCATGAGCCATCTGATCCTGCTGTCGGTGCCGTTGTTCGTCTTCCTCGGCCTGCTGATCGAGATGACCGGCATGGCGCGCGCGATGGTCGCGTTCCTGGCGAGCCTGCTCGGGCACGTCCGCGGCGGCCTGCATTACGTGCTGGTCGGCGCCATGTATCTGGTCTCCGGCATCTCCGGATCGAAGGCCGCAGACATGGCCGCGGTCGCACCGGTGCTGTTCCCGGAAATGAAGGAGCGCGGCGCCAAGCCGGGCGATCTGGTCGCCCTGCTCGCCGCCACCGGCGCGCAGACCGAAACCATTCCGCCGAGCCTCGTCTTGATCACCATCGGCTCGGTGACCGGCGTCTCGATCTCGGCGCTGTTCACCGGCGGCCTGCTGCCGGGCGTGGTGCTGGCGATCACCCTGTCGGCGCTGGTGTGGTGGCGCTACCGCGGCGAGGACCTCAGCCATGTCCAGCGCGCCACAGGCAGCGAGATCGGCAAGGCGTTCGTCTTCGCCCTGCCCGCATTGGCCCTGCCCTTCGTGATCCGCTACGCCGTGGTCGAAGGCATCGCCACCGCCACCGAGGTCTCGACCATCGGCATCGTCTACGCCTTCGTCATCGGCCTGTTGATCTACCGCAAGTTCAATTGGCGGCGGCTCGTGCCGATGCTGATCGACACGGCGTGCCTGTCGGGAGCGATCCTGTTCATCATCGGCACCGCCACCGGCATGGCCTGGGGCCTGACCCAGTCCGGCTTCTCGCGGGCGCTGGCGGCGTCGATGGCGGGTTTGCCCGGCGGGTCGGCGAGCTTCATCGCGGTATCGATCCTGGCTTTCGTGATCCTCGGCAGCGTGCTCGAGGGCATTCCGGCGATCGTGCTGTTCGGGCCGCTGCTGTTTCCGATTGCGCGCCAGGTCGGCGTCCACGAGGTGCACTACGCCATGATCATCATCCTGGCGATGGGCATCGGACTGTTCGCGCCGCCGTTCGGGGTCGGCTACTATGCCGCCTGCGCCATCGGGCGCGTCGATCCGGCCGAGGGTATCCGGCCGATCTGGGGGTACATGCTGGCGCTGTTGATCGGCCTGATCATCGTTGCCATCTTTCCCTGGATATCGATCGGTTTCCTTTAAAGCACCTTGCGGATGGGATAGAGCCATGAGTGCAGCTCAAAACCAGTATTCGATCGGGCTGGACAAGACGCCCGCCAACTACGTGCCGCTGACGCCGCTGAGCTTCCTGGCGCGCTCGGCGACCGTGTATCCCGACCACGTCAGCGCGGTCTATGAGGGCCGCAGCTTCACCTGGAAACAGACCTACGAGCGCTGCAAGCGCTTCGCGTCCTATCTTGCGGGCCGCGGCATCGGCCACGGCGACACGGTCGCGGCGATGCTGCCGAACATCCCGGCGATGAACGAGCTGCACTTCGCGGTGCCGATGACCGGCGCGGTGCTCAACGCGCTGAATATCCGCCTCGACGCGGCGTCGATCGCATTCCAGCTCGATCATGGCGGTGCGCAGATCATCCTGGTCGATCCCGAATTCTCAGGCGTGATCGCGGAAGCGCTGACGCTGATGAAGGGCGCAAAACCGTTCGTGATCGACGTCGATGACGCGGCGTTTGGCGCCGGCAAACGGATCGGCGAGATCGAATATGAAGCGGCGGTCGCCGCAGGCGATCCGGCGTTCGCCGAGCGGCCGCCGGCCGACGAATGGGATGCGATCGCGCTGAGCTACACCTCCGGCACCACGGGCAACCCGAAGGGCGTGGTGACCCATCACCGCGGCGCCTATCTCAACGCGGTGAGCAACATCCTCGCCGGCAATCTCGGCCAGCACCCGGTCTATCTCTGGACCTTGCCGATGTTCCACTGCAACGGCTGGTGCTTCCCCTGGACGATCGCAGCGACCGCCGGCGTCAATGTCTGCCTGCGCAAGGTCGATCCGACCAAGATCTTCGAGCTGATCCCCAAGCACGGCGTCACCCACATGTGCGGCGCGCCGATCGTCTACAACACGCTGATCAATGCGCCCGATGCACCGACGGGCGGCAAGGCAAAGTCCGTCACAGGCCTGATCGCGGGCGCGGCGCCGCCGGTAGCGGTGCTGGAGGGCGCCGAGCGCATCGGCATCAGGCTGACCCACGTCTACGGGCTGACCGAGGTCTATGGCCCCGCCTCGGTCTGCGCCGAGCAGCCCGGCTGGGATGAACTGTCAGCCGATGCGCGCGCGCAGCTGAAACGGCGCCAGGGCGTAGCCTACCCGTTGCAGGAAGGCGTCACCGTGCTCGATCCCGAGACCATGCGTGAGGTGCCGCGCGACGGCGAGACCATCGGCGAAGTCATGTTCCGCGGCAACATCGTGATGAAGGGCTATCTGAAGAACGAGAAGGCGACGCAGGAAGCGTTCGCCGGTGGCTGGTTTCACACCGGCGATCTCGGCGTGCTCGACGAGCACGGCTACGTCATCATCAAGGACCGCTCCAAGGACATCATCATCTCCGGCGGCGAGAACGTCTCGTCGGTCGAGGTCGAGGACATCCTCTACAAGCACCCGGCCGTGCTGTTCGCGGCTGTGGTCGCCAAGCCGGATCCGAAATGGGGCGAAGTGCCCTGCGCCTTCCTCGAGTTGAAGGACGGCGCCAAGGCGACCGAGGCCGAGATCATCGCCTATTGCCGCGAGTACATGTCGGGCTTCAAGACGCCGAAATCCGTGGTGTTCGGCGTGATCCCGAAGACATCCACGGGCAAGATCCAGAAATTCCTGCTGCGCAACCAGGTCGGATCGGCCAAGGCGATCTCGGCCTGACGGCGCCACATACCCGCTGACGTCCCGGGCTTGACCCGGGACCCATAACCACCAATGCCGATTGTGTTGCAACGCTGGAGCGACAGCTTACTTCAACCACGATGCCCTGTGGTTATGGGTCCCTGCTTTCGCAGGGACGACAGCGAGCATGTGGCGCCGGCTCAGCCATCGGCCAGACGGCCGAGCAGATCATAGAGCTGCTTCCTCTCGTTCGCCTTGAGCGGCACCAGCGTCGTCGCGGTGCATGCGATCTCGATCGGGATCAACTGCTCGACCAGGGCTGTGCCGGCCGCGGTCAGATCGATCAGGATCAGCCGCTTGTCGGTCGGGTCGCGCCGGGTCGCAACCAGCCGGCGCTTCTTCAGCCGCAGCACGACGTCGCGGATGTTGGCGGGCTCCATCGCAACCAGCCGGCCGAGCAGGTTCTGCGACAGCGCACCGCGCTCGTAGAGCCGAGCCAGCGTGGCATATTGCGGGGCAGTCAGGTCGTAGGAGCCGATCCGGTCGACCAGGTTGGACGAGGCACGCTGATACGCCCGGCGCAGCAGGAAGCCGACCTGGTCCTCCAGCCTGTAATCCGATGTGAGGCGCCTGACCGGCGACTCTGTCTTAGTCGACGTTCTCGGCATCGCGGTACATCACCTTGTGGCGCGTGGTCGAAACCCATTCGTCGATCTGGGCTTCGGTCATGAAGTGCGAGGCGTCGAACCTGTTCCGGTTGCTGATCTCGGAAAGGCTCTTCTTCCAGCGCTTGTATGGCGGCTTCGCGGGCGGACCGAAGCACATGATGTCGAGCACGGACAGTTCCTCGGGGATACCGAGCAGCGGCTTCATCGCCTGCTGGGCCTTCTCCTGCCCGATCGCGGTCACCCACCAGACGTTATAGCCGAGCGCAGCGGCCGCAAGATGCGCCGACATCGTCGCGGCGGCCACGCTCTGCAACAGGATGCGCTCGGCATTCTCCTTGTACATCTTGTCGAGCTCGGAGCCGTCGTTGAGCACGGGAAACGCCTTGACCCAGCGGAAGTCGCTGGCGACGACGATGAAGCCGGGGGCCGACGCGAGGCCGCGATAATCGGGTGTCGGAAACTTCATCTTGAGCCGGGCGCGCGCGACCTGCTCCTCGCGGAAATACTCGGTAATCCGGTTCTTGAGATCCTGATCGGTGACGGCAATGAAGTGCCACGGCTGCGCATTGGCGCCCGACGGCGCGTGGCGCGCCGCCTCCAGGATCATGTCGTAATGCTCCCACGGCATCGCGTAGCTGGAGTCGAACGCCCGGGTCGTCAACCGGTTCTTCACGACGTCCATCAGCGCGTCATATCGCGTGCGGTCGATGTAATCATGCGCTGCCACAGCTTCCGCCATTGAGGCCTCCCGATATCGTTATGATCATAACGATATCGACACTGCGCAAAAGGTCAATGCCCGACTGCGATGTCTGGCCATCATCTTGGCGCGTGGAACCGCGCGCGTCCGGTAGACGCGAAGTCCGACCAGTTCAGGACTATTTGAGTTTCAGCCTACCCGATCGAGCGTCAGCCGCATGCCGTCATAGGCCGGGATCACGCCGGCTGGCAGGTTCTGCCGCAGCACCTCGTAATCGAGGTCGGAGTGCATGTTGGTGATGACCGCACGCTTCGGCTTGAAGCGGTCGATCCATGACAGCGCATCGGCGACGCTGAAATGGCTGGGATGCGGCGCATAGCGCAAGCCGTCGACGATCCAGAGATCGAGGCCCTCAAGCGCCGACCAACTCTCCTTGGGAATGTCGTGCAGATCGGGCGTGTAGGCGGCGTCGCCGATCCGGTAGCCGAGCGCCGGAATCCGGCCATGCTGCACCAGGAAGGCCTCGAGCTTCAGCGGACCGCCCTTCCCTGTGACCGTGTGGCTCTCGCCCGCCTCGATCGAATGCCGGGTCAGGATCGGCGGGTAGTCGCTGCCCTCCGGCGAGATGAAGCAATAGGAGAACCGCGCCATGATGTCCTTGGCGGTCGACTGGTTGAAGTAGACCGGGATGCGGCGGCGCTGGTGCAGCACGACCGAGCGGAGATCGTCGATGCCATGGGTCTGGTCGGCGTGCTCGTGGGTCAGGAACACCGCGTCGATATGCTCGACGTTACTGTCGATCAGCTGCTCGCGCAGGTCGGGCGCCGTATCGATCACGACGCGGGTCGTGCCGTGCTCCATGGTCCGCTCGGCCATGATCGAACAGCGGCGGCGACGGTTCTTGGGATTGGTGGGATCGCAGGCGCCCCAGCCGAGCGCCGGGCGCGGCACGCCGGCAGATGAGCCGCAGCCCAGAATGGTCAGTGTCAGCGTCATGCAGCAACCTTCGGCGCCGGCACCTTGGAGAACAGCCGGAAGAAGTTTTCAGTGGTCTGCCGCGAGATCTCCTCGAGCGAGACGCCGCGCGTTTCGGCGAGCACCTTGGCGACCTCGACGACGTAAGCCGGCTCGTTGCGCTTGCCGCGGAATTTGCCGGGCGCAAGATACGGCGCATCGGTCTCGACCATGATGCGGTCGGCCGGCAGCTCGGCCGCGAGCGCACGCAGCGCTTCGGACTTCTTGAAGGTCAGGATGCCCGTGAACGAGATCGACAGCCCGAGCGCGATCGCCTTCATCGCGAGCTCGCGCCCGCCGGTGTAGCAATGCAGGACCGCCTTGAACGGGCCCTTCGCGACTTCGTCCTCCAGGATGCGGCCGCAATCCTCGTCGGCCTCCCTGGTATGGATCACGAGCGGCAAGCCGGTTTCGCGGGCAGCCGCGATGTGCGCGCGAAAGCCGCGTTCCTGCGCTTCGCGCGAGCCGTGCTCATAGAAATAGTCGAGCCCGGCCTCGCCGAGCGCCACGACCTTCGGGTGCCTGGTCAGCTCGATCAGTTCGCTGGCGGCAATACCATCCTCTTCATCGGCGTGATGCGGATGGGTGCCGACCGAACAATAGACGTCCGGAAAGCGCTCCGTGATCGCAAGCAGGCCGCCGAGCCGCTTTACGCGGGTCGAGATCGTGACCATGCGACTGACGCCGGCCGCTTCGGCGCGTCCGACGATCGCGTCGAGATCGTCCGCAAAATCGGGAAAATCCAGATGGCAGTGACTGTCGACCAGCATGAATTTCGAACCGCTCATTCGGTCTTCGGTTCCACGTAACGCGGAAACACGCCGACCGGCGCCGGCAGAACCGTGCCCGGCTTGATCCGCTCGGCGATCGCCGTGAAGTTGCGGGCATCCGCGGATATGCCGAGGCTGTCGAGCATCTTGCCACAGGACTCGGGCATCACGGCCTGCGCCATGATCGCGATCTGCCGCACGACTTCGGCGGTGACATAGAGCACCGTCTTCTGGCGCGCCGGATCGGTCTTGGCCAAGGCCCACGGCGCCTCACCCGCGAAATAACGGTTGGCTTCGGCCACCGCCGCCCAGACCGTGTTGAGCCATTGATGGATCTGTTGCGTCGCCATCGCGGTCCGCGAGGTCTCCAGCATGGCGTCGGCCTGCGCCAGGATCGCCTTGTCGTTGTCGCTGAATTCGCCGGGCTCCGGCAGCACGCCGCCGAGCTGCTTGGCGATCATCGAGAGCGAGCGCTGCGCCAGATTGCCGAAATCATTGGCGAGGTCGGCATTGATGCGCGCGACGATGGCCTCGTGGTTGTAGTTGCCGTCCTGGCCGAACGGCACCTCGCGCAGGAAGAAGTAGCGGACCTGGTCGACGCCGTACTGGTTGGCGAGATTGAAGGGATCGACCACGTTGCCGACCGACTTCGACATCTTCTCGCCCCTGTTGAACAGGAAGCCGTGGGCATAGACCCGCCGCTGCAAGGGGATGCCGGCCGACATCAGGAAGGCCGGCCAGTACACCGCGTGGAAACGGATGATGTCCTTGCCGATGATGTGCACATCGGCCGGCCAGTAGCGCCAGCGCGCGTCGTTCTCGTCGGGATAGCCGACGCCGGTGATGTAGTTGGTCAGCGCGTCGACCCAGACATACATCACGTGCTCTGGATCATTGGGGACCTTGACGCCCCAGTCGAAGGTGGTGCGCGAGATCGAGAGGTCCTTCAGCCCGCCCCGCACGAAGCTCATCACCTCGTTGCGCCGCGAGTCCGGGCCGATGAAATCGGGCTGGCTCTCGTAGAGTTGCAGGAGCTTGTCCTGATAGGCCGAGAGCTTGAAGAAATAGCTCTTCTCCTCGACCCACTCCACCGGTGTGCCCTGTGGACCGCGGCGGACATTGTCCTCGCCGACCGTGGTCTCATCCTCGGCGTAATAGGCCTCGTCGCGCACCGAGTACCAGCCGGCATAGGCGTCGATATAGATGTCGCCATTGTCCTGCATACGGCGCCAGATTTCCTGCACCGACTTGTGGTGCGCGGGCTCCGAGGTGCGGATGAAACGGTCGAATGAGACATTGAGCCGCTCGTCCATCTCCTTGAACCGCGCGGCGTTGCGGGTCGCGAGTTCGTGCGGCGTCATCCCCTCGCCCTGCGCGGTCTGGATCATCTTTTGGCCGTGCTCGTCGGTGCCGGTCAGGAAGAACACATCCTTGCCGTCGAGCCGCTGGAAGCGCGCCAACGCGTCGGTCGCGATCGCCTCATAGGCGTGACCGATATGCGGCTGACCGTTCGGATATGCGATCGCGGTCGTGATGTAATAGACATTGCCGCGATCCGCGGCGGGCGCCGGGACGGCTGCGGATGCAGGAGCCGCTGCCGCGGGCTTGGGC
>NZ_JACMYK010000176.1 GCF_020889785.1 Bradyrhizobium acaciae
CGCAGCCGCAATACCAGCAGCAGCCGCCGCCTCCGCCGCCCCAGCAACAGCAGCGGCCGGGCGGTTTGTTCGGCGGCTTGTTCGGGAATTGATTGAGCAGCCCGGGTCGAGCGAGAGCGCGATCCGGGCTAATTCAATTGCGCTCGGCGATGATCGCCAGCGCGTCGGCGCCCTTGACCGGTTGCGTGGTGTCGAGCTTGCGGAAATCCGCCGGCGCGCCCGTGATCGCCTTGTCGAGCAGCGTGCGATAGCGGCGTCGCGAGATTTCGACCGCGCCGAACGTCTTCAGATGCTCGGTCACATATTGCGTGTCGAGCAGCTCGAATCCGCCGGCGATCAACCGTGCCACCAGATGCACCAGCGCGACCTTCGATGCATCGCGTTCGGTATGAAACATGCTTTCGCCGAAGAAGGCGCGACCGAGGCTGACGCCGTAGAGGCCGCCGACCAGATTGTCGTCCTGCCAGACCTCGACGCTGTGGCAATGGCCCGACGCGTGCAGCCCGACATAGAGATCGCGGATGCGCTTGTTGATCCAGGTGTCGTCGCGGCCAGGCTGCGGCGCCGCGCAACCGGCGATTACGGCCTTGAACGCGGTATCGACGGTGACCGTGAACACGTCCGAGCGCACGGTGCGCGCCAGGCGGGAGGCGACACGGAAGCCGTCGAGCGGAATCACGCCGCGCAATTCCGGCTCGACCCAGAACAGGGTCGGATCGTCGGCGCTCTCCGCCATCGGGAAGATGCCGCAGGCATAGGCGCGCAGCAGCACCTCGGGCGTGATCTCGGATGAGGCGGAGTCGCGAGCCGTCATAGCCCTACGATAGCAAACCGCGGGCGGTCTTGCGATGGGGGCAGCCACCGGGACGCTACGTGTTGACGAAGCGCGCGAGTTCCTCCACAAGCCGCGCCATTCGGCCGCAGGCACCCGAGACGGACTGCGCGGCCGTGCTAGATTGCCACAAAAGATGGCGCCACCGCCCGGGACTTGGCAGGGACCTGTCAGAGACTTGGCGGCTTGCATGCCCGACAATCAAAACACGTGAGGGGGACGCTGCATGAAGTCGTCGTGGCGGACGTTTGCGCCGTTGCTGGTCTGGCTGGTGATCTATCTTGTGCCGGTGCCATCGGGGCTGAACGCCAATCAGTGGCACTATTTTGCGGTGTTCGCCGCCGTCATCACCGGACTGATCCTCGAATCGATGCCGGTCGGTGCGGTGGGCCTGATCGGCCTGACGGTTGCCGGCGTCGGCGGCTATGTCGAGCCCGACCCGAACAAGTCGCTGCGCTGGATGCTCGCTGGCTTTTCCGAGAGCACGGTGTGGCTGATCGTAGGTGCCTTCGTGTTCTCGATCGGTTACCGCAAGAGCGGGCTCGGCCGCCGGCTGGCGCTGCTGCTGGTGCGGGGGCTGGGCCGGCGCACCATCGGGCTCGGCTATGCGGTGGCGTTCTCCGATCTCGTGCTGGCGCCGGCGACGCCGTCCAACACCGCGCGCTCGGGCGGCACCATCTATCCGATCGTCAGCAACATCCCGCGCATCTATGGCTCCGAGCCCGGGCCGACCGCGGGCAAGATCGGCACCTTCGTGATGTGGACGGCGTTCGCGACCACCGCCGTCACCAGCTCGCTGTTCCTGACTGCGCTGGCGCCGAACGCCGCCGCGCTGTCGATCGCCAAGAAGCTCGTCAATATCGAGGTCGGCTGGTCGCAATGGTTCATCGGCTTCGCGCCGCTCGGTATCCTCTTGCTGCTGCTGGTGCCGCTGCTCAGCTACGTCATATGTCGGCCCGAGATCAAGGAAAGCCCGGAGATCGTGACCTGGAGCGAGGGCGAGCTCGCCAAGATGGGGCCGCCGTCGCGGCACGAATGGATCATGGCTGTGCTGGTGCTGCTCGCGATGTTCCTGTGGATCTGCGGCTCCAATCCCAATATCAGCGTGCCGCTGCTCGGCTCGAACTTCATCAACGCGACCACGGTGGTGTTCGTCGTGATCTCGCTGATGCTTCTCACCGGCGTGATCGCCTTCGAGGACATCGTCGCCGAGAAGAGCGCGTGGGAGGTATTTTTCTATTTCACCTCACTGCTCACGCTGTCGTCGGGCCTCAACGAGATCGGCTTCATCAAATGGGTGGCCGATGGCTATGCGAAGCCGCTCGCCGGCACGTCGCCGCTGGTCGGGATGATCCTGCTCGTCACCTTTTTCTTCTGGATCCACTATTTCTTCTCGAGCATCACCTCGCATACCGCCGCCGTGCTGCCGGTGGTGCTCGCCGTCGGCTCCAGCATTCCCGGTCTGTCGGTGCAGACCCTGATGCTGCTGTGCGTCTATTCGCTCGGGCTGATGGGCGTGATCTCGCCCTACGCCACGGGACCGGCGCCGATGTATTACGGCAGCGGCTATATCGGCAAAGGTGACTTCTGGAAATTCGGGCTGATCTTCGGCCTGATCTACTTTGCCGGATTGTTGCTGATCGTGTTGCCCTGGTTACAGACGATCGGGTAAAATAGCCACAATCCAGCGTGAAACAGCGCTCGACCGGGAAGGAGGGGCCATCCTTTCCGATTCTTAACGCGCTTTGTCAGACGGAAGCGATCAAAATGCTTCCTCGAATGTGGCGCGCGCGGATTCTAGGGAACACATAGAGCCGCGCGAGCTCGTTCGTGTTTCTTCGTGGGCAAGTTATGGACCAGCATGTAAAAGACCCGTCGATCGTGGCGCCCGAGCAAACCAGGCGGCCGTCGCGCTGGCGGGGTTTTCTGACGGGGTGTCTCGTGCTGGCGGTGCTTGCCGGCATCGTCTGGTGGACGCGGCAACAGGCCGCGCCGCCGCAGGCCGGCGGCGGGCGCAATGCCGGGCCGATGTCGATCGTGCCGGAGACCATCGGCAAGGGCGATATCGGCGTCAGCCTCAATGCGCTCGGCACCGTGACGTCGCTCGCGACCGTGACGATCAGGAGCCAGATCAGCGGCTATCTGATGAAGATCGATTTCAAGGAGGGCGACGAGGTCAAGAAGGGCGACCTGATCGCCGAGATCGATTCGCGTCCCTATGAGGCGACGCTGGCGCAGGCCAAGGGGCAGCTCGCGCGCGACGAGGCGCAACTGAAGGGCGCACAGGTCGATCTCACCCGCTACCAGAACCTCGCCGCGCAGAACGCCGTGCCGCATCAGCAGCTCGATACCCAGGTCGCGCTGGTCGCGCAGTATCAGGGCACGGTCGAGGCTGACCGCGCCTCGGTGAAGTCGGCCGAAGTGAACCTGCAATATTGTCACATCGTGTCGCCGATCAACGGTCGCGTCGGACTCCGCCAGGTCGACCTCGGCAATTACGTGACGCCGGGCGACACCAACGGCCTCGTCGTGATCACGCAGCTCGAACCGATCAGCGTGCTGTTCACGCTGCCGGAGGACAATCTGCAGGCGGTCGCGAAGCGGTTGAGGGAGGGTGCCGTGCTGCCGACGGCGGCCTATGACCGCAGCGGCGCCAACAAGCTCGCCGAGGGATCGCTGCAGACCTTCGACAGCCAGATCGATGCCACCACCGGCACGATCAAGCTGCGTGCCCAGTTCGAGAACGACAAGCGGACGCTGTATCCGAACCAGTTCGTCAACATCCGCCTGCTGCTCGACACCCACAAGGATGCCACCACGATGTCGACGGCCGGCATCCAGCGCGGTGTCCCCGGCACCTTCGTCTATCTCGTCAATGCCGACAGCACGGTGTCGGTGCGGCCGGTGAAGATCGACGTCACCGATGGCGACCGCGTCGAGGTGCTGTCGGGGCTGACGGTCGGCGATCGGATCGTGATCGACGGTGCCGACAAGCTGCGCGAGGGCGCAAAGGTGGTGGTGCGCTCAGCCGGCGATACCACGAACCCGGCCGCCGCAGCCAAGGGCGCTGCGAAGGGAGACGTCAAGGGTGACAGCAAGGATGGCGCCGATCCCGACAAGGCGGGAGGCGGCAACCACAAGCGTTCCGAGGACGGGCAGAAGAAATGAACCCGTCGCGGCCATTCATCCTGCGGCCGGTGGCGACGACCCTGATGATGATCGCCATCATGCTGTCGGGCATGCTGGCGTTCAGATTCCTGCCCGTCGCGGCCTTGCCTGAGGTCGACTATCCGACCATCCAGGTGCAGACCTTCTATCCGGGCGCCAGTCCGGACGTGATGACCTCGTCGGTGACGGCGCCGCTCGAGGTGCAGTTCGGCCAGATGCCGAATCTGAACCAGATGAGCTCGGTGAGCTCGGCTGGCTCGTCCGTGATCACGCTGCAATTCGGCCTGTCGATCTCGCTCGACGTCGCCGAGCAGGAGGTGCAGGCCGCGATCAACGCCGCGGGCAACCTGTTGCCGTCGGACCTGCCGGCGCCACCGATCTACGCCAAGGTCAATCCGGCCGACGCGCCGATCCTGACGCTTGGCCTGAGCTCGAAGACGATGCCGCTGACGCAGGTGCAGGATTTCGTCGACACGCGGCTGGCGCAGAAGATCTCGCAGCTGCCCGGCGTCGGCCTCGTCAGCATCAGCGGCGGCCAGCGGCCCGCGGTGCGCATCCAGGCCGACATCCGCAAGCTCGCGGCCTACGGGCTGAACATCGACGATCTCCGCACCACGCTCGGCAACGCCAACGTCAACACGCCGAAGGGCAATTTCGACGGCGCGATGCGGTCCTACACCATCAACGCCAACGACCAGATCCGCAATGCCAGCGACTACCGCTCGCTGATCATCGCCTACAAGAACGGCTCGCCGGTCCGCCTCAGCGACGTCGGCAACGTCGTCGACGGCGCGCAGAACGACAAGCTCGGCGCCTGGATGAACGAGACGCCGGCGATCATCCTCAACATCCAGCGCCAGCCCGGGGCCAACGTGATCTCGGTGGTGCAGGGCATCAAGGATCTGCTGCCGCAGCTGCAGGCGACGCTGCCGGCCGCGATCGACCTCAACATCCTGACCGACCGGACCGTCACGATCCGCGCCTCGGTCCGCGACGTCGAATACGAGCTGTCGCTCGCGGTCGTGCTGGTCGTGCTCGTGATCTTCGTGTTCCTGCGCTCGACCCGCGCCACGCTGATCCCGAGCCTGTCGGTGCCGCTCTCGCTGGTCGGCACGCTCGGGGCGATGTATCTGTTCGGCTTCAGCCTGAACAATCTGTCGCTGATGGCGCTGACGATCGCGACCGGTTTCGTGGTCGACGATGCCATCGTCGTGATCGAGAACATCTCGCGCTACATCGAGGACGGCGAACCGCCGCTCGAGGCGGCGCTGCGCGGCTCCGAGCAGATCGGCTTCACCATCATCTCGCTGACGGTATCGCTGATCGCGGTGCTGATCCCGCTGTTGTTCATGGGCGACGTCGTCGGCCGCCTGTTCCGCGAATTCGCGATCACGCTGTCGGTCACGATCCTGATCTCCGCCGTGGTGTCGCTGACCTTGGTGCCGATGGCCTGCGCAAAGCTCCTGAAGCCGGAGAGCATGGCGCGCGAGAACACTTTCCAGCGGCTCAGCCGGGAAGGCTTCGATCATGTCATCGCGATCTACGCCCGGATGCTGAACTGGGTGCTGGATCGCCAGACGCTGGTGCTGCTGGTCGCGCTCGCCACCTTTGGCCTCACGGCGCTGCTCTATGTCGTCATCCCGAAGGGCTTCTTCCCGGTGCAGGACACCGGCGTGATCCAGGCGATCTCGGAGGCGCCGCAATCGGTGTCCTATGCGGCGATGGCGGAGCGGCAGCAGCGACTCGCCAGCGCGATACTGAAAGATCCAGACGTCGAGAGCCTGTCGTCCTTCATCGGCGTCGACGGCACCAACACCACGCTCAACAGCGGCCGCATCCTGATCAATCTGAAACCGCATGAGCAGCGCAAGGCCGGCGTCGCGACTGTCATGGACCGGATCAAGGCGAGCACGGCTGCGCTGACCGGTATCACGCTCTATATGCAGCCGGTGCAGGATCTCACCATCGAAGGCACGGTGAGCCGGACGCAGTACCAGTTCATCCTGCAGGACGCCGATCCGAACGAGCTCGCGGAATGGACGCCGAAGCTGGTCGACAAGCTCAGGCAATTGCCCGAGCTCAGCGACGTCACCAGCGATATCTTCGCGCAGGGGCTTTCGGTGTTCGTCGACATCGACCGCGACCAGGCGGCGCGGTTCGGCATCACGCCGGCGACCATCGATAACGCGCTGTACGATTCCTACGGCCAGCGCATCGTCTCCACCGTCTTCACCAATTCGAACCAGTACCGCGTCATCCTCGAGGCCGATCCGTCGCTGCAGAATTCGCTGGATTCGCTGTCCTCGATCTACCTGCCGTCATCGGTGGGCTCGACCCCGGTGCCGCTGTCGGTCATGGCCAGGATGCGGGTCGAGACCGCGCCGCTGCAGGTCTCGCATCTCGGCCAGTTCCCGTCGGCAACGGTCTCGTTCAATCTTGCCCCCGGCGCCTCGCTCGGCGGGGCGGTGACCGCGATCAAGCAGGCGCAGGCCGACATCAACCAGCCGCTCGGCATGATCACGAGCTTCCAGGGCGCGGCACTGGCGTTCCAGTCCTCGCTCACCAATCAGCTGTTCCTGATCCTGGCCGCGATCATCACGGTCTATATCGTGCTGGGCGTGCTCTATGAGAGTTTCATCCATCCGCTGACCATCCTGTCGACGCTGCCGTCGGCCGGCATCGGCGCACTGCTGGCGCTGATGATGGCGGGGCAGGATCTCACGATCATCGCGATCATCGGCATCATCCTCCTGATCGGCATCGTGAAGAAGAATGCGATCATGATGATCGACTTCGCGCTCGATGCCGAGCGCAACGAGGGCAAGCCGCCGCGCGAGGCGATCTACCAGGCCTGCCTGCTGCGCTTCCGGCCGATCATCATGACGACGATGGCAGCTGTCCTCGGCGCGCTGCCGCTGATGCTCGGCAGCGGCGCGGGCTCCGAGCTGCGGCATCCGCTCGGCATCTCCATCGTCGGCGGCCTCCTGGTGAGCCAGATGCTGACGCTGTTCACGACGCCGGTGATCTATCTCTGGTTCGATCGCCTGGCGCTGCGGTTTGCCGGGCGGACGGACGAGGTCGGCGAGGCGAGCGGGTCGCGTTGAGCCATGGATCCGTCGACGCCCTTCATCCGCCGGCCGGTCGCGACCACGCTGTTGACGTTCGGGCTTGCGGCCGCCGGCATTGTCGCGTTCTTCAAGCTGCCGGTGTCGCCGCTGCCGCAGGTCGATTTCCCGACCATCTCGGTGCAGGCAACATTGCCCGGCGCCAGCCCGCAGGACGTCGCGACCACGGTTGCCAGCCCGCTTGAACGGCATCTCGGCCAGATCGCTGATGTCACGGAGATGACGTCATCGAGCTCGGTCGGCTCGACCCGGATCGCACTGCAGTTCGGGTTGAACCGCGACATCAACGGCGCGGCGCGCGACGTGCAGGCCGCGATCAACGCGGCGCGCGCCGATCTGCCGACCAGCCTGCGCAGCAATCCGACCTACCGCAAGGTCAATCCGGCCGATGCGCCGATCCTGATCCTGACGCTGACGTCGGACACGCTGACGCGCGGCGATCTCTACGACGCCGCCTCCACGGTGCTGGCGCAGAAGCTGTCGCAGGTCGAAGGCATCGGCGAGGTCGTGGTCGGCGGCAGCTCGCTGCCCGCCGTCCGCGTCGATCTGATCCCGCAGACGGTCTACAAATACGGCATCGGTCTGGAAGATGTTCGCGCGGCGTTGTCGAGCGCCAACGCCCACAGCCCCAAGGGCGGCATCGATGTCGGCGACCAGCGCTACCAGGTCTACGCCAACGACCAGGCCAACAAGGCCGATGACTACAAGTCGCTGATCGTGGCCTATCGCAACGGCGCGCCGGTTCATCTGTCCGACATCGGCGAGGTGGTCGACGGCGTCGAGAACCTGCGCAATTCCGGGCTCGCCAACGGCAAGCCCGCGGTGCTGATCATCCTCTACCGCCAGCCGAACGCCAACATCATCTCGACCGTCGACCTGGTAAAGGGGCTGATGCCGCAATTGCAGGCATCGGTGTCGCCGGCGATCGACATCGGTCTCGCGGTGGATCGTTCGACGACGATCCGCACTTCGCTCAGGGACGTCGAACGGACGCTCGTCCTGGCCGTGCTGCTGGTCATCATCGTGGTGTTCGCGTTCCTGCGCAATCTGCGCGCCACCTTCATTCCGGTGGTGGCGGTGTCGGTGTCGCTGGTCGCGACCTTCGGGGCGATGTATCTGATCGGCTACAGCCTCGACAATCTGTCGCTGATGGCGCTGACGGTCGCGACCGGCTTCGTGGTCGACGATGCCATCGTGGTGCTGGAGAACGTCACCCGCTACATCGAGGAGGGCCTGAGCCCGCTCGAAGCGGCGTTGAAGGGCGCCAACGAAGTCGGCTTCACCGTGCTGTCGATGAGCATCTCGCTGATCGCGGTGTTCATCCCGATCCTCTTGATGGCCGGCATCGTCGGCCGGCTGTTCCGCGAATTCGCGATGACGATCTCGATCTCGATCCTGATCTCGCTCGCAGTCTCGCTGGCGACCACCCCGATGATGTGCGCCGTGTTGCTCAAGCCGGACAGCGGCGGCCACGGCCGGCTGTACTGGGCCAGCGAGCGCTTCTTCGAGGCGATGCTGAATTTCTACCGCAAAACGCTCAGCGCGGCGCTGGAGCATCCGCTGTCGGCGATGCTGGTGCTGGCGGCGGTGTTCGGCCTCAACTTCTATCTCTACGACGTGATCCCGAAGGGCTTTTTCCCGCAACAGGACACCGGGCGGCTGGTCGGTTCGATCCAGGCCGACCAGAGCGTATCGTTCCAGCTGATGCAGCAGAAGCTTGCGCAGTTCGTCGGCATCATCAAGCGCGATCCGGCGGTGGAGACCGTGGTCGGCTTTACCGGCGGCGGGCAGACCAATTCCGGATTCGTGTTCGTCTCGCTGCGCCCGCTCGACCAGCGCAAGATCGGCGCCGACGGCGTGATCTCACGGCTGCGCCGCGAGATGGCGGTGGTGCCCGGCGCGAGCCTGTTCCTGCAGGCGGTGCAGGACATCAGGGTCGGGGGCAGGGCCTCGAACGCGCAGTACCAGTACACGCTGCAGGGCTCGACGCTGGAGGAGCTCAACGAATGGACGCCGAAGATCGCGGCGGCCTTGCAGCGCGATCCGAACCTTGCCGACGTCAACAGCGACCAGCAGAACAAGGGCCTGGAGTCCGATCTCGTGATCGACCGCGATGCCGCGGCCCGGCTCGGCATCACGGTCAGCCAGATCGACAACACCCTCTACGACGCCTTCGGCCAGCGTCAGGTCTCGACCATCTATGTCGCGCGCAATCAGTATCACGTCATCATGGAGGTCGCGCCGCGCTACTGGCAGAACCCGGAGACGCTGAAGGACGTCTACATCAGCACGTCGGGCGGATCGGTCGGCGGCTCGCAATCGACCAACGCGGTGGCGGGCACCGTGGTGGCGCCGGGAACCTCGAGCGCGGCCAGTTCAGCCAATGCCCAGGCCGCGCGCAACCAGGCCACCAATTCGATCGGCTCGACCGGGAAGGGCGCGGCCTCGACCGGATCGGCGGTCTCGACCAACAGCGAGACCATGATCCCGCTGTCGGCGGTCGCGGCGTTCAAGCAGGGCGCGACACCGCTTGCGGTCAATCACCAGGGCCTGCTGGTCGCCAACACCATCTCGTTCAACCTGCCGCCGAACGTCTCGCTGAGCACCGCGGTCAGCAGTGTCGAGGTGACGATGAACCGGATCGGCGTCCCGGCCACGATCCGCGGCACGTTCCAGGGCTCGGCGAAGGCGTACCAGGATTCGCTCGACAACCAGCCGTTCCTGATCCTGGCGGCGATCATCACGATCTACCTCGTGCTGGGGGTGCTCTATGAGAGCTACGTCCACCCGCTGACCATCTTGTCCACATTGCCCTCCGCAGGTGTGGGCGCTTTGCTGGCGCTGATGGCATTCAAGACCGAGTTCAGTATCATGGCGCTGATCGGCGTCATCCTGCTGATCGGCATTGTGAAGAAGAACGCCATCATGATGATCGACTTCGCGCTGGAGGCGGAACGCAAGCGCGGGCTGGAGCCGCTCGAGGCGATCCGGGAGGCCTGCCTGCTGCGCTTCCGTCCGATCATGATGACGACGATGGCCGCGCTGCTCGGCGCCGTCCCGCTGGCGATCGGCATGGGCGACGGCGGCGAGCTGCGGCAGCCGCTCGGCATCGCCATCGTCGGCGGCCTGATCCTGAGCCAGGTCCTGACGCTCTACACGACGCCGGTCATCTACCTCTATCTCGACCGGTTCCGCCTGTGGGCCCTGCGCGTTCGCCGTGGCGGCGCCGTGCGGATGCCGGGCTCCTCACTTCAACCGGGCGAGTAAATGCCGACAGGTGCAGCGTTGCTAAATTTCTGGAAGTTGCAGAAACCGGCCCGGTTTCTGCGCGTGGCGGCGTTCGGCGGCCTCAGCCTTGGTTTGTCGGGATGCATCCCCGGGCTTGAGAAGCCCGAGCTCAGTCTCGAGGTGCCGGCGAGCTATCGGGCCGCGGCGAAGGGCGATGCCGACGCGGCCGTTCCGGCGCTCGCCTGGTGGCGCGGCTTCCGCTCGCCCGAGCTGACCGGGCTGATGGAGTCCGCGCAGCTCTACAATCTCGATATCGCGGTGGCGATCGCCCAGATCGTACAGGCCGACGCGCAGGCCGGCGTGTCCGGCGCCGCGCTGCTGCCGTCCCTCTCCGGATCGGCGAATGCCGAGCGTCAAAAGGTGGCAACGGGATCGAGTTCGTTGCTCGGCGGCAGCAGCGGGACGTTCTCGCAGTACAGCCTGGGACTGAGCGCGAGCTACATCGTGGATTTCTGGGGCAAGAACCGCGCGACGCTGTCGGCGTCGGAGGAGAGCGCGACGGTGTCCCGCTACAATCGCGAAGTGGTCGCGTTGACCACGATGGCGACCGTGGCCAACACCTATTTCCAGGTGCTGGCGGCGCAGGACCAGATCAAGGTCACGCGCCGCAATCTGGCGGCGGCTGAGCGCATCCTCGCTCTGATCAAGTCGCAATTCGCCGGCGGCACCGCCTCGCAACTCGATCTGTCGCAGCAGGAGGCGCTGGTCGCCACGCAGCGCGCGGCGATCCCGCCGCTCGAGGTGACGCTGGGGCAGAACACCGCCGCGCTCGCAGTGCTGGTGGCGCGTGCGCCGGCCGATTTCAATGTGCGCGGCGGCAGCACCACGCAGATCGCGGTGCCGCGCATCACGCCGGGAATGCCGTCGGAATTGCTCTACCAGCGGCCCGACGTCCGCCAGGCCGAGGCACAGCTCGCGTCGTCCAATTTCAGCGTCGATGCGGCGCGCGCCGCGTTCTTCCCGCAGATCCAGTTGACCGGCACCACGGGCTTCCAGAGCGCGGCGCTGGTCTCGCTGTTCGCGCCGGGCGCCTGGTACTACACGCTGGCCGCAGGACTGACCCAGCCGCTGTTCGACGGTTTCCTGCTGGAGAGCCAGTTCAAGCTCGCCAAGGGCCAGCAATTGCAGTACCTGCAGGCCTATCGCAAGGCGGTGCTGTCGGCCTTCGCCGACGTTGAGAAGGCGCTGATCGCGCTGCAGAAGTATACGTTGCAGGAGCGTTTGCAGTCCGAGGTCGTCGCCGCCTCGCGCAAGGCGTTCGAGGTCGCCGAGACGCAGCTGCGCGGCGGCACGGTCAATCTCATCACGGTGCTTCAGACGCAGCAGACGCTGTTCACGGCCGAAAACAATCTGGTCACGGTGCGGCTCAACAAGCTGCTGGCGGCCAGCAGCCTGTTCCAGGCGCTCGGCGGCGGCTGGACACCCGCCGGGACGCTCGCGGCGGCGGCGCAATGAGGTCGGCCATGCAGCGCTTCCTGACACTGTTCGTTATTGCCCTCGTCGTCGCGCTGGGTACGCCGGCCGGCACGGCCCGCGCGCAGCAGCGGCCGCCCAACAGCGTTCCGCTCGCCTTCGGCATGAGTGTCGACCAGGCCAGTCAGTCGCTGGGCGTTCCCCTGAATTACGTTCGCGGCACGCCGGGCAATGAGTTGTTCGTCGCGCTGCCCAATGTCAGGGGCAGCGTGCTGTCGCGGCGCAGCGACGGGCTCTATCTGCAATTCGGCAAGGGACGCCTGATCGCCTGGAAGGGCGATTGGGGGACCATTCCGCAATGAGGGCTTTGCCATGACCGCCATCATCAGAGGACTGATCGCCTGCGCCGCCATCGCGCTCAGCGCGGCGGCTGCGTCGGGCCAGCAAGCTTTCCGGCCGCTGCGCTATGGCAGCACCGGCGGTGCCTATTTCGACGGCAGGAACGACGACCGCGATTTCCGCAGTAACGGCTCGTTTCCCGGCAGCTTTGCCGCCGATCCCTTCAGCGCGGGTTTCGGCGCGGCGGGCCTGTTCGGCTCGACGCCATATCACTCGGCGCGCCCGTATCCGTCGCAGGTGACCTTTGGTGCGCCGTGTCAGGATTGCCGTCCGTATCGCACGCGGCGGCACCGCGATCGGCACGATTGAGGCGTCAGGGGGAGGCGCGCGTCCCAAGGGTTTGATGCGTTTTCTTCACGCGAACCGGTACCTACTTCGCTCGAAAACGCCTTAGCCCTTGCGCAGGAGATCGTCGATGATGCGCGGCTTCATCCAGCCGGCCTTGTCGATGATTTCCCTGCGCAGCGTATCCTTTTCCATCCCATACTGTTCGTGCGGGATGTCGCGCCCGCCGGTGGCGGCGATTCCGAACGTCTCGAGCAGTGCGTTGTGCCGCGCCTTCCACTCGGTCACATGCTCGATCATGATTTGCGTCACGGCCGGAAGGAAGCCGGGATGGCCGGCCAGGCCGCATGACTCCGTGGTCTGCGGATCGCCCGCCAGCATGATCACGTTCCACTCGTCGTAGCCGATCAGATCCATCTGGCCGTAGAGAAACCCGCCATGCGGCCCATCCCAGATCTTCTGGTCGATGACCAGGAACGGCACCGCGTTGCAGTGGCCGTGGCGCGCCGCCATGTCGCGGTTGAAGGTCTCGGTGCGCTCTTGCAGCCGTTTGTTGGCCGCGGCGAACACGGCGAGCCGATTGTCCGCCGTCGGCACGATGCTGGCGGCGTCATCAGGCGCGAAGCCGGCGTCGCGCAGAATCGACCCGATCCGTGGATCATCCCATTGCTTCTTGTGAAAGGCAGGCGCCGCGCCGTCGGCGCCCGGTGCCGGACGCTCGGCCTCCTTGAACTCGCCTAAGGCCTCCTGCTTCTTTCCGAAAACCACCCTGCGACCGAACATCGCGTCCGTTCCTGCCAAGCTTGGGGGAAAGCATGGCAAACAATGCCCAGATTTCTCTTAACCGGGGTCGGGCGGCTGACTACGATCGAACAACAGGGTGAGGCGGTCGTTAAGGCCAACGTGAAAAATCGACCAAACCGCCATCGGCAGTAGCCTAACTGGCGGCGGCGCTTGTCGATTTTGCCGGTGCCGGGCTGACGCGGGCAAACCGCACCACGAAGCGGGTGCCCTTGTGGGCCGGATCGCGCTCGACGCCG
>NZ_JACMYK010000177.1 GCF_020889785.1 Bradyrhizobium acaciae
CGCCGGCTGCACCGCAGGCCAGCCGAGCACCCAGCCGACCCCGATCACCAGCGCCGCGGCGACCGCGCCCGATACCGGCGCCACCACCCAGGGCGACACCGGTCGTGGAGGCGCGGATTCCGGCGTCATGGCGGCGGTCTCGGGCTGCGGCTCCTTTTGGGGTGCAGGATCGCCCTGGGGCTCCGCCTCGGGCGTGGCTGCGTCCGCAGACGCCTTCCCGGTTTCCTTCCCGGTTTCCTTGCCGCTATCCTTGCCGGCTTCCTCGGTCGTCCCGGCCGTTGGCGGCTCGCTGGAGATCTCGGTCGCCTGAAGATCGATGGTCGGCGGCGCCCGCTTGGGCCGGGAATCCGGCGAAGGTCCTGGGTCGTCGGGCCTTTCTTCAGCCATCGCGAGGGTCCTCAAAACTACTGGCCGCATACTCTACCAGAATCGGCCCGAGTTCTTAGAGCACGATCCGAAAATCCGAGCATTGCCTAACATCATGGTCAGACGAAAGAATTAATTCCGGTCACGGCCGTAGGGTGCGGCCGAGCGCCTCCAGCAGGGCATTTTCGTCCGGACGCGCCGCCGCCACCACCTTGGTCGCGCCGGCGTCATGAAGCACGGAGGCGACCGCCGGCGAGATGCAGCATTGCGGCAGAGCGAGCGCCGAAATCTCCAGGCCGTCGGCCCGCACCGCGTCCAGGAACGCCTGCGCACTGCGGCGGGAATAATGCAGCACCGCCGTGATCCGGTTGGCCATGAAGGCGTCGCTGACCTCCCTTGGAAGGGCGGCCACCGGAGCCATCCGGTAAGTGGTGTGGGTGACGACGGTCAGGCCGTTTTCGCTGAGTTCGCCGGCGAGATCGCGCGACAGGTCGGCGCCCGCGAGATAGAGCAGCGTCGCCGAGGCCTCCAGTTCGCCGGCCTTGACCCGCGCAAGCACGAGATCGCGCAAGCTGACCGCATCGCCTTTGGCCACCAACACCTTGACAAAGCCTGCGGCGCGCGCGGCATCGGCGGTGTGCGTCCCGACCGCGAACAGCGGCAGCCGCAGCAGTCGGCTGGCGCCGAGATCGAGCGCGCGGAGCGCATTGGCGCTGGTCAGCACGACCGCGTCATAATCCGCATCGTCGTCATGGAACGGCAACGGCTCGAAGCGGAGCACCGGCGCCGCGAGGGCGTCAAAGCCGCGTTGGCGCAGCGTCGCAAGCGTCACGTCATTGTCCGGATGCGGTCGTGTGACAAGGATGGTCACGGGTCAGGCCTCCAACCTCACGAATTGGACCCTGGAAATCGGGCCTTGCCGACCGATTGCACTTTAAGACCTCGCAATGCTACCCCGGAGGGGACATTTTGATGAGCATGATCTTGCCGGAAACCGGTTCCGGCCTGTCCGGATCATGCTGGTAGCACAAGGGCCGAAATTGGAACACGAACCACCGATGCTGGTGTTGGGGATCGAGACCACCTGCGATGAAACCGCAGCCGCCGTGGTCGAGCGCCAGGCTGACGGGCAGGCGAGAATCCTCTCCAACGTCGTGCGCTCGCAGACCGACGAGCACGCCCGCTTCGGCGGCGTGGTGCCGGAGATCGCGGCGCGCGCCCATGTCGACCTGCTCGACGGGATCGTCGACAGCGCGATGAAGGAGGCCGGTATCGGCTACCAGCAATTGTCGGCGGTCGCGGCTGCCGCCGGACCCGGCCTGATCGGCGGCGTGATCGTCGGTCTCACGACCGCGAAGGCGATCGCGATGGTGCACGATACGCCGCTGATCGCGGTGAACCATCTCGAGGCGCACGCGCTGACGCCGCGGCTGACCTGCGCGCTGGCGTTTCCCTATTGCCTGTTCCTGGCCTCGGGCGGACACACCCAGATCGTCGCCGTGGTCGGCGTCGGCGAATATGTGCGGCTCGGCACCACTGTCGACGACGCGATGGGCGAGGCGTTCGACAAGGTGGCGAAGATGCTGTCGCTGCCCTATCCCGGCGGACCGGAGGTCGAGCGCGCGGCGGCCGGCGGCGACCCGACGCGGTTTGCGTTTCCGCGCCCGATGCTCGGCCGCCCCGATGCGAACTTCTCGCTGTCGGGATTGAAGACCGCGGTGCGCAACGAGGCGAGCCGGCTGGAGCCGCTCGAGCCGCAGGACATCAGCGATCTCTGCGCAAGCTTCCAGGCCGCGGTGCTGGAAGCGACGGCAGACCGGCTGACCGTCGGCTTGAGGCTGTTCGAGGAGCGGTTCGGCACGCCGCGCGCGCTGGTCGCGGCCGGCGGCGTTGCCGCCAACCATGCCATCCGCAGCGCGCTGCAGGATGTCGCGGCGAAGGCGCAGACCACGCTGATCATCCCGCCGCCCGCGCTCTGCACCGACAATGGCGCGATGATCGCCTGGGCCGGCGCCGAGCGAATGGCGCTCGGCCTCACCGACACGATGGAAGCGCCGCCGCGCGCGCGCTGGCTGCTCGACGCCAACGCCAAGGCGCCGGCCGGCCACGCCAACAGCCGCGCCGGATATTGAGTCGTGTTTGACGACGTGCGCCGCAGATACCTCTTCACCTCGCCCCGCTTGCGGGGAGAGGTCGGATTGCGCAGCAATCCGGGTGAGGGGGTACAGGTCTCAACACTCGGCTCGCTCGCGGATAGAGCCCCTCACCCCAACCCTCTCCCCGCAAGAGCGGGGAGAGGGAGCGAAAGCAGGCCCGCCTGATGCCCGCGCATATGTCAGTCAGCGTGATCGGTGCCGGCGCCTGGGGCACGGCATTGGCCGACGTCGCGGCGCGCGCCGGGCGCAAGGTGACGCTGTATGCGCGCAATGCCGGGCATGCCGCGCAGATCGAGGCGACGCGGGTCAATCCGCGGCTGGCCGGTGTCCAGCTTCATTCCGGCATCGCGGTCACGTCTGATATCGCCGCGGCTGCGCGCGCGGACATCATCCTCGCGGTGACCCCGGCGCAGCATCTGCGCGCGGCGGTCGGGCATCTCGCGCCGCACCTTGCACCCGAGACGCCCGTCATCGCCTGCGCCAAGGGTATCGAGCACGGCACGCACAAATTCATGACCGAGGTGATCGCGGAAGCCGCACCGCGCGCGGTGCCGGCGATCCTGTCGGGACCGAGCTTTGCCGACGACGTCGCGCGCGGATTGCCGACCGCGGTGACGCTGGCCGCAAAGGACGAAGCGCTCGCACGCGCGCTCGTCCAGGCACTCGGCTCGGCAACCTTCCGGCCCTATCACACATCAGACGTACGCGGCGTCGAGATCGGCGGCGCGGCCAAGAACGTGCTGGCGATCGCCGCCGGCATCGTCGTCGGCAGGAATCTCGGCGCCTCCGCGCTCGCTGCGCTGACCACGCGCGGCTTCAGTGAGCTTGCACGGTTGGGCCGCGCCTGTGGTGCACGCACCGAAACGCTTTCCGGCCTGTCGGGGCTGGGCGATCTGCTGCTGAGCTGCTCGACCGCGCAATCGCGCAATTTCGCGCTCGGCCTCGCGCTCGGGCGGGGTGAAGCAGCCCCTGTCGGCAAGCTCGCCGAGGGCGCGTTCACCGCGCCGGTGCTCTGCGAGCTCGCCGCTGCGCAAAAGGTCGATATGCCGGTGTCGAACGCGGTTGCCGCGATCCTGAGCGACCGGCTGACGATCGATGCGGCGATCGAAGGCCTGCTGACGCGGCCATTCAAGGCCGAGTAACGCGCGTCACGCGCCGACGAAGTCCGCGAGATCGCTCAATCCTGGTCCCACGCCGTCGGGCACGACGCCAAGCTCCTCGATAGTCGCATGGGCGCGATTGACCCAGAAGGTTGGATAGCCGAACCACTTCGCCCCGGCGACATCCCAACCCGCGAACGCAGCAAAGACGATCTCCTCTCTGCGCAGCCCGAACGCATCGAGACCCATCTGATAGGCGCGGGCGTCGGGCTTGAAGGCCTGAACCTTGTCGGTCGAGAGGTGTGGCTCGAACAGCCCCTCCAGCCCGGAATTCTTGACCATGGCATCGAGCATCGGTGCGGTGAGATTCGAAAGGAATGCCATGCGCACGCCGGCCTCGCGGAGCCGCCTGAGTGCAGGCAGGACATCGGGCCACGCCTTGAGCTCCAGATAGGTCTGCATCAGACGGTCGCGCTGCTCCGGCTGCAGCTCGATCTTCATCGCCTTGGCCGCGAAGACCAGCGCGTCCTCGGTGACGCGCCAGAAATCGGAGTAGCGGCCGCCGAGGGTCCTGAGCCAGCCGTACTCGAACCGCCGCGTGCGCCAGGTGGCGCTCAGCTCGGCACCCTTGCCCGGAAACATCTCCTCCACGCGCGCGAAGACCGGACGCGGATCGATGATCGGAAAGCCGTCGAAGGCGACCGCCTTGAATGACTGATGATCTGCGGTACGCGCCTGGTGCGGCAACACTGCCGCCGCAGTGACCGACGCTGCGGTCAGGGCTGTGAAAGTCCGACGGTTCAGAAGCATGTGATCTCCTGCAAGACGAGGCCGCACTCGATCACAGGAAAAGCGCCCCGGGACAATTGCCAGATTCCGGCAGAGATCATTCCAGATTTCAGAACAATCGACGCCTGCTGAGGCGACCATTCAGGGGCGCAGTACCGAGCACCACCGGCGCGCGCGGCGGAGCTTCACGATCCGCGCGTGCCGTACTAGCGTGGCCGGCGAACCGTCGGATCCCGGTCGAACAATCGAAAACGGATCCCAAGGGAAAAACTCATGCGTCAACCGCATCGCGTCCTCCTTTCGATCAGCCTCCTTTCGATCAGTCTTGCAGCCGCCCTCACCGCCTCGTCCACCGCTGCCCACGCCCAAATCGCCGCCTCCTACGACGACCTCGCCAGGATCGAGGCGGCTGCCAACGCGGACGACGGCAAGCGGGTCGCGCCGCTCAAATCGATCGGCAATCCAGCCACTGACGTCTCTCCCGAGATGCAGGCAATGATCGGCACGCCGTATCCGCCGCATTTCAACGCCGATCCGAAGACGCCTGCGGAATGGAAGGAGCTGATCGATCGCCGCGCCAAGCCTTTGATCGCGAGCATTCCGGCGATGAAGGCGAAGCTCGGCGTCAAGGTCGAGGAAACCAGGATCGCCGGCGTGCACTGCTACATCGTGACGCCGAACAAGATCGCGCTCGAGAACCGTCGGCGCCTGCTGATCCACGTGCACGGCGGCGGCTACGTGTTCGGTCCCGGCGAGGCGGCATTGCCGGAAGCCATCATGATGGCCGGCTTCGGCGGCTTCAAGGTGATCTCGGTCGACTACCGGATGCCGCCGGATTTTCCCTATCCTGCCGCGATGGACGATGCGATGGCGGTTTGGAAGGAGGTTCTGAAGTCGCACGAGCGCCACCGGCTGGCGATCTTCGGCACCTCGACCGGCGGCGCGATGACGCTCGCGATGGTGCTGCGGGCGAGGGACGAGAAATTGCCGCTGCCGGCTGCCATCGCGCCCGGCACGCCGTGGTCCGACATCGACAAGATCGGCGACAGCTACGCGAGCAACGAGTGGGTCGACAATGTGCTGGTGACCTGGGACGGATGGCTCGGCCGCGCGGCCAGGCTCTACGCCAACGGCACCAGCCTGAAGAACCCCTACATCTCGCCGATCTACGGTGACTTCAAGGGCTTCCCGCCGACCATCCTGACATCGGGCACGCGCGACCTGTTCCTCAGCAACACGGTTCGCACCCATCGCAAATTGCGGCGCGCGGGCGTGATCGCCGATCTCAACGTCTATGAGGGACAGTCGCACGCCCAGTACCAGATGAACGTCGATGCGCCCGAGACGAAAGAGGCGTTCACCGACATCGCCAAATTCTTCGACCGATATCTGAAACAGTGAGCGCTGCCATCAGGACCGGATGCCCGCGCTTGTCGCGGGCGTCCGGCTGCCTGTAGATTGCCGCGCGATCGGCGATCGAGAACGAGGTGAGTCGCGATGAATTACTGGCTGGTGAAATCCGAACCGTCGGTCTGGTCGTGGGACCAGCAGGTCGCCAAGGGCGCGAAGGGCGAAGCCTGGACCGGCGTGCGCAACTTCACGGCGCGGCAGAACCTCGTCAACATGAAGAAGGGTGACAAGGCGTTCTTCTATCACTCCAACGAGGGCAAGGAGATCGTCGGCATCGCCGAGATCGTCAAGGAAGCCTACCCCGATCCGACCGACAAGACCGGCAAGTTCGTCTGCGTCGACATCAAGGCTGACAAGCCGCTGAAGACGCCGGTGACGATGGCCGCGATCAAGGCAGACAAGAAGCTCGCCGACATGGCGCTGGTGAAGTATTCGCGGCTCTCGGTGCAGCCGGTCACTCCTGAGGAATGGAAATACGTCTGCAAGATGGGCGGGCTGTAGCGTTCCGACCAACTCTGCCGTCGTCCCGGCGAAGGCCGGGACCCATTACCACAGACCTGCATTGTTGAAGCACGCTGTGGCCACAGCCAAGTCCGTTATCAAAGATCGGTGGTAATGGGTCCCGGCCTTCGCCGGGACGGCGATGTAGGATTGGGCGGAGCCTACGCCCCGGCCGCCATCACCACCTGCGCCAGCAATTGCTCGCGCTTGGACTGGGTGCGATAGCCGCCCATCGTCGCGGCGAAGCGTTCGAGGATGCCGTCCTCGAAGGCGGTGACGATGGTGTCGTGGACATAGCTCTTGCGGCAGATCGCCGGCGTGTTCGACAGCTGGTCGGCGGCAGCGCGGATCGCATCCAGCACCTGGCGCTTGCGGCCGCGCTGGCTGGCGGCCGGCGTGATCCGCGACAGCGATTCCACCACGACAGCCGACGCCATCAGGGTGCGGAAGTCCTTCAGCGAGATCTTGATGCCGGCGAGCTCGCGCAGGAACGCATTCACCGCGGTGGTCGAGGCGGCACGCACGACACCGGAGCGGTCGTAATACTGGAACATGCGCTTGCCCGGGACGTCGCGCAGAATGCCGATCGCGCGCACCAGCTTGGCCGCGTCGCATTCCTTGCGTACCGCCTTGCCGCCCTTGGCCTTGAAGGTCAGCACCAGGGAATCGTCTTCCAGCGTGACGTTGGATTTCAACAGCGTGGTGGCGCCGCGGGTGCCGTTGAGGCGGGCATAGGATTCGTTGCCGGGCCGGATCGCGGTGCGCGCGATCAGCTCGATCACCGCCGACAGCGCGAACTCGCGCGTCGGCTCGTCGCCGGACAGGAACGCAGAGACCTTGCGGCGAATCTTCGGCAGCGCCGCGACCAGCTTGCCCAGGCGATGCGCCTTGCGCTGCTCGCGGACCTTCTCCCAATCGGCGTGATAGCGGTATTGCAGCCGGCCGGCCGCATCGAGGCCGACCGCCTGCAGATGCGTATTCGGATCGGTGGAGTAACGCACCTGGCGATAGGCCGGCGGCATCGCCATCGCGTGCAGCCGGCGGATGGTACGGGCATCCCGGACGCGCGAGCCGTTGGCGCGAACGAATGAATAATTCTTGCCACGCTTGATGCGGCGGATGGTCAGCTCGTTCTGGTCGCCGAGCCGCAGGCCCAGATCGCGGGCCAGATCTTCGACAGAGGTCTTGATGGCAGCGGGCGCGTCGAGCTTGAGCTTGGACGTAGACGGCTTCGGCCATTGGCCCAGCGCCTTCGTCAGGGCGACAGCGGGATCGGCGGACATGGGCCGCACAGCCGCGATGTTCTGCTGATCCATCATTCTCGCAAGACGCCTTGTTCCGCTGTTCTCCCGGTAATGCCGTTGCTTCGGGCTTCGTTCCGGTGGGCCGTCCGGCCTCGGATTGGCGATTTAGGGCGTCAGGGCTGACATTGCGAGTCGCGAATCGGTTATTTACGGTTTCTAAATACCTTTCATGGGTGCCATTCGCCCGCTAACCTTGATTTCGACCTGTCCGGGATCGCTCAAAATGACGCGAGCACCGTCCGGGAACCGCATCCCGAGGGGCCGACCCGGACGATCTGCCGTGGCCGAACAGGTCAGAGATATTGCCCTTTCTTGCGCTGCTCTCCGACCGCAGGCGGTCGTATGTCGAGGGATTCATCGACGGACCGAGCGGCTTGCCGGCCGGCTCTATTGCGTCACCACAGGTATCGCCCCGACGCGCTTCTTGCCGGCGGACCGTCGGGTCACGCAAATCGCCGAAGCACCGATGTTGACGCAGATCATTGCGGCGCCGCCCGATAATCTACTCAATCGTACGTGGCACCATCCACCAAGATCAGCACCAGCGCATCGTCGTTGCGATGGCTGACCGACAGCACACGGAGCGACATCACTACGACCAAGAGACCAGTGACCCGGAGCGGACGATGGAGCATAGGTTTCCATCGTCAATGAGGCACGGTAAATCGTCCCATCAAATGCAGAAGCCGGCGGGATATCCGTCGGCTTCGACGCGACGAAAGTGACAGTCCTTTTTCCTTGCCGGGCCGGAATGCGGCAACGCATAATCGCGGCAATGATCAGGACGGCTTGTCGTCGCGTCGTTTGCGATCGGCAATGAGTGGAGGAAAGCGATGTCCGAGAAGATCTATGACGTGTCGGCCGACTGGGCCAAGCGCGCCTATATCGATGACGCCAAATATCGCGAGATGTACGCGCGCTCGGTCAAGGACCCCAACGGCTTCTGGGGCGAGCACGGCAAGCGGATCGACTGGATCAAGCCCTTCACCAAGGTCGAGAACGTCTCCTTCGCGCCCGGCAACATCTCGATCAAATGGTTCGAGGACGGCGTGCTGAACGTCGCCTGGAACTGCATCGACCGCCATCTCGAGAAGCGCGGTGACCAGACCGCGATCATCTGGGAGGGCGACGATCCCTCCGAATCCAAGCACATCACCTACCGCCAGCTGCACGACGAAGTCTGCAGGATGGCCAACATCCTGCGCACGCGGAACGTCAAGAAGGGCGACCGCGTCACGATCTATCTGCCGATGATTCCGGAAGCGGCCTACGCCATGCTGGCCTGCGCGCGGATCGGCGCGATCCACTCTGTCGTGTTCGGCGGCTTCTCGCCGGACAGCCTCGCCCAGCGCATCAAGGATTGCGACTCCAAGGTGGTCATCACCGCCGACGAAGGCCTCCGCGGCGGCAAGAAGGTGCCGCTGAAGGCCAACGTCGACGCCGCGATCGCCAAAACGGGCGGCGTCGACTGGGTCGTGGTGGTGAAGCGCACCGGCGGCAAGATCGAGATGAACCCGACCCGCGACCTCTGGTATCACGAGGCCGCCGAGATGGTGACGACGGAATGCCCGGCCGAGCACATGCATGCCGAGGACCCGCTGTTCATCCTCTACACCTCAGGCTCGACCGGAACGCCGAAGGGCGTGCTGCACACCTCCGCCGGCTATCTCGTGTTCGCGTCGATGACGCATCAATACGTGTTCGACTATCACGACGGCGACATCTATTGGTGCACCGCGGACGTCGGCTGGGTCACCGGCCACAGCTACATCCTCTATGGGCCGCTCGCCAACGGCGCGACCACGCTGATGTTCGAAGGCGTGCCGAACTACCCGGACAATTCGCGCTTCTGGAACGTGGTCGACAAGCACAAGGTCAACATCTTCTACACTGCGCCGACAGCGATCCGTGCGCTGATGCAGGGCGGCGACGAGCCGGTGAAGAAGACCTCGCGCAAATCGCTGCGTCTGCTCGGCTCGGTCGGCGAGCCGATCAATCCGGAAGCGTGGGAGTGGTATTACCGCGTGGTCGGCGACGACCGCTGCCCGATCGTCGATACCTGGTGGCAGACCGAGACCGGCGGCATCCTGATCACGCCGCTGCCCGGCGCGACCAAGCTGAAGCCGGGATCGGCGACGCGGCCGTTCTTCGGCGTGGTGCCTGAAATCGTCGATGCCGAAGGCAAGACGCTGGAAGGCGCGACCGAGGGCAATCTGTGCATTGCCAAGTCGTGGCCGGGCCAGATGCGCACGGTCTATGGCGACCACGCCCGGTTCGAGCAGACCTATTTCTCGACCTACAAGGGCAAGTATTTCACCGGCGACGGCTGCCGGCGCGACGCCGACGGCTATTACTGGATCACCGGCCGGGTCGACGACGTCATCAACGTCTCCGGCCACCGCATGGGCACCGCCGAGGTCGAGAGCTCGCTGGTCGCGCACGAGGCCGTCTCGGAAGCTGCTGTCGTCGGCTACCCGCACGACATCAAGGGCCAGGGCATCTACGCCTACGTGACCTTGATGAAGGGCACCGAGCCGACCGAGGCGCTGCGCAAGGAGCTGGTCGCGTGGGTCCGCAAGGACATCGGCCCGATCGCCTCGCCGGACCTCATTCAGTTCGCGCCCGGCCTGCCGAAGACGCGCTCCGGCAAGATCATGCGCCGCATCCTGCGCAAGATCGCCGAGGACGAACCGTCGAGCCTCGGCGACACCTCGACCCTGGCCGATCCGGCCGTGGTCGACGACCTCGTCCAGAACCGGCAGAACAAGAAGTAATCCGGCAGCAGCAATACCGAGACATGAAGCAAGGGCCGCGCGCGATCGCCGCCGCCGCCCTTCGCTTTTCTGCGTGCGATCCGGCGTCGGCTGCCCTCAAAAACGCTATGGGATTGGCCATTTCACGGGATTGTCAGAGGCGCAGCGCCATTGCGGCGCGTTTGTGGCCAGGTGTTGTTTTCAAGTCATTTACTTTAATCCGAACTTTTCCTTTTCTCCTCGCCATCAGGACGTGTCTTGCGGCCGGTGTGAAACCACCCGGTTAAGACACGCGGTTAATATTGCGTGCGCGAGACCGGCGGGCCCGGTTTTTTTCAGGGCTCTGCACCTTCGTTTTTGGCTCCCTTATGGGAGCTGTTGGGAAGTGGAGAGGTTGATGTCGATGAAGTTTGCGGTGGCGCTGGCTGCCACCCTCGGTGCTGTTGTTGTGATGTCGCAGGCGGCCGAAGCGCGGCCGGAAATGGTCGGAATACACGCCGACAATTACGAGCCGGGCACCATCGTTGTGAAGACCAACGAACGGCGGCTCTATCTCATTCTCGATTCCGGCCACGCGATGCGTTACCCGGTCGGCGTCGGCAGGTCCGGCAAGCAGTGGGCCGGCACCACCCGCATCGACGGCAAGTATCGCAACCCGGCCTGGTCGCCGCCCGCCGAGGTGAGGCGCGACAAGCCGAGCATCCCGGACGTGATCGCCGGCGGCTCGCCGCGTAACCCGATGGGCGTCGCGGCGATGACGCTGGCCGGCGGCGAATACGCGATCCACGGCACCAATGTGCCGGGCTCGGTCGGCGGCTTCGTGTCCTACGGCTGCATCCGCATGCTGAACACCGACATCACCGATCTCTATTCGCGCGTCTCGGTCGGCACGACTGTGGTCGTCACCCGCTGATCGCGCACAAGGCGTCCGAAGAAAGCCGCGCAGACCGCGCGGCTTTTTTGTTTGGCTGGCCCGGTTTGACCCAGGCGTCCAAAGCCGATGAGTTTTGCTTGAATCGGCTTGGCTCGCTCTCGGTTCACCTGTCCCCATTTGGGGAGAGGTCGGATTGCGCAGCAATCCGGGTGAGGGCTCTTGCTCTCTCGATGCACCGTAACCCCTCACCCGATTTGCTGCGCAAATCGACCTCTCCCAAGGGAGAGGTGCACTTCCGACGCCGCTCCAGATCAGCCTAATCTCATCAGACTCTAGCGCGCAAAATATCCGCACCAGCCGAAGCGATGCCCGCCATTGTAGGCGCGCGCATGACCGGCAGCGAGCAGCGCAGCCGAGACGTTGTCGGTCTTCTTGGTCGCGACATCGGCGACGACGCGTCCCTGATATTTGTCGGGGCCGATATTGTAGATCGCGACATCACCCTGGCCGAGCAGATCGCGCAGCGCCACCGTCGCCGCCTGCGCCATTTGCAATTCACGCGCACACGACGCCTTCAGCTCCGGCGCATCGATGCCGCGCAGCCGCACGCGCGTGGTGAGATCGGGACCCGGCGCGAGATGCACCCGGGCCTCGAACGTGTCGCCATCGATCGTCCGGATGACATCGACGGCATGGCGAGCGTCAGGCGCGCCGGCTCGCTGCCGGATCATGTCGGCATCGCGCGACCGGTTCAACGACCAGTGCGACGGTAACGGCATCCATTGAGGCACATATTGGCGGATCGGCAATGTGCTGCCGACGGCGATGCCGAGCACGAACACCCATGGCAGCGCCGCCGAGACGCGGCGGCCCCAAGGGGTCCGGCGGAAAGGCGGACGCCCCGTCCCACGATAAGGATTTATTCTTTCGCATGGGGACATATTCCCAGACTGACCCGAGTCGGGCCGTCAGACAAGGCACCTCAGAAGTCCGAGGCGATGCCCTTGGTCTCCCAATCGCCGTAACGCGTCGGTTCCGGCCCCTTCGGGCCCTGGAATTCCTTCGGCCGCGCGGCGGCTTCCTTCGCGGCCAGCTCCTCGGCAGCCTTGCGCCGCGCCGCGGCCTCGGCGAGCGCGCGCTGCGCTTCCGGCGTCAGCGGCTTGCGCAGCGCGGGTTCCGGTGGCGATTTCTCAGTCGATTTCTCAGACATGGCAAAACTTTCGGCCCACGAATTTCGTATCTCGGTGTTGGCTCAGTGACGGCATCACGATCGAGAAATCCGCGAGGCAATTCTTACATTTGGCATATTCGCATGCCAGAGCTGTTTTCGAGTTGATGGGCATGAGCCGAATGTACCTCAGCACCTTTCGAGATATCTCCGCTTCATGCCTCCTTCAAGATTTGCAGTTCCTGCTGAAGTCCCCGGTCTCGCGGCGCGCCGTATCGCTGCCGACATCCTCGACGGCGTGCTGCACAAGCATCGCACGCTCGACGATCAACTCGACGGCGCAGGTGCGCATCCCGGCCTGAAATCGCTGGCCGATCGCGACCGCGCGCTGATGCGCCGGCTGGTCTCGACGATCCTGCGCAAGCTCGGCACGCTCGGCCATCTGCTGTCGCGGCTGCTCGACCGGGGCGTGCCGACCGATGCGCCCCGCGCGCAGAGCGCGCTGTTGATCGGCGCCGCGCAGATCCTCTGGATGGACGTGCCCGATCACGCCGCCGTCGATCTGTCGGTGCGGTTGGTGCAGTCGGACCGCCGCGCGGCGAAATATGCCGGGCTGGTCAACGCCGTGCTGCGCCGCTGCGCGCGCGAGGGCCAGGGCCTGATCGACGAGATCAGCATGCAGACGCTGGACCTACCGCCCTGGATGCTGGCGCGCTGGAATGCGCATTACGGCGAAGCCACCACGCGCGAGATGGCGCTGGCGCTCGGCCACGAGCCGTCGCTCGATCTCACGGTGAAGTCGGACGCGCCGCAATGGGCGAGCCGCCTGCACGGCGAGATACTGCCGACGGGAACCGTGCGCACGCTGCTGCAGGGTTCCGTAACCATGCTGCCCGGCTTTGCCGAAGGCCAATGGTGGGTGCAGGACGCCGCCGCCGCGCTGCCGGTGCGGTTGTTCGGCGACATCAAGGACAAGGCGGTCGCGGATCTCTGTGCCGCGCCCGGTGGCAAGACCGCGCAGCTCGCACTGGCCGGCGCGCATGTCACCGCGGTCGACCGCTCGCCGG
>NZ_JACMYK010000178.1 GCF_020889785.1 Bradyrhizobium acaciae
CCCGCTGCGCCGCCGGTGACCGCGGCCGCGCCTCCGCCGCCGCCACCTCCGCCCCCGACAACGTCAGGCTCCGGTACGCCGGAAGCTCCGACGTCGAAGTAATCGCCAACGCCGGGCCGTGAGGTCCGGCGTATTCATTTGACTGCCACTAGAGTGTAACTCTAGAGTATCGATCTAGACGAGGAGGCAGAGTGAGCACGGCGCGCGACGATCTGCTGGCGGCGGGACTGGCGGTGTTCGACCGCGACGGCTTCGAGGGCGCGACGGTGGCCGAGATCCGCTCCCGCGCCCGCGCGTCCAACGGCAGCTTCTTCCACTTCTTCACCTCGAAGAAGGAACTCGCCGGAACCCTGTTCATGGAAATCCTGCAAACCTATCACGCCGCGATCATCACCTCGGTCGACGACACCTGCGGCGCAAGCGAGGGCGTTGCGCGGCTGATCCACGCCCATCTCGATTGGGTTGTAAGCAACAGGCGCGAGGCACGCTTCCTGTTCGAGATTTCCCGCAGCGAGTGGGGCGAGGAGGTGCGCGGCGCGCAGCGCACCGAGAATTCGCGGCTCACAGACGCCATCGAGCGCTGGCGCGCACCGCTGCTCGCGCGCGGCGAATTGCTGCCGATGAGTCCAACGCTGTTCTTCAGCCAGATCATCGGACCGGCGCAGATCTTCTGCCGTGCCTATCTGTCCGGCCGCCACAGTGGCGATCCGCGCGACCAGGTCGAGACGCTGATCGCCTGCGCGATCCGCGCAGTGGTGGCGCCGGGTGCGCCGAAGCGAACAGGAGGAACGTCATGAACCAAGCCGATCCGGACTTCGCGCCGATCGCGACGCGAATTCGCGACAATGTCGGCCGTCAGGGCTTCATGGGGCTGGTCGGTGCTGAAGTGGCCGAGCTGTCGCGCGGGGCGTGCACGCTCGCGGTCGACCGGCGGCCGGAGCTGTTGCAGCAGCACGGCCTGTTTCACGGCGGCGTGACGGCGTTCCTGGTCGACAACGCCACCACGATTGCGGCGGCGACATCGCGCGGCCAGCCGGCGCTGACGGCGGAGTACAAGTTGAACCTGTTGTCGCCGGCGTCGGGCGATCGTCTGATCTGCCGCGCGCGCGTGATCAAGCCGGGTCGTCAGGTCGCCGTCGTTGCAGCCGACGTGTTCTGCGTCATCGACGGCAAGGAGAAGCATACCGCGACGGCACTGGCATCGATCGCGATGCTCGACGATCAGGCGGCGTCACGAATCCAAAGCCCGGCCTGATTAAGGCCGGGCTTCGTAGCGTTTGGTCGATTGGACGATGGAGAGAGACGCTTACTTCTCTTCGGCAGCCGGGGCCGGCGCGGCTTCGTCGTCGTGCTGGGCTTCCGGATCGAAGAATTCGCCGGCGGCGGCGAGCGCCTCGGCGGCGGCGTCCTGGTCTTCCTGGCGGCTCGAGATGTCCTCGCCGCGCTTGATGCGCTCGGCCTCTTCGGCGGAGCGGGCGACCGTCACGGTGACGCTGGTCTCGACTTCGGGGTGAACCGCGATCGTGACCTTCTGCTGGCCGATCACCTTGATCGGCGAGTCGAGCCAGACCTGCGGACGGGAAACCGTGACGCCGTCGGCGGCCAGCGCGGTGACGATGTCGCGCACCGTGACCGAGCCGAACAGCTGGCCGGACTCGGAGGCCTGGCGGATGATGATGATGTCGCGACCGTCGATCTTCTCGGCGACCACGGCGGCTTCGCCCTTGGCCTTGATGTTGTTGGCCTCGAGCTCGGCCTTCATGCCGTCATACTTGGCGCGGTTCGCCTCGGTGGCGCGCAGCGCCTTGCCGCGCTTCAGCAAGAAGTTGCGGGCGAACCCGTCCTTGACGCGCACGACTTCACCCATCTGGCCAAGCTTGGCAACGCGTTCGAGCAGAATGACTTCCATTTTCGTTCTCCTTTGAGATGCTAAGTATCGGTTTGAGTGGTTGGATCGAATCTCATTCCGCCGGCAGAGGCGGCGGTCTGGTTTGCAGAAAGCGCTGCCGCAGTCCGAGCACGGCGTCGGCGACGCCAAGCGCGGCCATTACGAGGACGGGCACGTAGAACATGACGGCGAGGACATAGACACAGGCCAGCCAGAACGTGCGGTTGCGCGCCGACAATGTGAGGATATGCAGGGCGGCAAAGCCGACGATCGCGTAGGCGAACAGCAACGCACCCGCGACGGTCTCAGCGAGCATCGCGATAGTGCCGCCCGCAAAGCAGAGAGCGACGGCGGCTGCCAGGACCGCGAGCGCGATCGGCGGCAGCACGATGTTCCGCAGGTCGGTCCAGGGCCGATGCAGGCGCCCGGACGTCAGCGCGACCTTCGCCGCGAGCCAAAGGTTCAGCGTGAACATCAGCGTCACGCTCATCGGCAGGAACAGCGGAGCAAGGTAGGCAAACAGCTTGGCGAGAAACGTGATCTGCTCGGGCGTCCAATCGGTTTCGGCCTGACGCGCCACCACCTGCAAGGCCTGCCGCACGGTCTCGGCGATCGCGTCGGCGTCGATACCGAACGGCAGCAGGATGCTCACAGTGGTAAGAACCGCTATGACCAGAATCCAGATCAGTATCCGGTCGATCGGATACCACTCGAGATTACCAGCGCGATCTGTCGAAGTTGCGGTATTGTGGAGTCGTCCGAGCAGGACGAGATGGCCGAGCCACCAAGCCGGCAATGCGACCCCAAGCGCGAATTTGATGCCGCGGAGCAGGCCGGAGAGGGTCGTCAGGGCGGCGGTCGCGACAATGCCGCTGACGACACTGGCAAGCGGACCCCAGCCGAGCGCGACCACCAGCAGCGGCAACGGAGCAGAATAGGCGAGCAGCAGCGCGATCGCCGCGCCCGAACTGACTGAGGCGAACATTAGCGCCGACGCGGCGCCGGCTGCAAGTGCAACGATGAGTATCGCGATCATCAGCTGTCCCGCCCCCTTCGAGCGGTTAGGGGTCCTGCTTCGAGAACCCCAACCATCGGCGACCGGACGACCCGGAAGCCTTATGAGAATAAGCGGCCGGCGACGTATGCCGCCGGCCGGAAACGATTAGCGGATCACGTAGGGCAGCAGGCCGAGGAAGCGCGCGCGCTTGATGGCGCGGGCGAGCTCACGCTGCTTTTTGGCGGACACGGCCGTGATGCGGCTCGGCACGATCTTGCCGCGCTCGGAGACGTAACGCATCAGCAGCTTGGAATCCTTGTAGTCGATCTTCGGCGCATTCGCGCCCGTGAACGGGCAGGACTTGCGACGACGGAAAAACGGACGGCGGGCACCAGCATCAGCCATGATTCATTACTCCTCGGTCGCAGCTTCTTCTTCGCGCGGACGGCGCGGGCCACGGTCGCCACGGAAACCACCACCTTCGCGGTCACCACGGAAACCGCCTTCGCGGTCGCCACGGAAGCCGCCGCCACGGTCATCGCGCTCGCGGTCACGGTCGGCCTTGCGCATCATCGCGGACGGGCCTTCCTCGTGCTCTTCCACGCGCACGGTGAGGTAACGGATGACGTCTTCGTTAATCCGCTCCTGGCGCTCGATTTCGGTGACGACAGCCGACGGTGCGTCGATGTTCATCAGCACGAAATGCGCCTTGCGGTTCTTGTTCATGCGGTAGGTGAGGGAGCGCACGCCCCAGCTCTCGGTCTTGGTGACCTTGCCGCCGCCCTGTTCGACGATGCCCGTCATCTGGGCCGTCAGTTCATCCACCTGTTGGGTGCTCGCATCCTGACGCGCGAGAAAAACATGCTCATAAAGAGGCATGGTTGTCCTTTCCTGTGTTGGCGCGGTTTCCGGCGACAAGCCCTTCGAGACCTTCGGAAAGGACTCGAGCTGCTCAGAAGGCGGGAGCACGGGACGACGGGCCGACTGGCCCTGCCACATCAAAATCAACGTGTGAGAAAATCGACGTGTGAGTTTGCTGAGACCGTCCGTTCAGCTCCCGGCCGGAGCCCACGAATGGCGCACTTATACGGATTTTGGCCGCGAAAGCAAGGGTCAGCGAAGGGTCCGCGGCTTGCGGATTTGCACGCCGTCGTAACCCTCGAGGCCGCTCAGCGCAACTTTGCCGGTTCCATCTTGATTTCTTTGTTTGTATGTCATACAAACATTCCCGAGAGGATGAGGGATTATGGGTTCGGAGACCGCCAGCGGCATGTCTGCGTCCGATCCGAAGCACGCGGTCCGCGCGACGCGGTCGGCGGGGCGCAAGATGCGCTCGCTGTTGCTCGATGCCGCCAGCCGCCTGTTCAAGGAGCGCGGGCTCTCGGGCACCTCGATCTCCGATATCGCCGCAGCCGCGGACGCCTTCCCGAGCCAGATCACCTATTACTTCCGCACCAAGGAGGCGCTGTTCGTCGAAGCCGCCAGCCGCGACATGCTTTATCTCGCGCGCGCGACCGAGCAGGCTGCCCTGAAGGCCCACACGCCGCGCGAATACACCCGCGCTTTGGCCGAGGCCGTGACCGCGACCGACACGGTCGCCTTCTTCGCCGAGGCCCTGACGCTGACGCGGCGCCGTCAGGACCTGGCGCCGCTGGTCGAACGCACCATCGAGCGCCTGCACAGCGAGGGCGCGCGCGCCTATGCGGGCCAGGTCGAGCGGCACGGCTGGCGTTCGCTGCGCGCCCCCGAAGAGAGTTCGCGGCGCTTTTGGGCGATTGCAATCGGCGTGATCGTCGAAGGTTTCGCCATGGGCCGCGCCGCCGAGGAGATGTGCCGCGAATTGCTGCGCGCACTCGGCGAGCAGGCAACAACGACGCCGGCCAATGATGGAGCGCGCCTGCGCCTGGTCGGCGATCGCGACACTTCATCCTCAACGGACGAGGAGACAGGCTGATGACCGCACTTCGCATGCGAGCCCGCGATTTCCTCACCGAAGATGAGCTGGTGGCAGTGCGCGAGCGCACGACCTGGAAGGGCGTCGCGCTGATCGCGCATGCCTGGGCGCTGATCCTGGGCGCGATCGCGCTGGTTGCGTGGTGGCCCAATCCGCTGACCTATCTGCTTGCGGTCGCGATCATCGGCTCGCGCCAGCTCGGACTTGCGATCCTGATGCATGACGGTGCGCATGGCTGTCTCTCGGCGGACGAGAAGACCAATCTCACGCTGAGCCAATGGTTCTGCGCCTATCCGATCTTCGCCGAAACCCGCGGCTATCGCCGCTATCATTTGCAGCATCACGCCCGGACGCAGCAGGAGGATGATCCGGATCTCGTGCTGTCAGCGCCGTTTCCGATCACCAGGATGAGCTATCGCCGGAAATTCTTCCGCGATATCACCGGACAGACTGGCTACCAGCAGCGCAAGGCGCAGCTGCTCAATGCGATCGGGCCGAAGGAGTGGCCGTTGTCGCAGCGTGCCGCGAACTTCTGGCAGAAGCTCGGGCCGCAATGCGTCACCAATGCGCTGATGTTTGCGGGCCTTGCCGTCGCCGGCGTGTGGTGGGCCTATCCGCTGTTGTGGCTGGTGCCGCTGCTGACCTGGATGATGGTGATCACGCGCATCCGCAACATCGCCGAACATGCCGTCGTGCCGGACAGCTCCGATCCGTTGCGCAACACCCGCACCACGCGGGCCAATGTCCTCGAGCGGTTGTTCATCGCGCCCTATTACGTGAACTATCACCTCGAGCATCATCTGCTGTTCTACGTGCCCTGTTACAACCTGCCGCGCGTCCACCGCATCCTGAGCGGAAGCCGCCACGCCGACCGGATGGAAGTCCAGCCGGGCTATGCGGCCGTGCTGCGGCTGGCGACCGCCAAGCCCGATCGGGAAGACCGCCCGGGGAAACTGGTCAACAGCGCGCGCCGGGCAAGGGCCGGCGCCGAGGTCAACGCCGACCAGAATGCCGGGGGATTCTAGGGCGGAGTCGGCCCGGCATCCCCAGGGTTCCGCGCGCGCGGCTTGACATCGCGCCCCCCATCAGTGTCTTACGGCCCGGTCCGAGGCCGGTTGCAAGGCAGGGTCTGGACCCGCTGTGGCGCGTTTCGCGCGACGCGGATACCGTTTTCCCCTGCGGCAGGCGCGCGGCGCTTGCGCGGAGATCACGCTCAACAAGGTAGGGAGCGCCGATGACGGCAGCATTTACGTTTCCCGGGCAGGGCTCGCAGGCGGTTGGCATGGGCAAGGCCCTGGCCGACGCCTTTCCGGTCGCGAAGGCCGTGTTCGACGAGGTCGATTCCGCGCTGGGTGAGAAGCTGACCGCGATCATCTGGGATGGTCCGGCGGAGACGCTGCAGCTCACCGAAAATGCCCAGCCGGCCCTGATGGCGGTCTCAATCGCCACCTTGCGCGTGCTCGAGGGCGAAGCCGGCTTCTCGGTCGGCCGCAACGCGGCCTTCGTCGCCGGGCACTCGCTCGGCGAGTATTCGGCGCTGGCCGCTGCCGGCAGCCTGACCGTCAGCGACACCGCACGGCTGCTGCGCACCCGCGGGCTTGCGATGCAGAAGGCGGTGCCGGTCGGCGCCGGTGCGATGGCCGCGCTGCTCGGCCTCGATTACGAGGCGGCGGTCGCGGTCGCCAACGAGGCGGCGCAGGGCCAGGTCTGCCAGGCCGCCAACGACAATGGCGGCGGCCAGGTGGTGGTCTCCGGCGACAAGGCCGCCGTCGATCGCGCGGTCGAGATCGCCAAGACCAAGGGTGCCAAGCGCGCGATGCTGCTGCCGGTGTCGGCGCCGTTCCATTGCAAGCTGATGCAGCCGGCCGCCGATGCGATGGCGCAGGCGCTGGCCGGCGTCACCATCAAGCCGCCCGCGGCGCCGCTGGTCTCCAACGTGCTGGCCTCCGCCGTCACCGACCCCGACGAGATCCGCCGCCGCCTGGTCGAGCAGGTCACCGGCACCGTTCGCTGGCGCGAGTCGGTTGCCTATATGGCGGGGCAGGGCGTGACGCGGTTCTTCGAGATCGGCGCCGGCAAGGTGCTGAGCGGTCTCGTCAAGCGCATCGCCGATGGCGCGGTCGGCGTGTCCGTCGGCGGCCCGAACGATATTGCTGCGGCCAAGGATGCGCTGGCAGCCTCGGCATAAAGTAGCCGGAAGGAGAATTCGATGTTTGATCTGACTGGCAAGACGGCGCTCGTCACCGGGGCAACCGGCGGCATCGGCGGCGCGATCGCACAGGCGCTGCATGCGCAGGGCGCGACGGTGGCGATTTCGGGGACGCGGCGCGAGGTGCTGGACGGCTTCGCGGCCAAGCTCGGCGAGCGCGTTCACGTGCTGCCGTGCAATCTCTCCAGCAAGGATGATGTCGAGGCACTGGTGCCGGCAGCGGAAGCTGCGATGGGACAGGTCGACATCCTGATCGCGAACGCCGGCATCACCCGCGACAATCTGTTCGTGCAGTTGCGCGACGAGGACTGGGACGACGTCATCGCGGTCAACCTGACCGCAACATTCCGCCTGGCACGCGCGGCGACCAAACTGATGATGCGCAAGCGCTTCGGCCGCATCATCGCGATCACCTCGATCGTCGGGGTCACCGGCAATCCGGGGCAGGGCAACTACACCGCGTCGAAGGCCGGCATCATCGGCCTGATCAAGACGCTGGGCGCCGAATACGCCAAGCGCGGCGTGACCGCCAACTGCATCGCGCCGGGTTTCATCAAGACGCCGATGACGGATGCGCTGAACGACAAGCAGCGCGAAGCCATTCTGGCAAAGGTTCCTGCGGCGCGGCTTGGGACGCCCGAGGATATCGCTGCCGCGGCTGTCTATCTGGCCTCGAACGAGGCAGCCTACGTCACCGGACAGACGATTCACGTCAACGGCGGGATGGCTATGATTTGAGCTGGTTGCTGGCTCTCGCAATGCGGCGAAAAGCCGTTTTCGGGAGCCGGTTCAGGCGTGTAGTCAAGGCTTTGGAAGTATGGTAGCTGAACCCCCCATGGATGGGCAAAGAACGCCATTGCAGGATTTTGAAACCCTGTATATTGGCGTGGCGACGCCTGCCGTTCGCCGGGGCTTTAGTCGGCTACGACCGGGCCGAATCAAGACTATGCGCGACTGAGTAATCGAGACGACCACGATGGCTCGTATCGTCTTGGGGTCGGGTCCAATGGAACAACGAGGTTGAACGATGAGTGAGATTGGCGAGCGGGTTAAGAAGATTGTGGTCGAGCACCTTGGTGTCGAACCCGAGAAGGTGATCGATAGCGCGAGCTTCATCGACGACCTCGGCGCCGACAGCCTCGACACGGTCGAGCTCGTGATGGCTTTCGAAGAAGAATTCGGTTGCGAGATTCCCGACGACGCGGCGGAGACGATCCTGACCGTCGGCGACGCGACCAAGTTTCTCGAGAAGAACGCGAAGAGCTGACGCCGATCGCGAAGTTGATGGGGCCGGACGGACCGCGATCGAGCGGTCCCCCGGCTTCTTATTATTAGCTGCCCATTGCTGGCCGGAGACGTGGAAATGAGACGAGTTGTCGTCACGGGGCTGGGCATGCTTACACCGCTCGGCTGCGGCGTTGACGCAACTTGGGCGCGTATCCTCGCCGGAGACAGCGGCGGCAAGAAGATCGACACCTTCGAAGTGTCCGACCTGCCGAGCCAGGTCGCCTGTTACATTCCGCGCGGCGACGGCTCCAACGGCACCTTCAATCCCGATCAGTGGATGGAGCCGAAAGACCAGCGCAAGGTCGACGACTTCATCATCTACGCGATGTGCGCGGCCAAGCAGGCGCTGGACGATGCCGACTGGCATCCGAAGTCCGACGAGGACCAGTTCGCCACCGGCACGATGATCGGCTCGGGCATCGGCGGCCTCACGGGCATTGCCGAAACCGCGGTGCTCCTCAAGGAGCGTGGACCGCGCAGGGTCTCTCCCTTCTTCATCCCGGGCCGCCTGATCAATCTGGCGTCCGGCTACGTCTCGATCGAGCACGGCCTGAAGGGTCCGAACCATGCCGTCGTCACGGCGTGCTCGACCGGCGCGCATGCGGTCGGCGATGCGGCGCGGTTGATCGCACTCGGGGACGCCGAGGTGATGGTTGCGGGCGGCGCCGAATCGCCGATCTCCCGCATCGGTATCGCCGGCTTCTGTTCCGCGCGTGCGCTGTCCACCGGCTTCAACGACACCCCGACAAAGGCATCGCGGCCCTACGACAAGGATCGCGACGGCTTCGTGATGGGCGAGGGGGCCGGCGTCCTCGTGCTCGAGGAATACGAGCATGCGAAGCGGCGCGGCGCGAAGATCTACGCCGAGGTCACCGGCTACGGCCTCTCGGGCGATGCCTTCCACATCACCTCGCCGCCGCCGGACGGCAATGGCGGCTTCCGCAGCATGAGCATGGCGTTGAAGCGCGCCGGCCTCGCGGCATCCGATCTCGACTACATCAATGCGCACGGCACTTCGACGCAGGTCGGCGACGAGATCGAGCTCGGCGCGGTCGAGCGTCTGCTCGGCAATGCGGCTTCGAAGGTCTCGATGTCGTCGACCAAGTCCGCAACCGGACATCTGCTCGGTGCGGCCGGCGCGATCGAGGCGATCTTCGCGATCCTGGCGATTCGCGATAACGTGGTGCCACCGACCATCAATCTCGACAATCCGTCGGTGCAAACGGCGATTGATCTCGTGCCGCATACGTCGCGCAAGCGTGACGTGAATGTGGCGCTGTCCAATTCCTTCGGTTTCGGCGGCACCAATGCCTCCGTGATCGTGCAGCGCGTGACCAATTAGTAGGTCTTGAGAGCGTTTTCGAGCGAAGTGGGTACCGGTTCGCGTGAAGAAAACGCGTCAGAACAAGAATCCAACGTCCCGTTCCGACGCGATCGGAACGGGACTTTAGAACTAGTCCACCGTTTTGCCGTATTCCGCGGTGACTCCTAATAGCGGGCGTATGCTATTGGCAGGACAGGGGTTTGTCCGGCCACGATTCAACCGGCAGGATATTGGTTTGCATCGATGAGTGAGAGGCCGCCCATTTCACCGAGGAGTCCACGTGCCGCGCTGGAGCCCGAACAGGTTCCGCCGCCGCCCAAGCGCTCGGATCGCGCCCGCAATCCTTTCGTGATCGTCGGCAATGCCATCTTCACGATCCTGATCATCCTGATGCTCGGCGCCGGAGCGACGTATTACTACGGCAAGCAAGCGCTGGAATCGCCGGGACCGCTGCAGGAAGACAAGATCGTCAACATCCCCGCGCGTGCCGGCAAGCGTGACATCGCCGACGTGCTGTCGCGCGAGGGTGTGATCAACGTCAATCCGTGGGTCTTCATCGGTGGCGTATTTGCGCTGAAGGCGAGCTCCGATCTCAAGCCCGGCGAATATTCGTTCCAGAAGAATGCCAGCCTGCGCGACGTCATTGCCACCATCGTCGACGGCAAGGTGGTGCAGCACGCCATCACGATCCCGGAGGGCCTGACCTCGGAGCAGATCGTGACGCGGCTCTCCGACAACGACATCTTCACCGGTTCAGTGCGCGAGATTCCGCGCGAGGGCACGCTGCTGCCGGAGACCTACAAATTCCCGCGCGGCACCACGCGCGACCAGGTGATCCAGCGCTTGCAGCAGGCGCAGAAGCGCGTGCTCGCCGAAATCTGGGAACGTCGCAACACCGACTCGCCGCTGAAATCGCCGGATCAACTGGTGACGCTGGCCTCGATCGTCGAGAAGGAAACCGGCCGCGCCGACGAGCGCAGCCGCGTTGCCGCCGTGTTCGTCAATCGCCTGCGGCAGCGGATGAAGCTGCAGTCCGATCCGACGATCATCTACGGACTGGTGGGCGGCAAGGGAACGCTCGGCGCCCGATCAAGCGCAGCGAGATCACCCAGCCGTCGCCCTACAACACCTACGTGATCGACGGCCTGCCGCCCGGACCGATCGCCAATCCCGGTCGCGCCTCGCTGGAGGCGACCGCCAATCCGGCGCGCACCCGCGACCTGTTCTTCGTGGCCGACGGGACCGGCGGTCACGCCTTCACGGAAACCTACGATCAGCACGCGAAGAATGTCGCCAAGCTACGCGCATCGGAAAAACAGATCCAGAACGACACCGTCGAGCCCGCGGACGATCCGGCGCCGGCCGCCGCGGCGCCCGGGGCAGCGGACACCAATCCCACGGCGGCCACGCCGCCGAAGCCTGGCAATCAAAAGAAGCCGCCGCGCAGCGGTCGGCAGGGCGCAGCCCAGCAGACCACTTCGCCGCCTGTTGTGCAGCGATAGCTTCACATTCCCGGAGGTGGACGTAATTCCACTTTCATGGAATCCGTTTTAAAGTTGCACCGGCTGCCCACGAGTCTTCAGGCTCCGGGTCAGTCCCATATCCTTCTGTTGGAGAGTTTCACGCGATGGCGCTGTCGAGCATGACCGGCTTTGCCCGAAGCCATGGTGCGAGCGGTCCCTATACGTTCGAGTGGGAGCTGAAGTCGGTCAACGCCAAGGGCTTTGACCTGCGGCTGCGGCTGCCGCCGGGCTGGGACGAGCTCGAAGCCCTGGCCAAGAAGCGCGCCGGCGAGTTGCTGTCGCGTGGCACGGTCTACGCCAATCTCAGCGTCAAGCGCACCGATGCGGCGCAGACGATCCGGATCAACGAGGACGTGCTGGCCGCCGTCGTGAAGGTCGCAGGCGAACTCGCGCAGCGGATCGACGCGGTGGCGCCGAGCATCGATGGTCTGCTCGGCATCAAGGGCGTCATCGAGGTGGTCGAGCCTGACAGCAACGAGGACGAGGACAAGGCGGCGCGCGAGGCTGCGGCGATGGCCTTCGAGCAGGCGCTTGGCAGCCTCGTCGAGATGCGCCGCCGCGAGGGCGATGCGCTGGGCCAGATCCTGATGCAGCGCATGGACGAGATCGAGCGGCTCGCCAAGCGCGCCGAGACGGCGCCCGGCCGCAAGCCCGAGGCGATCAAGGCGCGGCTTGCCGAGCAGATCGCAGCATTGCTCGAGACCTCCGATCGCTTCGACGCCGACCGGCTCAGCCAGGAGGCGATCCTGATCGCCACCAAGGCTGATATCCGCGAGGAGCTCGACCGCATCGCCTCGCACATCACCCAGGCACGTGAGATGATCGGCAAGGGCGGCCCGGTCGGCCGGCGGCTCGACTTCCTCGCCCAGGAATTCAATCGCGAGGTCAACACCTGCTGCTCGAAGTCGAACGACGTCGAGCTGACCAATACCGGCCTTGAAATGAAGAACGTGGTCGAGCAGTTCCGCGAACAGGTCCAGAATCTGGAGTGAACGATGACGGCGCAGGGTTTTGACGGCGTTGAGCGGCGCGGACTGATGTTCGTCCTGTCGTCGCCTTCGGGCGCCGGCAAGACGACGCTGTCGCGCATGTTGCTTGAGCGCGAGCCGGGCCTGAAAATGTCGGTGTCGGCGACCACGCGGCCGATGCGCCCAGGCGAGGTCAACGGCCGCGACTATTTCTTCGTCGACAAGCCGAAGTTCGAGACGATGGTCAAGCAGGGCGAGCTGCTCGAATGGGCGACCGTGTTTGACAATCTCTACGGCACGCCGCGCGCCCCGGTCGAGGCGGCGCTATCGGTCGGGCAGGATGTCCTTTTCGACATCGATTGGCAGGGCACGCAACAGCTGCACCAGAAGGCCAGCGTCGACGTCGTGCGGGTCTTCATCCTGCCGCCGTCAGCCGCCGATCTCGAGAAGCGGCTGCACACCCGTGCGCAGGATTCGGAGGAGGTCATCCGCGGGCGGATGAACCGTGCCAGCCATGAGCTGAGCCATTGGGCCGAATACGACTATATCGTCGTCAACCAGAACGTCGACGACGCCTTTGCCGAGGTGCAGTCGATCCTGAAGGCCGAGCGGCTGAAGCGTGAGCGCCGCACCGGCCTCACCGAATTCGTGCGCGGCCTGCAGCGTCAGCTCGAGAAATAGCTGACCTCGATCGTGATGCGATCGCAAGGGATCGCATCACGACTGATTGCCATGTTTCCGAGCGAAGCCTAGTTCGCCGCGCTGCGCGCCAGCCGCTGCAGCATCGCCGCGATCTGCTTGTTGTCCTGCTCGGTTTGATCCGGCTCGCGCGCCGTCTCGCGGCGAGCAACCGGCGTCTCGGCGCGGCGAGGGGGCACCTGCGACAGGCGTTGCGGACGGTCGCGGCTGACGACGGCCATCGGCGGCGCCGGCTCGGTGTGGAGTGAATCCCAGGGCGCTTGCCACTCGTCCTTGATCTGGTAGGGCGGCGTCCGCGTCCGGGTCAGCCGGAACACCAGCGCACTGACGAGGCCGGCCAGCGCCAGGGCGCCGACCATCACGATCAGCAGCATCTGCGTCGAGGACGATGACTTCTCCGCGGACGCCTCGGCCGTAGCGGCAGCTGCCGGCGCGGCCGCTTGCTGCGGCGTCGCATCGGCCTGCGCGAGCACCGTCGGCTGGTCCGCGGCGTGGCGGGTTCCGTTGGTTCCGGCCATGCTCGATGCGTCGAGCCACCTGGCGTTCACCTCTGATGGCTGGGCGTTCGCGTCGGCCGACGCAGCAGCCCCGGCCGGATC
>NZ_JACMYK010000179.1 GCF_020889785.1 Bradyrhizobium acaciae
CGGGCTTGGCGATCTGCTCAAGGGCGGCCTTGGCGGACTTCTCGCCGGCGGCGCAGCCGGCACCGTGCTCAGCGGCGGCCTCGGCGATCTGCTTAATCAATTGCAGCAGAAGGGCCATGGCGACGCCGCCAATTCCTGGGTCAGCAACGGTCCCAACAAGCAGATCGCGCCCGGCGATCTCGCCAACGCGCTCGGCGCCGACCAGATCGACTCGCTGGCGTCGCAGAGCGGCATGTCGCGCGACCAGCTGCTGCAGGGTTTGAGCCAGTATCTGCCCGACGCGATCAATCATCTGACGCCGGACGGACGGCTGCCGAGCGGCGACGAGCTGAACGGCCGGCTTTAGCGGCAGCGTTGATTCCATCTGAGGAGGACGACAGTCATGGGCGGCATCATCTGGGTCATCATCGTCGGCTTTGTCGCGGGGATCATCGCGCGGTTCCTGTCACCAGGACCGAACAATCCGAGCGGCTTCATTCTCACCACCGTGCTGGGCATCGCCGGCGCATTTCTCGCGACCTTTATCGGCCAGGCGATCGGCCATTACGGTCCCGAACAGGGCGCCGGCTTCATCACGGCCACGATCGGCGCGCTGGTGGTGCTGTTCATCTGGAACCGGCTGGTCGCGGCGCGCGTGATCCCGGATATCGGCAACAAATAGAACCAGCCGCAGCACGTCTCCAAAATCAAATGCCCGGGCCTGGCCCGGGCATTTTCGTTTCGGCAACAGCTCGGAATCCAGCTCACTGAATGAGATGCATACCGGCGTCCATCCGGACGAATTCGCCGGTCATGTTGCTCGACGCCGGGCTCGCCAGGAAGCAGACGAGATTGGCGATATCCTCGGCCGTCGAGGCGACCTTCAGCGGCACCCGCGCGACCACGGCATCGCGCACCTGCTTGGCACCGTCCGCACCGCGGCCCTTGGTGAACCAGGGCGTATCGATGTAACCCGGGCACACCGTGTTGACGCGGATCAAAGGTGCCAACGCACGCGCCAGCGACTGCGTCATGGTGTTGAGCGCGCCCTTGCTCGCGGCATAGGCCACCGACGAGCCGCCGCCGGAAATGCCGGCGACCGAGGAGACGTTGACCACCGCCGAGGGACGGCCCGATGCCTTCGCGCCGGCTTCGAGCAAAGCGCGCGCGGCACGAACCATCTGGAACGGACCGATGGTGTTGACGGCATAGATGCGCTGGAAATCTTCCGCGGTCAGGCCGTCGAGATCGTGATGCGGCACATGCTTGGTGGTGCCGGCATTGTTGACCAGCACGTCGAGACGGCCCCAGCCCTGCGCGGCGGCTGCGATCTTCTTGCAGTCCTCATCGCGCGAGACGTCGCCCTGCACCACCAGCACCTCGGCGCCTTGCTTGCGGCAGGCTTCCGCGGTCGCTTCGGCTTCCGCCTTGCTGTTGGAATAGTTGATGATGAGGCGCGCGCCCTGCGTGGCGAGGATTTGCGCGGTGGCGGCGCCGAGTCCCGATGCCGATCCCGTCACGATCGCGCACAAACCATCCTTGGACATCTGCATTTTCCTTGTTGTTGTGAGCCAGATGATCTCCGGCGGCGGCATACCATATCGCGCGGCACAGCATCTGCAAACCGCGCCTCACGTATACGCGTTCGGCCCCTTTTGCAGGCTGGCCCACTGCGCCTCGTCATGGCCGCAGATGATCTTGACGCCTGACGCCTCGAGCTTGGCGATCTCGTCGAGCGATCTCAGGAACTGATCGACATCCAGACTATTCCTGGGCGAGACCCGCTGATCGAGATTGGCGCGCACGCTGAGCGAGTCGGACGCCAGCAGATATTCGCCGCTCTTGTCGAGCTTGACCAGCGCGCCGGTCGTTCCCTTCGAATGTCCGGGCAGCGGGATCAGCGTCAGCTTGCCGTCGCCGAACACGTCCATCTGCTTATCGAAGATTTCCATCTTCAGCGGATGATCCCAATCCGCCTTGATGTATCCGCGTTCGAACGCGTTATCGGCATTCGCGGCCTCGACCTCGAGCGCATGGACGAAAATCGTCGCCTTCTTGAAGAAAGCGTTGCAGCCGCAATGATCGGTGTGCAGGTGAGAACAGATCACCACGTCGATATCGTCGGGGCCAAGGCCGACCGCCTTCAGGCTCGTCAGCACGTGATCGTCTGCCGGCATGATTGGTTGCATGTATTTGGCCAGCGTGCCGAGCCGTCCCTCAGGATCGGTCGCAACGTCGGGATGGCATCCGGTGTCGAACAACACATTGCCCTGCGTATGCCGCAGCAACATGCACGACACCGGAAGGTCGATCGTCTCGCCGCGCGCCGCATCCGGCAGGTAGGTCCGCTTCGACATCCGCAAACGTCCGCCCGATAACACGTGCATCTTCATCACATTCACTCCCTGTTTTGGCATTCAAACTACATATGAGTTTTATGGAAACTCATAATAGATTTGACAGCACATTAATCGCCCTTATAGCTTCCGCGCAACGCCGCGATCGCGGCACCGCGCTCAACGAAGCAGCTCTCGCAGACCGACGCCGTTGATGTCGACCTGCGGCGGTCAGGGGAAACATTCGCGACGATGTACACCGTGTCCAACGTGTTTGCTGCGACATCAGATGCGGCAGCGTTCAAACCCTTTCTCTGCATTCCCGCGCGTCCCGACCGCGCATACTTTCCCGGCGGCGTCGAACTGTCCTATGCCGACATTGCGCGGCAGGTCTGCGCATTGCGCGAACAATACCGCGCGTCCGGCTTCGGCCATGGACACCGCGCATGTTTGCTGCTGGAGAACCGGCCTGACTTCATCGTGCATTGGCTGGCGCTCAACGGCCTCGGCGTCTCGATCGTTCCGATCAATCCGGCCTATCGCGCAGCGGAGATCGAATATCTGATCGCGCATGCCGAGCCCGATCTGATCGTCACGCTGCACGAGCAGAAGGAATTGCAGAAGGCGCTCACCGGCGCGGTGCCCGTGCTCGAGGTGTCCGGCGACGATCTCGGCGCGAGCGTGGCGCAGATTCCACTTGCCCGGCGGGCGGCGCCGCGCACGGACAATCCCGGAAGCGAGACCGAGGCTGCGCTGCTCTACACGTCGGGCACGACGGCGCGTCCGAAGGGATGCATCCTGACCAACGAATACGTTGTCTCGACCGGCCGCTGGTACGTCAGCCATGGCGGCGAGGCGACGTATCATATGGGAACGGAGCGCCTCTACAGCCCGCTGCCGTTGTTCCACATGGCCGGCCTGGCGCTGACTCCGATCGCGATGATGCTGACCGGCGGCTGCCTGATCCTGCCGGAGCGCTTCAACGCGAAGATCGCCTGGCGCGACATCGTCTCCTGCCGCGCCAGCGTGCTGCACTATCTCGGCGTGATCGTCGCAGCCCTGCTGGCCCAGCCGGAGACGCAGGACGAGAAGGCCCATGCGTTGCGCTTCTCGATGGGCGTCGGTGCCAATCCCGAACAGCGCGCGCGAGCCCGCGAACGCTTCGGCATCCCCTTCGTCGAGGGTTGGGGCATGACCGAAACCGGTCGCAGCCCCTTCAACACGGTCGAACCGCGCCACCTCGAGACCAACACGATCGGCCGCAGCGTCCCCGGGCTCGAAATGACGATCCTCGATGCCGACGGCAATGCGCTGCCGCCGGGCTCGGTCGGCGAACTCTGCGTGCGCCATTCGGAAGCGACGCCGCGGCGCGGCTTCTTCTCCGGTTATCTCAGGGATCCCGAGGCCACCGAACAGGCGTGGCGCGGCGGCTGGTTTCATACCGGCGACAGCGCCTGGCGGCACGAGGATGGGGCTTTCGTGTTCGTCGACCGGCTGAAGCATCTGGTCCGGCGCGCGGCGAGAACATTTCCGCAGCGGAGGTCGAGGCCGTGCTGACGGCATCCGACCTGGTCAAACAGGCTGCGGTCGTTGCCGCACGCGATCCGATCCGCGACGAGGAAGTTGCGGCCTTCATCGTGATCAACGACGGCACTGACGCCTCGCACGAGCTCGCACAAGACATCTTCCGGTTCTGCCGCGAACGCCTGGCGCCGTTCAAGCTCCCGGCGTGGATCGCCTTCGTGGCCGAGCTGCCGCTGACCTCGACCAACAAGATCCAGAAACACGTGCTGCTCGGCGCGGACAGCGACCCGCAGTCGCATCCGGGCATGATCGACCTGCGACAAGAAAAAACCAGCGCCATAAGGCAATCGAGCTAGAGGAAACCAACAACGATGAGATCGACAACCGGATGGATCGCCGCGAGCGCCGCAATCCTGTCGGCCGCCTTCGCGACGCCGTCCCACGCGCAAATCTCCGACGACATGGTCAAGATCGGCGTGCTGACCGATCAGGCCGGCCTCTATGCCGACGCCGCCGGCCCCGGCGCGGTCGAAGCGGTGCGGATGGCGATCGCGGATTTCGGCGGCAAGGTCCTGGGCAAGCCGATCGCGATGGTCGATGCCGACCATCAGAACAAGGCGGACATCGGCGCCGGCATCGCGCGGCGCTGGTACGAGCAGGAGAACGTCGATGTCATCGTCGATTTCGCCAATTCCGCGGTCGCCTTCGCGGTGCTGGAGCTGACCAAGCAGAAGAACAAGGCGATGCTGGTGTCGTCGGCGGGCTCCTCCGATCTGACCGGAAAGGGCTGCTCGCTCAATTCGGTGCAGTGGACCTACAACACCTACGCGCTCGCCAACAGCACGGTGCGGGCGCTGGCCAAGGAAGGTGCGAAGAGCTGGTATTTCGTCACGGTCGACTACGCCTTCGGCCACGCCTTGCGCAACGACGCCGCCAAGACCGTCGAGAAGGTCGGCGGCACGATCGCCGGCGATGTGCGGCATCCGCTCAACAGCATGGATTTCTCGTCCTATCTGCTGCAGGCCCAGAGCTCGAAGGCGGACGTGATCGCCTTCGCCAACACCGGCGGCGACCTCGCCAACTCGATCCGGCAGGCGCAGGAATTCGGGATGGCGCAGCAGCAGAAGCTGGCGGCGTTCCTGATGCAGACCAGCGATATCCACGCGATCGGCTTGCAGGCGGCGCAGGGGCTGCAGCTCGCAACCGCGTTCTATTGGGATCTCGACGACAAGACCCGCGACTTTGCCGCGCGCTTCATGGCCAGGACCAAGAAGCGGCCGACCATGGTGCAGGCCGGTCTCTACTCCGCAGTCATGAACTATCTCAAGGCGATCGAGAAATCCGGTACCGACGACGGCCCCAAGGTGATCGCGCAGATGAAGGACATGCCGATCGACGACTTCTTCGCCCGCAATGCATTCCTGCGCGAGGACGGCCAGCTGATCCACGACATGTATCTCGTGCAGGTGAAATCGCCGGCGGAATCCAAGGGCGCTTGGGATTACGAGAAGCTGGTTCAGGTCATCCCGGGCAAGGAAGCGTTCGCGACGCCAGAGGAGAGCGCCTGCCCGCTGCTGAAGAAATGATTGCTCTCACGAATTCGCAAACCTCAAGCAAGAAACCTCAAGCAAAGGCTGGACATCGCATGACCGAATTGCCGCTGCTGTTTACCCCGCTGCAACTGCGCGACCTCGAACTGAAGAACCGGATCATGGTCTCGCCGATGGCGACCTATTCGGCGCATGAGGGGCGCGCGACCGATTGGCATACCGCGCATATCGGCAAGCTCGCCGCCGGCGGCGCCGGTCTCGTATTCGTCGAGCAGAGCTCGGTGAACACCCAGGGACGCATCACCCATGGCTGCCTCGGCATCTGGGACGATGCGCATATCGCAGACCACGCCGCCCTCGCCGCGCTGATCCACGGTTTCAACGCCAAGGCCGCGATCCAGATCGCCCATGGCGGCCGCAAGGGCTCGTCGCAGCGGCCGTGGGAAGGCGGCAATCCGCTTGGCGAGGCCGACATCAAGGCGCGCGGCGAAGGCCCGTGGCAGATCGCGGCGTCGAGCGGCATTCCTTTCGATGAAGGTTGGCCCGCGCCGCAGATGATGACTGCAGAGCAGATCGACGCGCTGGTGGACGATTATCGCCGGGCGTTTCGCCGCGCCAGGACTGCCGGTTACGACGTCATCGAGCTGCACTGCGCGCACGGCTATTTGATGCACTCGTTCCTGTCGCCGCTCGCGAACAACCGTAACGACGAGTATGGCGGCTCGCGCGAGAACCGCATGCGCCTGCCGCTGCGGATCGCCTCGATCATGCGCGAGGAATGGCCCGACCATCTGCCGGCTTTCGTCCGCATCTCGTCGGTCGACGGCGTCGACATCGGCTGGTCGATCGAGGACTCCATCGCATTTGCGACCGAGCTGAAGGCGATCGGGATCGACATGGTCGACTGTTCGTCGGGCGGCATGAAGCTGCCGCGCGGCAACTCGCTGGTATCGCGCACCCCCGGCTTCCAGGTGCCCTTCGCCGAACGGATCCAGAAGGAGGCCGGCATGCCGACGGTCGCGGTCGGGCTGATCCGCGAACCGGATTACGCCGAAGCCATTTTGCGGGACGGCAAGGCGACGCTTATTGCGCTCGGCCGCGAACTGCTATGGAATCCGAACTGGCCCGCGCAGACGGCGCTTGCGCTCGGATGCGATCCCGAGTGGACCAGCTGGCCCGAGCAATATGGCTGGTGGCTGAAGCGGCGGGTGGTGCAGCAAGGACGATAGCGATGCCGGTGGCGAAGAAGGATGCAGCGCAGGCCGACGCAGCCGCCGGCCCGCGGTCTTTCGGCGGCCGCGATTTTCCCGGAGATACCTCGCGCGACCTGCCGAAGATGGACAATGCGGTCAAATCGGCGCGGCGCGTGTTCGACGTGCTGGAATTCTTCGAGGAGCACCAGCGCGCCGCTTCCGCCATCGAGGTCGCGGCCGCCCTCAAATTCCCGCAGTCCAGCACCTCGGCGCTGATGCGCACGATGACGGCGTTCGGCTATCTGCACTACGACACCGGCCGCCGTACCTACATCCCGACGCCGCGGATCTCGATGCTGGGGCACTGGCTCAGCCCGGCGCTGTTCACGAAAGGGCGCCTGGTCAATCTGATGAATGAGCTCTCCGACAAGACCGGGGAGACCATCATGCTCGCGGTGCGCAACGGTCTCAGCGCGCAGTATGTCCATATCATTCAGGCCAGGCTGCCGATGCGGCTCTATGTCAAGGCCGGCACGCTGCGGCCGCTGGCGCGATCCGCATCGGGTTACGCGCTGCTGTCGGCCCATCCGGACAAGGAGGTGCGCCGCCTGGTGCGCCTGATCAACGCCAGCGAGATCCGGCCGGATCGGCAGGTCGACATCAAGGCCCTGATGCTGGAGCTGAAGAAGGTCCGCACCAAGGGCCACGCCTTCTCGCTCGGCCTGGTCACGCCGGGCGCCGGCGCCGTTGCCATGAACCTGCCGCCGATTGCGGAATCGAACGAGCCGCTGGTGCTGTGCGTGGCCGGACTGAACGACGCGCTGGTCACCCAGGAGACCGAGTTCGCCGACCTGATGCGGAAGGCGATCGAGTTTCATCTGGCGGACTGAATTGATGTCGCCGGGCAATTTATCGCCGCACGTGGCATACAAACCGAGGCGGTCGAAAGTTCACAATGCGGAATTCGCGCACGACGTCTGGCTTCATGCCATCCGCGCAAGTGGCCCTGCGGGCAACGCTTGTCACGGCTATGGCTTTTCCGCATCATTGAGCGCAAGACAACATCGCAAGCAGGGCATGGCCGAACCGCCAGCCCGAGCCAATCAACACGAGGAACGCTGTGGCGGAGAGTGAGAACATCGTCGCCGAGACCGCGGAAAAGATTTTCGCCGATCTCGCGGATGCCCAAACCATCAATCACGACAAGCAGGGCGCATGGAAGGCGCCGCTGTGGCAGGCGCTGACCGAAGCCGGCCTGCCGCTCTCCTGGGTGCCCGACGATCTCGGCGGTTCCGGCGCCAGTCTCGCCGAAGGATTCAGCGTCCTCAACGTCGCCGGGCGGCATGCGATCGCTGTTCCGCTGGCCGAAACAATGCTGGCCGGCTGGCTGCTGACGCAGGGCAAGATTGCATCTCCCGAAGGTGAGATGACGGTGCTGCCGGCAAGCCCGAAGGACCGCGTCACGCTCAACGCCGACGGCAGCCTCTCCGGCCGCGCCCGCGGCGTGCCGTTTGCCAAGGACGCGAAGCATTTCGCGGTGCTGGCGACCGGCAAGGACGGTATCTCGATCGCGCTGGTCGACGCCGCGAAGTGCCGGATCGAATCCAGCACCGGACTTGGCGGCGATCACAGCGACACCGTCACGCTCGACAAGGTGCAGCCGATCACCACCAAGCCGGCGCCCAAGGGTTTCGACCAGACCACGCTGATGCTGATGGGCGGCGTGGTGCGCAGCCTGCAGATCGCAGGCGCGCTGGAAGCGATGCTCGACATCTCCGTGCGCTATTCAAACGAGCGCGTCGCCTTCGAGAAGAAGATTTCCAAGTTCCAGGCGGTGCAGCACAACCTCGCCCGTCTCGCCGGCGAGTCCGCCGCGGCTCTTGCTGCCGCGACTTCGGCGGCCGACACCATCGCGAATGCAAAAACGCTCGCCAATGACGCGGTGTTCCTCGAAGCGGCGGCGGCGAAGATCCGCTGTTCGGAAGCAGCCGAGAAAGGCAGCGGCATCGCGCACCAGGTGCACGGCGCGATCGGCTTCACCATCGAGCATATCCTGCATCGCTATTCGCTGCGTGCGCTGGCCTGGCGCGACGATTTCGGCTCCGAGAGCTACTGGGCGGTCGAGCTCGGCAAACTCGTTGCCGAGCGTGGCGCCGACGAATTGTGGCCGCTGGTGGCTTCGCGCTGAGATCAGGCAGAAAGATCAGGACTGGACATCATGACTGCAGCCCTTCGTTTCGATCCGATCCGCCTGCCCGAGAAATGCGAGCAGCTCCGCAAGGAAGTGCGCGCCTTCCTCGCCGAGGAGATCGCCGCCGGCACCTTCGATCCCTACGCGCCCAACCGCGAGGACAATGACGCACCGGAATTCTCCCGCCGCGTCGGCGCCAAGGGTTGGCTCGGCATGACCTGGCCGAAGAAGTACGGCGGCCAGGAGCGCTCGTTCCTCGAGCGCTATGTCGTGACCGAGGAGATGCGGGTGGCGAACGCGCCGACCCGGCGTTTCTTCGTCGCCGACCGCCAGAGCGGGCCGGTGCTGCTGAAATACGCGCCCGAGCACATCAAGATGGACATCCTGCCGCGCATCTGCCGCGGCGAGGTCTGCTTCGCCATCGGCATGAGCGAGCCGAACTCCGGCTCCGACCTGTTCGCGGCGAAGACCCGCGCCACCAAGACCGACGGCGGCTATCTGATCAACGGCACTAAGATTTGGACCTCGTCGGCGCACATCGCCGACTACATGATCGCGATCTTCCGCACGTCGCCGCCGACCAAGGAAAACCGCCGCCACGGCCTGACCCAGTTCCTGGTCAAGATGAAGCAACCCGGCATCCAGGTGAACCCGATCGGCCAGATCACCGGCCAGTTCGAGTTCAACGAGGTGGTGTTCACCGACTACTTCGTGCCCGACGATCATGTGCTGGGCGAGGTCGACGGCGCCTGGAAGCAGGCGACGTCCGAACTCGCCTATGAGCGCTCCGGCCCCGAGCGGTTTCTCGAAACCTATTACGTGCTCACCGAGCTGGTGCGCGCGGTCGGCAAGAATCCGGACACCCGCAGCGCTGAAGGCATCGGCCGGCTGGTGGCGCAGGTCCACACCATGCGCCGCATGTCGGTGTCGGTCGCGGGCATGCTGCAGGCCGGCAAGGAGCCGGTGGTGGAGGCTTCCATCGTCAAGGACATCGGGACGGTGTGGGAGCAGCAGCTGCCGCATCGCGTCCGCGATCTCGCGGCCTTCGTCGAAGAGACCGCGACCAACCGCGAGACGCTTGAAAAGCAGCTCGATTTCGCCATCAAGACCGCGCCCAAGCTGACGATCCAGGGCGGCACCACCGAAGTGCTGCGCGGCATCATCGCCCGCGGCTTGGGCCTGCGCTAGCCGCGCGGGCTCGTTTGCAAATTCAACGAGGACAGACCATGACCAAGTACACTGATATCGGCGTCGAGACCCACGGCCATGTCGGCCTGATTGAAATCCGCAAGCCGCCGCTGAACTTCTTCGACGTCGCGCTGATCAACCAGATCGCCGACGCGCTGGAGGAATTCGACAATAACATCGAGATCCGCGCCTCGGTGCTCGCAGCCCAGGGCAAGGCGTTCTGCGCCGGCGCCAATTTCGGCGATCCCGCCCGCCAGGAGCAGGAAGAGCGCGCCAAGAGCGATCCGGCCTCGAACCTGCCGATCAACCATCTCTACGTTCAGGCGGTCCGCATCTTCCGCAACAAGAAGCCGATCGTCGCGGCGATCCATGGTGCCGCGATCGGCGGCGGTCTCGGGCTTGCCGTCTCGGCCGATTTCCGCGTCGCCTGCCCCGAAGCGCGCTTCGCGGCGAACTTCACCAAGCTCGGCTTCCACCCGGGCTTCGGTCTCACCACCACGCTGCCGGAACTGATCGGCAAGAACAATGCCGAGCTGATGTTCTACACCAGCCGCCGCGTCACCGGCGAAGAGGCCTATCGCTGGGGCCTCGCCAACGTGCTGGTGCCGCAGGACCAAGTGCGGGCTGAAGCGATGAAGCTCGCGCAGGAGATTGCCGAGTGCTCGCCGCTCGGCCTGGTCTCGACCCGCGCCACCATGCGCGCCGGCCTCGCCGACCGCGTGCTCGCCGCAACCAACCACGAGCTGGAAGAGCAGACCAAGCTGCGCGCGACCGAGGACTTCAAGGAAGGCGTCAAGGCCACCGCCGAGCGCCGCGTCGCGAACTTCAAGGGGCGGTAAGCGGACTGCCCGGCTCTCTGCACGAGCGCGTAGGGTGGGCAAAGCGAAGCGTGCCCACCATCACGCGCACGGAGCAAGAATGGTGGGCACGGCGCTACGCGCCTCTGCCCACTCTGCGTTCTCGACCACCTCTCCCTCAACACGTCGTCCCGGCGAAAGCCGGGACCCAACCACCGAACTGAGTTGTAGCGGAAGCCGACGCCGCTTGTGCCTCTTTCGTGGGCCGCGGCGTATGGGTCCCGGCCTGCGCCGGGACGACGGCGGGAGATAGCGCGCTAACCCCTCGGCACCACCAGCGCATCGACGATCGTCACGCCCTGCCCCTCCGGATGCACCAGCACGGGATTGACCTCGATCTCGGCAATCTCGCCTGCATGCTGCGCCGCCAGCAGTGAAATCTGCGAGATCACTCGCGCGAGCGCTGCGATATCCGCCTTCGGCGCACCACGGAAACCGTGCAGCAGCGGCGCCGCCTTCAGCGTCTCCAGCATGGTGGTCGCCTCAGCCGGGCTCACCGGCGCCGGGCGATAGACCACGTCCTTGAACAGCTCGGTGGTGATGCCGCCGAGCCCCACCATCACCATCGGCCCGAACGTCGCATCGAGCATAGTGCCGACGATGATCTCGACGCCCTTCTTCGCCATCGGCCCGACCAGCACGCCCTGGATCGGAGCATCCGGCCGCGCCTTCTGCACCGTCTCCAGCATGTCGCGATAGGCGGTGAACGCCGCGCCCTTGGCGGCGATGTTGACCCGGACCCCGCCGACCTCGCTCTTGTGCGCGATTGCGGGCGACTGGATCTTCATGACGAGTGGAAATCCGGCGCGATCGATTGCGGCGTCGAGGCCGTCGCGATCGGTCACCAGCACTTCGTCGGGCATCGCGATGCCGGCCGTGCGCAACAGCAACTTGCTGTCATATTCGGAGAGCGTCTTGGCCGTGAGATGCGCGGAGAGATCGCGCGCCGGCGATGCCGACGCCGCCATCTCGGGCGCAGGCTTGAAGCCGGCATAGTCCGCCAGCCGTCGCATCGCTACGCCGACATGGGTCAGCCCCGAGAGCACCACCACGCCTGATCTTGCCAGCTCCTGCCGCGCAAATTGCGACGGCAGCGTGTAGGAATAGAACACCACCGGCTTGTTCTGCGCGGAGATCACCGGCTTCAGCTCGGCCTCCTTGAACGGCATCCGCGTCTCGCTCGACAGCGACAGCACGACCAGCGTCGCGTCCACCTCGTCGGACGCGTCGAACAGCTCGATGCTCTTCTGCAAGCCGCCGGAGGAGACGCCCTGCGCGGTGACGTCGACCGGATTGCCCGCCGCGCCATAGGACGGCATCCATTGCTTAATCCGGCCCTGGATATCGGCCGAAAGCTCCGGCACGCGCAGGCCCTGCATCGACACGGTATCGGCGCCCCAGATGCCGGCGCCGCCGGACACCGTCAGCACCGCGACGCGGTCACCTTTAGGCAACGGATTTGTGGTCAACACGGCAGCGATCGTCACGGCCTCGTCGAGGTCGTTGGAGACGATGAAGCCATACTTCGCGAACACCGCATCATAGGCCGCCGACCAGCCCGCCATGCTCGCGGTGTGCGAGGCTGCTGCGCGTTCACCGGCGCCGGAACGGCCCACTTTGGTGACGATCACGGGCTTCCTGAGCTCTGCCGCGCGCTTCGCCGCGGCCAGGAACTTGTCGACGTCGCGGATGCCCTCGATGAACAGCAGGATCACGTCGGTCGAGACATCCTGCACCATGTAGTCGAGGAACTCGCCGGCGCCGAGATCACTCTCATTGCCGGCGCTGACGACGTAGCTGAGGACGACACCGAGCGCCTTGGCGCGATGATAGATCGCAAAGCCGATGCCGCCGCTCTGCGCGACGATGCCGATCCGCCGTTGGCTTGCGACCAGCGCGGGCGCATCCGGCTTGACGTCGACGGTCGGGCTGAAGGTCGCGGCGACCTTCTGCACCTGGCTGTAGAACCCTTCGGCGTTCGGGCCACTGATCCGCATGCCCGTTCGCTTCGCCAGCGCCACGATCGCGTCCTGCATGCCGGCACTGTCACCGCCCTCCTCAGCAAAGCCCGAGGAGATGATGACCGCATTCTTGACGCCGGCGGCCGCACATTGCTCCAGCGCCGGCAGCACGACACGCGCAGGAATCACGACGACGGCGAGATCGATCGGCGCGCCGACCTCGGCGATCGACTTGAAGCATTTCAGGCCGTCGATCTCGTCATAGTTCGGATTGATCGGATAGAGCGCACCCGGATAGCCGTTCTTGCGCAGCATCGCGAGCAGCCGTCCGGGGATCTTCTCATGATCGCGCGAGGCGCCGATCAACGCGATGCTTTTTGGAGCGAAGAAGGTATCGAGCGGATGCGGCATGGGGCGTTCCGTTGTTGTTATTGCGCTCGACGATATTGGATCGTAGCCACGGGCTCAACCTCACCCCGTCATCCAGAGGAGGCCGCAACGCGGCCGTCTCGAAGGATGAACCGGCCCGGCCGGTGGCCGATTTATCCTTCGAGGCTCGCTCCGCTCGCACCTCAGGATGACGGGTCGCGT
>NZ_JACMYK010000180.1 GCF_020889785.1 Bradyrhizobium acaciae
CTGCGACCAAGCTGCGCTCGACGCGAGCAACGATACGGTCCCTGCGAAAATCAGACCTGCCGCAATGCGCATGGCGTGTTCCCTGCTGATCGCGCTCCAGGCGGCGGCATCGCCGCGACCGGGCCGCTTTCGCCCCCAACCCATCGTACCCTAGTCGCAGTCGCGACGCCAAGGCAATGAACGTGGCGGGCCTGTGCCCAAAATCCTCGTGGGATCAGTTAATTCCGGGGATTATCGCCACTTGTCAGGCGGCCGCCAATGCCCGTGCGATCCCGGTCTTGATGCGGGTATCGTCGGGCGTGACCGACTCAGGGAAGACGTCGGCAATGTAGCCGTCGCGGCCGATCAGGTATTTATGGAAATTCCAGCGCGGCACGTCCTTCGGCCGCGCCTCGGCGGCCCAGCGGTAAAACGGATGCGCGTTTGCGCCCTTGACCACCGCTTTCGCAGCGATCGGGAAGGTGACGCCGTATTGATGCTGCGCGGTCTCGGCGATCTCGGTCGGGCCGCCGGGTTCCTGGCCGCCGAAATCATTGGAGGGGACGCCGATGATGACGAAGCCGCGCTCCCGGAATTCGGTCCACAATTGCTGCAGCCCTGCATATTGCGGCGTGAATCCACAGAGCGAGGCCGTGTTCACGATCATCAGGGGATGGCCGGCGTAGTCGCCAAGGCGAATGTCGCCGCCGCTGAGTGCCGGGAAAGAGAAGGCGTAGGCCGTGATCCGGCTCATCGCGGGCTGCTCGGCACGCAGCGCACGGGATCCTGCGGCCGCGGCGAACGTCGCCACGATCAGTGTCCTGCGGTCCATCATGGTCTCGTCCCCGGACGGATGTTCCGGCGACTATAGTCCAGCGGAGCAAACGCGGGCTTTCAAGAAGGCGTTATGGCTTGCAGTCAGCGCAGCGGCAGGATGAAGTCGGTGCCTTCGCCGGTCTCGCCCTGGTTGACGCCGAGGTCGGACACGATGATCGAACCGCCGGTGCCGAGAGCTTCGTTGACCCGCGCCATCGCATCGGCCGGAATCGAGATGCGGTCGAGTGCCTCGGCCGGGGTGTTGGTTGCCGGCTGCGGCTTGGCTTCGACCGGCGATGCAGCCACCACCTTGCGGCGATGCGAGGCACGCTCCTCGACGTCGATGCGCGCGGCATTGCGGGTCGGCAGCGTCACCACCGACCAGCGCAGCAGGTTCGTATCGGTCTTGTCGGCTTCCGCCGTGAACACGTGGGTGCCGAGCGGCCGGTCGCTTTCCGCGATCGTCACCGGCACCTCGAACAGCGGCGCAAAGTTCTGCCGCACATAGAGCTTGGAATCCTTGCGGCTGATGAACACCGCGATCTGGCCGGCGCGCTTCGGCGCGTCGATCCTGGCGACGCCCGGCAGCCGGGCCGGATCCTTGGCTATATCCTTCGTGGCATCGGGCGCATCGGCGATAGCTGCCTCGGCGGGCTTGTCGGCGGTCTTGACCGCATCCGTAGCCCTGGCCGTGTCCTTGCTTGCCGCGTCAGCCTTGGGTGCATCAGCCTTGGCCGCATCGGCCTTCGATTGATCGGTCTTCGATTGATCGGTCTTGGGCGCATCGGCGACGCCGGGCGTGGCGGCGTCCGCCTTCGGCTCGTCGGCCTTGGCTTCGGCCTTCACCGGGTCGTTCGCGGAGACCTCGGTCGTCGGCGTGTCGGTACTGCCGGTGGATTCGCCGACCGTCTTGTCGTCGGTCGCGAGGCTGCCGTTGCCGGCGGCGGAATTGGTCTCGGCCGTGTCAGCGGCGGTGGTCTCGGGTTTGGTCAGCTCGGGCCTGTCAGCCGCAAGCTTCTCCGCGATGGCGTCGCGTGCGGCGGAGGAGGACGCATCGGACATCGTCACCGACGCGCTCGCGCCGCTGGCATCAGCGGTGTGGGTGTTGTCGCGCAGCGAGGCCGCATGGCCGACGCTGCTGCGCAGCTCGAGGCCGGTCTGCGGCTTGTCGGCGCCCTTGTCGGTCTTCACGCCGAGCGGCGCATCCATCTTCAGAACGTCGTCCGCAACCGGCTGCGGCGGCGCGACCTTCTGCGTCACCAGTAACGGGTGCGAGAAATTCTCGGGAGAGATCGTGCCCGGCGTGACGAACACGCGCGCGCCCATCCGCGTCCAGTTGTACATCTTGACCGCAAACGACATCGGCATCCGGATGCAGCCATGGGACGCGGGATAGCCGGGCAGCACACCGGCGTGCATCGCGATGCCCGACCAGGTGATGCGCTGCATGTACGGCATCGGGGCGCCGCTATAGATGTTGGACTGGTGGTACTTCTGCTTCTGGATGACGCTGAAGACGCCCATCGGGGTCGAGTGCCCCTTCATGCCGGTCGACACCGGGCTCTCCGCGTAGAGGCCGTTGGCGTCGTAGACGCTGACCCGCTGCTGGTCGATCGAGACCGAGATGATCAGGGGACCCTGCGGCTTGCTGCCGGCTTCCTTCTCAATCGACGGCTTCTTCTTGGCGGCATTGCCCTTCAGCTTTTGCCGGTGCGGCTGTGGCAGCGGCGTCGGCTCGTATTCGCCGCCGTAATAGGCAGAGTCGCGATTCCAGTAGAACAGCGCTGCATCGGCCTGTGAGGAGGCAGCGACGGTGCCGGCCGCCGTCAGAATTGCAAACTGCCAGAACCGCCCATTCGCAGAATCAAAAATCGAAATCCGACGTCCGCTTGCGCGCATATTCCGAATCCCAGTCCAAACTATCCATTGGTTGTCGCAGACGCCGAACGCGTTCACCAGCGCAAGCGATCTAACCCTTCCGTGAGGGGCCAAGTTTCGACGAAACAGTAACAAAAAAGCCTCACAAGAGGTTAAAGCGCGCGGTCTGATCACCGAACTGTCAGCGCCTTCCTGTGCGGCGTTTGCGCACTACATAGGCGGGAACCATCCCGCGGAGACCTCAATGACATCGAGAACTGTGAGCTTGTGTGACCTGCGACTGTTGTCTCAATGGGGATGCGCGGCGCTGCTGACGGTGCTGAGCCTGGTGTTGACCTTGGGGCAGGCGGCTCCCGCGGCCGCAGCGGACGAGCCGGACCTGATTTTTCGCCGCTCGACCGTGTTCAAATGGGTGAGCCCCAACGACAAGCTCGCCACCTATGGCGTCGACGACCCCGAGGTCGAGGGCGTTGCCTGTCACTTCACGGTGCCGGAGAAGGGCGGCTTCAAGGGCTGGCTTGGCCTCGCTGAGGAAGTCTCCGATATCTCGCTGGCCTGCCGGCAGATCGGGCCGATCCGTTTCAAGAACAAGCTCGGCCAGGGCGACGACATGTTTCGGCAGCGCCGGTCGCTGTTCTTCAAGAAGATGCAGATCGTGCGCGGCTGCGACGCCAAGCGCAATGTGCTGGTCTACATGGTCTATTCGGACCGGTTGATCGAAGGCTCGCCGAAGAACTCGACGTCGTCGGTGCCGATCATGCCCTGGGGCGCAGCCGACGCCACCGCCGTGCAGAAGTGCGGCGAGTTCATTCAATAGCCGGCGCAGGGGCTTGGCCGGTTCGGCTGAAGCGGCGGGCGAGCTAGCGGTTGGTTTGCCCGAACTGCTTCGGACCGAGGCTGAGGCCGGGACGGACTTTCGAGTCGCGGCAGCCGACGAGGCGGACCAGCTTCTGCGGCGCGCACTCGTTGTCGCCCATCACATAAGCGCCCTGCTGCGGCATCGCGGCCGTCATCTGTTGCTGCTGGCCGGATTTGCTCGCCGCGGATTCGTTGCCAACACCCATGTTGCCATTGCCCACGACCGACATCCTTCGTTGGATCGGATCACAATAACCGTTGTGATCGGGAATCACCACAACGTGCGACCGCGGAGATGGTTGCACGGCGCCCAGATAAGTCGGCCGAACCGTCGCCCGGTTCATGCAGCCCTTGCTGCGCTGCATCCTGTCTCAGCAGAGGAAAGTTAAGAAAGCGCGGTAGGGCGCTCAATTTGCACGCATAATCGAGCCATCCACAGCCAGGCAGGTTGAACGCTCGAAATCTTGAGCAGGCTGCCTGCAGCGTACCGGCTACTGAAAACATTGGCATTTTTCGGTCAATGTTTCGTGGACCGCTCGTCGACGAAACAATTCACGTGCCGACGAAACCATTTTCAGCTTGTTCCGCAGAACTCCGGAAACGGCAGATCGTTATCAAGCCGTCAACACAACGGCGCCGGGCGCCAAGTCGGAATGACGGAGACAGACAAATGCGGACCATGAGCCTGATCCTCGCCTTCGCCTTCGTGATGGCCGGTTCGTCGATGGCTGGCACCCCGGACAGCGGTTTGCCCGGCATCGGCACCTTCTCCTATAACGGCTCGCCGGTCGTCACCTCGGCCCCGATGGTGATGGCGCAGGCCAACTGAGCGCGACGCGACAAACAGAACTGCCGGTAAAGGCTCCCCATGTTGCTCCGTATCTGTTCCGCCGCGATGTTTGCATCGCTTGTTCTGGCGGGTTCCGCGCAAGCCCAATCCCAGCTCCCGCTCGAGTCGATGCAGATCCGGTCGCTGTACCGGGTGCCTGAACCGCGCGACGAATTCGTCCGCCAATGCGCGCCGCATATGCTCGGCCGCTGGGCGCATCCCGAGGCCGTGTGCGGCTGCCTGCATGATCATGCCGCTGCGACGGTGGATGATCCAGATCTCCGCCAGGCGCTGCTGCGCGGCATCAGCGAGACCGGTGTGCCGACGATCGAGACCGATTGGGTGCCGTCGTCCAAGCAAAGCGAGATCGGCCCGACCTTCACCAAGATCGCCAAGCCGACGCTGCAATGCATGTTCGAGCCGATCTCGAACTGAGCGGCGCGTTGATGCAATGACGATGCAGGCGCGCCTCGCGGAAGCGGGCGTTATTTTTTGGCGAGGCGCGGCACGCAGCTGAGGGTCCGCACCACGCCGTTCTGGCTCAGCTTGGCGCCGATGACCTGCTTGATCTGCCGGCCGGGCAAGAGCCGTCATCGACGAGGACGCGCTGACCGACCCGGAGGTCGACGATGTCGCCCTCGCGCATGTAGGATTGCTCCGCGACGGCGGAGTGAGCCATCGCGCCAAGTGCTGCGGCGCTGACCAGCGCAACCAATCCGATGCGCGGCATCGCGGCCTCCTTCACTTGTTCTGGATCTTGACCCCATCGGGGCCGACATTGATCTGCAGGCCTTCGGGCTGCTTCTTCGCCTGATAAAGATTGTAGCCGAGCATGCCTGCGATCACGACCAGCGCGCCGATCACGAGATACAGGACGTTCCGATTGGGCATCCGGTATCTCCGTAAGCGGACACTGACTGAACGGGGGCGACCTTAGTCAGGCGGCTGCGATTCTCCTAGAGCGTGGCAGTCTGGCGGCTGGCTTGATAGATATCTTGCGCGTCGCGCGCAGCGCAGTCAGCGTTGTCTTCGCCAGCTGTTCCGCCGACGCGACGAGTTGCGGAACCGGATGACCGGAAAATCCCAGCACGAAGCCCGGCAGTGGACGCGCGCGATGATAGGTCTCGGCGAGCAGCCAGCCGCCGACGCCGGCGGCCGCCTTGGCCTGCGCGGCCACAAGCGGATCGGTCGAAGGATCGAGCCGCGCCACGAGGTGCAGGCCCTGCGACGGCACGGGGACTGTGAGCTCGCCTTCGGATGCATTCTGAAGCGTCGACGCCAACACGTCGCGCGCCTCGCGATAAAGCTTGCGCGCCTTGCGCAGATTGGCGGCGAAGGCGCCGGAGTTCAGCATGTCAGCGACCGCGCCTTCCATCAGGGTGCCGGGGAAGCGATCGAGCGCGGCGCGCGCCGCCGTGACCGGACCGATCAAGGCTTCGGGCAGGGCGCAGTAACCGATCCGCAATCCCGGAAACAGCGTCTTCGCAAACGTGCCCATGTAGATCACGCGCCGCAAATGATCGATGCCCGCGAGCGACAACAGCGGCGCGCCGTCATAGCGGAACTCGCTGTCGTAGTCGTCCTCGAACACGAAGGCCCCGGCATCCCGGGCCCAGTCGAGCAATTCAAGCCGGCGCGGCATCGACATCTGCACGCCGAGCGGAAACTGGTGCGATGGTGTGACGTAGGCGGCGCGCGCGCTCGGCGCGGATGCGCGGCCCTTGTCGACGCGCATGCCGGAGCCGTCGACCGGCACCGACACCGGGCGATAGCCGCAATGCTCGATCGCGCGCCGCGCCGCCGGATAGCCGGGGTCCTCGCACCAGACCTGGTCGCCCGGCTTGAGGATAGCCCCTAATACAATACGCAGCGCATGCAGCGTGCCCGACGCCAACATGATCTGGTCGGGGTCGCAGCGCAGCCCGCGCGCCGACAGCAGATGGTCTGATATCGCGGCGCGCAGCTCGCTGCTGCCGCGGGGATCGCCGTAATGCAGATGCTCGGACCCGAAGGCGCGCAGCCTGCGGCCGGCAAAGGCGCGGAAGCGCTGCAGCGCGCGGTCATCGATGTGCGTGCAGCCGAGCGACAGCGCATTGTGCTGCGGCGGCTCGATCTCGATCCTGGCACGCCGCGGCGCGCCGGCCTGCGCCGGAATGCGCGCGGCGACGAAGGTGCCGGAGCCGGTGGTTGCCACCGCAAAGCCGTCGGCGATCAGCCGCTCATAGGCCGTGGTGACGGCGTTGCGGCGAAAGCCGGTCTGCCTGGCGAGTGTGCGTGACGGCGGCAGCGGCTCGCCCGGCTTGACGAGGCCGCCGACGATGGTGTGGCACAGCGCCTGATAGAGCCGCTGCTGCGAGGCTGCGCCCGCCGTCACATGCGGGCCGGTGAGGTCGAGCGGCAGCTCCGGTTTGCGCGCCCCGGGCTTGCGGGAATTGGTCGGAATTTTTCGCATGGAATTGGCACTATCGCAGACCAAATGAACAGCTACAACTCTGGACATATTCCAGATTTCGCGAGGTTCACCGTGACCGAAGGCGCGTCCACTCCGTCCTATCCCCTATCGCCCCGCAACCGGGTCAAGCGCAGGCATGACCGCGGCTTCTACGACCACGCCACCGTGCACAAGATCCTCGACGCCTCGATGCTGTGCCACGTCTCCTATGTGATCGACGGCCAGCCCTATTGCACGCCGACCTTCTTCTGGCGCGAGGGCACCAAGCTCTACTGGCACGGCTCGAGCGCGAGCCGGATGCTGGAGAACCAGTCCGAGGGCCAGCGCGTCTGCCTGACGGTCGCCCATCTCGACAGTCTGGTGCTGGCACGCTGCGGCTTCAACCATTCGGCCGACTATCGCGCGGTGATGGCGTTCGGCTCCGCCTATCTCGTCACCGATCCTGCAGAGAAGGAGCGGGCGATCGTCGCGATGGTCGACCGCTTCTTTCCCGAGCGCACTGCGGGCCTGCGCGCCAGCAACAAGCAGGAGATCAAGGCGACCTCGTTCATCGCGATGGAGATCGAGGAGGCCTCGGCGAAGGTGCGCGCCAAGGGCGTCGCCGACGACGACGAGGATTACGAGTTGCCGATCTATGCCGAGCGTATTCCGGTGCGCACCGTGCTCGGTGCGCCCGAGCCGTGTCCGCGGCTGCTCGACGGCGTGACGCGGCCTGCGACGCTCGATGGCTATTCGGAAGGCCGTCTGCTCGAAGATGCATTGCGGGATGCCTATTTTGCGCAATACCCCGCTGAGTGAAATCAGGTTACGTTGCGGCTCCCACCTTTCTGCCTTTCCCGATGGAGCCACCGCATGACTGCCGAGACGCAACAACGAATCCTCAGCGCCGTTGACGAAGGATTCGATGCGCAGCTTGCGGCGACGCAGGCCTTTGTCGCGATCCCCTCGACCCGCGGCGCCGAGGGGCCGTGCCAGGACATGATCGCCGATCTCCTGCGCGAGCGCGGTTATGAGGTCGACGATTGGCACATCAATCTCGACGAACTGAAGGACCTGCGCGGCTTCGGCCCGATCGAGCATGATTTCTCCAAGGCCCGCACGGTGGTGGGTACCTACCGTCCGGCCACCAACGCCGGCAAATCGCTGATCCTGCAGGGCCACTGCGACGTGGTGCCGACCGGCCCGCTGGAGATGTGGGAGACGCCGCCGTTCTCGCCCGTCATCAAGGACGGCAGGATGTACGGCCGCGGCGCCTGCGACATGAAGTCCGGCACCATCGCCGCGCTCTATGCGCTGGATGCGATCAAGAAGGCCGGGCTGAGGCCGACAGCGCGGATTCACTTCCAGTCGGTGATCGAGGAGGAGAGCACCGGCGTCGGCGCGCTCTCGACCTTGCAGCGCGGCTATCGCGCCGATGCCTGCTTCATCCCGGAGCCAACCAACGGCAAGATGATCCGCTCGCAGGTCGGCGTGATCTGGTTCCGCCTGAAGGTGCGCGGCTTCCCGGTGCATGTGTTCGAAGCCGGTGCGGGCTCGAACGCGATCATGGCGGCGTATCATCTGGTGCACGCGCTGGAGAAGCTCGAGATCGCCTGGAACGAGCGCGCCAAGGCCGACAAGCATTTCAAGGACGTCAATCATCCGATCAACTTCAATCCGGGCATCATCAAGGGCGGCGACTGGGCCTCCAGCGTGCCGGCCTGGTGCGACGTCGACTGCCGGATCGCAGTGCTGCCGGGCTGGTCGATCGCCGAATGCCAGAAGGAGATTCTGGCCTGCGTGTCGGCGGCGGCGCGCGACCATCGCTTCCTCTCCAACAATCCGCCGCAGGTGGAATGGTCGGGCTTCCTGTCGGAAGGCTACGAGCTGGTGAACTCCGAGGCGCCGGAGGCCGCCTTCGCCAAGGCGCATCAGGCGGTCTATGGCGGCGCGGTGGAAGATCGCGCCTTCACCGCGCTGACCGACACGCGCTTCTACGGCCTGAACCACGACATCCCGAGCCTCTGCTTCGGCGCCAGCGGCGCGGCGATGCACGGCTTCAACGAATATGTCGAGCTGGACTCGCTGCGGAAAGCGACCAAGGCCATGGCGCTGTTCATCGCGGAATGGTGCGGGGTGGAGAAGGCGTAGCCTTTTGTGTTGCGGGTTCGGCGCGCTATCGCTCCGCTTGCCGGGGAGCTCGGGCGAGGATCACTGCCCGAGTGGAGAGAGCCCGGCGCTTCGCCGCTGGCATCCGCAATCGAGAGAGGCGAATCGAACCCGCGGCCAATCGACCACTTGCCTGCAAAGGCCATCTCGATGCTTTAAGCTTCAAATAAGGGCTGGGCGAACAACCCCGCCGGTGGCAAAGTGGCATCCGATCGACGGCGAATCCTCGGAGAGCCACGATGCGCGATTGGGATGATGCCTACGCCAATTCGGCCCACGTGCCGGGTTCGGACGAGCTGCCGGCGCGGTGGGCGAAGCGCGCGGCCGCCTATCGCGCCAGACTCAAATCATTCAGGCCGGACATCGCTTATGGATCCGAAGAACGGCAGCGTCTCGACCTGGTCTTGCCGGACGGCGACAGCAAGGGTCTCGTCGTCTTCGTGCATGGCGGTTATTGGATGCGCTTCGATAAATCGTCATGGACCGACCTCGCGGAGGGCGCGCGAAGCCACGGCTGGACGGTGGCGCTGCCAAGCTACACGCTGACACCGGCCGTGCGCATCTCCGACATCACGACCGAGATCGCGGTCGCGATTGCCTCGGCTGCCGCCCAGGTCTCGGGGCCTATTCGATTGGCCGGCCATTCCGCAGGCGGCCATCTCGTTACGCGCATGCTGTGCGACGACGGCCTTCTCGAACCCGAGGTCTACGACAGGATCGTGGCGACGCTGTCGATCAGCGGTCTGCACGACCTGCGACCGCTCCTGAAGACCGTGATGAACGAGACGCTCCGGATGAACATGAGCGAGGCAGCGCTCGAAAGCGCCGCCTTGCATCTGCCACGGGGCAAGTCGCGGCTTACCACCTGGGTCGGCGGCAGCGAACGACCCGAGTTTATCCGTCAGGCAGAGCTGATGGCCAACATCTGGATCGGATTCGACGTGCCCACGCACCTCGTCGTCGAGCCCGGGCATAACCATTTTACTGTTGTCGATGGGCTGAAGGATCCGTCCTCCGCCATCACGAGGCGTCTTCTGGGCCTTGCTTGAGGCAGTGGATCGATCGAGAGGATGTGTCATGAGCAGCAACGACTACGATCCCGCGGTCGATGGCGCCGAGACCGATTTCGCCCGGAAAATGTCGTATGGCGACTACCTGCGGCTCGATGCACTGCTTGGCGCCCAGCATCCGATTTCGGAGGCGCATGACGAGATGCTCTTCATCATCCAGCATCAAACCTCCGAACTGTGGATGCGGCTCGCCATCCACGAGCTCCGTGCCGCCCGTCACGCCATCGCCCGCGAAGAGGTGTCGCCGGCGATGAAGATGCTCGCGCGTGTCTCCCGCATCTTCGAGCAGCTGAACAATGCCTGGGACGTGCTGCGTACCATGACGCCCAGCGAGTACACCCATTTCCGTTCGCGGCTGGGCCAATCCTCTGGCTTCCAGTCGTATCAATACCGGTTGATCGAGTATCTGCTCGGCAATCGCAATGAGGCGATGTTGAAACCGCACGCGCATGACCCCGAGGTGGTGGCTTTGCTCAAGACCGAGCTGGCGACGCCGAGCCTTTATGACGAGGTGCTCCGGCTTGCCGACCGCAAGGGGCTCACCATGCCCGCGACCGTCCTGTCACGCGACGTCCACGAGACCCATCACTTCGACGAAGGCGTGATGCAAGCCTGGCGCCGCGTCTACGAAGCTCCTGAAGCCAACTGGACGCTCTACGAGCTCGCCGAGAAACTGGTCGACTTCGAAGATTATTTTCGTCGATGGCGCTTCAATCACGTGACGACGGTGGAGCGCGTCATCGGCTTCAAGCGCGGCACTGGCGGCACCGATGGGGTCGGCTATCTGAAGCGGATGCTCGAGGTCGAGCTGTTTCCTGAACTGTGGCGCGTCCGTACCATCCTCTGAGCGAATGGCCATGATCGAAGCGAAATCGCAATTGCGCGTCTACGACGACACCAAGGCAATGTTCCATCTGCCCGCTGATGTCATCTATCTCGACGGCAACTCGCTCGGTGCGCTGCCAACGGGCGTTGCCGAACGCGTTGCGCATGTCATCGCCGCCGAGTGGGGCGATGAGCTCATTCGCGCCTGGAACAGCGCCGGCTGGTACGTGCAGCCGCGCCGCCTTGGCGACCGCCTCGCTCGCCTGATCGGCGCCGCTCCAGGCACGGTGATGATCGGCGATACGTTGTCGCTCAAAGTTTATCAGGCGCTTGCGGCCGCGCTCGAGATGAACCAGGAGCGCAAGGTCGTTCTGTCCGATACGGGTAATTTCCCGACCGATCTCTATATGGCGGAAGGGCTGATCGCCACGCTCGGGCGTGGACATCAATTGCGGCTGACGGCCCCGGAGGAGATCGAGCCATCGCTGTCGGACGAGATTGCGGTGCTCTATTTGACTGAGGTCGACTACCGCACCGGCCGTCGCCACGACATGCGGGCCCTGACCGCGAAGGCGCATGCGCTCGGCATCGTCACGGTCTGGGATCTCGCGCATTCGGCCGGCGCGCTGCCTGTCGATCTTGCCGGCGTCGGCGTCGATTTCGCAGCCGGCTGCACCTACAAATATCTCAACGCGGGCCCCGGCGCGCCGGCCTTCCTCTACGTCGCGCCCCGGCATGCTGATCAGGCGCGCGCTGCGTTGTCGGGCTGGATGGGGCACGCAAAGCCGTTCGCTTTCGATCTCGGCTATCAACCTGCTGATGGCGTCGAGCGTATGCGTGTCGGCACACCGCCGGTGCTGGCGATGGCCGCGCTGGAGGCATCGCTCGACATCTGGGATCGGGTCGATATTGGCGAAGTCCGCGCGCGCTCACTCGCGCTCGGCGACTTGCTGATAGCTGAGATCGCACGACGCTGTCCGTCGCTGAGGCTGGTAACGCCGCGGGCGCATGCGCAGCGCGGCTCGCAGGTTTCCTTCGCCTTTGCCGGCGGGTATGCCGCCATGCAGGCGCTGATTGCCCGCGGCGTGATCGGCGACTTCCGGGCGCCGGACGTCATGCGGTTCGGGATCACGCCGCTCTATATCGGCGAAGCCGAGGTGCTGAAGGCCGCCGAAATCATTGAGGGGGTGATCAATGGCGGGGTGTGGCGCCGGCAAGAATATCAGGTCGTGAATGCGGTGACGTGAGCAACGAGCGTTATCCTGAAGCCTCATAGTGGCTGCGGCGAGCAATCAAAGGTGCCGCGCCCATAACGCCTTCACGATCGCATCGAGCCCATCGGTCAGCGCAGCAGGGCCGGGCTGCAGGATGATCGACGACTTGATCTCGACGATGCGGTCGTTGCGGACAGCCGGAATGTCGCGCCAGCCGGGGCGCTGGCGGATGCGGTCTGGCACGACCTTCTTGCCGCACCAGGAGGCCAGGATCACGTCGGGCATCGCCTCGCGCACGGCATCCGGCGCGACGATGCGATCCTTGGCGGCCTTATGGGTGCGTAGGTGCGGCAATGCGTCCGTGCCGCCGGCGATCTCGATCAGTTCGGAGACCCAGCCGATGCCGCTGATCAGCGGATCGTCCCATTCCTCGAAATAGACTTTTGGCGGCGGCCCCGGGTGCGGCGCGGCTGCAATCGCGGCCAGCCGTTGCTCGAGGCTTTGCGCGAGCCCACCGGCGCGGTCGGCGGCGCCGACCATCGCGCCGAGGGTGCGGATCATCGCCAGGATGCCGGCGACGTCACGCTGGTTGAAGACATGGACGGCGACGCCGGCGCGGACGAGATCGGCGACGATGTTGGCCTGTAGATCGGAGAAGGCGAGCACCAGATCGGGGTCGAGCGCCAGAATCTTCGGAATGTCGGCGGATATGAAGGCGGACACGCGCGGCTTCTCGCGGCGCACCTGCGGCGGCCGCACCGCATAGCCGGAGACGCCGACGATGCGGTCTTGTTCTCCGAGCAGATAGAGCGTCTCGACCGTCTCTTCGGTCAGGCAGACGATCCGGCGGGGAGGGAAGTCGCGCATCGGCGAGGGTATGCAGGCTGGGCGGCACATTGTCACGGTGGCGATAACGTCATGGTCGCCATTACCTCGGACGTCATTGCCGGGCCCGATCGAGCAATCCATCATACCGGCACCAAACCTCGAAGAAGGCCACAAAGCAGGGAGTGCCCATGACGCCGCTCGAAAAGATCCAGTCGATGAAGATGCCGTTTGCGGAACTGAAGGGCGTCACCTTCACCGAGGCCGGCCAGGATCGCGTGGTCGCGAAAATGCTGGTGCGGCCGGACCTCTGCACCCTCCGCAACACGATCCACGGCGGCGCGGTGATGGCCCTTGCGGACTCGGTTGGCGCCGCCGCCACCGTGATCAACCTGCCTGAGGACGCCAAGGGCACCACG
>NZ_JACMYK010000181.1 GCF_020889785.1 Bradyrhizobium acaciae
GAAGAACCAGGACACGGTCCTCCTGCTCCTCCGCGCTCAGCGCAACTGGTGAACTATCGCAGTCCGCGAGAGATCGCTTCGGAAAGTTGAGTTTTCAAAGGTCTCATTGACCACAACCAGAAGAGGTGTTGCTTCCATCTTCAGTACGACCTCCGAAGCCTCCGGCATGCCCGCCGGAGGCTTTTCTGCGCCGTGTGCGCCCATCGCGCCCGCAATCTGGCTGGTGGCCCCGGCGGCCGTTGGAACCTCGCTGTTCCTGATGTTCGGCCTGCCGCTCGACACCTGGATCAGGCTCGCGGTGTGGCTCGTGATCGGGCTTGCGATCTATGCGGCCTATGGTCGACGTCACAGCCGTTTGCCGGTAAGCGCTGAGCGGAGCGCGCGCCTATAGTGCGCAAGCGAGCGGCCTGCTAGATGTACGCGTTGAGATAGCACCGCAAGCCGCGACAAGTCGGCATTCCCGGGGAGGCTCCCATGCAAAATTCAACAGCGCACGCGCGGTGGATGGTCGCCGCGATTGTTTCGGTCGGCCTCATGTCGGCGGTACCAGGTCGCGCAGCATCGGTCGCGCCGGTCGCTGCCGAGAACGGCATGGTGGTCTCGGCGCAGCATCTCGCAACGCAAGTCGGCGTCGAGGTGTTGAAGCGCGGCGGCAACGCGGTCGATGCGGCGGTTGCGGTCGGCTACGCGCTTGCGGTGGCCTATCCCGCCGCCGGCAATCTTGGTGGCGGCGGGTTCATGACCGTCCAGCTTGCCGACGGCCGCAAGACCTTCCTGGATTTCCGCGAGACCGCGCCGAAGGGCGCCACCGCCAACATGTATCTCGACAAGGACGGCAACGTCGTCCCCGGCCTGTCGACCAAGGGGCATCTCGCCGTCGGCGTGCCGGGCTCGGTGGCCGGCATGGAATATGCGCGCGAGAAGTACGGCACGATGAAGCGTGCGGACGTGATCGCACCGGCGCTGCAGCTCGCCGAGGACGGCTTCGTGCTCGACCAGGGCGACGTCAGCATGCTGCAGACCTCGACCAAGGATTTTCAGGACGATCCGGCCTCGGCGGCGATCTTCCTCAACAACGGCAAGCCGTTCCAGGTCGGCGAGCGGCTGACGCAGCACGAGCTCGCCGAGACGCTGCGTGAGATCAGCAAGCGCGGCACCGACGGTTTCTACAAGGGCTGGGTGGGGGCGGCCATCGTCGCCTCGAGCCAGGCCGGCAAGGGCCTGCTCACGCAGGAGGATCTCGACAACTACAAGGTCCGCGAACTCGCGCCGGTCGAATGCGATTATCGCGGCTACCACGTGGTCTCGGCGCCGCCGCCGAGCTCGGGGGGCGTGGTCATTTGCGAGATGCTGAATATCCTCGAGGGTTATCCGCTGAAGGAGCTCGGCTACCACTCCGCGCAGGCGGTGCACTATCAGATCGAGGCGATGCGGCACGCTTATGTCGACCGCAACAGCTATCTCGGTGATCCCGACTTCGTGAAGAATCCGCTCGACCGCCTGCTCGACAAGAATTACGCCGCCAAGATCCGCGCCGCGATCGATCCGGCCAAGGCCGGCGTATCGAAGGACATCAAGCCCGGCGTTCCGCCGCACGAGGGCAGCAACACCACGCATTATTCGATCGCCGACAAGGAGGGCAACGCGGTGTCGGTCACCTACACGCTGAACGACTGGTTCGGCGCCAAGGTGACCGCGGCCAAGACCGGTGTGCTGCTCAATGACGAGATGGACGACTTCACCGCCAAGGTCGGCGTGCCGAACCTCTACGGCCTGGTGCAGGGGGAAGCCAACTCGATTGTCCCGGGCAAGCGCCCGCTGTCCTCGATGAGCCCGACCATCGTGACCAAGGACGGCAAGCCGGTGATGGTGTTGGGCACTCCGGGCGGTAGCCGAATCATCACGGCCGTGCTGCTGACAATGATCAACGCCGTCGACTACGGCATGAACGCGCAGGAAGCCGTCGACATGCCGCGCTTTCATCAGCAGTGGCTTCCGGAACTGACCAACCTCGAGGACTACACGCTGTCGCCGGACACGCGGAAGATCCTGGAAGGGATGGGCCACAAGTTCGGTCCGCCGCAGCCGGCCAATCACCTCGCGGTCATCGTCATCGGCGCGCCGTCGCTCGGCGGCGAGCCGGTCGGCAACAACCGCTTCTATGGCGCCAACGATCCGCGCCGTAACTCGGGGCTCGCTAGCGGCTATTGATTGTCGTTGCACAATCGCGTGGTGGCGGCCGGGCACGGCCGCAGCGGGCGAAAATCGGTGGCGCCTCAGGCGACGGCGCTCGACCTGCCGTCGTCGTGCCCGCTGGTCAGCAGCAGGCGCCGGCGGATCGCGTCCTCGACCAGGGCCAGCGACTGCTTGGCTTCGCGCGCCTCGGCTTCGGCGGCCTGGGCGCGGAATTCGGCCGCGTCGAGCTGCTCCTGCTGGGACTCAATGCGCCGCCGGGCCTCTTCGAGCGCCCGCGATGCATCCCTCAGCTTGCGCTCGGTGGCAGCGATGATTTCGAGCTGCGCCTGTTCGGCAGCCTCGGCGCGGGCTTCCCCGGCGCGAGCCCTGTCCTCGATGCTGCGGAACAAGTCCGCCGCCTGATAGACGAGGTCCAGGGCTTCCGTTCCCATGGCCGACGTGGGCGGTCTTGGAAATCCGAGTACGGTCTGGTCGACCGCAAAAGGCCGTTTAAATCCGCGCAGTGCCATGGAAATCAGCCCGTCGCGAGTCGCGTGTATGCCAACAACTTGCGGTAGTTATAGTTAACAAATCATTGATCCGGTGGGCGCTGCGGGACTGTCCACCGGTTTTCTGCTGACTCGTTGCCCGCAACGGCAGGCAGCCGGGTAGGGAAAGCGGTCGGTCCGTCCAGCGCTTTCCTTTCGCAGCGCGCCCTCGGCGCAAGCGCGACGATCAAGGGGGCGCAGGATTCGGCGAGGCGTGCGCGAATCGAGCGGCGCCGTGGCGTACGGTGGACGCTGCCACCCGGGGGCTCGCCAGGTCGGGCCGGGAAGGTCCGCTGATTTGGCTGCGCGCGCGAGCCGGGCTCTATGGCATAAGTTTGACGCCTGGCGCGCTTTAATTATCCGGTGCTGAATTGCAGGTCAGGGGAGCGACCGATATACCGGGCGGCCTAAGTGGCACGCAGCGCGCTCAGAACGAGCGACGTATTCGCCACGGAAATCTGGTCGATGAAATTTCTGTTGCGGTTCTTCGGGTTCCTGTTCACCGCAGGAACCATCCTGTTCCTGGCTGGTCTGGCCGCCGTTGCAGGACTGTTCTGGCATTTTTCCAAGGATCTGCCCGACTATTCGCAGCTCCAGAACTACGAGCCGCCGGTGATGACCCGCGTCCACGCGGCCGACGGTTCGCTGCTCGGTGAGTTCGCCAAGGAGCGCCGGCTGTACCTGCCGATCCAGGCGGTGCCGAAGCTCGTGATCAACGCCTTCCTCGCCGCCGAGGACAAGAATTTCTACGAGCATGGCGGCATCGATTATACCGGCATGGCGCGCGCCGGCGTCTCCTACGTCCAGAACTTCGGTTCCAATCGTCGTCCGCAGGGCGCCTCCACGATCACCCAGCAGGTCGCCAAGAACTTCCTTCTGACCAACGAGGTGTCGTTCAGCCGCAAGATCAAGGAAGCCCTGCTGGCGATGCGAATCGAGCGGGCCTATTCCAAGGACAAGATCCTCGAGCTCTACCTCAACGAAATCTATCTCGGCCTCGGCGCCTACGGCATCGCGGCGGCCTCGCTGGTCTACTTCGACAAGTCCGTCAATGAACTGACGGTCGCCGAAGCGGCCTATCTGGCGGCGCTGCCGAAAATGCCGGCCAGCCTGCATCCGGTGCGCAACCATGCGCGCGCCATCGAGCGCCGCAACTACGTGATCGACCGCCTGCAGGAGAACGGCTGGATCAGCGTGGCCGACGCCGACAAGGCGCGCAAGGACCCGCTGGCCGTCACCAACCGCAGCAACGGCGCGCACACCTTCGCCGGCGAGTATTTCTCGGAAGAGGTCCGCCGCGACATCTTCGAGCGCTATGGCGAGAAGAAGCTTTATGAAGGCGGCCTGTCGGTGCGCACCACCCTCGACCCCAAGGTCCAGGTGATGGCGCGCAAGGCGATGGTGGCGGGGCTCGTGAACTATGACGAGCAGCAGGGCTATCGCGGCGCGATCCAGAAGCTCGACCTTTCCGCCGACTGGGGCGTGCCGCTCGCCGAAATCAAGTCGCTCTCCGACATCTCGCCGTGGCGAATGGCTGTTGTGCTCGAGAGCAACGACCAGTCGGCGCGGATCGGCTTCCAGCCCGGCCGCGAGCTCGGCGGCGCCATCAGCAAGCAGCGCGAGACCGGAATCATCACGATGGACGGCGTGCGCTGGGCCAGGAGCAAGGGCAAGACGCCGACGGCTGTCTCGCAGGTGCTGCAGCCCGGCGACGTGATCTATGCCGACCCGCTCTTCAAGGACGGCCGCGCCATCGAAGGCCAGTACCGGCTGCGCCAGATACCCGAATTGTCGGGCGCGATGGTGGCGATGGATCCGCATACCGGCCGCGTGCTCGCGATGGTCGGCGGCTTCTCGTTCGACCAGAGCCAGTTCAATCGCGCCACGCAGGCCTACCGGCAGCCCGGCTCGACGTTCAAGCCGATCGTCTATTCGTCGGCGCTCGACAACGGCTATACCGGATCGACCGTCATGATCGACGCGCCGATCGAGATCGACCAGGGGCAGGGCAATGTCTGGCGCCCGGAGAACTTCTCGACCGGCAAATACCAGGGCCAGGTGACGCTGCGCAACGCGCTGCGCCTGTCGCTCAACACCGTGACGGTGCGGCTCGCGCAGGAGATCGGCATGCCGCTGATCGGCGAGTATGCCAAGCGCTTCGGCGTCTATGACGAGTTGCCGAACTATCTCGCCTATGCGCTCGGCGCCGGCGAGACCACGGTGATGCGGATGGCGACAGCCTATTCGATGATCGCCAATGGCGGCGTCCGCGTGAAGCCGACCTTGATCGACCGCATCCAGGACCGCTACGGCCACACCATCTTCAAGCACGACCAGCGCGAATGCCGCGGCTGCGACGCGCCGGAGGGCTGGAAAAACCAGCCCGAGCCGCAGCTCGTCGACCGTCGCGAGCGGGTGCTCGACGCGATGTCCGCCTACCAGATCACCTCGCTGATGGAGGGCGTGATTCAGGCCGGTACCGGCACGGCGCTGAAGGACGTCGGCAAGCCGCTCGCCGGCAAGACCGGCACCTCGAACGAGGCCAAGGATCTCTGGTTCGTCGGCTTCTCGCCGGACCTCGTGGTCGGTCTCTATGTCGGCTACGACAAGCCGCGCTCGCTCGGCCGCAACGCGCAGGCCGGTCACACCGCGGCGCCGATCGCGCGCGACTTCCTGAAGCTCGCGCTCGCCGACAAGCCGGCCACCCCGTTCAAGCAGCCGGTCGGCATCCGGCTGGTGCTGGTCGATGCAAAGACGGGCCTGCGCGCCTCGTCCGGTCAGAAGGGCGTCGTGCTCGAGGCCTTCAAGCCGGGCCAGGCGCCGCCGGCCTATGATTCCTCGTTGGTCGCCGGCACCGACGTGATCGACGGCACCCAGCAGCCGATTTCGCCGGATGCGGATCGGGCCGTGATGCGGTCGGGGACGGGCGGGCTGTACTGACGGCTGCGGTACGCATTCAACAAGACGCCACGGATCGATCTCGCACGAACGTGCGATGCATGCGACAGCGGGCGCTGCCAAAATATCGAAAACAACCCCATGCAAGGGAGCCGGCGATGGCCGGCGTCCGGCCAAGCAACTTGACACGTCGGGCAACTCAGGGGCAAACTTCTAATATTCCGAAAATTGTGCGAATGTCTCTCGCCCCAAGTCTCCCTCGACCAAGACTATCGCATATGGCCTTTGCGGGCTTCTGCAACTGATGCTTCCACGTCGCAGGCGGGAAAGGGAACGCGCCTTCATTCGCGACCACAGACCGCGATTTTACGCCGATGCCCGCCAACAATGCTTGCCAAGCGTGGGACCAAGCAGGTAGAAGGTCGCTCTCGCGCGGGCGCTGATTTGGCAGGCGAACCCGCTGCACCGAGATGTCCAGTCATTCAGCTAAGCTGTTGATCCCACGGACAATTCTTGGGGAATGGTGTAACGGTAGCACAACAGACTCTGACTCTGTTTGTCTTGGTTCGAATCCAGGTTCCCCAGCCAACCTGCCTCAGCGGCGCAACGATCCTCCCAAATTCCGACGAGATTGCCCGGCCTGCGGCTGATGCCGGACCGGATGCAACGCCGCGTGTGCCGTCACAGCATCGAGGGTGGAATAGCCCGGCGTAATCCACCATGGTCTCGCACGTGTGGTCCGGGATGTTGCGACAGAGGTTTAAGCTGATGGACGAAATTCTCTATGCCCGCGAGTCGTCGATTGGCGTCGACGAGTTCATCGATGTGCTGCGCCAGTCGGGCCTCGGTGAGCGGCGTCCGCTCGCGGATACCGACCGGATGGCGCGCATGATCGCCAATACGAATCTGATCGTGACGGCGCGGAAGGCGGGCAGACTGGTCGGCGTCTCGCGTGCGCTGACCGACTTCGCCTATTGCTGCTATCTGTCCGATCTCGCGGTCGATCGGGAATATCAGGGGCACGGTATCGGCAAGCGCCTGATCGCGGAAACGCGGCGCCTCGCCGGGCCCGAGTCGATGTGCCTGTTGCTATCGGCGCCTGACTCGGTGGGGTTCTACAAGTCCATCGGCATGCCGCAGCCGGACAACGCCTTCCTCTACAAGCGCGAGCGATAGGGGCGCTATTTGATCTTGTCGTACACCGTTGCGAAGTCGGCGAGCGGCATCGGGATGCTGATGGTTTCCTTGCCGAGATTCTGGAACGAGACCTTGAGCTGCTTGCCCGATTTGAGCTGTGTCAGGACGTCGGCGGTGATCGGCGCATTGATGTAGCAGCCGCGCGCCTCGCAGGTCTGGATCGGTACATCGACGGCCTTGCCGTCGTCGACCTGCAGCTTGGCGCCGACCGGCAGGTTCAGCCCGAGCGGAAGCTGGATCAGCGCAATCGGCGTGCGGGTGTCGCCGGGGACGCGGATATTGACCAGCACGATCAGCTGTCCGGTCTTGGTGAGCACCGCGGTCTGCTCCATCGCGCATTCGAGCGGCGCCTCGCGGCTCGCGCTGGTGCAGCGCGCGACCCAACCGGTGTTGTTGGGCGATGCGGCGTCACCTTGAGGGGCGGCGGGAGCGGCTGCCGCGACCGGCACGGTCGTAGTCTTGCCTTTGGGCGCCTGGGCGTGGCCATGGCCGGCCAGGCCGAACGCGCTGAACAGGACGACAAGCGATTTTGCGACAATCTTCACCGTACCGGCTCCGAAATGAACAGCTTTCGGATGTGCCGGTATGTGGGCAAAGTCAAGTCACTCGGCGGCCTGCTTGACCGAACCGTCTTCGTCGTCGTCAGCGTCGTGGTCGGCGCGCGGCGAGCGGCCCCAATTCGCAAACGCGTTGGAGAGCCGGTCGAGATAGAGATAGACGACGGGCGTCGTAAACAGGGTCAGCGCCTGGCTGACGATCAGACCGCCGACCATGGCGTAGCCGAGCGGCTGGCGGATTTCCGAGCCGGTGCCGGTGCCGAGCATCAGCGGCACGCCGCCGAGCATTGCCGCCATCGTCGTCATCATGATCGGACGGAAGCGGAGCAGGGCGGCCTGACGGATCGCCGCCACCGGCTCCATGTGCTGGTCGCGCTCGGCGGCGATCGCGAAGTCGACCATCATGATGCCGTTCTTCTTCACGATGCCGATCAAGAGGATGATGCCGATCAGCGCGATCAGCGAGAAGTCGAAGCCGGCAGCCATCAGGATCGCCAGCGCGCCGACGCCGGCCGACGGCAGCGTCGACAGAATGGTGATCGGGTGGATGTAGCTCTCATAGAGGATACCGAGGATCAGGTAGACGACCACGAGCGCAGCCAGAATCAACAGCGGTACGGTCGACAGCGATTGCTGGAACGCCTGCGCAGTGCCCTGGAAGCTCGAGCTCAGGGTCGGCGGCGCGCCGAGGTCCACCATTGCCTTCTGCACCGCTTCCGTCGCCTGGCCGAGCGCTACGCCCTGCGCCAGGTTGAAGGAGATGGTGATCGCCGGGAACTGGCCCTGATGGCTGATCGACAGCGGCCGTACCGGCACGGTGGTCCACTTCGCAAAGGTCGACAGCGGCACCTGTTCGCCCGTCAGCGGCGACTTGAGGTAGATGTTGTTCAGCGTGTCGATCGAGCCCTGCAGCTCGGGCAGCACCTCGAGGATGACGTGGTAGCTGTTGAGCTGGGTGAAATACTGCGTCACCTGGCGCTGGCCGAACGCATCATAGAGCGTGTCGTCGATCAGCTGCGGCTGGATGCCGTAGCGTGAGGCGGTGTCGCGGTTGATCTTGAGCTCGACCGTGGTGCCGTTGGTCTGCTGGTCGGTGGCGACGTCGCGCAGCTGCGGCAGCGTCTGCATCTTGCCGAGGATCTTCGGCGCCCATTCGTTCAGTTCGGCAAGGTTGGCGTCCTGCAGCGTGAACTCGAACTGGGTGCGGGTGGGGCGGCCGCCGAGGCGGACGTCCTGGGCGGCCTGCATGAACAGCCGGGCACCGAGCACCTTCTCCAGCTTGGGCCGCAGGCGGGCGATGATCTGCTGCGCGTTGGCATCACGTTCGTTCAGCGGCTTGAGCGTGATGAACATGTTGCCGTTGTTGCCGGCCCGGCCGCTGCCGCCGATTGCCATCGCCACCGTCGCCACGCCGGGGTCCTGCATGACGATCTTGCTGAGCTCCTCCTGCTTCCCCTTCATTTGGGCGAACGAAATGTCCTGATTGGCTTCCGAGGTCGCGGTGATCAGGCCGACGTCCTGCTGCGGGAAGAAGCCCTTCGGGATGATGACGAACATGTAGATCGACAGCGCCAGCGTCGCGAAGAAGATCATCAGGGTCGTGAACTTCCAGCGCAGCGCGACGTCGAGCGCGCTCTGATAGCCGCGCAGCATCGCATCGAAGCCGCGCTCGCTGAGCTTGTAGAGACGGCCGTGCCGTTCCTCATTATGGGCGCGCAGGAAGCGCGAGGCCATCATCGGGGTCAGCGTCAGCGACACGAACATCGAGACGAAGATCGTCATCGCCAGCACGACCGCAAATTCGCGGAACAGGCGGCCGATGATGCCGCCCATCAGCAGCAGCGGGATGAGCACCGCGACCAGCGAGATGCTAATCGACACGATGGTGAAGCCGATTTCCTTGGAGCCCTTGAATGCGGCGGCCATCGGCCGCTCGCCCTCTTCGATGTAGCGGCTGATGTTCTCCAGCATCACGATGGCGTCGTCGACCACGAAGCCGACTGCAATCGTCAGCGCCATCAGCGACAGATTGTCGAGCGTGTAGCCGAATACCCACATCAGCGCACAGGCGCCGAGCAATGCAAGCGGCACCGTCACGGCAGGGATGACGGTGGCCCAGAAGCTGCGCAGGAAGGCAAAGATTACCATCACGACCAGGAAGATGGTCAGGAGCAGGGTGAACTGGACGTCCTCCACCGCGGCGCGGATCGTGGTCGTGCGGTCGCTGATGATCTCGATCTTGACCGCCGGCGGGATAGCCGCGACCAGCCGGGGCAGCGCCGCCTTGATCTTGTCGACGGTGTCGATGACGTTGGCGCCCGGCTGCTTGAACACGACCAGGAACACGCCGCGCTTGCCGTTGGCCCAGGCGGCCTGCTTGGCGTCCTCGGGCCCGGTAACTGCCTGGCCGATGTCGCGGATCCGCAGCGGCCCGCCATTGCGGTACGCGATGATCACGTCGTTCCAGGGCTCCGCGGTGAGCAGCTGGTCGTTGGCGTAGATGGTGTAGGCGCGGGTGGCGCCGTCGATGTTGCCCTTCGGGCTGTCGACGGTTGCGATGTTGATCGCGGCGCGGACGTCTTCCAGCGACAGACCCTTTGCGACGAGCTTGGCCGGGTCGATCTGAACGCGGACCGACGGCTTCTGCTGGCCGCCGATGACGACCTGCGCGACGCCGGAAATCTGGCTGATCTGCTGGGCAAGCTGGGCGTCGACGGAATCACTGACCGTCGTCAGAGGCAGCGTGTCCGACGTCGCCGACAGCAGCATGATCGGCGCGTCCGCCGGATTGACCTTGCGATAGGTCGGCGGCGAGGGAAGGTTCTTGGGCAGTTGACCGCTGGCGGCGTTGATGGCGGCCTGCACGTCGTTGGCGGCGCCGTCGATTGAGCGGTTGAGGTCAAACTGGATCGTGACCGAAGCGGTGCCGAGATAGCTCGTCGAGGTCATCTGGGCGATGCCGGGGATCTGCGCGAACTGGCGCTCCAGCGGCTGGGCGACCGAACTCGCCATGGTCTCCGGGCTGCCGCCCGGCAGGTTCGCGGTGATCTGGATGGTGGGGAAGTCGACCTGCGGCAGCGGTGCGACCGGCAGCAGCGGATAGGCGACGAGGCCGACGAACAGGATGCCCGCCATCAGCAGCGAGGTACCGATGGGGAAGCGAATGAATGGTGCGGAAATTCCGTCGCTCATTCCTGCGTAACCTTCGACTGGGACGGATCCGAGCTCGCCACCGCCGTCGTCACCAGGGTTCCCGGCGAGACCTTGTACTGCCCCGCGGTGATCACCTGCTGTCCCGGCGACAGACCCTCCTCGATCACCGACTTGCCGTCGATCGACTGGCTGACCTTGAGCTTGCGAAGCTCGGCCTTGTTCTCCTGATTGATAGAATACGCGTAAAGGCCTTCGGTGCCATGCTGCACCGCATCATCCGGGACGACGGTGGCGTCCTTCAAGGTTCGGACCAGGAGCCGGGTCGAGACCGACTGGCCCGGCCAGAGCGCATGGTCCTTGTTATCAAACACCGCCTTTAGCCGAACAGTCCCGCTTGTCGTGTCGACCTGATTGTTGATCAGCGCCAGGGTTCCGGTGGACAGCACCCGCTTGCCGTCGGTGGTCAGCGCAATGGTCTTGGGTGGCGCCGTGGCCAGCGCCGCCTTGATATCGGGGAGCTGATCTTCCGGTGCGGTGAAAATCACCGTGATCGGCTCGATCTGGGTGATCGTCACGATGCCGGTCTGAGCCGAGGCGTTGACGATGTTGCCGATGTCGACCAGTCGCAGGCCGACGATGCCGTCGATCGGGGATTTCACGGTGGCGTAGTCGACCTGGGTCTGGGCGTTGAAGATGGCGGCGTCGTCAGCCGCGATCTGGGCCGTGAGCTGGGCCACGGTGGAGCGCTGGGTGTCGAACTGCTGGCGCGTCGCGAACTCGCCGAGCCTGGTGGTGCGCTGCAGGTCGAGGTTGGCGTTGGCGAGGTTGGCCTCGTCCTGGGCCTTCTTGGCCTTGGCCTGGTCGAGCGTCGCCTGATAGGGCCGCGGATCGATCTCGACCAGCGTATCGCCTGCCTTGACGAACTGGCCTTCCTTGAAGGCGATCCTGGTGATCTGGCCGTCGACCCGGGTGCGGACCTGGACAGTGTTGAACGCCTGCACCGTGCCGAGACCGGTGAGGTAGACCGGGAAGTCGGCCTTCTCGACCGGCGAAATCTTGACCGGAACGGCCGGGCGCTGGGCGGAACGCTTCTGTGCGGCTTCGGCCGCCTGCTGGTCGCTCGTGTGTTTCTGCCAGCCGTAATAACCGGCGGCACCGACCGCAGCGATCACTAAAACCCAACCGATGGTGCGTGACTTTGACATGCGGACTCTTGGGTTCGACGTAACAATAAAGGGTGATCGAAACGGTTCACAGAGCTTGCGGATATAATATGCGTGCACTTAATGTGTAAACACACCAAGGCTTGAGAATCCTAAACATTTGGAAAGGTTTAGGTCAGAAACGAGCGGAAACATTCCGTCTGGGAAACGCACCGAGGACCCCTATGTCGCTCGATCTCAAACGCCAGTTCATCGCGCAGCTCGTCGAGAGCTCGAGGCTGCTGCGCAACTATATCGATCATCGCGCCAAGGCGCGAGGGACCACGCGCGCCCAGTGGATCGTGCTCTTCCGTTTGCGTGAGCAGGAGGGGCTGTCCCAGGTCGATCTCGCCGACGTGCTTGAGCTGCAACCGATCTCGCTGGTGCGCCTGCTTGATCGCCTCGTCGAGCATGGCCTGCTCGAACGCCGTCCCGACCCCAGGGATCGCCGCGCCAATCGTCTGTTCCTGACCAGGACCGGGCGTCGCCTGGTCGACGATCTCGACAGCTTGCGCGATGCGATCGCCGGCGACGTGTTGCGCGACGTGTCGGACAAGCATGTCGAAAGCGGCCTTGCGACGCTTCGCGCGGTCAAGGATCGCATCAAGTCGCTCGGTGAGGACGCCGAGCACATCGCCGCGAAATAGCGCGCGCCTCGTCGCGCAGACTTGCTCTCCATCCGTTCAGCGGCTTGTGCGACCCGGTTGAAACACGCCGGGATGTCGTCCATATCGCGCAGCGACGATGCGAGAGGATGAGGGCTGCGATGGACGAATTGAACGGGCGCATGATGGCATGCCAGATCATGGTCACCGGATTGATCGCGCGCGTCGCCAGCGAGCAGCGTGATCCGCTGCGGTTTCTCACCGACTTCCGCGACGAGATCAAAGCTGTCGTCAACGGCGTCAATATCGCCGGCCTCGACAACAGCGACCGCGTGCGTCAGGTCGCACAGCGGACCATCGACGAGCTGTTTTCGCTGATGAAGCCACCAAGCGCCGAGTGATCGGGGAGGCGCATTGACGGGCCGTGCACGGCGCGGCCAATGACACCAGTTTAGAACGGTAATTAGAACGCTTAAAAACTAGAGTTAGAACGATTTCAAACCACAGATTAGAATCGCTTTGAATTGGGGCGATTCAAGCGAAGTGTGGCGCTCGTCGCATTGATAAAAAAACTCACGCTCGATAACCGAAGGAGACAGTTCGTCGCAGCTTCATTGCGCGATCGAACTGACTTCGTTTGGGGGCGTGCAAGACATGAGCAATGTGAAGGCGCCGAGATCGCTGCGCTTCGATGCAGCGATCGGTTTGGCTGATGATACGGGTTATTCCGCGACGAAGGTCTCCGCGGTCGCGAGCCTGATCGCGGTGGCGTCGTTTTCTGGAGCCGAAGCGCAGCAATCGAATCTGCCGCCGGTCAATGTCGATGCCCCGGTCGCTCGCCCGCGGCCCGTCACGTCAAAGCCGACATCGGACCAGGTCCGCGCCCGCAATGCGCTGCG
>NZ_JACMYK010000182.1 GCF_020889785.1 Bradyrhizobium acaciae
TGCCAGCAGCATCCTCGAGGTGACGGACGTGCAGCCGGCGGTCGCCGCGACGCTCGGCTTTGCCGCCGGACTGTCGCTCGAAGCCGCGCTGCAGAAGGTCAGCATCGAGGCAGCGCTGCGGCTCGGGCCGCACAGTCCGAAGTTCACCCTGAAATGGCCGAACGACGTGCTGGCCAACGGCAAGAAGCTGTCGGGCATCCTGCTCGAGGCCGAGGCGGTCGGCAACCGGCTGGCAGTCGTGGTCGGCATCGGTACCAATGTCATCGCGGCGCCCGAGGGGACGCCGACGCCTGCGATATCGCTGGCGACGCTCGGCATCCAGATCGGCGCGGAAGAGCTGTTCGCCGCGCTGTCGGACGCATGGGTCGAGTTTCGCGGCATCTGGGACGATGGCCGCGGCTTTCCCGAGATCCGCAGGCTGTGGCTGGAGCGCGCCGCCGGGCTCGGCGAGAAGGTCGCGGTCCAGACCGGCGCCGCGACGCTCGAGGGCACTTTCGATACCATCGACGACACCGGCTGCCTGATCGTTCGCTCCGCTGATGGACAGCGCACACCCGTGACCGCCGGCGAGGTCTATTTCGGCACCGCGGCCTCCGTGAGGGCTAACTGATGGCGCGTCCCGACGAGCTCACCTTTGCCCCGCTCGGCGGCGTCGGCGAAATCGGCATGAACCTGTCGATCTATGGTCTTGGCAATCGCCAGCAGCGGTCGTTCCTCGCGGTCGATCTCGGCGTCTCCTTCGGCGACGAGGAGCATCTGCCGGGCATCGACCTGATCATGCCCGACGTCCGCTTCCTCGAGAAGGAACGTAACAATCTAATGGGCCTCGTGCTGACGCACGCCCACGAGGACCATTTCGGCGCCATCATCGACCTCTGGCCGAAGCTCGGCTGCAAGATCTACGCGACGCAGTTCTCTGCGGCGCTGTTCGAGGCCAAATGCGCCGCCGAGCGCAATCCGCCGAAAATCCCGATCACGGTGATCCCATCGGGCGGCCGGGTCGATATCGGCCCGTTCAATGTCGAGTTCATCCCGGTTGCGCATTCGATTCCGGAATCGCACGCGCTGGCGATCAAGACCGATGTCGGCACCGTGCTGCACACCGGCGACTGGAAGATCGACCCGACCCCGATCATCGGCCAGCCGACCGATGAGCGTCGGCTGCGCGAGCTCGGCGACGCGGGCGTGCTGGCGCTGGTCGGCGATTCCACCAATGCGGTGCGCGACGGCCGCTCGCCCTCGGAGACCGAGGTCGCCGCCACCATCAAGAAGCTGGTCAAGGCGGCCAAGGGCCGGGTCGCGGTCACCACCTTCGCCTCCAATGTCGCTCGCGTGCGGGCGGTGGCTGATGCGGCGAACGCCGCCGATCGCGAGGTCGTCGTGGTCGGCCGCGCCATGGAGCGGGTGGTGCAGGTCGCACGCGAATGCGGCTATCTCGACGCCTCGCACAAGTTCCGCAGCGCCGACTATTACGGACATTTCCCGGCCGACAAGGTGCTGGCGCTGTGCACCGGCAGCCAGGGCGAACCGCGCGCCGCGCTGGCCCGGATCGCCAATGACGACCATCCGCAGGTGACCCTGAACAAGGGCGACACCGTGATCTTCTCCTCCCGCACCATTCCCGGCAACGAGAAGGCGGTCGGCGGCATTATCAACGGGCTGGTGACGCAGGGCGTCGAAGTCATCACCGACCGTGAGCATCTGGTGCACGTCTCCGGCCACCCGCGCCGCGACGAGCTGCGCGACATGATCTCCTGGGTGCGGCCGCAGCTTCTGATCCCGGTCCACGGCGAAGCGCTGCACCTTGCCGAGCACGCCAAGCTGGCCCGTGCCGCGGGCGTTCCCAAGGTTTTGACCTGCCGCAACGGCGACCTCGTCAAGCTTGGGCCCGGCGATCCCGGCATCGTCGGCGAAGTGCCGTCGGGCCGGCTCTACAAGGATGGAACCATCTTGGAGGATTCCAAGTCGCGCGCGGTGGTCGAGCGGCGCCGGATGGGCTTTGCCGGCTGCGCCTTCGTCGCCATCGCCATGACCCAGCAGGGCGAAATGGTCGACGAGCCCGAGGTTGATCTGGTCGGCATGCCGGAGAACAATGCGGCTGGCGAATTGCTCGACGATATCGTGTTCGATGTGGTGGTATCGACGATCGAGGGGCTGCCGCGGGCACGGCGGCGCGATCCGGATGCGCTGGGTGAATCGGTGCGGCGTGCAGTACGTGCGGCGCTGAACGAGCAATGGGGCAAGAAGCCGATCTGCGTCGTGCACGTACTGACGGTCTGACAAGCGCCTTCGAAGCGCGCACAACGATACAAGGGAGAGAGAGATGCTGGGCCGGCTCAATCACGTCGCCATTGCCGTCAAGGACGCCAGGCAGGCCGCGAAGATCTACGGCACCGCCTTCAACGCCGAGATATCCGACGCCGTGCCGCTGCCGGAGCATGGCGTCATCACCGTGTTCGTGACGCTGCCGAACACCAAGATCGAGTTCATCGAGCCGCTCGGCGAAGCTTCGCCGATCGCGAAATTCGTCGAGCGCAACGCCGACGGCGGTATCCACCATGTCTGCTACGACGTGCCCGACATCATCGCAGCGCGCGACCGCATGATTGCCGAGGGCGCGCGCGTGCTGGGCGACGGCCAGCCGAAGATCGGTGCGCACGGCAAGCCGGTGCTGTTCTTCCACCCCAAGGACTTTTCCGGCGCCTTGGTCGAGATCGAACAGGCCTGAGGCCACATGGCGTATCAAATCTCCACCAGCCTTGCGATCTACTTCGTGCTGTGGTGGCTCGTGCTGTTCCTGACGCTGCCGTTCGGCGTGCGCAGCCAGCATGAGGAGGGCGTCGGTGCGCCCGGCACCGATCCCGGCGCGCCGATCATGGCGCGGATGGGCCGCAAGCTGCTGTGGACCACGGGGCTGTCGGCCGTGATCTTCGCGATCGGGATGTGGGCCTATTACGCCGGCTATCTGTCGGTCGAGCGGCTGTCGAAACTGATGGGGATGCCGTTCTAGAATTGGCTACGGTCCGTGGGGTTGAGACGTAGCCCGCATGAGCGAAGCGACATGCGGGGGCATTTCCCGGGTATCGCTTCGCTCACCCGAACTGCCTCCGCGGGGCGAGCTCCCAAAAAAATCGAAAACAACCCCATGCAAAGTAGCCGGCGGCCTGCCGGCATTCGACACGGCAACTTGACATGTCGGGCAAATCAGCGGCATAATTCTATTATACAGAAATTACGCAGGCGTGCCTCTCCCCGTGGGAACCCGCAAGAATGGGGCGAGGGGGCGCAGCGAAGTCGCCCGCATGAGCGAAGCGACATGCGGGAGCATTGCCCCGGGTATTGCTGAGCCTGTCATCGGGCGCGCGTTCGCGCGACCCGTTGGCTCACCGGGGCCACGATCCGGAGCAACGGGCTCAGCTGTGCTCCGGCCGGAACCACTCCGGCGACGGGCCGGTGATCGCCTCGATCTCGGGCACGAAGCTGCGATCGAGCGCTGCGACGAGCGTCGCCAGATTGTCGACGATTTGCGCCCACCGCTCGGCGCTGCCGATCGGAAACTGGCTCGGTAACTCGACCCCTCTCACTTCGCCGCGCACCGCGTGGCGCGAGGCATGCAGCGGCAGCGTGGCCTTGAAGCCGTGCCCGTTCACCATGCCGATCACCTGCATGAAGGCCACAACCGAACTGTTCCAGTTGCCGACATCGACCTGGAGCCTGACGGTGAGATTGCCCGGGGTGCGCCGTTGCAGCCTGAACGATCCGCTCTCGCCGCGGCAATCGTAGCCGAGCGGCGCAAAGGCCCGGACCAGATCGGGCTTCTTGGGGCCGGTGCCCGGGCCTCCATCGGGAGCAGTCGCGGCGGCGCTCTCGACCTGGTGAGGCAGGTCGTGCGGGAGGGTATTGAGTAGTTCGCTCATCCGAGCCCGACAGGCGCGCACGATCGTGCGGATGGCCTGGTCCATCTCAAGAGACAGGCCGCCGGCTGGCCCGGCGGTCGCCGTGAGCATCGGGACCTGCACCGTCTTGCGGACCTTGCCGCAGGCTGCGAGCAGGGCCGCGATCTCGGCCGGAGGTGCTGGCAATTTCTTGGCCTGCGGATCGGCTTCGACGATGCGCAGCGCGGCCAGCGACCGCTGCCGCCCGTTCACCCACCATTTGTCGTGCACGCCGATGCCGGGCGAGGTCGGGTGGCCGGCGCCGATGTCGACACCGGCACGCATCAGGCCGCGAAGCGTCTGAAGGTCGGGCTGCGCGGGCAGCTGCGGACCGTCCGAAAAGCCGGGCACCGAGAAATGCAGGTCGATGGCGTGGCATGGAAATGACTTCGGGACGCCCTTTGCGATCTCCCTGAGGATCGCGAAGTCGATCGCTTCGACGGCACCGCTCTCGGCCACGTTCGACATCACGCGTGCTTGCGCCCTGCCGGGTCCAACCGAGCCGGTCGTTCGCACGAAGCGCTCCAATTCCGGCCAGCGCTTGATCACCCTTGCAATGCTGGAAATACGCTTCGTTCCTGCCGCAGCTTGCACGGCGGCGATCTCGGCGGTGAGAGGGGGATCGGACAGCCTGAGGCGTACCGTCGGCTCGCCCAATCCGGCGGCGAGGAAGCCGGCGTGCACTTGCTCGACCATGTCGACAAGCGCGTCCTTGCGGCTGGCGGCAAATATCGAGAACACGGCGACGAGCATGGCAACGTCCTTCACTCGAAAATGTCATCGTGAATTCTGAAACACGCCGGCGGGGTAGGGCCTGATCAGTGGCTTCGGGGACTTCGTCTGGGCCATTGCGGCGCGTCCCGCCGCCTGCGATTGTGGGCGTCGAACCGGGCCGTCAGCTCTTGCGGCAACGTGCCCGGAATAGCACAACGAGCGGCCAATGGCTCGGGTCCAAGTCTTGGGGAGGCGACCACGATGAACCTGCAGGCGCAACCAGGCTCCGGGCAGAGCCAGTATCGAATCCTGCGGGAAGCCGATCTGCGGGACTATCTCGCAAGCCTACCTGCCATCGTCACGCAGCTCGGCGGCACGCCGGCGGACTGGTCGATCAGCGAGGTCGGCGACGGCAACCTCAACCTCGTCTTCATCGTCAAGGGACTGAGCGGCGGCATCGCCGTCAAGCAGGCGCTGCCTTACGTGCGGCTGGTCGGCGAGAGCTGGCCGCTGCCGTTGTCGCGGGCGCATTACGAGCATCTGGCGCTGGTGCATCAGGCGCGGCTCGCGCCGAGCCTGGTGCCGGCGGTACTGCATCACGATGAGCCGCTCGCGCTCACCGCGATGGAGCTGCTCGAGCCGCACATCGTCATGCGCAAGGGCCTGATCGGGGCGACGCGGTATCCGCGCTTCGTCGATGATATCTCGACGTTCCTGGCGCAGACGCTGTTCTTCACGTCCGATCTCGCGCTGCCAGCCGCGGAGAAGAAGGAAGGGATTGCGGCATTCGCCGGCAACCATGCGCTCTGCAAGATCACCGAAGACCTGATCTTCACCGATCCTTACCGCATCGCCGAGCAGAACCGCTGGACCACGCCGTATCTCGACGCGACGGCGGCGGCGTTCCGCGAGGATCTCGACCTGCATGTCGCGATCTCCAGGCTCAAGTTAAAGTTCATGGCGAGCCCGCAGGCACTGCTGCACGGTGACTTGCACACCGGCTCGATCATGGTCACCGGCGGCGAGACCAAGGTGATCGATCCCGAATTCGCTTTCTACGGGCCGATGGGCTTCGACATCGGCGCCGTGATCGGCAATCTCCTGATGGCCTATCTGGCCTCCGCCGGCCACGAGCGCACGCCGGGCGAACGCGCCGCGTTCGAGGCCTGGCTGCTGGAAACCATCGAGGGCGTCTGGACCGAATTCTCGCGCAAGTTTCTCGCGTTGTGGCACAACGACGCCAAGGGCGACGGCTATCCGGTGTCACTGTTTGCGGGCGAGGCCGGCGCCGCGCGGCTGGAGGCGGAGCGGCAGGCCTACATGGCGAGGCTGTTCCAGGACACGGTCGGCTTTGCCGCCGCCAAGACCATCCGGCGCATCCTCGGCCTCGCGCACAACATCGATTTCGAATGGATCGCCGACGAGAAGCAGCGCGCGATCTGCGAGGCACGCAGCCTGAAGCTCGCACGCAACATGATGCTGGAGGCAGCGTCCTACACGACGATCGGCGCCGTCACCTACGCCGCGCGCGAACTGCGCCACTGGCAGCCCGATTTTGCCAGATGACGATATCGATGGTCATGTACGGCAAGCGTAGCGACACAGATCAGCTTTCGGCCGGACGCACGAAACAGAGAATGCCTGCCTCGGGCGTGAAACAGACGACGGCGCGGTTCGTCGGGTTGTCGGTTCTGTCGATGATTCTGTTCGGCGGGACCCGCAGCCAGAACGGTTTCGACATCTTCCAGCGAGCATCGATCAAGACGTCGTAGCCGTCGCGGTCCTGTCGAAACTCGACCGTCCGGCAATCCGCAATCGAGCAGCACGACGCACCGGTGCCTGGTTGCTTCAAACTCTCAAACCAGGGGGCAAGCGCGGGATCCGGGTTATCGGGCGGTGCTGCTACTACGGCCTGGCTCAGAGCAAGTCCGACTGCGACGGCGATTGTCCTGCCAATCCTCCCGTGTATCTCCCGATGTGCTGTCGACGCTGACAAGGCGTAAACCTCCGCTGCCGGCCGGAGATTAGCGCCGGCTCGGCTGGGCTTGTTCGAAAATTTTAGCGCGTTGCTGTCCGGAAAGCGGGGCGGGGAAAGGACAACGACCGCTCATGACGCAGAGCAGGCGCGGCCGCGAGCGTCGCCTTATGATCTATCCTTCACAAATCTTCTTATTTTATGGACAAGACGACCGGACCCGCGACGGGATCGGTGACGCCGAGACCGCCGCCCAAGTCTTCGAGCGTATCGCGAAAAGTATTCAGAGTGGAAATCATATGTGGCCGGGCCTTGATGCACGCGTCCATGTCTTGCCACTCGGCGATGATGCAATAGGAATGGTCACCGGTCTTGATAATATTGGCACGCAATAAACCTTGCCAGGTTGCCCCGATGGTCTTGTGGGCGTCCAAAAACTCCTGATCGCGCGCAGGTTTCACCCGAAAACGCACAGCGTTGAAAGCAGTCACGGTCTTCTCCCTGGTTCTGTGATGTTCCCGAAATGCTGGCGGCGACATAAGTAAATTCACAACGGCAACCTAGCGCCGGATGCGCTGCCGACGCTACCAGAATTGGCTGGCCGTCAGCACCGCGCGCGCGTTTTCATGGCTTCCGAGTCCTGAACCCAGCGGGTTCACCGTTCGATAGTCGCCGCCACCTTCGATGGCCTTGGTGTGCTCGTTGATCCTGATGGCCGTGAACGGCACTTCGGCCTCGAGGAACACGATATGCGGCAGGAGAGACAACGTACCTGGCGCGCAGAACAGCTTCATGGCGAGCCTCTACCGGGCGGATCAAGCGGGCTGTTATCTTGTAGAATGGGTTTCGCTTCGCCCCAGGACAGCGCAACACATTCGATGTCGTCCCTGCCTGGCGCGCAATGCGCACGGGAGCAGGGACCCACAACCACCGAGAGTCATGCTTGCGCGATGGCAGAATGACGAGTCCCGTTCATCACACACCCACGGTGGAGTATGGGTCCCTGCTTTCGCAGGGACGACGAATGGAGAGAGCTGCACGCTAATCCGCCGCTTGCTCCCGCAGCCGCTGCGCGTAGACGTTGATGATCAGCGCCGCGAGCAGGATCAGGCCGCGGATCAGGATCTTCAGGAAGCTGTCGATATTGACGTGGTCGAGGCCGTTGTTGAGCACGCCGAGCACGAACAGGCCGACGATGGTGTTGCCGATACCGCCGCGGCCGCCGAACAGGCTGGTGCCGCCGACCACCACGGCCGCGATCGAATCCAGCAGATAGGTGTCGAACTCGTTCTGTTGCGCGCTGCCGAAATGCGCGACGCCGAGCATGCCGCCGATCCCCGAGCAGACCGCCGAGATCACCATCACACTGCCGAGGATGAGCTTGACGTTGAGGCCGGCAAATTCCGCAGCCTCGCGGTTGCCGCCGACCATGTAGACGTAGCGGCCGAAGCGCGTGTAGGTCAGCACCAGATGGCCGCCGAGCAGCATCACCGCGGCAACGATCACGATCCAGGGGATGCCGCCGATCGAGCCCGAGCCGAGCGTCGTGATCAGCGGCGGCACCTTGTAGGCGATCTGGCCGCGCACCAGCAGCGCCGAGACGCCCGCGGCGATCTGCATCATGGCGAGCGTCATGATGAAGGAGGGGATGCCGATGATGGTCAGCCCCAGCGCGTTGACCAGGCCGAGCAGCGCGCACAGCGCCAGCGCCAGCAGGATCGCGGCAAAACCCGGCATCGGGACGTTGGCGATGTTGACGTAGGATTCCTGCAGCGTGAAGTAGGCAACCGCAATGCCGGTCACGTTGGCGATGCTGGCGATCGACAGGTCGATCTCGGCGCACAGGATCACGAAGGTGAGGCCGACGGCGATGATGCCGGTGACCGACACCTGGGTGAGGATGTTGCCGACATTGTCGATGGTCGCAAACGACGGGCTCGCGATCGCAAAGAAGGCGCTGAGGAAGATCAGCGTCAGGAACGGAGCGATGTTGCGCATCTGCGAGCGCAGGAAGGGCGCCAACCCGCGCGACCGCTGGTGATCCGCCGGCGTCGTCGCGCTGTCACTGCTCGTCATCATTCCACTCCATCACGCCGCCTCCAGCAGCCGGTCCTTGCTGACCGCTTCGCCGGCGAATTCGCGCACCACCGCGCCGCGCTTCAGTACCAGGATCCGGTCGGCCAGCGACAGCACGGTTTCCGGCTCGGTCGACAGCACGATGATCGCCAGTCCCTTGGCGCGGAGATCGCGCACGATGTTGATCACGTCGTTCTTGGCGCCGACATCCATGCCGCGGGTCGGCTCGCACAGCACCAGCAGGCGCGGCGGGTAGGCGAGCCATTTCGCCAGTGCCACCTTCTGCTGGTTGCCGCCGGAGAGCATGCCGAGATCGAGACCGACCACCGGCGGCCTGATCTGCAACTGCTCGACCTGGCGCTGGGCGATGGCGCGCTCGCGCACCGGCTTGAGCAGTAACGCCGAGATCCGCTCGAGGATGCTGATCGAGATGTTCTTGTAGACCGGCTCCTGGTGAAACAGCATCGCGCGCCGGCTCTCCGGCACCAGCGCGATGCCCGCCCGCCGGGCGGCCGCGGTGCTGCGGAATGTCTTCGCGGCGCCGTCGACCGCAAGCGTCCCGCCGTCGGGCCTGAGCTTGCCGAACAGGATGCGGGACAGCTCCAATTGTCCGCAGCCCATGAAGCCGTAGATCCCGAGCACCTCGCCGGCGCGGGCCTCGAACGAGACGTCCTGCAGGCTGCGGCGGAGCGAGAGCTGATCGACCTTCAGCACCACCGAGCCGGCGCCGGATTGCGGCAGCATCAGGTCGTCGGTGTAGCTGTGCTCCAGCTTTTCGCCACCGCGGCCGATCATGGCCTCGATCAGCGCGCCCTTGGTGGTGTCGGCGGATGCGGTTGCGGCGATCTTCCGCCCGTTGCGGAACACGGTCACCACGTCGGAGACCCGCAGGATGTCTTCGATGAAATGCGAGATGAAGACGATGCTGGTGCCTTCGTCCCGAAGCTTCTGCAAGGTCGTGAAGAGACGCTCGACCTCGGGCGGGGAGAGGGCTGAGGTCGGCTCGTCGAGAATGATGATGCGCGCGCCCGAGAACAGCACGCGGGCGATCTCGATCAGCTGCTGCAGCCCGATCGGCAGGTCGCCGAGCCGGGTCATCGGATCGACGTCGATGCCGAACCGGGACAGCTGCTCGCCGGCCTCGCGCGCCATCCGCCGCCATTGCACGAAGCCGAGGCGGTTGGTCGGCTGGTTGCCGAGGAAGACGTTCTCGGCGACGGTCAGATCAGGCGCGACGCTGAGCTCCTGATGCACCATGCCGATGCCGGCGGCGTGCGCGTCGCGGGTGGAGCGAAACCGGGTCTCCTTGCCGTCGAGCATGAAGCGGCCGGAGAACTCCGGATGCACGCCGGCGATGATCTTCATCAGCGTGCTTTTTCCGGCGCCGTTCTCGCCGACGAGACCATGGATCTCGCCGGCGTGGAGCGCGAAGTCGACCCCACGAAGGGCTTCGACACCGCCGAAGGCCTTTGTGATTTGGTTCAACTCGAGGATCGGGGAGCGTCCCTGCGACATGAGGGGCGCTCAGATCAGGAAGTGATCCTCCATCCATTGCATGCCGGCGGCGTTGGCCTTGGTCACGACGGGACCGTCGGTCACGACGTTCTTCGGAATGCCCTGGCCGCTCTTCTCGCCGCCGACCACGGCGGCGACGCCGGCAACGATCGCGCCGCCATGGATGCGGCAGGACGGATTGCGGACGGTCGCGAACATGCGGCCTTCGCTGACCGCCTGGATCGCCGGCGGCATCGCGTCGACGCCGCCGATCAGGATGTTGGTGCGGTTGTGCGCCTTCATGATGTTAGCGGCCGCGAGCGCCATGTCGTCATTGTGGAAGAACGCCGCATCGATCTGCGGATACTTCGTCAGATAGGTTTCCCAGAGCCGGGCGGTCTTGGAGACGTCCCAGTCGGCGGGCTGGGTATCCAGCACCTCGATGTTCGGGAACTGCTTCACGACCGAATTGAAGCCCTTGGCGCGGCCCTGCGCGCCGGTGTGGCCGAGCGCGCCCTGGGTCATGATGACCTTGCCCTTGCCGCCGATCGCGTTGCACAGCGCCTGCGTCACCGAGGCGCCCATGAACTCGTTGTCGGGCGCCAGGAACGAATGCACGTTGATCTGGTCGAGCGGCGCAATCAGGGTGTCCATGTCGATGACAGGGGTGCCGGCGTCGATCATCTTCTGCACCGGCTGGGTCAGGGTGCCGATGCCGAAGGCCTGGATGGCGACGAAGTCCCATTTCTGCGAGGCCATGTTGTCGATGGCGGCGCGCTGCTTGACGGCATCGAGCTGGCCGTCGAACCAGGTAACCTCGACGTTGAACAGCTTGCCCCAGAACTCGGCGGCCTGCTTGCCCTGCGCGCACCATGTCGCCTGCAGTCCGGCGTTGGAGAATGCGGCCTTCAGCGGTTTTTCCGAACGTCCCATCTCGGCTGCGAGCGCGGACGTCACGCCCATTCCGCCGAACAGGCCGGCCGCAGCTCCACCTGCCGCCGCCATCTGCAGAAGGTCGCGCCGCGTCGTCGACGCCTTGTCCATCCCCTTGTCGGTCTCTGGCATTGTTTGCTCCCTCGTCGTTTTTCTGACCGTCGGCGTCAGTTGCACGCGCCGCGGATAAAGGGAGTGTGTCACAATCGGAACGGTGACGCTACGCCTTCGCGTCCACGAGATGTTTCTGTTGCAGCACGATGGCTTCGATGTCGCGGAGCAGCTTGTGCCACGCAGCATCGATCTCCGCGGACCAATGCTCACCGAGAATGTCGCGCAAGCAGTCCGCGATCACGGCGAAGAAGGCCACGAACAATTCGCGCGGCGTCCCGTAGGCGTCGTGGGAGAACACTTCCGATTCGATCAGGCGAAAATGTCCGCGGCGTTCGCCGGCGAAATCGAGAATGGCTTCGATCGTGAGAGATAGCATCGAACCCTTGACCGGCTCGCTGCCTTCGGTGCGAAACATCACCTGCGCCTCGGGATGTTCGCGAAACAACCGCCGATACACCAACGGCGTGAGATCATCGCAAGCCGTTGCTGCGAGTTCAAAGCTGCGTTCGATTGGATTCGATGATGGAGCCATCGTTGATTGCGATCATCAGACAAAAAAAGAGCAGGGCTCCAAGCCCTGCTCCAAAAATTGTGTCGACCCTATTTGCCCCAAAAATTCGATTTGATCTTGATTGATGGGGTGACGCTGCTTGTGCGCGTCGGGCTCCTCCCGAGACTTGGACCATCAGGACACGCCTCGCGGCTGGCCTGCGCCCGAATTGGTAGACCATCTTTCCAAGCTTGTCACCATTTTCGGCAACGATTGTTCAAATTTCGAGCAATTTGCGAAATGATTGGGATGGCGCCGCTGCCGGTTGTGACAGTGATGTGAAAACACGTGACAGAGTAAGGAGATAGGGCGGCTTGTGCGGCGCCCGTGACGCAACTGTCACGCTCGGCTATTTCCGTCAGCTGGAAGAAACCGGACGTGTCCGCGATCTCGACTTCCGAGGCCGGTGGTGGTTAGTTCGGTTCCGGATGGGTTTTGCGATGCGCCGGCGGCTGAAGAATTTTCTGCCCATAGTCCTGGTTGCCCTGCTGGTGCAGATTTTCGCACCGATCGGGGCCTGCTGGGCGGCGAGCCTTGCCGTATCCGATCCGCTCGCGGCCGCCACCATCTGCCACGGCAATGCCGGCTCCGGAGCCGGGCAGGGCGACCAGACCGGTCACGACGCTCATGACGGTTGTTGCTCCGCGTGCAGCGTGCTGCAGACCGGTGCGCCCGTTGAACATCCGCAAGTTGCGGCCCAGGCCGTCGAACGCGTACCGAGCCGGATCGTTTGGCTCGATTTCGCCGGCGAGCTCGATCGTTCGCGGGCGGGCCTCTCCGCGCAAGCCCGCGCGCCGCCGCTTTTTTCCTGACGAGACTGTCGCTGCCGGTGCGTGCCGCGCCGGCAAATGCCGTTGAGCAAGCCGGCCGAAGAGCCGGTGTCAGGATTGATCCATGTTTCGTTATCACCCGCTGGAGGCGGCAAGCGTGCTCGCGCTGAGCGCGGCGCTTTGCGCGTTGGCTTCCGGAGCGGAAGCCCAGACGTCGACCACAGTGTTGCCCTCCGTCACGGTCGATGCCCCCCACGCGGCGGCGCGTGCCAAACCCGCCGCATCGAAACCGCGCGTTCGCGCCGCGTCGGCCCGGCGCCCGCC
>NZ_JACMYK010000183.1 GCF_020889785.1 Bradyrhizobium acaciae
TGAGGCTGCCGCAGGCGGACGCGCAGTGGCATTATAGGATGTACTTGTTTGAGACAAGCCGGGGGTTCCCGGCTGGGGCGCTTCCAACATGATGCTAACGGCACTCGGTCTGATGAGCGGTACCTCGCTCGACGGGGTCGATGTGGCATTGATCGAGACCGACGGCCGCCAGATCAAGGCCTTCGGACCCACGGGCTATCGGCCCTATACCGACGGCGAGCGTAGCCTGCTGCGCCAGGCGCTGACGGAGGCCGTTCATCTATCGCAGCGCGACGCCCGGCCGGGGATCTTGCGGCAGGCCGAGCAAGCCGTCACGTCGGCTCATGCCCAGGCGGTCGCCAGCTTCTCGGCGCAGCACCGGATTTCTCCCCAGGAGATCGACATCGTCGGGTTCCATGGCCAGACCGTGCTGCATCGCCCCGAGCGCAGGCTGACGGTGCAGATCGGCGACGCGCTGGCGCTTGCCCGGGCGATCCACATCCCGGTGATGCATGATTTCCGAGCCGCCGACGTCGACGCCGGCGGGCAGGGCGCGCCGCTCGTGCCGGTGTACCACCGCGCGCTGGCGCAATCGCTGCACCGCGAGGGGCCGATCGTCGTGGTCAATATCGGCGGCGTCTCCAACATCACCTATATCGACGGCGCCGATACGCTGATCGCCTGCGACACCGGGCCCGGCAACGCGCTGCTCGACGACTTCATGTTCCGCCAGATGCATCAGCCGTTCGACACTGCCGGCAAGTTCGCGGCGCTGGGCAAGCCTGACGAGGCCTGGATCGCACAAGCCTTGAGGCTGCCGTTCTTCGCGTTGCCGCCGCCGAAATCGCTCGACCGCAACGATTTCGCCAGCCTCAAGCTCGCCGCCGCGGCGCCGGCCGATGGGGCCGCGACGCTGACCGCTTTCACCGCGGCCGCGATCGCGCGCATCGTGCCGCTGCTGCCGAAGGCGCCGAAGAGCTGGATCGTCTGCGGCGGCGGCGCCTCCAATCTGACGATGATGCGGATGCTGCGCGATCGCCTGGCGCCGGCAACCGTCGAGCCCGCCGAGGCGCTCGGCTGGGCCGCGGATGCGATCGAGGCGCAGGCCTTCGGCTTCCTTGCCGCGCGCGGCATGAAGGGGCTGCCGCTGAGCTACCCCACAACGACGGGGGTGCCGATCCCGATGACCGGGGGCATCATCGCGCGACCGTGATTTAGATGCAAATGCATCTACCTTGACAGTTCCATGCCCTTGCATTTAGTTAGATGCAGTTGCATTGAATGCGAGGTTCGTCATGGCCGCCCTGAAGCTGATCAGCCACAAGCTCTGCCCCTATGTGCAACGCGCTGTCATCGCGCTGCATGAGAAGGGCGTGCCGTTCGAGCGGATCGACATCGATCTCGCCAACAAGCCGGACTGGTTCTTGAAGATCTCGCCGCTCGGCAAGGTGCCGGTGCTGGTCGTGACCGGTGACGACGGCAGGGAGGTTGCGCTGTTCGAGAGCAACGTGATCTGCGAGTACATCGAGGAGACGCAGGCCGGCGCCAAGCTGCATCCGCAGGATCCGCTCACCCGCGCCGAGCATCGCGCCTGGATGGAATTTGGTTCGGCCATTCTCGGCGATCTCTGGGGGCTCGAGACCGCCACCGATGCTGCGGCGTTCGAGAGCAAGCGGCAGGCGGTCGCCGCAAAATTCGCGCGTGTCGAGGCGGCGCTCGGCGCCGGTCCGTTCTTCGCGGGGGAGAAGTTCAGCCTGGTGGATGCGGTGTTCGCGCCGATCTTCCGCTATTTCGATTTGTTCGACCAGCTGACCGATCTTGCAGTGTTCACGCACACGCCGAAACTTCGCGCCTGGCGCAGCGCGCTGGCCCAGCGGCCGAGCGTACGCAGCGCGGTTTCGCCAGATTATCCGGCGCTGCTGCACGCATTCCTGGTCGGCCATCGCGCGCACATGCTGAAGCTTGCCGCCTGAGCCATGTCGCACTCGCTTGCCTGGATCGCGCTCGTGGTCGCCGGTCTTCTCGACGTCGGCTGGGCGATCTCGATGAAATACGCCGAAGGCTACACGCGGCTCGGCTGGACCCTGGTGTCGCTGGTGCTGCTCGCCGCGTTCGTGTTCCTGCTCGGGCGCGCCCTGCAGGTGCTCGGCGTCGGCGTCGCCTACACGGTATGGACCGGCATCGGCGCGGCGGGCACGCTCGCGATGGGCGTGCTGTTGTTCAACGAGGCGCTGAACCCGATGAAGGTCGCGGGGATCGCGCTGGTGCTGATCGGGATTGCGGCGCTGAAGTTCGCGCCGGAGTAAGCGGGCTCCTTAGCGCGGATGGAGCGAAGCGCCATCCGCACTACACGAGCGTTATCGTCAGCGCACGTTGGCGAGGCGCATGTCGAGATAGCCGGTCACCGTCTCCATCAGCGGCTCGAGCTTGCCGTCGAAGAAATGGTTGGCGCCGGGGATGACCTGCTGGTCGATCACGATGCCCTTCTGCGTCTTCAGCTTTTCGACCAGCGTGTTGACGTCCTTGGGCGGCACCACGGCATCCTTGTCGCCGTGCACGATCAGACCGGATGACGGGCAGGGCGCGAGGAACGAGAAGTCGTAGAGATTGGCGGGCGGCGCGATCGAGATGAATCCCTCGACCTCCGGCCGGCGCATCAGAAGCTGCATGCCGATCCATGCGCCGAACGAGAAACCCGCAACCCAGCAGGCACGCGCCTCCGGATTGATCGCCTGCGCCCAGTCGAGCGCGCTCGCGGCGTCAGACAATTCGCCGGTGCCGTGATCGAACGAGCCCTGGCTGCGGCCGACGCCACGGAAGTTGAAGCGCAGCACCGAAAAGCCGCGATGCGCGAACGCGTAGTAGCACTGATAGACGATCTGATGGTTCATCGTGCCGTGGAACTGCGGATGCGGATGCAGGATCATCGCAATCGGCGCGTTCTTCTGCTTGGCCGGATGGTAGCGACCCTCGAGACGGCCAGCAGGGCCGGTGAAAATAACTTCAGGCATTGTGTTCCTTTGATTGACGCGTTCCCTTGATTGACGTCGATCAATCAACCGGTTGGAGCCATCTTCAGCGACGGGGCGCGAACAGGGCGGCTCATGATGAATTCGGCGCAGGCACCGCCGGGCGGCACGCTGGAGGGCCTTCTAGCATGACGCAAGGGGCAAAAATCAAGGAAATTGTGCCGCTTGGCCGGCGCGAATCCGTTCTGTGACGCGTGTGCCGGCGGCGATCGCGATCGACACGCCGAATTGTGCGCTGGCTACCTGAAGTTTTGGTTTGTCACATTGCTATCGCGCGCAGGGCGCCGCGATGTCTTGCCTGGCAACACGGCGAGGCTCGCGCGAGAGCGAAAAATCTCCAGCGCAGGTCACTCTGATCTGGTCTCGATGCCCGACTGTCGTTATGTCGCAGTGGAGGCCGCAACCACGGTGATTGCGGCGGACGACTTCCATGGCCGATCGCGTCTATCTCGACTGGAATGCCACGACACCGCTTCGCCAGGAGGCGAAGGCGGCGATGGCGGCCGCGTGGGAATTGAGCGGCAACCCGTCCTCGGTGCACAGCGAGGGACGCCGCGCGCGCCGGCTTGTCGAGGATGCTCGTGGGGTGGTGGCCAAGGCGGTCGGCGGCCGCTCGCAGGACGTCGTGTTTCTCTCCGGCGGGACCGAGGCCAATGCGCTGGCATTGACGCCGGGATTGCGCCGCGGAGCGGGCGCACCGGTGCGGCGCCTCCTGGCGTCCGCGATCGAGCACGCATCCGTGCTCGCGGGCGGACGGTTTGCGGCTGATGCGATTGCGGCGATCAATGTCACGCGCGTGGGTGTGATCGATCTCGATCACCTGCGCGTGCTGCTGGCGGATGGTCCGCCCGCCCTGGTTTCGGTGATGCTGGCGAACAACGAGACCGGTGCCATTCAGCCGGTGGCTGACGTCGCCGAGATTGTGCACGCGGCCGGCGGCCTGCTGCATGTCGATGCGATCCAGGCGTTCGGCAAGATCCCGTTCGATCTCGCCTCGACCCGGGCCGACCTCCTGACGCTGTCGGCGCACAAGATCGGCGGACCGAAGGGCGCAGGTGCGCTGGTGCTTGCCGAAGGCGTCGAGGGGCTGGAGGCTGCGTTGCGCGGCGGCGGGCAGGAGCTCGGGCGGCGGGCCGGCACCGAGAATGTCGCAGGGATTGCAGGCTTCGGTGCAGCCGCGAAGGCCGCGATGGCGGCGCTGAAGGCCGATGCCGCCCGCGTCAGGGGCCTGCGCGACCGGCTTGAGCACGGTTTGCGGCAGACGCCGGACGTGCTGGTGTTCTCTGATGACGTCAAGCGGTTGCCGAATACCGTTCTCTTCACCGCGCCGGGAATGAAGGCCGAAACGGCGGTGATCGGGTTCGACCTCGGGGGAATCGCGGTCTCCTCCGGTTCCGCCTGCTCGTCGGGCAAGGTCCAGCCGTCTCACGTCTTAGAGGCAATGGGATACCGTTCAGAAGTGTCCCAGGGAGCGGTGCGGCTCAGTCTTGGCTGGTCTACCACGGAGACAGACGTGGATTTGACCCTCAAGGCTTGGCGAAAGCTCGCCGATACCTTAGTTAAGGGGGAACGACGAAACACAGCTTGAACTGTTCTAAGCGGATTTCGTCTTCAAAGCATCGTAAGAGATTTTCTGAACTTGAGATCCACCGCGGTCCTTGAAACCGCGAGCGGAGGATTGAATGCCTGCTGTACAAGAGACGGTCGAGCGCGTCCGGCGCATCGACGTCGACCAGTATCGATATGGGTTTGAGACGCAGATCGAGTCCGACAAGGCCCCGAAGGGCCTGTCGGAAGACACCGTCCGCTTCATCTCCGCAAAGAAGAATGAGCCGGCCTGGATGCTGGAGTGGCGCCTGGAGGCGTATCGCCGCTGGCTGACCATGACCGAGCCGACCTGGGCGCGCGTCGACTATCCGAAGATCGACTATCAGGACATCTACTACTACGCGGCGCCGAAGCCGAAGAAGACGCTGTCCTCGATCGACGAGATCGATCCTGAGATCCTCAAGACCTATGAGAAGCTCGGCATTCCCCTGCGTGAGGTCGCGATCCTTGAGGGCGTCGAGCCGCCGCCGGGTGGACCGCAGACACCGAACCGCAAGATCGCGGTCGATGCCGTGTTCGATTCGGTATCGGTTGCGACCACCTTCCAGAAGGAGCTGAAGGCCGCCGGCGTGATCTTCATGCCGATCTCGGAGGCGATCCGCGAGCATCCTGAACTGGTGCAGAAATATCTCGGCACCGTGGTGCCGACCTCGGACAACTACTTCGCGACGCTGAATTCGGCGGTGTTCTCCGACGGCTCGTTCGTCTACGTGCCGCCGGGCGTGCGCTGCCCGATGGAGCTGTCGACCTATTTCCGCATCAACGAGCGCAACACCGGCCAGTTCGAGCGCACGCTGATCATCGCCGACAAGGGCTCCTACGTTTCCTATCTCGAAGGCTGCACCGCGCCGCAGCGCGACGAGAACCAGCTGCACGCCGCGGTGGTCGAGCTCGTCACGCTCGATGACGCCGAGATCAAGTATTCGACGGTGCAGAACTGGTATCCCGGCAATTCCGAGGGTAAGGGCGGCATCTACAATTTCGTCACCAAGCGCGGCGATTGCCGCGGCCGGAATTCGAAGATCTCCTGGACCCAGGTCGAGACCGGTTCGGCGATCACCTGGAAATATCCGAGCTGCATCCTGCGCGGCGACAATTCGAGCGGCGAGTTCTACTCGATCGCGATCTCGAACGGCTTCCAGCAGGTCGATAGCGGCACCAAGATGATCCACCTCGGCAAGAACACGTCGAGCCGGATCATCTCCAAGGGCATCGCCGCCGGCAAGTCGCAGAACACCTATCGCGGCCTGGTTAGCGCCCATCGCAAGGCGACCGGCGCGCGCAACTACACCGCCTGCGACTCGCTCCTGATCGGCGACAAATGCGGCGCGCACACCGTACCTTATGTCGAGGCCAAGAATTCCTCGGCGACGTTCGAGCATGAAGCGACGACGTCGAAGATTTCCGAGGACGTGCTGTTCTACTGCATCCAGCGCGGTCTCTCGCAGGAAGAAGCCGTCGGCCTCGTCGTCAACGGCTTCGTGAAGGACGTGCTGCAGCAACTGCCGATGGAGTTCGCGGTGGAAGCGCAGAAGCTGATCTCGATCAGCCTTGAAGGTTCGGTTGGCTAATCCATCCGCTGAAGGGCGCGTCCGATGCGCGCCTTGCGGATGATGCTCAGGAAAAATCAGATGTCTCTGCTTGAAGTGAAAGATCTCAAGGTTCGGGTCGAGGAGCGCGAGATCCTCCACGGGCTGTCGCTCACGGTGAACCCCGGCCAGGTGCACGCGATCATGGGGCCGAACGGCTCCGGCAAATCGACGCTCTCCCACGTCATCGCCGGCAAGCCCGGCTATGAAGTCACCGGCGGCCAGATCCTGTTCAAGGGTGAAGACCTGCTGGAGATGGCGCCCAACGAGCGCGCCGCCAAGGGCGTGTTCCTGGCGTTCCAGTATCCGGTCGAGATCCCCGGCGTGACCACCTGGAACTTCCTGCATGCGGCGCTCAACGCCCAGCGCAAGGCGCGCGGCGAGGACGAGATTTCGTCGCCGGCCTTCCTCAAGAAGGTCCGCGAGGTCGCCAAGTCGCTGAACATTCCGCAGGACATGCTGAAGCGCGGCGTCAATGTCGGCTTCTCCGGCGGCGAAAAGAAGCGCAACGAGATCCTGCAGATGGCGCTGTTCGAGCCGGCCGTCTGTATCCTCGACGAAATGGATTCCGGCCTCGACATCGACGCGCTGCGGATTGCGGCCGACGGCGTCAACGCGTTGCGCTCGCCGGAGCGCGCGATGGTCGTGATCACTCACTACCAGCGGCTGCTCAACTACATCGTGCCCGATGTCGTGCACGTGATGTCGAAGGGCCGGGTGGTGAAGAGCGGCGGCAAGGAACTGGCGCTGGAGCTGGAAGAGTCCGGTTACGCGCAGTTCGAAGACGCTGCCTGATAAGAACGGGTTCTCAGATGAACGTTGTCGCAAAGACCGAGACCGGGCGCGCGCTGGGCGATGCATTCACCGCCGTGCGCGACCGTCTTCCGGGCAAGGGCAAGATCGTCGATCAGCGCCAGCAGGCGTTCGAGGCGTATGAACGGTCAGGCCTGCCGCATCGCCGGATCGAGGACTGGAAATACACCGACCTGCGCGCGCTGATGCGCGAGGTGTTGCCGCTGGCGCCTGCGCCGGATGCCGCTGCATTGGATCGCGCCACGGCCGCGATCGAGCTGCGGGCGATCGATGGCGTGCGCCGCCTGGTGCTGGTCGACGGTGCGTTCGCGGCTGACCTGTCCGATCTCGGCAGCCTAGAGAAGGGCCTCAGCGTCCGCCCGCTGCGCGAGGTGCTCGATGCCGGCGATGCTGCTCTCTCTGCACAGGCCATTGCGTCCGACATCGCCAATCCGATGATCGCGCTGAACGGCGCGATGGCGACCGATGGCGTCGTCGTCGACATCGCCGACGGCACGGTGCTGACCCGGCCGCTGCACATCGTCCATGTCGCATCGGGCACGGCGCCGGTCGCGATGTTCACGCGCTCGCTGCTCCGGCTCGGCCGCGATGCCGGCGTGACGCTGGTCGAGAGCTATCTCGCCGGCGAGGGCGCCAAGGCCTACCAGACCCATGACGGGCTGATCGTTTCGATCGGCGACAATGCGCGGCTCGATCACGTGCGTCTGGTCGAAGACAGCGTCGATGCCTTCAACATTTCCTCGGCGACGGTGTCGCTCGGTGCGCACGCCCATTTCAACACGTTCGGCCTGACCTCGGGCGGTCATGTCAGCCGCTATCAGCTGACGGTGACCTGCGCCGGCGAGGGCTCGAAGGTCGAGACCAACGGAGTCAACCTGATCAACGGCAAGCAGCACGCCGACACCACGTTGTTCATGGATCACGCGGTGCCGCATTGCGCGAGCCGCGAGATCTTCCGTGCGGTGGTCGACGACCGCGCCCATAGCGTGTTCCAGGGCCGCATCATCGTCCGTCCGGACGCCCAGAAGACCGACGCCAAGATGATGACCCGCGCGCTGCTGCTGTCCGACGACGCGGAAGCCGACAACAAGCCGGAGCTCGAGATCTTCGCCGACGACGTCACCTGCGGCCACGGTGCGACCACCGGCGCGCTCGACGAGAGCCTGCTGTTCTACATGCGCGCCCGCGGACTGCCGGAGAAGGAAGCGCAGGCGCTGCTGATCCAGGCGTTTGTCGGCGAGGCGATCGAGACCATCGTTAGCGACGCGTTGCGCGAGGTGGCGATTGCCACCGCGCAGCGCTGGCTGGAAGCGAGGGCGTGAGCATGCACAAGGCGGTCGCCAACGGTTCTTACGACGTCGCTTTGGTGCGGCACGATTTTCCGGCGCTCGCCATGCAGGTCTATGGCAAGCCGCTGGTCTATCTCGACAACGCAGCCTCGGCGCAGAAGCCGAATGCGGTGCTCGATCGCATGACCGAAGCCTACAAGAGCGAATACGCCAACGTGCATCGCGGCCTGCATTACCTCGCCAATGCCGCGACGGAGGCCTATGAAGGCGCGCGCGGCAAGGTCGCGCAGTTCATCAATGCCCGACGCAACGAAGAGATCGTCTTCACCCGCAACGTCACCGAGGCGATCAACCTCGTGGCGTCGTCCTGGGGCGGGGTGAACATCAAGGAGGGCGACGAGATCGTCCTGTCGATCATGGAGCACCACTCCAACATCGTGCCGTGGCATTTCCTCAGGGAGCGCCATGGTGCCGTGATCAAGTGGGCGCCGGTCGACGACGAAGGCAACTTCCTGATCGAGGAGTTCGAGAAGCTCCTCACCGCCCGCACCAAGATCGTCGCGATCACCCAGATGTCGAATGCGCTCGGCACGCTGGTTCCGGTCAAGGACGTAATCCGGCTGGCGCATGCCCGCGGCATTCCGGTGCTGGTCGACGGTGCGCAGGGTGCGGTGCATCTGCCGATCGACGTCCAGGACCTCGACTGCGACTTCTACGCCTTCACCGGCCACAAGGTGTACGGGCCGACCGGCATCGGCGCGCTCTATGCCAAGCACGAGCATCTGGTGGCGATGCGGCCGTTCAACGGCGGCGGCGAGATGATCCGTGAAGTTGCCAAGGACTGGGTCACCTATGGCGATCCGCCGCACAAGTTCGAGGCCGGCACGCCGCCGATCGTCGAGGCGATCGGGCTGGGGGCTGCGATCGACTACGTCAATTCGATCGGCAAGGAGCGCATCGCCGCACACGAGCATGACCTGCTCACGTATGCGCAGGATCGCCTGCGCGAGATCAATTCGCTGCGCATGATCGGAACCGCCCGCAACAAGGGCCCGGTGATCTCCTTCGAGATGAAGGGGGCGCACCCCCACGACGTCGCGACCGTGATCGACCGCCAGGGCATCGCAGTGCGCGCCGGCACGCATTGCGTGATGCCGCTTTTAGAGCGGTTCAACGTGACGGCCACCTGCCGCGCATCCTTCGGGATGTATAATACAAGGGAAGAAGTCGACCAGCTGGCGCAGGCGCTGATCAAGGCGCGGGAATTGTTCGCATGACCGATACAGCCGAAGTCAAGACGGCCTCCATGGAAACCACCTCGGCACTGCCCGCGGAGGAGACCGAGCGCATGAGCGGCGAGATCGTCGCGGCGCTGAAGACGGTGTTCGACCCGGAAATCCCGGCCGATATCTATGAGCTCGGCCTGATCTACAAGGTCGATCTCAAGGATGATCGCTCGGTCGACATCCTGATGACGCTGACCACGCCGAACTGCCCGGCTGCCGGCGAGCTGCCGCAGATGGTGGAGAACGCGGTTGCCAGCGTTCCCGGCGTCGGCGTCGTGAGCGTCAATCTGGTGTGGGATCCGGCCTGGACGCCGGACCGGATGTCGGACGAGGCGCGCCTCGTCCTCAATATGTGGTGATGCGTTAGGGGATCGAGCTTAACCTCGGAATATCAGGCAATTGATTTGCCGCTGGGACTGACCACATGAGTGACATGACGCAAGTTTCACCGACCCCAGCCAAGCCGAAGCGGCCGCGCCCGCAGGTCATGAAGCTGACCGATGCCGCGGCGGAACGGATCACCGAGCTGACCAAGCGCGCCGACTCGGAGATCGTCGGCCTACGCGTCGGCATCAAGAACGGCGGTTGCGCCGGACAATCCTACACCGTCGAATACGCCCACGAGATCCGTCCGACCGACGAAGTCGTCGAGGACAAGGGCGTGAAGATCCTGGTCGATCCAAAGGCCGTGCTGTTCCTGCTCGGCACCGAGATGGACTACGTGGCCGACAGGATGCAGGCCCAGTTCGTGTTCAACAACCCGAACCAGGTCTCCGCCTGCGGTTGCGGCGAATCGGTGCAGCTCAAGCCGGCGACGGTTTAGAAGTTCAGGGGAACGCCGGACTCCGCGGCGCAATCACCAATTCCATCCGGCGTCATTGCGAGGAGCGATAGCGACGAAGCAATCCATAGGTCCGCATATGCGGTTGGGTGGATTGCTTCGCGGAGCCTGTCATCGGGCGCGCGTTTGCGCGACCCGTTGGCTCGCAATGACGTGGATAGGGGCGCGCTCGTTACCGTGAGCGCTCAAGGCGGGGCGATGGCCACATGGACCGTGAATTTCTCACCGACCTGTTCGCCGATTTCGGCCCGGTCAAGCTGCGCCGGATGTTCTCCGGCTACGGCATCTCGGCCGACGGCACTAACTTTGCGCTCGCCTTGCGGGCGGGGCTCTACTTCCGCGCCGACGAGGCGACCGTTCCGCAGTTCGAGGCGGAAGGCTGCAAGCCGTTCCAGTACACGACGCGGGACAGAACCGTCACGGTGAACTCCTACTGGCAGCTGCCGGCGCGGCTGTTCGACGATGTCGAGGAGCTTGCGGTCTGGGCGCGCCTGGCGCTCGGCGCCGCCCAGCGCGCCGCGCTGCGCAAGCGGCCGAGGAAACGGGCCGCTGCGGGAAAGTCGAAGACGCCGGCGAAGAAGGCTGCTGCGAAGAAGAGCGCGGGCAAGAAGGCCGCGGCGAGGAAAGCGGCTGCGAAGCCGTCCAAGGCTCAGAAGGGACGGGTAAAGCGGAAGGGCTCATCCTGAGCAGCGCGCATTGCGCGCGTCTCAACGGATGGTAGGAGGTCACGCCACGCGGGTCTGGGTCTCGGCGCTGTATTCCGGATCGGCCTCGCAGATCACGCGGTTGCGGCCGGCGCGCTTGGCGGCATAGAGGCAAGCGTCGGCGCGTTCGATCAGGGAGTCCGTGTCGTCAGCCGGCTTCAGCATGGAGACGCCGACCGAGATCGTGACCCGGCCGAGGATCTCGCCGGTCGACTTCTTCTTCAGCTCCTTGGCCATCACGGCACGGCGGATGTGGTCGGCGACCGTCAGCGCCTGGCGCAGCGCGGTGTTGGGCAGCACGACAGCGAATTCTTCGCCGCCGTAGCGGGCGGTGATGTCCTGGCCCTTGATGGTCTGCTTCAGCGATTGCGCCACCAGCCGCAGCACCTGGTCGCCGGTGAGATGGCCGTAGGAATCGTTGAACGACTTGAAGTGATCGATGTCGAACATCAGGAGCGACAGCGGCTCGCTGCTGGCGAGCGCAGTTTGCACCGCCATGTCGATCGAGCGGTCGAAATATTTCCGGTTGCCGAGGCCGGTGAGCGGATCGGTCAGGCTCTCGGCGCGGATCGCCTCGAGGCTGTGTTGCAGGTCGCTGATTTCCGACTTCGACAGCGCGAGCCGGTTCTCCAGTGCCTGATTGGTCTCGCGCATCTCGCGCGTCGATTTGGTCAGGCTGTCGACGATGACCTTGATGTGATCGCGGGTGGTCGCGGTGGCCAGCTTGCTGGTGGCGCCGACAAGGCTTGCATCGTATGTGGCCGACACACCGAGCGCGTCGGTGATCAGCTTCATGACGGCATCGATCTCGCCGATGACGCGCGCGCCGACCTTGTCGATGCGGTCCGAGGTCTTGATGTGCGAGAGATAGGTTTCGTAGATCTGCTCGAGATCGGATTCGCTGAGCTTGCCGCTGCGCGCCAGCGTCTCGTTGATGACCTTGTTGAGCGGTGCGTTGTATCCGGTCGCGTAGACGTACCAGATTTCATAGTTGCGGGGGACTGCGGTCTGGCGAAGTGAGCGGATCTGACCAAGCGCGACTTCGGCAAAAGCCAACGTACGTTCGTGTTCGTCCAGCAGCTTGACCACTGTTACGTCCTCAATGCCCGCAATGCCGGTCATGCCCGGCAGCAATAACTAAATTATTGGCGCGAAGGTACGGGACGAGAGTGAAAGCAAGGTAAACAGTGGAACTACGGGGATTTGGCCGCGACTATCGTCATACGAGCCCGATTCCGTCGCGGATCGAGCGCGGCGTTCAGACGCCTTCGCTGGCTAGCCATTGCGATGCGGAAACTGCGTGCATTTGCTTCAAACGCGGCGGATCGGCGCGACTGTCGGTCATCGGCGACAACACCGATTTCCCGGACGACCGCCGCTGGCGCGGCGGCATCAGAGCAAGCCTTACGCGCGTGCGCGCACAGGTCGCAGCAAGAAGGCGGGCAGGTGCGAGTGATCGGCGGGCTCGTGGTCCACTTCGCGCTGCGTCCGCCGCGGCTCGGCACGCCCGATCGACGGCACGTGCGACGGGGTGGCCTGCGGTGACGTGTTGCGGCCCTGGCGCGGCTCGCGCTCCGGCTTGGCTGCACGCTCCCGGCGGGGCTCCTGGTCGTGACGGGGCTCGCGCTCAGCGTGACCCGCCTCGCGTTCACCGTGACGCGGTTCGCG
>NZ_JACMYK010000184.1 GCF_020889785.1 Bradyrhizobium acaciae
ATCAAGCCAGGCGAGCCGCCACGATCTTTGCCCTGCTCGCCGTCAGCACAGGCCAGGACGATCCGGGCCCGCTGCGCCAAGCTCAGTGCCGCGCTTCGGCGCAAGGCTAGTGATGCCAACTCAGCGCGCTCAACCTCATTCAAGTCCGGCGGAGCAAAGCGTCGACCCATAATCCGCCCTCCTCAAACAGAAGGACAGTCTGCCATCTTCGAGCCGATTTGGAGTCCGCTGAACTTCAGATTCGGGACACTACCAATAAGCGCTAATGGTCCAATTCCGTGATCCCATGTTCGAGCGAAACCAGTTCGAGCTCTCATAGTGAGACCAAGAACAGTCCCCGACATCTCGACAGCAGATCGCCGCCGCTTTAACCACACAGGACAGCGACGACGTTCCTACGACCACTCGACGATCGAGCGACGCAGTAGCTAACAAATTTCGAGAAAACAATGATGCCTGCGCGGAGATTGGGGCGCGACCCGCGCAAACGCCGGTCCATTTAGCCTACGTTCCGCCGCCGCAGCTATCCTTGTGTCCGAACGCAAACCCCCGGGTTGTCTCGGCTTCGCCAAGCTGTTTAGAACGCGACAGTGCCCACAAAACGCAGGAAGGTAATCCCTGTCGCCAACGCTGGCATAAATCCTGCAGGAATGACACGTGCGGGACTCGCGCCGCTAATGAGATCAAGAGTGCATTTGAAGCTCGACCTATCGAGGGACGATGATGATGGGCTCCTCACATTTCCAGCGCGTCTGCAGCTTTCGCAGACACGGACTCAGGCGCATGATCCAATGCGAGACGGATGCATCGCGAGCATCGAACAGGCCGTGCTGCACAATTTCGCTGATGGTATGGAAGCCTTTCGTTCATTATTGGACTTGCTTCTCTACTTACCGTTGCGTGACATAATGGCCCGCACCGCGCGGACTGTTCGCGGAAGTGGATCGTCTGGCGCCCGCAAGTGGCGGTACAAAGTGGCCGCTGCCGCGTGCATGCGGAAAGCGTGCCCTCGGACCGGCTCGTCAGCGATTGGCACGAAATAATTGACTCCGACGGCTCTCAAACTTGGAGCTAAGTTTTTCATAGGCCACCAGGTGGAGCTTCGAGTGTGCGCAGTCGGACGAACGAACGGGAAGGAGTGACTATGAGGCCGATGAAGAGTGCTGAGATTAAGAGCCGCAAGGAAGCCGCGACGCCGCGCGGCCAGGGCACGCTGTACAGCGTCTATGCCGCCCGCGCCGAAAACGCCCAGCTTTGGGATATCGAAGGCCGACGTTTCATCGACTTCGTCGGCGGCGTCGCCGTCCTGAACACCGGCCATCGCCATCCGAAGATCCTGGCGGCCATTCGCGAGCAATTGGATCGTTTCACTCATACGTGCTACGGAGTCGTTCCGTACGCTTCATACGTGGAGTTGGCCGAGAAGATCAATCACCGCAGTCCGGGCAACTTTGCGAAGAAGGCGGCATTCTTCACAACGGGCGTCGAGGCGGTGGAAAACGCGATCAAGATCGCGCGTGCGTCTACAGGCCGTCCGGGCGTGATCGCCTTTACGGGCGGATTTCACGGGCGCTCACTATTCGCTACAGCACTCACGGGCATGGTTGTGCCGCACAAGCTGGCCTCGGGGGCGTTCGCGCCGGGCGTATTTCATGCGCCTTATCCAAACGCGCTACACGGCGTGAGCGCAGCCGAATCCCTGCGCGCAATCGAGTTTCTGTTCAAAACCGACATCGATCCCAAGTGTGTGGCTGCAATCATATTGGAGCCGGTTCAAGGTGATGGCGGCTTCTATGTGGCGCCGACGGACTTTGCGCGCGGACTGCGCAAGATCTGCGACGAGCATAGCATTCTGCTCATCGCTGATGAAGTGCAGACAGGTTTCGCACGCAGTGGCAAGTTCTTCGCCATGCAGCATCACGATGTTGTGCCCGACCTGACGACGACGGGGAAGAGTTTGGCGGGGGGCATGCCTCTCTCAGGCGTGGTGGGCCGTGCCGAGATCATGGATGCGCTCGCGCCCGGTGGCTTGGGCGGCACCTACGCAGGTAATCCGCTGGCGATTGCTGCAGCCCATGCGGTGCTTGATATCATAGACGAAGAGCGACTTTGTCAACGTGCGATGGCCCTCGGCGAACGGCTGAAGGAACGTTTGACCGCGCTCAAGGATCACGTACCAGAGATCGCGGAGGTTCGCGGGTTGGGTGCGATGATCGCGGTCGAGTTCTGTAGGCCTGGCACGCGCGAGCCGGATGCCGAACTCGCGAGGACCGTGATGACGCGCGCACTCGAGCGCGGGCTACTGTTGCTTTATGCTGGCGTCGATCGGAATATAATCCGCTTCCTCTTCCCGCTTACGATTGAGGACCGCGTCTTCGACGAGGCGCTCGGGATTCTCGACAAGGTGCTCAAGGAGACTGTCGACGCAACGGTGTGACGCGCCCCCGCATTGAGAGATTTTCCGAGAGAGCTTGCAATATCCGGCGGGCCATCGCGCCGCGTACTTGTATATGGCCGAACGCAATCTTCGACCATGATGCAGCAATGCGCATCTCAAGCGAAATTTGGGCAGCGGGCCCATTCTTCCGCGAGGTCATATGACCCAGTTATGGCGCGGGTCACTGCCACTTCGGAGGATCAGGGTTTAGCGATTCCTTCGCCAAGCCCCAATTTCGACCGCGCGAGTGCGGAACCATTGGGCTAATGCGCTGTCCTTTTGGAAAAGGAGAAAACGCCAGGCTAGTTGGATCATCCCACCCCGTACCCGGTCATTGCCAGCGCGTGCGAGACCTTTCTCCCGTCTTCGCTTGCCGCTCTCATCGGGAGCGCCCGTGAGGCCCGCGTATCGCGGGACCGCTCTGCGATCTCTCAATTGCCGGGAGAGGATCTCGTGCACGAGCATGTCCGCTGTTTCGATTCTAACGCCAATGATCCGCGCTAGCAATTTGACCATCGCGTCCGCTCCGCTCTCGGAAACCTGCAACGCTGTAATCGAGCCGCCTCGATCTCCCTGATCTGCGCCCTGACGAGGCGAAGGCGGACCAGGTCCCGGCGCTTCTCGGCGATAGGGTAGGCGGCAGAGGTGCCCCTTCTGGCGTGCGCAGCATCTCGAGCCGCTTTGACGCATGACGCAGCGTCGGCTTAAAATTGCGAATACCCAGGCGAATGAGACATGCCTTCATTCTATTGATAATGCTGGTTTGTTGGCTGACAAGGCTCTCATGCTCGCGGTTCGGACGCCGGCCGTCCTCTTCATCGAGACTAGGGATTACTGCCATTTGGCAATGGTTCGGCTCGCCGCGTAGCCAACCGAGGAGAGCGCGCTTCAAATGCTCGGTATCGAGCCGATCGGTTTTAGCCGGCCTGTGCTCGCTGGGGATGGCGACGATTGTCGAGTGGATAACGAAAGCTTCGACACCACGAGCCCGCAGCCAACGCCAGCCAAAAACCATCGCGACCGGCCTCAAAGGCGACCACGATGCGCGTAATCGCTTGGCCAAGGTTTGCCGCCTTCTCGCGCCAGCGGACTCTTCGATTCTTCCCGGACGACTCATGCGACGAGCTGGAGGACGTGGCCGGGGCTCCAAACTCTTCCGCTCGTCCCAAGCCGTCGTACTGACCGATCGAGCGCGAAGGTCTGATGAGACAAGCCGGGTGCGGGAAATCTGCATGCCCGGTTTGACGAGCGACATCTGAGAAACGGAACTATGGTGCAAACTGCGACACCGGCGAAGGCGAAAGCCGCCGGAAACAGTAAACTTCACGACCTACGGTCACCGCGCCAGTCGTCGTCAGGCGGAACTGGGCCGGGACGAGGTCGAGCCGTCGCGTCACACCATCGCTGATCGGCGTTGTTTTTTGTTTCCGCGCGGCATCCAAGTATCAGGTGCGTGCCGATGAGGCTTTAGTTCCTGCAATCATTTTATAGTTGGAGCCGCGAAATTGTTTCGTTTGAGTTTGCATCGTGTCCAGCGCCCTCTCGGGCTGGAATCTCACTTCCATCGCCGTGAGGACGACTTGGCCGACTCTGGGTCAACGGGACGTGATTGATCGGGCTCTTTACCTTATGGTATTGGCCTGTGTGACTGAGCCTGCAGTCCGGTCCGTGCGAAAAGATGGCTTGCACCCTGTCCTGAATCCGCAAGGCAATCTCGATCAGGCCTTGAGTGAGGCGCCGAGTCCTGGTGCAGAGCGCAAGCTGACCGGCGAAGCCCTGCGTGTGGCGGCTGCATGTGCCTAACCGGCTACGGCCGGAGGCGCTGGACGCTAGCGGAGCCGATGGGCTTCCAATAGCTTGCACCAAGGAGATCGGCGAGCCCTGCGGAGAATATTGTTTTCCCGATTCCATCCATCTATGCCCGCGACGACGATCCGTTCACGCATCCAACCGAGCTCCCTTCGTGCGCATCCTGCGCATAACGGCTTCGAGACAAGCGTGGCCGCACTCGGCAGACAGCATGACTTCGCCGGCGCAATCCATGGGAGCTGCCCGCCCTGCCTCACGTCTGAGGAATGACGGCGCACGGAGAGGCCGGCGTAAACAGATGGCGCGCTGCAACCGAAGCATTCTCATCACTCAAGTTCGTACTCTCGATACTTGTGAAGGGAGGAAGGCCTCCGGCGGGCATGCCGGAGGCCTTCTTGGAGGTTACATTTAGGCTAAGGAGCTACTACTTTTTTCCTTCGTTTGGTCCAACAGAAACTCACCAGTTGCGCTGAGCGCGCAGCAGCAGCGTGAACGCACCTTGATCTTTCAGCTCATAAATAGCGCCTGGCTTTGCAATGCTCGGTTGCGTCGGCAATATCACGGTGCTTCCTCTCGCGTACTTCTGGTCGAGGATATTGTACGCGATTTCGGCACCGAAGGTCAGGCCTTTGACCGGGGTCCAACTGGTGTACGAACCGATGACCGCAAAGTTGAAGTCGGGGTTACAACCGGCAAGGCCGCTCGACAGTGCGAGGCCCGTAACGAAGGCGCCGCAAATGTAGCCCTTGGCTGCATTGTTATAGCGCACCGCGCCTAAGCCGCCGAAAATGCTGGTAGCCCACTGCGGATTCCAGTTGTGGTTGAAGGCGCCATTGAATCCGTACGTCGTGGTCAGCTCCTGGCCAGCGCCCGCAACGAACACCGAGTCAGAGAGACCGGCAATTCCAACACTCTGGTAAGCACCGGGCGAATTCGTACCGCCGTACCTGGCCCAGTTGGTCGACATATAGTCGTTGAAGACGTACCGGCTTGCACCGTTTGCATAGACGCCTGTCACATTAATCGAGTCACCTGGACCGGTTGGGAGGTTTTTGATCGACGCGGCCAGTTGCCCCGCCCAGCCCCACTTATCGCTCGGATAGCCGGTAAGTTCTGTGGCGCCATAGTAGGCGGCATGATTATCATGCGCCGCGACCGATGCCTGAAAGAGGCCCCAAGCCTGGTCAACACGAAGCGACGCAATGAGATCCGGCGCTCGGGTGCCACCGATGTCGTTACCGCCGTAAATGCCGGCGGCGAGACCTGCAATCGTGGCCGCGCTCACGTTCCAGATATTGGTTGTGTCATGCTGAACTTGATCCTGAGCCGAGAATGAAGCGGTGATACCGTGCCCAAAATCTGCGGTGTAGCTGAACTGGTTGACGGGATCCCAGGCAGCGCTGCCAGGCAGCTCGATGTAGTTGCCAGGATACTCGCCCCAAGGCGTGGAGAATTGGGACCCAGCCTTACCAAGCGTGAAACCGGCAAACTGGATAAAGGCGTACGTGACACTCAATCCGCCGCCGGCGATCTGGGAGCCCGCGCTTGAGGTGTACGACGTAGCGCCTCCCGTGAGGCCTGTGCCGGCACCGCTATAGCCACCCGTCGTCCAAGTGAACCAAGTTTCGGCATAAGTCCGCACTATACCGTACTCCGTCGCGGTCCGCGTATCCATCGAAAAACTCGTTCGAACACGCGACGTATAATCGTTGCTGAGACGGTTTCGTGCGGCCCCCGCACCATTGTCCGGAGGATTATAGGCGCTATTAGTATTGAACGTATTGTCAGCGCGCAGATAGCCACCCAGCTTGATACACGTGTCGCTGCCCGGAATGTAATAAAAGCCAGAGCCGTACAGCGAACAGATTTTCACGTACTCAATCGCCTTGGCCTTGACGGGCAGATCTGCCGCCGGCGCTCCGCCCGCAGCGAGCAGACCAACTGCCGAACCTAGCAAAAGGCTTTTCACCATCTTCATAAAGTCCTCCAGAATGTTCCACCTCAAGAGCGGTCGCTCACCTAGCGGGACAATCAACCCGCTTCGCCCCAATCGTTCTCGACCTGCAGGGCCTTCCCCGAACACCAACTGATTAGATCGACCAGTGAACGTCCCGTGCGGATTATTCCGCCGCTCGCCATTAACGTTGACAGATTGCTTTCCTTAATGGGGCATAAAATCTGTACGAAACGGACGCATGGTTACGTGCACTGCGTAAGAGTGCTTGAATCGCCGCATATCGGCGCGGTTCGTACTCAATCAGGCAAATATTGTGCGAGGCGTATCTCGGGCGCGTGTGCCGCAGCTTTGACGCCGAGCAGACATGTACCGCGCGCCCCACGCGCAGCGTCGTGCATAAGGCAGGTGCAGCGAGGCGCTTGCGAGTAACAGCATGCCCGCGAGAGGCAACTTGCTATTGCCACACTCGCGATCGGACCTGCAATCCACGCCAAGCAGCTACTATCTCCATATTGCGCGCGGAGTGTTCTGGCGCCGCAGACACAACAAAAACTAGGGACGACTTCGCTCGACGTTTGGTCGTTGACGAGGTTACCGCAGTCGGCTTGCTGGATACGCACACAAACCTTCTTCAACTCAACGCATCGACCGCATCCTAAATTTCGGCATAGACCTCATCAAGCGTAAGCATGTGCACCACCTTCTCGCGGCATATGGGATGGGCGAAGTTTCACGATCTCTTTGAAGGGATCGGCTTGTGTCTATGTTTGACCATACGCTTAAGTCGGACATGACGGCGCGCCGGCTAGAGCGATCACGGCGACCGGACGCCGTCGTTGGTTTTCCAAGGACGACAACGCCCGGATCGTCAAGGAGACGCTGGTACCAGGCGCGGTCGTTTCCGAGATTGCCCGGCGACACGGGCTGCCCCCACAACAAGTGTTCACCTGACGCCGGCAAGCACGCCGGTCGCCGACGCCGATGGCTGACGATCCTCCGTTTGTACCGGCGGTGGTAGACGACATGGCACCAGTCGCGGTTGCTGGCCATGAGCGCAAGACAGCGCGATGCAAGGCCGAGCCGGCTGTCCGGCTCGGCCGTTGCGATGCCGGGGGCATCGAGATCGAAGCCGAAGGCGTCACTATCTGGGTCGGCCGAGGCGCGGACGTGGCGATGATTGCGGCCATCGTCCATGCGCTGAAGGCAAGTCGGTGATCGGCCCGTCCGGAGCTGTCCGGGTAATGGTGGCAACCAAGCCGGTCGAGTTCCACAAGGAAATGGAGGGGCTTACTATGTTGGTACGCGAGCACAAGAAGACCGATCCGTTCTTGGGGGCTGTTTATGTGTTGGATGCCGCGCGAGCGGACCGGATCAAGCCAATTTTTTGGGATGGCACGGGAGTGTGCTTGTTCGCCAACTACGTGCATTCATACTACACCTCCTTCAGCTTCAGTTGAGGGTTTTAGCACCAGCGACGTCGTGAGGGCGGTGGCTCGATCGACAAGACGATTCCATCGGCTGCATTGCTTGCGGGGCAGGTTCGATGTGGGAATCTCGTATAGGCAATAGTGTGCATTGTAGGCATGCCTGGCAACGAGTCCATGTTCAGTCCACCTTGCGAGGGTCGTTTCGTGGATGTTAAGGCGCGCCGCGGCTTCCCGTTTTGTCAGCATTCCGCGATCTCGCAGTCGGTCATAGCGTGAGCGCAAGTCATAGCAATGGACGAGATATGCGACCCGCAAGGCCGTGAAGCGGGTCTCATGGCGACCGGGGCGCGCTGATCCACCCGGGCGATATCCTTGCTGGTTGAGAAGTTCGGCAATCTCGGAATAGATGTGTTTGTCGAGGAGCTTGTCGACCAACTCGACGATACCGGGTTGCGTCTTGACCTGCTGCGCGGAAGACTTTGGGCTCATGGTGGTGAGCGTTTGGATTTTGCCGCCCTTGAAGCGAGCATGAATTTTGGTGGTTCGTTCCGCCGGCATCTTGATGAGGGTGACATCTTCGATGATGTGAGCGAGCAGCCGTTTGCGTTCACGATCCGGCGTGTCTGGATCTGCCCAAAGCTTGTTGAAGTCGACCGTCATCGCAGTCATCCGCTCGCGAACAGCTTCATCGAGGACGAGCTGATCCTGCTCCCGCGCGCGCTCGCGATCGTCGCGGGCTTTGGCCAGCACGCGGAGCTTGTCGTTCCATTCGCCTTCGAGCGTGTCGGCGACGAGACGATTATTGGGGTCGACCAACATGAAGCGGCGCTGAGCGAGATCCGCTTCGATTTGGGCCCGTTCGATCGCCCGACAGCGCAACTGGTCTGCTTCCTCATACCTGGCCTCGATCTCCTTCCGGATGTCGAGCGTCAACTCGACGGCGGCCGGCGTCATCTGTTCGGCAATCAGCATGCCGATGGCTTTATCGATCTGAGGCCCGGCGATTGACTGGCAGTTTGGCTCGCCACGATAGCCGTGAGCGCGATCACAGACGTACCAGGCACCCAGCCGTCCGCGCCGGGCAGTGTAGCGGATGCGAAAATGTTTACCGCATCGCCCGCACACCGCCCGTCCTTGCAGCAGTGCCGTACCTTCCCGAGGAGGCGATGCGCGCGCCACTTCATATCCTCGACCGTTGGCCTTGAGAATTTTGAGATTCTCCTGGAACTGCTCCCAGGTGATGTAGCCGGGATGGGTATCCGGGATACAAGCCAGCCAGTCATCGTGGTCACGCCGCTGCAGAGTCTTCTTACCGTCGATGGTTCGTCGATAGCGCCGGCGTCCATAAGCGTAGGCGCCGGCATACCGTGGATTGTTCAAGACGCGTATCGCCGTTGACGCGGTCAGTGTCCGAAACACCGTGGTCTCGCTGTTGCGCAGACGCGAGGGAAACAGAAGGCCCTCCTTGCGAAAGGCCTTGACGGTCTGGCATGCGGAGCCCACGCGAGAGAACGTGTCGAAGAAATGGACGATTGTCTCCCTGATCTGCGAGTCGGGATCGAACGTCACGTTGCTGGACTGGTCATAGATCAGCCCGGTTGGCAAGACGCAGCGGTACTCGCCGCGCCTGACCTTGTTGAGGATTCCGCCGCGCAGCCTTGCTTTGATCACATGCAGCTCGGCTTCACTCATTGTGCCTTTGAGACCGAGCAGAAGGCGGTCATTGAAGCTTGTCGGATCGTACACGCCATCCTCATCGAGGATCAGGGTGTCGGCCAGTGCGCAGATTTCCAGCAAACGCTGCCAGTCAGCATTGTTCCGCGCCAGGCGGGAGACCTCCAGGCCCATCACGATGCCGGCGTGCCCCATGCCGACGTCGCTGACCAGGCGCTGAAAGCCCTCGCGCCAGACAGCCGATGCACCGGACTCGCCCTGATCGCTGTCAATGACGATAATTTGCTCGTCGCGCCAGCCAAGGGCAATTGCGCGTCCACGAAGTGCATATTGCCGCTTCGCGCTCTCGACGTTCTCGATGACTTGTCGCATCGAGGACTGGCGAACGTAGAGGTAGGCACCCCGTTCGAGGTGGTGAGGCTGGACTTTGAGGGACTCCTTCATGGCGTTCTCCGCTCGGGTGTGCTCATTGCCATTGTCGCGAGCACGTAAACGACAGCTGTGTGCTCGTTACGCGGCACTGGTGGAGTACGCGATGCAACTGACTGTTGAACGGGGGCTGCTGCGGCCAGCGTCTGCGCCCACCCCCACATGCCCCGGCGCAGAAAAAGCATGAGGCCACTGCGGGCCGTAGGCGGGAGTGCTTCGCCGAGAGCTGCCATACGCAGCACCTCATACTGGGCCGCAATGGCGGGCGAGAGGATCGAACACGCCGGTGTCGTGGCGTGTTCATCCGGCAGTTTTTTTAATGCTCGCTCGATCGTCCTGGGATGAACCTCGATGCCGAGCTCGGCGCGGACCAAGCTCGCCAGCTCCCGAGCGCGAACCGGCTCGCCCGGGACCAGTCGCGCCTGCAGGAAGGCGAGGACCTCGCCCTGGACCTTGTGGGGGCCGCGGGGGCCCGGCTTCTTTGGGACCAGTCCCGCAATCCCGGCGGCATCGAAGCTCGCCTTCGCTTGGTAGTAGGTCGGCCTGGAGACGCCATACTCGTTGGAAGCCTCCGTCACCGAAGCGTTGTCGATCGAGACACGGCGCAGCATCTCGTGCTTGACCTGCACGGCGTCGTGCGGATCGAAGAACTCGCTTCCCTGAAACTTTGGATCGCGCACCTTCTCGGCGTCGGATTGAGCGTGCGCTCCTCGAGGAGGGCGTCGGTCTTTGAGCGCTTGCTGTCGTGCTTCGCCGGCACCGTCGGCTCCGAGCGTAACCGTGCGGAGGAACCGACCATACGGTCGCGCCGTCGCCCTGCAGCAAGAGGCGTTCGCCATATCGGTTGTATCGTTTGCCGACGCAGAGAAGCTGCCGCCCGAACAATGGGTGGAATGGATGCATCACCCGCACAAACTGCCGCGCTGCATCCGAAGAGTCTGCATTCTCAGTTGAGGTACAAGCGGCTCGAGGAAGGCGTCTTCCGCTGGCCGAAGATTGAAGATGGCGTAATGTGTTTGTCGGCGGCGGAATTGTCGGCAATGCTCGAAGGGCTCGATTGGCGGCGTGTCCACGCGGCACGGGAGACGGTCGTCCCGACGCAAGCCGGACAATTGTGGGCCGCGCCGCGGCGATACGTGAATCAGGGGCATCGAGCATGTCAGGCGGGCGCGAATATGCTCTGATTTTGCCTGTGAGCCATAACCCTCCTGATGATCCCGAGACGTTGAGGGCGATGATGCTTGCCGAGCGGCACGAGAGCGAGCGGCTGCACTAGATTATCAAGGAGCTGCAGCGTCATCGCTTTGGCCCCAATGCAGAATCGCTTCCCGAGGAGAGATGCTGCTCGGTCTAGAGGATGTCCAATAGGGTGCGGCCTGTAACGCGCAAGCGCCGCAGTATTGGCGGAGCACTACCGGCGCATCTCCCACGGATCGAGGTCGTGGTCGATATCGACGACAAGACCTGTCCCTACTGCAAGAGCGACCTGCACCAGATCGGCGAAGACAAGAGCGAGCGGCTGGACATGGTGCCAGCGCAGTTCAGCGTTATCGTCACCCGACATCGCAGATACCGACTCCCCTCAAGGGAATCCGCCAAGACGTCGAGCGGCAGCAAGCCGACGCACTTGGCTTCCTGTAGGAGGTTGCGCGACCCTGTCGCGGATGTCGGACTTGATCTCCCGCAGCCCAGTGACGGTCTGCGTCGCCAGGTGCGAGCTCTCCTTGACGTGAAGCTGGCAGAACCTTCTCCCGACGTGGACAAGGCACGCAGCAAGCGTCACCCTCATTGGCGCCCGTCGATCTCGCGAGCCGATTTTAGGCGGCGTAGCGGACGGAGTGGGCGCCCCCCGACGGCATCGATTGTGCCAAGATGTGGTGTTTATTGGTTTGGATCTGGATAAGAACGTGCTCCAGGTCCACGGAGCTGGCCGGGATGGGAGGACCGTTCTGTGTAAGAAGAAAACCGCAGCAGATTGCTCGAGCTTTCACGAGGTTACCGAGGTGTGTGGTCGCGATGGAGGCCTGCGCCAACGCCCATCATTGGGACGGGAGATTGGTAAGTTTGGCCACGATATCCGGTTGATCCATCCCTCGTACGTGAAGCCCTTCGTTAGGCGTCAGAAGAAACGATGCAGCGGATGCCGAAGCGATCTCCGAAGCCGCGTCCCGACCAACGATGCGCTTTGTCGGCGTTAAGAGCGCCGAGAAGCAAGCCTCCTCCATGCATTCAAGGTTCGTGATCTCTTAGTTCGACAGCGCACACAGGCGATCAATGCTTTGCGCGGACATCTTGCGGAATTCGGTTTGATCGGGCTCAGGGCGTGAGACATATCCCCCGATTGGATGACATATCCGGAGCTGCCCGATCTAGCACTACTTTGGCAGATTGTTGGTTTTGCCGTGCTTTATAGGATTCCCGAATCAATTTTTCAATGATTCATGGGTGGTCGGCTCTTGGAGGGCTGACCATGGCGGGATGGGAAGACGAGCTCGAACGCTGGCTGATGCCGTTCTTGGACCGGCTGGGTCATAAGACCCGGCAGCGGATGTGTCCTCTGTATGTTGCGGGATTGATCGGTCCGGGCGATCGCAAGAGCGTTCAGCCGATGGCGGAGCGCCTCGCCACGGGCAACTACGACCAGTTGCACCATTTTATTGCGGACGGTGTCTGGGACGCGACGCCGCTGGAGACAGAGCTGCTCAACCAGGCGGACCGACTTGTCGGCGGCAGGGATGCGGTGCTGGTTATTGATGACACCTCACTGCCGAAGAAGGGTGAACGCTTGGTGTTGCGGCTCAATACGCGTCGGCTCTCGGCAAAACGGCAAATTGCCAAACGCTGGTGTCTTTGACGCTTGCG
>NZ_JACMYK010000185.1 GCF_020889785.1 Bradyrhizobium acaciae
CGCCACCGCGCCCGGCGGTGCAAGCGCAACACGCCGCACCGCCGCCAAGGCCCGCGCCCGCACCACGAGCAGCAGCGCCGGCATGTCCTCCCGGCAAGTGCAAACACTGAGGGCATGACAGCATGAGCCGAGCAGGTCAGTCTTCATGAGCATCACGGCCACACTCGGATTGCGGACAGTCGCGAAACTAGAGCGTTTTCGAGCGAAGTGGATGCCGGTTCGCGTGAAGAAAACGCGTCAAAACAAAAATCTAGAGCTCCGTTCCGATTCCATCAGAACGGAAATGGCTCTAGTGATCGGCACCATCGCGGGGCTGGTGGTCCTCCACCAGCCGGTGCGGGCGGCCGAGCTTTCAGCGCAGGACATCGCGCTGCTCGATCGCCTGACCTGGGGCGTCAATGCGTCGAGCGCGGCGCATCTGCGCGAGGTCGGCGCCGAGCGCTGGCTGCAGGAGCAGCTGCACCCGGCCAACAGTGCATTGCCGGCTGCCGTCCAAAGGCAGATCGAGGCGATGCCGGACGTGCATCGCTTTCCGTTCGACATTGCGGTGTCGTTCGACCAGCAGGGCAAATCCGCCAACCAGGTCGCCGATCCCGAGCAGCGCAAGGCGGCGCAGCAGGTCTATCAGCAGGCCATGAACGACCGGGCCCGGCAGGCCGCGGCGCGCACCATCCTGCGCGCGCTCTATGCGCCTGATCAGTTGCGCGAACGCCTGACCTGGTTCTGGTTCAACCACTTCAATGTCCACCAGTACAAGTCCAACATCCGCGTGCTGGTCGGCGACTACGAGGATCGCGCGATCCGCGTCAACGCGCTCGGCAAATTCCGCAACCTGCTCTCGGCGACGCTGCATCATCCGGTGATGCTGCGCTATCTCGACAACGCCGACAACGCGGCCGGTCACCTCAACGAGAACTACGCCCGCGAGATCATGGAGCTGCACACCATGGGCGTCGGCTCCGGCTACACCCAGGCCGATGTCGAGGCGCTGGCGCGGATCCTCACCGGCGTCGGCATCGACTTCAAGTCGGAGGATCCGAAGCTGAAGCCGGAGCAGCAATCCCAGCTGGTCCGCGAGGGCGCGTTCGAATTCAATCCGGCGCGCCACGATTTCGGCGACAAGACCTTCCTCGGCCATCAGATCAAGGGCCGCGGTCTCGCCGAGGTCGATGAAGCCCTCGACATCCTCTGCCGCCATCCTGCGACCGCCACGCATATCGCAAAGCAGCTCGCGACCTATTTCGTGTCGGACAATCCGCCGGATACGCTGGTGCGGCAAATGGCGCAGACCTTCGAGAAGACCGACGGCGATATCGCGGCCGTCATGGCGACGCTGGTCCATGCGCCCGAGTTTGCCGCCAGCCTGAAGGGCGGCGCCAAGTTCAAGGATCCGATGCTCTACGTGATGTCGTCGGTGCGGCTCGCCTACGACAGCAAGGTCGTCCTCAATACGCTGCCGATCCAGGGCTGGCTCAACCGCCTGTCCGAGGGTCTGTTCAATCACGAGACTCCCGACGGCTATTCGATGCTGTCGGCAGCCTGGAACGGTCCCGGGCAGATGATGCTGCGTTTCGAGATCGCGCGCGCGATCGGCTCGGGTTCGGCCGGGCTGTTCAAGCCGAACGAGCCCAACGCGGTCGATCAGCCGGCGTTTCCGCTGGTCATGAACGGGCTCTATTTCAGCAACATCAGGCAGACGCTGAGCCCGACCACGCTCGCCGCGCTCGACCAGGCCGTGTCGCCGCAGGATTGGAACACGTTGTTTCTGTCGTCACCCGAGTTCATGCACTGAAAGGGAGGTTCGCCAATGAACCGCCGTGAACTGATCAAGGCCTTCGCTGCTTCCGCTTCGCTCACCGTCGCCGGCCGGGTCTGGGCGGCGCCTGCGACCGACGCGCGCCTGCTGGTCGTGTTCCTGCGCGGCGCCTATGACGCCGCGAATGTGGTGGTTCCGGTCGGCAGCGAGTTCTATTACGCCTCGCGCCCAACGCTTGCGGTCGCGCGGCCCGACGCCGGCAATCCGAATGCGGCGCTGGCGCTCGACGCCGGATGGGGACTGCATCCAAGCTTGCGCGATTCGATCTATCCGCTGTGGGCCAGGCGCGAAATCGCGTTCGTTCCGTTCGCCGGCACCAGCGACGACCTCTCGCGCAGCCATTTCGAGACCCAGGACACCATCGAGCTCGGCCAGGCGGTCGGCGGCAGCCGCGACTACCGCTCCGGCTTCATGAGCCGGCTGGCGACCGAATTGACGCGGGTGAAGCCGATCTCCTTCACCGACCAACTGCCGCTGATCTTCCGCGGCCAGAACCAGATTCCGAACATCGGCATCGCCAGCGTCAGCAAGCCCGGCGTCGACGACCGGCAGGCGCGGCTGATCCGGGAGATGTATGCCAAGGGCGATCTCGCCAATTCGGTATCGGAAGGCTTTCGCGTTCGCGACGACGTCTACAAATCGGTTTCCGAGGAGATGATGGCGGCCAACCGCGGCGCCGTGTCGCCGCGCGGCTTCGAGCTGTCGGCGCGGCGGATCGGCCGCCTGATGCGCGAGCAGTTCAACCTTGGCTTCGTCGACGTCGGCGGCTGGGACACCCACGTCAACCAGGGCGCGGCGACCGGCTATCTCGCCGACCGTCTCGGCGAATTGGGCAGGGGCCTTGCCGGCTTCTCCGAGGAGATCGGTCCGACGATGTGGCGCGATACGGTCGTGGTGGTGATCTCCGAATTCGGCCGCACCTTCCGCGAGAACGGTGACCGCGGCACCGATCATGGCCATGGCAGCGTCTATTGGGTGATGGGCGGCGGCATCAACGGCGGACGGATGGCCGGCGAGCAGGTCCAGGTCACGCAGGCGACGCTGTTCCAGAACCGCGACTATCCCGTTCTGACCGACTACAAGGCGTTCTTCGCCGGGCTGATCCAGCACGTCTATGGCCTGCAGCAGGCAAGCCTGGAGCGCATCTTCACCGGCATCAAGCCGAAGGATCTCAATCTGGTCTGAAGAGGCACGGCCAAAATATCGAAAACAACCCCATGCAAAGGTGCCGCCGGGTGCCTGGGGGGCGGCATCCCCACTTGACACGGCGGGCAACTCACCGGTACTTTTCCATTATTCCGAATTCCTGCCGATTGCCCGGACCGCGCGCCCGGATCGGCACGACAAAAGCGCGCGGTCTCTAGGACAGCATCTCACCTATCTTCGCGGCCAGTTCTTCGATCTGGAAGGGCTTGCTTATCATCGCCATATTCGTTCCGAGGAAACCGGCTCGAATGGCGGCGTTTGCGGCATAGCCGGTGACGAACAGGATCGGCACCTTCGGATGATGCTTGCGAGCGACTTCAGCGAGTTGCCGGCCGTTCATGCCGGGCAGTCCAACATCCGAAATCATCATGTCTATCGGACGGCCGCTTTCCAGCAGCTTGATTGCGGTGTCGGAATCAGGTGCTTCGATCGTTCCGTAACCCAGCTCCGAGAGCAGTTCGCCGATGAGAAGACGAACCGAAGGATCGTCTTCGACCAGCAGAACAGGCTGACCGGCTCCCTGCGGAGACGCTTCATGATGGACGGTGGTCTCGATCGCGCTTTGATCCGCCGCCGGCAGGTAGATCTTCGCGGAGGTACCTTGGCCCGGCGTCGAATGGATCCGGACCTGGCCTTTTGACTGTCGTGCGAACCCGTAGACCATCGATAGACCGAGACCGGTACCTTGCCCCACAGGCTTTGTCGTGAAGAAAGGATCAAAGACCTTTTCGATCAGGTCCGGCGTCATTCCGACTCCGGTGTCCGAAACTGCTACGACCACGTAGCGGCCGGGCGAAATGCCTGGTCGAGACCTTGTATATGTCGCGTCGAGGTCAACTACAGACGTCTCGACGGTAAGCTTGCCTCCGTGAGGCATCGCGTCTCGCGCGTTGATGGCGAGGTTAAGGATGGCGTTCTCGAGTTGATTGGCATCCACGATGGCGGCGGGCACGTCCTCGTTGGTTTCGATGGCGATCGAGATGTTCTCGTCCACCGTGTGATGTAGCAGGTCCGAGAGCGACCGGACGAGAGCATTGATATCGGTCGGTTTGCTGTCGAGAGATTGCCGGCGCGAGAAAGCGAGAAGTCGTGACGTCAGGTTGGCAGCCCGGTGCGCCGACGTGCTCGCCGCGTCCATGAAGCGATCCAAGTCGTCGAGCCGGTTGGAAGCAATGCGCCGTTTCATCAAGTCGATGGCGCCGATGACGCCGGTAAGCATGTTGTTGAAGTCGTGCGCAATGCCTCCGGTGAGCTGGCCGACAGCTTCCATTTTTTGAGCTTGGATCAGCGCGGATTCCGCCCGCGACCGCTCTGCCGTCTCCTTGCGGAGATCGGACAGGGCCTTCTCGAGCTCCGCGGTACGTTCGGCTACCTGCAACTCGAGCGTCTCGGCCGCCTTCGCCAACCTTTGCTGCGCGAGCTTTTGCTCGTTGATGTCGACGACGACGGTTATCGCCCCCGTGATCGCGCCGTCTTCTCGCAAGATCGGCACGCTGCTGATGCGGGTCCAGACTGGTCCCTCTGCGGAGCCGGTGTAGAGAAACTCGACCCCCGTCACATGTTCGCCCTGCAGCGCACGCGCACTCGGGAAACGGTTTCGCGAGAGTGGAGAGCCGTCGCTGTCCTGCGCAAGCCATTCATGTTCCGCTGCAGGGTCGAAAGCTGGGCTTTTGCCAGACCTGGAAAAGCGTTTGAATGCCGGATTCGAGACCAGGCCAGTTCCGGTGTTGTCCAGAAACACGACCCCGACCGGGAGATTGTCGAGAAGCGTCCTCAAGCTGGCCCGCTGCGTGTCCAACTCCGCGAGTTGATCGCGCATCAGAAATTGTCGCTGTCGCGCCCGCATAGCCGACGCGATCGTACTCAGCATGGATTCGCTGCTGAGTGGCCTCTCGAGCAGGACCACATTCGTCGCGCTTGGCGGCAGTTTGCGGCGGACGGCTTCGTTCGGACGCTCGCGTCCTGCTCGTCGGCCGAACAGCAGAATGAACGGAATGTCCGACCACGCCGGTTGTGCCATCAAGGCGGATTGCAGCGCCGACGTGTCAACGCCGAGTGCTTCTTCGGTCATCAGAATAACGCCAGCATGCGCATCGACGAGTGGTGCGAGTTCGACGAAGCTTTCGCAGATCTTCGTATCGTACCCTTGGGACACCAGTAGTCCCGATACGCTCTCCGCATCACGGCCGTAAGGGGCGATGATCAGGACGCGATGGCCCTCAGTTGCTGTCCTATGCACCTGAACCGCGATCTTCCATGAGAGGATTGCTTGCGCCGGTGTATTGCGGTTTTCCGGTCAAGATGCCCTTGAAATCCGACAGAGGCTCGCCGACCCTCACGCCCCCGTCGTCGATGCGCATCTCGCGGATCGTATCTTCGTGCCTTCCGGACCTGTTTTTGACGACGGAGATGGCCTTCCGGATGCGTCCTGCTGCCTCGAAAAACCGGAGAAGGATGACCGTGTCAGCCAGATAAGAAACATCCAAGCCATTTGTCTGCATGTCTCCGAAGAAGCCGCTTTGGGGGTTAATCATCAGTGTCAGGACGCCGGACTGGCTGAGATAGGACAGGAGTTCGTGAAGCTGCAGAACGAGTTGCTGCTCCTGCGGCATGGCGGCGACGTAGCCGCTGAGGCTGTCGATCATGAGGATCTTGATGGAGCGTTGTTGAACTTCCTTGATCACGTTGGCGGCGAACTCGCCCGGCGAAATCTCGGCAGGGTCGATCTGCCGAACGACAAGCTGCTTCTTGTCGATGCACGCTCGAAGGTTGAGGCCCATTGCTTCCGCGCGTGCCAGAAGGGTGTCGATACGCTCGTCGAATTGATAGACCGTCACCTTCTCTCCTCTCTCGCAAGCGGCAGCGAGGTATTGCAGCGCGAGAGTCGTCTTTCCCGCGCCGGAAGGTCCGGTGATGAGAACTCCCGTGCCGCGCGCGGGACCGCCATTCAGTAGCGCATCAAGTTCCGCTATGCCGCTGTGAACGCGTTCGTTCGAGTATTCGATGTCATGCTCGGCTGCGACCAGTCTAGGAAAAATATCCAAGCCGCCAGGCCGAATGACAAAGTCATGAAATCCGGCGATGAAATCCACGCCTCGAAGTTTTTGAACCTGAAGCCGTCGCCGCGCCGCGCCAAAGTCCAGCGTCAGCCGTGACAGGGTGATCACGCCATGGCAAAGGCTGTGTAAGTGATTGTCCGAATTGCCGCCTGATCCGGTGAAGTCGTCAACCAGCAAGACGGTTGTACTGAGGCCGGAGAAAAATTGCTTCAGAACCAGAAGCTGCCGGCGATACCGGAGTGGATCCTGGGCGAGCAGCCGCATTTCGGAGAGACTGTCGAACACGACCCTTGTCGGCTTGATCTTCTCGACCTGAGCCTTGATGAGCTTGATCGTTTCTCCAAGCTCGATCTCCCAGCTATGGAGTATCGACTGGTCTCTGCCCGGGCCCAGGACTTCGTCGGCGGCGCTCAGTTCAAAAATATCGATTCCGCTTAGATTCCAGCCGTGGGAGGCTGCGACGACCTCGAGCTCTTCCTTGGTTTCCGACAATGTGATGTAGAGCACCCGCTCGTTCTTGGATTGACCGTCCTGGAGAAATTCGAGCGCGAGCGTGGTTTTGCCCGAGCCGGGCGTTCCCTCGACAAGGTACAAGCGGTTGAGTGGCAAGCCGCCGCGAAGGATATAGTCCAGACCAGCGTTGCCGGTCGAAATGCGATTGCGTGTGTGATCCATGGCGCTTTTGGTATCTGGCTCAATATTTGTCGTTTTGCACGAGACGGCAGAGGCAAAAGGCTGCAGGGTACGTCGCCTGCCGCCGATCAAAATGTTCACTAGTGAACACAATCATCGGCTCTGAGGGGTACGTCAGAGAAGATGATCTTGCTCAAACCTATGCTCCTGTCCTTCATTGTTCCTGGAACAGAACGCGCGCGACGGCGATTGGCTCCCTCAGACAAGGAACTCTATTTCGGCCACTCGGTCGGAACATTTTCGTGGGGCCACCCATTCGGCAGGTGGAAGGAGAGGGGCAGCCGGAATTTGGGGCAGCGCATGAAATCGCACGGCCCGATCTTGTCGATTGCGCCGGCTGGCTTGTTACAATCCCGATTGGACAGACAAGGCCACAACGACCTTGCACCACAAACCCAACAGACCCGGACGAGCTCAGGTCGTCTTTAAAGTCCGATCAATGGGCCGTGCGGGGGATTCAGTTTATGAGTGCGCGCCGTAGTCATTGCCTTGCCGCCAGATCCGCGATCGCCTTCATCACGGCGTTGCGGATGCCGGGGTCGTACAGGATGTGGCCGGCGCCATCGACGATGCGGACTTCGCTGCCGAGCCAGCGCGCCGCGAGCGCGTGCGAGGTCGCGGGCGGACACAGCAGATCGTAGCGGCCCTGCACCAGGATGCCGGGAATGCCGGCGAGCTTGCCGGCCTCGTCGATCAGCTGGTTCGGGCGCATGAAGCAATCGTTGGCGAAGTAGTGCGCCTCCATGAACGGCGTGGAGGGCAGGGCGCCCGATGCCTTGAGATCGAGCCGCGTCTGCTTCGGCGTGTGTTCCGACAGCGTGCGCTCGGTGTCGTGCCAGGCGCGCGCGGCCGGCGTGTGCACGGCCACATCAGAATCGAGGATGCGGCGGTAATAGGCGGCGAGCGGCGCCGCGCGCTCGTTCTCGGGGAGGAAGTTGAGGAAGTCCTCGAAGAGCGAAGGATAGAAGCGCGGTAGAGCGCGCAGGAAAACGTCCTCCAGCTCCTCAGCCGTGCCGAGAAACGTCGCGCGCAGCACGAGGCCACTGACGCGCCCCGGATAGGCCTGCGCATAGGCCAGCGCCAGCGTCGCGCCCCAGGAGCCGCCGACCACCATCCAGCGCGCAAAGCCGAAGCGTTCGCGGATCTTCTCCAGGTCGGCGATCAGATGCTGCGTCGTGTTGTGGTCGCGGCTGCCCTTCGGCCGGCTGCGGCCGCAGCCGCGCTGGTCGAACAGCACGGCGTGGAAGCGTTCGGGATCGAACAGCCGGCGGTGGTCCGGCTGGCAGCCGCTGCCTGGGCCGCCATGCAGATAGACCGCGGGGATGCCGCCCTCGCGCCCGACGCTCTCGACATAGAGATTGTGGCCGTCGCCGACATCGAGCCATTCCGACGTCAGCGGCGCAAACGGATCGGATCGCCTTGCGGCCTTGCCGGCGTCGGCGTCAGGCGCCATTGGGGTTGTCCTGGAGCTTGTCCTGATGGTCGTTCGACTCCAGCGTGCCGCCGGCGAAGTTGCGGTAGAGGAAGCGGTTCTGCGTGCCGGCGGATTCCCGCTCGGCCTGCTTGAAGATTTCCTCGTGCCGCGGCGACAGCGCGCAGGCCGGATCGGTGTTGCCGGCGTCGCCGGTCAGCGCGAAGGCCTGGCAGCGGCAGCCGCCGTAATCGACCTCGCGGAATTCGCAGGATTTGCACGGCTCCGGCATCCAGCCGGTGCCGCGATAGCGGTTGAAGGCTTCCGAGTTCTGCCAGATCCAGGCGATCGAATGGTTCGAGCGCACCGACTCGAATTCGAGCCCGGTGATGCTTTCGGCTGCATGGCAGGGCAGCACCTTGCCGGCCGGCGAGATGTTGAAGAACTGGCGGCCCCAACCGCCCATGCATTTCTTCGGCCGCAGCGCGTAGTAGTCCGGCACCACATAGTCGATCGCGAGCGTGCCCTTCAGGCGCGCTTGCGCTTCCTCGACGATCCGGCTGGTTTCCTCGATCTGCTCGATCGTCGGCATCAGCGCGGCACGGTTCTTCAGCGCCCAGCCGTAATACTGCACGTTGGCGACTTCGAGCCGGTCGGCGTCGAGGTCGACCGCCATCTGGATGATGTCGGGCAGCTGATGCAGGTTCTGCCGGTGCATCACGGCGTTCACCGTCAGCGGCATGTCAAGCTCGCGGGTCCATTTCGCGACCTCAAGCTTCTTCTTGTGCGCGTCCTTCAGCCCTGCGACGCGGTCGGCGACATTGGGTTCATTGCCCTGAAAACTGATCTGGACATGGCTGAGGCCGGCATCGGCCAGGGCCGACAGCTTGTCTTTGGTCAGCAGCACCGCCGAGGTGATCAGGTTGGAATAGAGCCCGACATCGGTCGCGTGCTGCACCAGCTCGACGATGTCCTTGCGCGCGGTCGGCTCGCCGCCGGAGAAATGGACCTGCAATACGCCGAGCTCGGCGAGCTCACTCAGCACCTTCTTCCATTCCTCGGTGCTGAGCTCGGTCGAGCCGCGGTCGAGCTCGACCGGGTTGGAGCAATACGGGCATTGCAGCGGGCAGCGGTGGGTGACCTCGAGGAGCACCGCGAGCGGGATGCCGTAGGTCTCGGCCGCCGACCGGCGGCTCTCCAGCACGGCGAGGCCGTCGCTTGGGGCTGTGTTAGGGTCCGGCGTCGTTGTTTTGTTGTCGGCGAGCGTGTCACTCATGCTGTGCTCTCGCGCGCTTCGGTGAGAAAGCCCTTGTCGGCCAGATCCTGCAGCATCGCCACCACGTCGGTCGCGATCGCCTCGCGTGGCGCGGCGTATTTTTCCGCGAGCCGGTCCACCATCTCTGCGACGCTGCGCACGCCGTCGCAAAGCTGCAGCACCTCGACCGCGATCTCATCAGGCGCCAGCACGCGCTCCGGTGCCAGGATCACCCAGACCTGCCGCGTCTCGTCGAACTTCAGCTTGGTGTGGCGCGGCAGTTTCGGCCGGCTGGTCTCGCTGACGCTGATGTTGCGGCCGGCCATGATCTTGTTCCCTAGCTCGCCGTCGGCACGAAGGCGCCGGGCGGAATCTGGCCGTCGACATAGGCGTGATAGAGCGCGTCGAGCTGCACCCACAGCACATTGGTCTTGAAGATCAGCGCATTGCAGACCGCCTCCCGCTCGGCGGGCGTCTTCGCATGCTGCTTGACGTATTCCAACGCAAAGCCGGCGTCGCGCGGCGCCTGGGTCAGGCGGCGGCTGAAATAGCTCATGATGTCGGGATTGACGAAGTCGTAATGCTTCAGCATCCCCGAGATGCGCTCCTCGTGCAGGTTCGGCGCGAACAATTCGGTGAGCGAGGAGGCGATCGCCTCCAATGGCGTGCGGTCGCGGCAGAAATGCACATAGGCCTCCACGGCGAAGCGCGTCGCCGGCAGAATGCCTTCGGTGGACTCCACATAGACCGTGTCGAGGCCGAGGCCTTCAGTCAGCTTCAGCCAGCGCTCGATGCCGCCCTCACTGCCGAGATCGCCGTCATGATCCTCGATGCGGTGGCGCCATTCGACCCGCGTCATGCGGTCGCGAAAGCGCGTCATCACCATCGCGTCCTTCAGCGGGATCGTGCTCTGGTAGTAATAGCGGTTCAGCGCCCAGGCCTGGACCTGGCCCTTGTTGAGCTTGCCGCCGTGCAGCAGGCGGTGGAACGGGTGCAGGCTGTGGTAGCGCGTCGCACCGATCGTGCGCAGCGTTGCCTCCATCTCCTCGGCACTGTCGAGCGTGATGCCCTTGCCGATCGAGAGTGCGGTCATTCCGTTTGTAGGCACGACATTCACAGCACGATCTCCGTTCCGTCGGAGGGAATCTGCCAGCCCGCCTGTTCGGCCGCCTTGCGTTCGGCCGAGGTCCCAAGCAGCGCCGGGTTGGAGTTGTTGATATGCAAAAACACTTTTCGTCCGATGTCGAGCCCGGCGAGGCTCGCGATCGCGCCCTGATCGCCCGACATCGCGATATGTCCCATGCCCTGGCCGGTCTTGTTGCCAAGCCCGGCCGCGATCAGTTCGTCGTCGCGCCACACCGTGCCGTCGAAGAACACCAGCGGGGCGCCCTTGAGCCGTGATTTCAGGTCGTCGGTCACCCGCGCGCAGGCGGCCAGGAAGTAGAAGTATTTGCCGCTGCGCTTGTCCGCAATACGCAGGCCGAGCGTATCGCCGACGCCGTCGGCGCCCGCCGGGTGCGCCTTGCCCTCGAGATACCAGGCGCCCTTGCCGGGAACCTCGAACGGCAGCACTTCGAGCCCGGACGGCGAGCCGTCGGGCAGGGCTGGTTCGAAGGGCTGGTCGACCGCGATCGGCAGCCGCGCCACGTTCTTTTCGCTCAGCACGTGGAAGATGCTGTTCGAGCGCAGGATCGCCAGCACCCGCTCATGCGCGTAGATATTGAACGGCGAGCCCTCGCGCATCGACAGCAGCCCGGTGACCGCATCGATCTCACTGTTGGTGAGGATGACGCCCGCGATCGGGCTGTGGCGCAAGGCGCCGGGCTTCGGATGCAGCTGCGGCGTGGCGGTCACTTGCTGGCGCAGATCGGGGGACGCGTTGACCAGGAACCAGTTCGCGCCATCACCGCTGACGGCGATCGAGGCTTGCGTGCTCTGCAATTCAGGATGGTCGTCTCGCGCCGTCCTGCACACGGCACATCCGCAGTTCCACTGCGGAACGCCGCCACCAGCTGCGGCACCCAGGACGACGACACGAAGCATGATCCGTCCCCTGGAGCAGTTTAACCCGGACCCAAAAACGCTACGAGGTGGACCCCGGGTTTGAAACACACTCCCTTGCTCGGGAGCGCGTCACGCCGGACGTCCACCTGCGCTAAAACGCTAAACGTGTAGTGAGCGCTGCCGCTTACTTGCGGGTGGCGCACATATACATGTTGATTTCCATGCCGACCGACACTTCAACGATCTTCGGTGCTTTCCAGGCCATTTGGCTCTCCTTGTTGCAACCGGACGAACTTTCCGCCCTCCATTTAAATTACTGCGGTTCGAAAAGTTCGCCACTTAAATTTTTCGCAAGCTGCCCTGTTCAAGGGCATGCTGCACTGCGGAAGACGAATCGGGGCCACTCACAAATTTGTGCGCGCATTTCCGGTCAAAACCCGGTGGCGTCAGACCTTTTTCCTGTTGTTCGCCACACGATGAATGGTGATCTTGGACTAAGAGACGGGGGGCCCGCGGTCCTCCGAAGGTCCTGATGACGATCCTGTGCTTTCCGGTGACGGGAAGCGACTAACCGAGCCGAGTTCTGCCGATGCCACGCTATTTCTTCAATACCCGTATCGGCGACGAGCTGATCTCCGACCCCGACGGCGAAATCCTGCGGGATCCGGATCGTGCGTGGGAGATGGCGCGGGCGATGATTCGCGAACTGCTCAAGACCGAGGGCGCCGATGGCGCGCTGCTCAGCGCGGTCATCGAGGTGACCGACGACGAGGGCGAGATCGTGCTGGAGTTCCCGTTCACGGAGGCGATTCTCGATCGCCCGGACCGCTCGATGACGAGGCACTGACACGGGCTGCACTGACACGGCTGACACGGACACCGGCCGACAGGGCCGCCCGGCCACAACCATGCGTTGGCCGATGTCAGCATGTTTCCGATTGCAATTGTCCGGACAAATTCGCAAGACTAGGAACGGAAAGCCTGATAGCGCCGATCGACCTCAATGGCGCAATGAACAACGGCTTCCAGCCAGGGGAGATCATCATGAAACAACACTCGTTCGCACCGCGCAGCCTGCTGCTCGCGGGTGCCATGCTGGGGGCGTTCACGCTCGCTGCTGCGGCGCAACAGCCGGCGGCCGCG
>NZ_JACMYK010000186.1 GCF_020889785.1 Bradyrhizobium acaciae
GCCCGAAAGCGGCGAGGGGGCGATCACGGTGACCGGCGGCAGTTCGGTCGGGGCGGGCGTCTGGGCTCGCACCATCGTCAGCGGCGCTGCGGCTCCGATGGCGGTGAGCATGGCCGCAGCGCCGCGCGTGGTGACCGAACCAGACAAAAATCGTGTTGCTGTACGCAACAACGTACCAGCCATAGCGCCCACCCCGTCGTCGCGGTTCGGCTTCTTCCCCGACGAACCATGGCTTGAAGACTGCGGGAGCGGTTGGGCTTTGGCAAACAAGATGTGTCCCGGCGAGACGGGATTCTTTTCCACTCATGATCGGGAAAAATTCCCGATGCCGGGCCGCAAGCGCGATCACGGGGCGGCGTCGGGCCTTCACGCGGCCGACCGGGCGATTTCCGGCCGGCCTTTTGCCGGTTGGTGCCTAAAAGGCAGGCATCCCCGCCTCTCCGAACCGGCGCATCTAGTCCTTGAACTCGCAGCCGAGCCGCTGCAGCGCCTCATCGACCCAGCGACGGTCGCTGGTGCCGGCGAGGATCTGCTCGATCGCCTTCTCCTCGGTTGCCTTCTTGGCTTCGGTCAGCTTGCAGATGGCCTCGGCGTCGTCATGGGGCACGCAGAGCACGCCGTCGTCGTCGGCCACGATGAGGTCGCCGGGCTCGACGATCATGCCGTCGATCGAGATGGTGCAATTGATCTCGCCCGGGCCGTCCTTGTAGGGCCCGCGATGGGCGACGCCGGCGGCGAACACCGGGAAGGATCCGGCGCGGATCGCGCCGGCGTCGCGGATCGAGCCGTCGATCACGAAGCCCGCCACGCCTTTCTTTTCGGCCAGCGTCGACATGATCTCGCCGATGATGGCGTTGACCAGCACGCCACCGGCATCGACCACGATGACGTCGCCCGGCTGGGCGAGGTCGATCGCCTTGTGCACCATCAGGTTGTCGCCGGGACGAGTTTTCACGGTCAGCGCCGGGCCGCCGAGCCAGCCGCCCGCATGCATCGGCCGCAGCCGGTTGGTGCCCGCGATCCGCGACATCACATCGCTGATGTTGGCGACCGGCAGCGTGCGGTAGCGCGCGACGAGGTCGGGCGAGACTTTCCGCTTCGCCCTGTGAATTGCAAATCCTATGGCCATCGGTTTTCTCCGGGGTTTGGGTTGTGCGTGACGATAGATGAGTTCTGGTTGGATAGGCTTGCCGGGATCTCGGCTCACCTCTCCCCGGCGGGGAGAGGTCGGATTGCGAAGCAATCCGGGTGAGGGGTCTTGTTTCCCTTCATAGAGCGTAACCCCTACGCGCCGACCTCTCCCAAGGGAGAGGTGAATCTCCGATGCCGGCCCGGATCAACGCAGTCTCGTCATTCTTCAACGCGCGCGGCGGTCGAGATGGGCGTTGAGGCGAGGATAGACGCGGCGGGCGTTGCCTTCAAAGATCTTGGCCTTGTCTGCGGCGCTCAGCGGCAGCGCGTCGATGTAGCGGCGGGTGTCGTCGAAGTGATGACCGGTTTCGGGATCGATGCCGCGCACCGCCCCGACCATTTCAGACGCGAACAGGATGTTCTCGACCGGGATCACCCGCGTCAGCAGCTCGATGCCGGGGAGGTGATAGACGCAGGTGTCGAAGAACACGTTCTTCAACAGATGCTCCGACAGCGGCGGCAGCTTCATGTCCTGCGCCAGGCCGCGATAGCGGCCCCAATGATAGGGTACCGCGCCGCCGCCATGCGGGATGATGAACCGCAGGGTCGGGAAGCGCTTGAACAGGTCCGAGGTCAGGAACTGCATGAAAGCGGTGGTATCGCCGTTGAGGTAATGCGCGCCGGTGCCGTGGAAGCAGGGATTGCAGGACGAGGAGACATGAACCATCGCGGGTACGTCGAGCTCGACCATCTTCTCATACAGCGGATACCACCACTCGTCGGTCAGCGGCGGATCGCACCAATAGCCGCCGGCGGGATCGGGATTGAGGTTGCAGCCGACGAAGCCGAGCTGGGTCACGCAGCGCTCCAACTCCTCGATGCAGTTCGCAGGCTTGACGCCCGGGCTCTGCGGCAGCTGGCACACCGGCACGAAGTTCTGCGGAAACAGCGTGCAGACCCGGTGCACGAGATCGTTGCAGATCGTGGTCCATTCGCGGCTGGTCGCTTCCTTGCCGACATGATGCGCCATGCCGGCAGCGCGCGGCGAGAAGATGGTCACATCGGTGCCGCGCTCTCTCTGCAAACGAAGCTGCGCGCCCTCGACGCTGGTGCGGATCTCGTCGTCGGTGATGCCGAGATTGGTGGTGAGCGGCCGGCGCGATTTGTCGGCAAGGCCGGCGAGCTGCTTGTCGCGGAAGATCTGCAGCTTGGCCGGTTCCGTGGTGTAGTGGCCGTGACAATCGATGATCATGGTTGCTTCCTTATTGTCCCATTGGCAGCGTTATCAGTGGCTGACGGTTGACGGGATCGCACTGGTCAAGTCCGTCTCGCGTGGCTTGACGCGCATGGTGGCGGCGATGGCGGAGGCGACGAACAGGAAGCCGGCGATGCCGACCAGCGCCCAGGCGAAGCTTCCGGTGGAATCCTTGATCAGGCCGATGCACCACGGGCCGATCAGTCCGCCGAACTGCGCCAGCGTGTTGACCATCGCGATCGAGGCGGCGCCGGCCGCGCCGGTCAAGAGCGAGGCGTTGATGCTCCAGAACAATGGATTGCCGGCGTTCAGGCTGAAGCCGACGACGCAGAGCAACACGAAGGCCAGCACCGGGCTCGCAACATAGGCGCTGCCGAGCATCGCGACCGCAGCGAGCAGATAGACGGCGGCGAGATGAAACTTGCGGTCGCCGGTCTTGTCCGAGCTGCGGCTGACCACGATGGTGCCGACGACGCCGAGCAGCGGCGGGATCGCCGAGAGGAAGCCGACCTCGATGTTGCTGAGATTGCCCATGCCCTTGATGATCTGCGGCAGCCACAGCAACAGGCCATAGATCCCGACCAGCGCGCAGCCGAACAGCGCCGCCAACAGCCAGACCCTGATATCGAGAACGCATTCGATCAGCCTGTGCTGCCCCTGTTGCTCGATCTCGGCTCGCTCGGCGGCGAGCTCGCCCTCCAGCCACCCGGCCTGCTCCTTGGTGAGCCAGCTCGCCTTGGCCGGGCGATCGGTCAGATAATAGAGCGTGAAGAAGCCGAGCAGAATGGTCGGCACACCTTCGGCGATGAACATCCATTGCCAGCCATGCAGGCCGGCCGTGCCGTCGTACCAGGTCATGATGCTGGTCGAGATCGGCCCGCCCAACACCGCCGAGAACGAGCCGGCGATGATGTATCCGGCGACTGCGCGGGCGCGATAGCGCGAGGGGAACCAGTAGGTGAGGTAGAGCACGACGCCGGGCATGAAGCCGGCTTCGGCGACGCCGAGCCCGAACCGCATCACGTAGAGGCTGAGCGGATTCCAGACAAAGGCGGTGAGCGTGGCGACGAGGCCCCAGGTGATCAGGATGCGCGCCAGCCAGATCCGGGCTCCGAGCCAGTGCAGCATCAGATTGCTCGGCACCTCGAGCACCATGTAGCCGAGGAAGAAGATGCTGGCGGCAAAGCCGAAGATCGCGGGGCTGAGGCCGAGATCCTTGTTCATCGTCAGCCCGGCATAGCCGAGATTGATGCGGTCGAGATAGTTGAAGAACATCATGACGAAGAGGATCGGGATCAGCCGCCAATAGACCCGGCGGATGGTTTGCTGTTCGAGCTCGCTGACGGATGCTTGACCCATTGGAATCCTCCCTTGCTTTTTGTTGTCGCGCCTATGATCCGAACCGGGCGGAGCGCCTGTTATTCGCGGCGATTTCGCATGGCTGACCGGCTGCGCCTGTTGCCCCGCATTATCCCTTGGAGCACCGGCGTTTTGGCGCCAAGATCGGGAAACCGACCGGGGAGGTCAAATACCGCTTTGACCCATCACTTATAGGGAAACGGAATAAGCGATGGATTACAGGCAGCTTCGCTACTTCATCGCGGTGGCCGAAGAACTCAGCTTCAGCCGCGCCGCCAAGCGGCTGCATGTCAGCCAGCCGCCGCTGAGCACGCAGATCAAGGCGATGGAGGAGGAGCTCGGGACGCAGCTGTTGTCGCGGACACGGCGTGCCGTCGCGCTCACCCAGGCCGGACAATTGCTGCTTGAGCACGCGCGGCGCGCCGTCAGCGAGCTCGACCTCGCGTCGGAGACCGTGCGCCGCGCCGCGCGCGGTGAAGCCGGCGCGATCCGTGTCGGCTTCACCGACTCGGTCCCGATGCTCGACATGTTCGCCGAACTGTTCCGCAGCTTCCGCGGCAGCTATCCGCGGGTGAAGATCGAACTCCGGCACATGTCGACGGCAAAGCAGCTGCAAGCGATCGCCGACGCCGAGCTCGATGTTGCCATCATGCGGCCGCCGCTTGATTTCCAGCCCGCGGCCGACTTGCAGGTTCATGTCGTCTGGCGCGACCGGCTGATGGTGTTCCTGCCGCTCGATCATCCGCTCGCTGCTGCGCCCGGCAGGCTGAATGTTGCGGAGCTTGCCGAGCACGAATTCGTCGGCATGGCGGAGAGCGGCTGCGGGGTCGGCGATCAGGCCGCGATGCTGTGCCGGCGGGCCGGCTTCGCGCCGCGCATCGCGCAGGAGGCCCACGAACTGCGCACCGTTCTCAGCCTCGTCGCAGCCGGAATCGGGCTTTCGATTCTACCATCCTGCTATCAGCATGCCGGTGTCATGAACGTTGTCGCGAAAGCGCTGGACACGCCGGATGCCGAAAGCCGCATGCTGGTGGCGATGCGCTCGAACGCCTCGCTGCTGCCGCGGCGGTTCGTCGAATGCGCGCTGCAGGCCGCGTCACGCAGCGCGCCGCCGCTCGTCAAGGTGGCGGCTGTCGGTGGGTGAGGGGCCAGCCAGGTCGTCGGGTCTCGTCGGCCAACTCGCCGCGTCGGTCAGGCGCCGTCGTGGCCCGGGTTCTCGAGGCTGAAGGTCTCGGACTGCTCATCATAGGCGAACAGCTCGGCATACCGGCCCCAGGACACGATGGTCTTGAGTGTTTCGTCCGCATAGTCCTCCGACATGTAGTCTTCGAGCTCGTTGCGGAAGCGCGCGGCCGGCGCCATGTGCGAGGGCCGTTCGTCGAGCACGCGGCGGATCAGGCTGATGACGGGCACGTAGTTGGTCAGGTGCTCGGCGAACAGCTTTTTGCGCGCGTCGGTGTCGAGGTGAGCGAATCGGACGCCGGCTTCGGTGAGCACCAGGTCGCCCTCGCTGAGTTGGGCAAAGCGCAGGAGCTGCAGCGTTTCGCCGAGATGCAGGATCTCGTCGGTCTCGAGCTGAAGCTGGCTCGCCAGAACCGGCAGGTCGGCATGCCCGCCATAAGGCGGTCCGGCCAATGTTTCGATCAGACCCGACAGCACGTTGGACGAGACGTGGTCGAGCACCGTGCCGACGCCCGCTCCCGGAATTCCGGCCGCCGACGGCGACTTGGGTTCCTCGCGCTGTGTCATGCGTGCATAGAGCTGTTCGACGAGTTGGCGGAATGTCGGATCCAGCCGGTTGCGCGGATGCTTGAGATCGATCTTGAACTCGGCGGCGACGCGTCCCGGATTCGACGAGAACACCAGGACCCGGTCGCACATGAGCACGGCCTCCTCGATGTTGTGCGTCACCATCAGCACCGACTTGATCGGCAGCCGGCCCTCGATCCAGAGATCGATCAGGTCGGTGCGCAGCGTCTCGGCGGTCAGCACGTCAAGCGCCGAGAACGGCTCGTCCATCAGGAGCAGGTCGGGATGTACGACCAGCGCCCGGGCAAACCCGACACGCTGGCGCATGCCGCCGGACAATTCCTTCGGATAGGCGGACTCGAAACCGTCGAGGCCGATCAGGTCGATCGCAGCCAGCGCGCGCTTGCGCCGTTCGGTGGCATCGACGCCGAGTGCTTCCAGTCCGAGCTCGACGTTCTGCAGCACCGTCAGCCAGGGGAAGAGTGCGAACGATTGGAACACCATGGCGACGCCGTTGGGCGGCCCGGCGATCGCCTCGCCCCGGCAGGTCGCATTGCCGGATGACGGCGCGACGAGGCCCGCAATGATGCGCAGCAGGGTCGACTTGCCCGATCCGGAACGGCCGAGCAGGCCCACGATCTCACCGGCATGGATGGTGAGGTCGACCTTTTCGAGCACCAGCAATTGCTCGCCGCTTCCCTTCGGGAATGAACGCGAGACGCCTTTTATGTCGATCAGGGCAGCTTGCTTGGTTTGGTCGAGCATCAGGATCCCTCTCGATCAGCCGAGGCGAAGGCGTCGCTCGCCGAAGGCGTAGAGCGGGCGCCACAACAGGCGGTTAAACAACGTGACCAGGATGCACATCACGACGATGCCGAGCACAACCCGGGGAAAATCCCCGGCCTCGGTCGCGTGTGCGATATACGCTCCGAGACCGGTGGCGACGAGATGGGTGTCGCCCCAGCTCGCGACCTCGGCGACGATCGAAGCGTTCCAGGACCCGCCCGACGCGGTGATGGCTCCTGTGACGTAGTAGGGGAAAATGCCGGGCAGCACGACCTTCACCCACCAGCGCCATCCGCCGAGATGAAGGCTGCTGGCCGCCTCGCGGAGGTCGGTCGGGAAAGCGGCGGCGCCCGCGATGACGTTGAACAGGATGTACCACTGGGTACCCAGGATCATCAGCGGGCTGAGCCACACATTGGGATCAAGGTGGAAGCGGACGATCAGCACGACGAACACGGGAAACGCGAGGTTGGCCGGGAACGCGGCGAGGAATTGCGCGAGCGGCTGGATCCGTTCGGCGAGCTTCGGCCGCAGCCCGATCGAGACACCGACCGGTACCCAAATCAGTGACGCCAGCGCGATCAGGACGATCACGCGCAGCAGCGTGACGAGGCCATCTCCGATGGCGTCGACGACATCAGACAGTCCGAGCGAGGCGGAGAGGAATTGATATGCCAGCCAGGCCGCATAGGTCGCCGCAGCAACGATCAGCGTAATCCAGATGCCGTCGACAACGCGCGAAGGTTGGCCAGGCTTGCCGCTCGGCCGCAACGCCACCGGCCAGCTGATGCGCATCGTGGAAATCGCCTTGTTCGCCATTGCCAGCGGATAGGTCAGGGCCCGCAGCGCGCGTGTTCGCCGGAACAGATCGAGCATCCACGACGTCGGAGCTTCGCCGGAGGCCGTCTGCTCGAAGCGGAATTTGTCGGCCCAGGCAACGATCGGGCGAAACAGCAGCTGATCATAGGCGATGATGACGATCAGCATGGTGAGCAGCGCGTAGCCGATCGCCGGCAGGTTCTTCTGCTCAATCGCCGTGGCGACATAGGAGCCAACGCCGGGGAGGGTCACGGTCGTGTTGCCGACGGTGATCGCCTCCGATGCCACGACGAAGAACCAGCCGCCGGACATCGACATCATGGCGTTCCAGATCAGGCCGGGCATCGCGAAGGGAACGTCCAGGCGCCAGAACCGCTGCCAGCCCGAGAGGTGGAAGCTCGCGGTCGCTTCGTCGAGATCCTTCGGCACGTTGCGCAGCGACTGATACATACTAAACGTCATGTTCCAGGCCTGGCTCGTGAAGATCGCGAACACGCAGGCGAACTCCGCGCCCAGCACGCGGCCGGGAAACAGGTTCATGAAGAACACGACGGTGAAGGTGAGGAAGCCGAGGATCGGCACCGACTGCAGGATGTCGAGCATCGGGATCAGCACCATCTCGGCGCGTCGGCTCTTGGCTGCGACGGTGGCGTAGACGAAGGTGAAGATGGTCGAGCAGACGATCGCCAGCAGCATCCGCATCGTGGTCCTGAGCGCGTAGTACGCTAGGTTGGCCGGATCGAGCGATACCGGCGTACGTTCAAGTTCGGACAGAGGCGCAGTGGTCTGCTCGCCGCCATAGACGACAAGCACCATCGCACCGACCAGCAGCAACAGCGCCGCCAGGTCCCAGAAATTGGGCCGGAGGGAGACGGGTCCCCAAACGGCTGATCGAACATCCCGAAACGTCATAAGGCCACCTTCGGGGGCAGAACCTGGCATGATTGCGGCCCCACAGGATCGGAACCGGCCCCCAACGGCGGCTTATATGCGGGATTCACGACAGTCGGGTAGTCGGGAGGTGGGCGATCGCCCCCATTTCGGAGGCCAGTAGTCTCCCGGAATGCAGTCTGGCGCTGCTCTTGCATGGCTGAATGTCAGGTGCTGGGGCGCCGATTCGTCGTGGTCTCGCCTGCGACGGCAATGTCGCGGGCGAATGGTTGGTGATGCGCGCCCGCAGCTGATCGACATCTGCGGAGACGAAAAGATGCACGTTGTCACACGTGCGGCAGTCCTGCTTGGGGCGGTGTGGTTGACATCGCCGACCCTGGCGCGCGACGACGGCCGCTACGCCAACTCACCATTAAAGCCCTGGTTTGAAAGCCTGCACAGCGGCTACGGGCAGTGCTGCTCGGATGCCGACGGATATGTGGTCGCCGATCCCGATTGGGAGTCGGATCACGGCCATTATCGCGTGCTGATCGACAGTGAATGGGTTGTCGTGCCGAACGAGGCTGTGATCACCGAGCCCAACAAGATCGGGCGAACCATGGTATGGAAGCACTATATCGACGGCCACCCGCGGGTGCGCTGCTTCATGCCGGGCAGCATGACCTGAGGCGCCGTATCACGCGCGCGTGCGGCGCATGAGGAAGCGCGTGACCACGCCGCCGAGCGTGGCGTGATCGAGCGGCTCGATGAGCGATGCCTTGGCGGTGTCGACCACCGCATCCGGCGCGAGGCCGCGGCGCAGGTCGCACAGCGCGTCGGCATAGTCGGCGGTGAATTCCGGATGCGGCTGCACCGACAGCGTGGTGCCGTTGGCATAGAGCAGCCCGGCATGCGGTGTGAATGCGGATGACATGATGGTGCGCGCGGAGGCGGGCGGGGTGATCACCTGGTCCTGATGTGAGGCGGCCGCCGCGATCGTCGTGCCTTCAAGCAGCCCGTTGTCCGGCGTCAGCTGATAGATATGGCGGCCGATGCCCCAGCCCTTCTCGGATTTGCGCACGGTGCCGCCGAGCGCCTGTGCGATCAGCTGATGGCCGAAGCAGACGCCGACGATCGGAACGCGCTGGTCATGGGCTGTCCGCACGAAGGCTTCGAGCGGCGCGATCCAGGCGACATCGTCATAGACGCCGGACGCCGATCCCGTGATCAGGATTCCATCCAGATTGGCCGGATCCGGCAGCGCCTCGCCCTTGGCGACGCTCACGACGTCGCAGGCAACCGACGGATCGGCTGTGGCCACCATCCGCTGAAACATCTGCGGATAGCTGCCATGACGCTCGCGGAATTGCGGACTGACGAGCCCGGTTTCGATGATGGTGATGCGGGGCATGAAACGCGCTGATGGACGAGCGGGGATGCCTCAGCCTTTACTCCGAAAGTGCTGACCGCCACAAGCCGCGCGCGGCGGCGGTTCAATTCCGCGAGGGTGCCGCCGCGTCGATCGTTGCGGTGTGCTGTGCCGCCGGCGTCGCGCTTGCGATCGCCGGCGTAGTGCTCGTGCTCACGATCGCCGGCGTCGTTGCCACGATCACCGGCTCGGTGCGGTAGCGCGGCAGCTGATCCTCCATCGAATAGCCGACGCAGAGCGCGAGGCTCGACCACACCGCCATGCTGAAATACAGCGACATCCAGGCGATCTCCTCGCGCCACTCGGCGATATCGTGGGTCACGACCCAGCGCCGGCTGACGTCGCGCAGGCCGTCGAGCGGATGCAGCAGGGTGCCGCCGGCGGCGAGGTTGGCGCGCCAGCGGTTCAGATACATCGGGACGTCGACGGTCATCAGGAAGGCGAGGAAGGCGGCGATGCCGACGATCGCCACGATGAACGCCCAGCGCACCGGGCCATGAAACTCCGGCAGCAGCCGGCACAGCGCAATCCCGACCAGAAAAAACACCACGGCCCAGATCGAGTTCTCGATCGCGTTGCAGAGGTAATGGGTGGTCAGCACCGCATACCAGGAGAAGCATTCCGCGATCAGGATCAGCGGCACGATGATCCAGGCGATGTTCACGGTGGTGTCGGCGCCGGTCATGGTGCCGAGCTGATGCAGGATGATCGCCCATTGCGCAGCGAAGCAGACCTCGGCGACGGTGGCGACGGTGCGGCCGACCACGACGCTCGACAGCCAGGTGTCGAACAGGCAGATGCGCTGCACGTCGGCGCGCGGCAGCACCGAACGGAAGGCGCAGCCGAACACATAGGCCGCGCACAGCAGCATCATCAGGCCGATGCCGGAGGTGTTGCTGAAGCTGCCGGCGGCCTGCTCATGGAATTGGCGGTACATCGCGAACCAGATTGCGATGTTGGCGGCGCTGACGAAGCTCAGGAAGCCCCACCACCGGACCACTGGATTTGACCAAGCCAGCGTAACCGGCCGCGCCCGCCACTCCATGCTCATTCACCGCTCCGCGTGTAACCGAATTGATATCGAACTGTAGTAATTCTGTCATAGAAGATGGCGAATCACGACTAAAAAATGCGTGTGGAGCGGGCTCCGGCGGCTCCGATTGTGACAGCGTTTATGACAGCGCGGCGTTTGTGACAGTGGGCGGCAGTCTGGGGTTTGTGACAGTAAGCGTAAGGTGTGCAGTAACCTCCGTCGTCATTCCGGGGCGCGCGGAGCGCGAGCCCGGAATCCATTTCGCCGCGTCAATGCGGCCCAATGGATTCCGGGCCTGCGTGCTGCGCACGTATCCCGGAATGACGGCGGAGGGAGACGGGCTCCCTATCTCTTCGCGATCGTGATCGAATGTAACGCCCGCGCCGGTAGGCAGGCTCGGCGCGATCATCTATTGAACGGCCTTCCTTTTTCTAGCCGAACCCGCACGGGCTGGCTTCACGCGAAGGCGCCCTGTGACGAAGAAAACGACGGCCAGCTACGACCCGCTGCTGCGCAGGATTCATTGGGCCACGGCAGTGCTGTTCATCGCGGCGATGCTGATCGGGCTCTATTGCGGGTTGCAGCCGGCGGGGACCTCGCCGCGGCGCGAACTGCTCGAGGTGCACAAGTCGCTCGGCGTCACCCTGTTCTTCCTGGCGATCCTGCGCCTGATGGTGCGGGCCGCGACCACGGCGCCGCCGGAGCCCGGATCGTTCTCACCGCTGGTCAGGCTCGCAGCAAGGCTCAATCACTGGGCGCTGTACGCCATCCTCTTCGTGATGCCCGTGACCGGATACATGTTCTCGTCGGCCGGTGGCTATTCGCTGCGTTATTTCTGGACTTTCAGCTGGCCGCGGCTGTTCGCGGATAACAAGGCGATCGCGGAGGCCGGCGAGTTGGCACATGGCCTGCTTGCTTATGTCGTCTATGCCGTGGTCGCCCTGCACATTGCCGCGACGCTCTGGCATGTTCTCGTCAAGAAAGACGAGACGCTGGCCCGGATGTGGCCGCGCGCAAGCCGCTGACGCTGCGAGTGGCTTTCAGCCGCGCAGCGCAGTTTCCGGAATGGTGCGGCGAACCACCTCGCGCATCGCGAAGCTGGAATGGATGCGGGCGACGCCCGGCATCCGCGACAGATGCTGCTTGTGGATACGCTCGAAATCGGCGATGTCGCGGGCGATCACCTGCAGATGATAATCGTCGCTGCCCGACATCAGATGGCACGACACGACGTCGGGACAGCGTGCGATCGCGGCTTCGAACGCCGCGAGATAATCCTCGCTCTGCTTCTCCAGCGTGATGGTGACGACAACCGTTGTCACGAGGCCGAGCGCCGATGGTTCGAGGTCGGCGCGATAGCCGCGGATCACGCCGATCTCCTCGAGATGACGGATGCGCCGCGCGCAGGCGGTCGGCGACAGCCCGACCTTCTCGGCCAGCTCGATCTGGCTGGCGCGGGCATCGGCAACCAGCTCGGAGAGGATTCTGAGATCGATACGATCGAGACCGTCCACGCAGTTTTCCTTCAAGAGCTGAGCCGACAACGAAGGATATGAGCGTATCCGGCTGTGGGCAAGCCGGAATTCGCTGAGAAACGCCGTGTGACGGGGCATAGCCTTGCGGTTGGCGAAGACTCATTTTTCAAGGAGCGGACCATGCGCATCGGCGTGCCCAAGGAAATCAAGGTCGAGGAATATCGGGTCGGGCTGACGCCCGCCTCGGTGCGGGAATATGTGGCGCACGGCCATGAGGTCGTGGTCCAGCGCGGCGCTGGCGACGGCATCGGTGCCGGCGACGACGTCTACACCCAGGCCGGCGCACGGATCGCCGATACCGCGGAAGAGGTGTTCTCCGTCGCCGAGATGATCGTGAAGGTGAAGGAGCCGCAGCCATCCGAATGGATCAGGCTGCGCGAGGGCCAAATCCTGTTCACCTATCTGCATCTCGCGCCCGACGTGCCGCAGACCGCGGGGTTGATCGCCTCCGGCTGCACGGCGGTCGCCTATGAGACCGTGACCGACGCGCATGGCGGATTGCCGCTGCTCGCGCCGATGAGCGAAGTCGCCGGCCGGCTCGCAATCGAGGCCGCGGGCGCCGCGCTGCGCAAATCTGCCGACGGCATGGG
>NZ_JACMYK010000187.1 GCF_020889785.1 Bradyrhizobium acaciae
TGCTCGATCGCGCGGCGCCGCGCGATCCGGGCGGCCTCCAGCGCCTGCTCGCGCGACACATCGGTGGTGTCGACTTCCTTGCGCGCGACAATCTCGGCCTGCCGGACCTGCCGGTCGGCATCGATCCGCTCGGAGCGCTTGGCGGCGAGCGCGATCACGCGCTCTTCGTCGGCAAGCTCGATCGCCTTCTTCTGGTCGATGTTAAGCACTTCGCGGGTCCTGGAGGAGGCGATCCGCTCGCTTTCCAGCGCCAGCTCGACATCGATCCGCTGCCGCTCGATGGCGTCGCGGCGCTTCAACTCGGCGGCCTCGATCGCCTCGGTGCGCGCGATCTCGAGTCCCCGGGTCTCGCGCTCGGCGCGAATGCGTTGGGCTGCGACCGACTTCTCCTGCGAGATCCGCGCCGCCTCGATTGCCTCGCGCGAGGCGATGTCGGCTTCCTCGATCGCGCGGGTGCGCGCGATCTCGAGCGCCCGGACGTGCTCCTCCTGGGCGATCCGCGACGCCTCGGTGGCCTCCCGCGCGCTGATGCCGGCGATCTCCACCGCCTGGTTGCGCTCGATCTCGAGCTTGCGGGTGGTGTGATCGGCGGCGATGCGCTCGGCGGCCAGCGTCTTCTCTCTGATGATGCGGGCGGCCTCGACCGCCTTCTGCGCCTCGATCTCGGCCTCCTGGATGGTGCGGACCTGGTGAATCTCCAGCGCGCGGGTACGTTCATCGGAGGAGATGCGTTCGACATTGACGGTCATGGTTTGGGCGATGCGCGCCTTCTCAGTGGCCTCGCGGGCGGCGATCTCGGCCTCGTCGACCGCGCGGGTGCGCTCGATCTCGCGGCGGCGGGTCTCTTCCTCATTGGCGATGCGGGCGTCGGTGACGACGCGGTCCTGCTGGATGCGGGCCTTCTCGATGGCCTCGCGGGCGGCGATCTCGGCTTCCTCGACGGTGCGCATCCGCTCGATCTCGCGCTGGCGTACCTCGCGCTCGGAGGCGATGCGAGTGGTGTCGACCGAGCGCTGGTTGGCGATCCGGACCTTCTCAATCTCCTCGCGGGCCAGCAGCTCCTTTTCCTCGACCGCGCGGGTCCGCTCGATCTCCTTGTGCCTTGTCTCGCGCTCCGAGGCGATCCGGGCCTCGGTGATCGCCTGCTCATTGGCAATCCGCGCCTTCTCGATGGCTTCGCGCGCGGCGATCTGGGCCTGTTCGGACTCGGTCTCGCGCAGCGCACGCTCGCGGGCAACCTCGGTGCGCTGCAGGGCGCGGCGCATCTCGATGTCGCGTTCCTGGTCGAGGCGAGCGGTCTCGCTTTCGCGCTCGATCTCCAGCGCCTGCCGCTCGGCTTCCAAATTGCGGGAGCGGATCTTGATCATCGAGTCCTGTTCGATGTCGTTGCGCAGCTTGCGCTTGGCCTCGATGTCTTCCATCAGGCGCGTCAAGCCTTCGGCATCGAAGCGGTTCGAGGGATTGAAATATTCGAGGTCGGTCTGGTCGAGATCGGTGATAGCGACCGATTCCAGCTCGAGGCCGTTTTGGGCCAGTGCTTCGGCGGCGTTGGCCTTGACGCGGGCGACATAGTCGCCGCGCTGCTCGTGCATCTGCTCCATCGTCATCTCCGATGCGACCGAGCGGATCGCGGAGATGAATTTTCCGGAGAGCAGGGTGTGCAGTTGCTCGGGCTCCATGGTGCGGCGGCCGAGGGTCGCAGCGGCGATCGAGACGGCCTCGCGGGTCGGCTGAACCCGGACGTAGAAATCGGCCTCGATATCGACGCGCATGCGGTCGCGGGTGATCACGGCGTCCTGCCGGGAGCGCACGATCCCCATCGGCAGCACGTTCATATTCACAGGCGTGGTGTCGTGGATGAACGGCAACACGAACGCGCCGCCGTTGATCACCACGCGTTCACCCATGAAACCGGTGCGGACGAAGGAGACCTCCTTCGACGAGCGGTGATACAGCCAGTTCACGACGTAGACGACGATGACGATCGCGACGATTGCGACGATGAGCCAGAGGATCAATTCACCGACCAGCATCCCCGACATCTCTCCCTCCCTTGGTCACGGCGGCTCTAGCGCGCGCCGATCGCCTTGAATTTGCGAACTTGTTCCGTCAGTGCCCGTTCCACCGGCAGGCGCTCCATTGAGGAGGCGCCGTAGAAGCCGTGGCAGTTGCGGGTCTGCTTCATGATGAAGTCGGCGTCCGCGGGGTCCGCGATCGGACCGCCATGCGCGAGCACGATGATGTTCGAATTGACGCTGAGCGCAGCCTCGGCCCAGGCCTCGATCCGGGCAGGGCAATCGGCGAGTTTCAGCGCGGTCTGCGCGCCGATCGTGCCGCCGGTGGTCAGCCCCATATGGCAGACGATGATGTCGGCGCCTGCGATCGCCATCGCGGTCGCCTCCTGCTCGCTGAACACATACGGCGTGGTCAGCATGTTCTTGTCATGCGCCTTCGCGATCATGTCGATCTCAAGCGCGTAGGACATCCCGGTCTCTTCGAGATTGGCGCGGAAGACGCCGTCGATCAGGCCAACGGTTGGAAAATTCTGCACACCGGCGAAGCCGAGCACCTTGAGCTGGTCGAGGAATACATCCATGTCGCGGAACGGATCGGTGCCGTTGACACCGGCAAGCACCGGCGTGCTGGTCACGACCGGCAACACTTCGCCGGCCATCTCGACGACGATGGCGTTGGCATCGCCATAAGGCATCAGCCCGGCGAGCGAGCCGCGGCCGGCCATGCGGTAGCGGCCGGAATTGTAGATCACGATCAGGTCGACGCCGCCGGCCTCCTCGCATTTCGCCGACAGCCCGGTGCCGGCGCCACCGCCGACGATCGGCTCGCCGCGTGCGATCATGGTGTGAAATTTCCTCAAAAGCGCCGCGCGTTCAAACCTGGGCATGGGTCACCTCGCCACTCTCCGCCGGCCACCGGCGCGTCCGAGCAGCGGACGGAACGCGCTGACGATGGCGGCGGTAAACTCGGGATCGTTGATGTTGCGCTTGACGCGAATGATCTGCCGGTTGCCGGTCTGGCTCACGGTACGCTCCAGCGCGCGGAACAGTGCCGCGTCGGCATCCGGGTCCCAGAACGGCTGACCCGGTGCATCCAGTGCGGAGACGCCGCCCTCGGCGAGGAAGAAGCGTACCGGCCCGTCCATCTGGTTCAGCCGTTCGCCGATCCAGCGGCCGATGCGCTCGTTCTCTTCCGGCGTGGTCCGCATCAGGGTGACTTGCGGATTGTGGACGTGGAATTTGCGCTGCCGGTAGCGCTCCGGAATCGTGTCGGGGGCGCCGAAGTTCACCATGTCCAGCGCGCCGACCGAGCCGACATAGGGCACGCGGCTGCGGATGATGGCGCCGAAGCGATCGTCGGTCGCCGGGAACACGCCGCCCATCAGGAGGTCGCAGACCTCGGTCGTGGTGAGATCGATGACGCCGGCGAGTTGCCCGGATTCGACCAGCTTCTCCATCGAGCGGCCGCCGACGCCGGTGGCGTGGAAGACCAGGCACTCGAAATCCTCACGCAGGTCGGCTGCGATCCTCTGCACGGCCGGCGTGGTGACGCCGAACATGGTGATGCCGATGGCCGGGAGATGCGCGACTGTATCGCGCTGCTTGCCGGCCTGTTGGTCGAGTCGTGCCTTGACCATGCCCACCAGCGCATGGGCGCCGTTACCGAGCACGGTGCGCGAGATCGAGTTGAGGCCCTGCACGTCCGTCACTGAATACATCATGGTGATGTCTGCGGGGCCGACATAGGGCCCGACGTCGCCGGACGCGACCGAGGAGATGATGAGCTTGGGGACGCCGACCGGAAGCGCGCGCATGCCCGGTGCGACCAGCGATGCACCGCCGGAGCCGCCGGCTGAAATGATCCCGGCGACATTGCCCTGGCGCCGGAGCCAGCGCTCGAACGCTTCCGCCATCGCCGTCACCGAGGCGCCGCGATCGGAACCGAACACACCGGAGCCGCCGCGGCCGTGGTTCAGCGCGATCTCCTGCGCGGTGACGTCGCAGCTCGCCGCCTTGCCGCTGGTCGAGACATCGACCAGCCGGCTCCGCAAGCCGCTGCCCGCGATGATGTCGCGGATGAAGCGCAGCTCGGCGCCCTTGGTGTCGAGCGTGCCGACGACCAGCACGACGGGTGGCCCCGATGTCCGCGACGTCGCGGGTTCACGCCGCGAGCGGGTGGCCTGCTCAAGCCTGGTGATACCGCTGGACTGCGTCCGCGCTGCCGCTTCGATGCGAGCGATCGGCACCGGCTGCGACCAACGCGTCGGCAGCACGGGATTGGAGATGTAAATGCGAGTCAGCCCCTTGCGCTCCGGCTGCGGCGCACCGGCCGCTTCGACCTTGGCTGGTGCGGCTTCAGCCTCGGTCTCATCAGCACCGTGGGTGCCGACGCCCAGCAGCCGCTGCTGCAACTCGCGGTCGGTCGCAAGACGTGCGGAGTCGATGATGCGGTTGATCCGACCGTTGACCATGATCGCGACGTTGCGCGACACTGCCGTCGCCACGCCGATATTCTGCTCGATGACCAGCACGGACATGTCGCCTTCGTCGCCGAGGCGCAGCAGCATCTCCTCGACCTGGGCGACGATCACGGGCGCGAGGCCTTCGGTCGGCTCGTCCATGATCAGCAGATGTGGATTGGTCAGCAGCGCGCGCGAGATCGCCAGCATCTGCTGCTCGCCGCCGGACAACTGGTTGCCGCCGTTGTTCTTGCGCTCGGCGAGGCGCGGGAAGGTGTCGTAGATCCGCTCGATGGTCCAGGCGCCGCGGCGGAGGCCTCCGGCCAGCGCCAGATGTTCGTCGACCGTCAGCGAGCGCCACAGGCGGCGGCCCTGCGGCACGTAGCCGACGCCGAGCCGGGCGATCCGCGCCGGGTTCAGCCGCGTGACTTCCTCGCCGCGAATCCGGATCGAGCCGCCGCTGGCGCGGACCAGGCCCATGATGGCCTTGCACAGCGTGGTCTTGCCCATGCCGTTGCGGCCGACCACCGAGAACACGCCGGACTCGAGCGTGAGATCGACACCCTGCAGCGCATGCGAATGGCCGTAATAGACGTCGAGGCCTTTGACCTCGAGTGCGGGCGGGGCGCGGCGGTCACTCATGGCCGCCTCCGAGATAGAGCTCCTGCACCTCGGGATCGGATTCGATCTCGCGCGGCAGGCCTTCCTTGAAGATGCGGCCGTTGTGCATCATCGTCACGCTCTCGACGACGCGCAGCGCGACGTCCATGTCGTGCTCGATGATGATGTAGCCGATATGGGCGGGCAGCGAGGTCAGGATCTCGATCAGCTCGCGCCGCTCGGTCGGCGATAATCCCGCCGCCGGCTCGTCGAACAGGATGAAGCGCGGCGCACCGGCCAGCGCCAGCGCGATCTCGAGCTGCCGCTGCTGGCCATGCGCCAGCTCGGAGACGCGCTGGTCCTTCACGCTTGCGAGGTGCACGGCCTGCACCAGCGTTTCGGTCGCGTGCATCAGCGCATCGTTCTGCCCCGGGCGCAGCAACGAGAACCGTCCGCGCGAAACGCCGCGGCAGGCGAGATAGACGTTGTCCTGCACCGTGAGGCCGGGGAACAACGCCGAGATCTGATAGGTGCGGCGCAAGCCCCGACGGATGCGCTCATAGGGCGGGGATTGGGTGATGTCCTCGCCGAAGAAGCGGATCGTGCCGGAGGAGGGCGGGAAGTCGCCGGTGATGCAGTTGAACAGCGTCGTCTTGCCGGCGCCGTTCGAGCCGAGCACGGCGCGGCGCTCGCCCGGTCGCACGGTGATGGTGACGTCGGTCAGCGCCGCCAGCGCGCCGAACAGCCGCGTCACGCCGCGCAGCTCCAGCGCCGCACCAGCGCCGACCACGGACAGGCGCTGCGCGACGCTATCCAAGGCGGCCTCCGCCTGAGCGTTGCGTCGGGGATGCATTGCGCCGCCGCCAGCGTTCCCACAGGCCGATCACGCCGTCGGACGACCAGAACACGATGGCGAGGAAGCCGAGTCCGATCAGCAGCCGGAAGCGGTTGCCGTCGAGCCCGAACTTGATCAACACGTCGAGCGCGAAGGTACGGAGCAGGACGAAGATCAACGCGCCGATGAACGGGCCGATCGGCCTTGTGATGCCGCCGACCACGGCGATGATGAGAACGTCGATGCAGGCGCCGACACTGACCGAGCCGGGCGAGATCTGCCGGTAGTTCCAGACCTGCAGCACGCCGCCGAGCGCCGCGATGAAGGCTGCGAAGGCGTAGGCCGCGATGCGGTGCGCATTGGGATCGAAGCCGAGCGCCGCCATGCGGCGGGAATTGTCGCGCACGCCCTGCAGCGCGAGGCCGAACGGCGCGCGCGAGACATGCTGGACGGCGAAGTAGCAGATCGCGGCGACGCCGAGCGTCACATAGTAGAAGGCGATATCGCTGCGCCAGTCGACGCCCCAGAAATGCGGCGTCGCGACGGTGTTGATTCCGGTGTGGCCGTTGAAGATCGCCCAGTTCTGGTTGGTGAAGTAATAGAACGCCGCGCCGATCGCCAGCGTGATCATGATGGTGTAGATGCCCTCGGTGCGCACCGCGAGCGCGCCGCCGAGCGTGCCGAACAGCGTTGCCAACGCCAGCGCCATCGGGGTCGCCAGCCACCACGGCCAGCCCAGACTGATATTGGCGTTGCCGCTCATCCCGAACACCGCGACCATGTAGCCGGCGAAGCCCGCGATCGTGAGCTGCATCAGGCTGACCATGCCGCCATAGCCGGCGAGGAACATCAGGCTGAGCGCGATGATGCCGAGGATCAGCGTGGTGGCGAAGATCTCGATCAGGAAGAAGCCGTTGGCGATCAGCGGCATGATCACCAGGATCAGCGCGACCAGCCAGGCCGCCGGGTTCTGGAATTCCGGCCAGGTCCGGATCAAGGCGCGGCGGGTCGCGTTGGCAGAAGGGTCGGGGCGGAACTGGGTGCTCTGCAGCAAGGACATCTCATCGCCTCGCGAGCAGGCCCTGCGGCCGCACCGCCAGCACCAGCACCATGATCAGGAAGGTGACGACGATGGCGTAGGTCGGGATGTAAACCGAGCCGAGCTGCTCGGCGAGGCCGATGATGACGGCGCCCAGTGCTGCTCCCGGGATCGAGCCCATGCCGCCGACGATTACGACGACGAGCGAGGCGAGCAGGAAACGGGTGTCCTCGCCCGGCGACAGCGACTGGAAGGTGCCGCCGACGACGCCGGCAATGCCGGCGAGGCCGGCGCCGAGCGCGAACACCAGCACGAACACCAGCTGGATCCGCACTCCGGTCGCGGCCAGGATGTCGCGGTCGTCGACCCCGGCGCGCACGATCATGCCGATCCGCGTCCGATTCAGGGCCAGCCACATCGCGACCCCGATCACGACGGAGGCTAAGAAGATCACGAGCCGTACCAGCGGATATTGCAGATAAACCGGCTCGCCCGATGATTTGATCGCCGTCAGCAGCGGCAGCTGCACCGGGCCGATCAGCCAGGCCGGGGTCTGCACCTGGTAGAAATCGCCGCCGAACACCCACAGCATCAGATCGGCGAACACGATCGATAGCCCGATCGTGACCATGGTCTGCCGGAGGTCTTGACCCTCCATGCGGCGGAACACTGCGAGCTGCAGGATCACGCCGACCAGCGCCACTGCGATGAAGGCGACGATGAAAGAGAGGATCCACGACCCGGTCCAGGTGCTGACCGCATAGCCGATATAGCCGCCGAAGAGGTAGAGCGAGCCGTGTGCGAGGTTGACGTTGCGCATCAGCCCGAAGATCAGCGTGAAGCCGCTGGCCACCAGAAAATACAGCCCACCGAGCGTGATGCCGTTCAGCACGGCGTTGAGGAACACGCGCTTGCGGCCGATCGCGGCTTCCAGCCCCGGCGGCCAGATCGCGAACACCAGCCACAGCAGCACCGCGACCGCGATGATCACGATCAGCGCCCAGGCCGGATGGCGTTCGATGAACCTGGCCATCTCCGTCGCGTTCCCTCTGACGTCGCGGCCGTCTACCGGGCCGCGTTTCCCAGCATCCTACCGAGGGCGAAAGCGTCGGATTTGATCGACAGTATCTTTTATCGTTCGCTCTGGAACTCCCTTACGGCCGCAACACCTTGGCGGCGCGGCGATAGTCGGTCGGGGCCATGCCGACATTGGCGGCGAAGAAGCGGGTGAAGCCGCTCTGCGAAGAGAAGCCGAGGTCGAAGCCGATATCGGCGATCGGCGCTTCGGTCGCGACCAGCGCATCCAGCGCCTGCTCCATGATCAGCGTGTTCATGTAGAGGTGAGGGGTGACGCCGGTTTGCGTCCGGAACAGCCGGTAGAAATGCGGCCGCGACAGGCCCGCCTCGCGCGCGATCGCATCGAGCTCGATCTCGGCGCCGGGACTTTCCGACATCAGCTTGATCGATTTGCGGACCCGGAAATCGGTCACCGCCGCGGCCGCGCGCGCATCCTGCGCCGTCTGCCAGCTCTCCTCGTAGCAGGAGTCGATCAATTGCCTGAGCTCGCTATCGAGGCTGCGCAGCGACGGCGCGCCGCACACCAGTGCTGCGGTGCGGCGGATCAGCCGGTCGAGCGCCTCGGTGCGCGGAAAGAAGGTGCGGCCGAACCGCAGGTCCTGTGCGCTCGCCCCCTGCGGCGCGAACCATTCGGCATTGACATAGAGCACGAAGAAGATCGCGCCATGGTCCATGTCGGTCGGCAGGAAATTGTGCGGTTCCCACGGGTTGACCGCGACCACGGTGTCGTCCTTGAGAAGCCAGCGCTGCTCGGAGACGTCGATCTGTGCCGGCGTGCCGCCGACATGAAAGATCAGGTGCCCTTCGCGGTGCGCATGCACGTTGAAGGGGCGGTTCAACTGATAGACCGTCGCGCGACCGAACCGGCCGTGGAAGACGGCAAGCGCCCTGCTCATGCCTCCCCTCCCGCGGGATGTTCTTGTCTTTTCGACAAGCGTTCATCATCCGCCCGAGGAAAGCAAGGGCGAGCAGGGTTCTTGATGCAACCGCGCGCCCTGGTCACGGCTGGCTTGCTCGCACCTGCAACAAATACGTCAGTACTTCTTGCACTCCGGAACCGTGCGGCTCGGCAGGCCGATCTTGGCGAACACGGCCGGATCGTAGCCCAGCGTCTGGTTGACGTTCGGGATCACCTTCACGACCTTGGAGAACAGCGCGCCCTTGCCGTCATCGACGACCTCGGTGACGAAATTGGTGCCGATCGCCTGGCGGTTGGAATCGAGCTTGATCTTGCCGTTCGGGGCGTCGATCTCGATCTTGGCCAGCGCGTCCTTCAGCTTGGCCTGGTTGTTGGAGAGATCGCCATTGACCTGCCGCAGCGCCAGGATCAGCGCCATGGTCGAGCCGTAGTAGTTGGTGGCGAGCAGCGACGGGCTCGGGAAGCGTTTGCTCTCCGGGAAGGAATCCTGATAGGCCTTGACGAATTTCTGCCAGTTCGGGTCCTCCCAGGTATCGGCCTGGCCGCTGGCGGCGATGGTGCCGACCAGCGCGTTCTTGGCGCTGCCCTTCGAGGACAGGATGGTCTGGTCGATCATGATCGAGCCGCCCATCAGATGCGCCTTGCCGCCGGCCTGCTGATACTGGTTCAGGAAGTTGACCGCGTCGGCGCCGCCGAGGCCGAGATAGATCGCATCGACATCGTCGGGAAGCGCTGCGATGACCGAGGCGAAGTCCTTGGTGCCGAGCGGCACCCATTGCCGGTTGGTGACCTGGCCGCCGGCGCCGCAGAATTCCAGCACCAGTCCGAACACCTGGGTGTAGATGAAGGAGTAATCCTCGCCGACGGTCGCGATCTTGCGATAACCCTTGGTCTCATAGGCGTATTTGCCGAGGCCGACCTGCCACTGCGCGCCGTCCATGTTGTAGCGGAAGAAATTCGGCGCCGGATCGACATAGGTCGTCTCCTGCGCGCCGGAGGCGGCGTTGACGAAGGTCAGCTCCGGATGGGTTTTTGCAAAGTTCTTCACCGCGATGCCCTCGTCGCCGGACAGCGGCGACAGCAGGATCTGCACCTTGTCCTGCTCGATCAGCTTGCGCACCGCGCGCACCGCGGAATCAGGCGTTGCGTCGGTCGAGGCGACGACGAATTCGAGCTCCTTGTCGCCGATCTTCTTGCCGAGCACGTTGAGCGCGGTCTGGTGGCCGCGCATGCCGTCCTCGCCGAGCACCGTGTAGGTGCCCTCGAGCGTTGCGGTGACGCCGACCTTGATCTTCTCCTGGGCGAACGCCGTGCCCGAAAGCAACAGGCTGCTCAACGCAATCAGTCCCAAATTGCCCTTCAACATCGCTTTCCTCCCTCTGTGTTGTCGCCGGCGTCCACCTGGCGTGCGAAGGCCGATGGGCGTCCTGTTGTTGGCGGCAAAGCTAGCCGAAGGCAGGTGCGGTGCGGATGTCGTCGGGACGGGTTAGCTTAACGGGCAGTCTCATTTTGATTGTTGCGCCGCAACGAGTTTCGCGGCGCAATGTCGCGGAGATGCTGCCGGCGCGGAGAGTGAGGTGACGCATACTCGAAGTCGTCCCTGCGAAAGCAGCGACCATAACCACAGGGCATTATCGTTGAAACGCGCTGTGGCTCCAGCTTCGCAAATCAACGCGCATTCGTGGTTATGGGTCTCGGGTCGCGCCGCGCTTGCCCGGGACGACGCCGAGTGTGTTGAGCGGTCGCGAGTCATGCACGCCGTTCGCGCGACCCGTTGGCTCATGCGGGCTAGTTGCCGAACCCTGAAATGTTGTTCGGTGCTACGGCATATGGTGGCCGGCGGCCTGTCCGCCGTCGACGTGGAGCACCTCTCCGGTCACAAAGCCTGCGCCGTCGAGATAAAGCACCGCGTCGACGATGTCGGAGATCTCTCCCATCCTGCCGACCGGGTGAAGCGATGCGAGCGCCGGGTGCGCCTCCGCCGGGTGCATCGGGGTCTTGATGATGCCGGGCGATACCGCGTTGACGCGAATTCCGCTCCTTGCATATTCGATGGCAAGCGCGCGGGTTGCGGCGTTCAAGCCTCCCTTGGTGAGCGAGGCGAGGGCGGCCGGGACGCTGCTCATCGGCTGGTCGACCAGACTTGTCGTGATCGTGACGATGTGACCGTGGCCCTGCTTGCTCATCAGCTCCAGCGCACGTTGGGTCATGTGGAAGAAGCCGGTCACGTTGGTCGAGATGTAGCTCGCGTAGTCGTCCTGCGAATAGGCGGTGAAGGGCTTGGCCGTGAATATCCCGGCGTTGTTGACCAGCGTGTCGACGCGGCCGAAATGATCCAGCGCCGCCTTGAACACGCTCTCCGCCGTCTGGCGCGCGCGACGTCACCTTGCACCCTGACCAGATCGCCATCGGTACCCGGCGTGATCGATCGCGAGGTCGCCACGACGCGGAAGTTTCGATCCCTGAATGCCTGAACGATGCCGGCGCCGATGCCCTGCGATGCTCCGGTGACGACGGCCACTTTCCGCTCTGTGCTCATGATTGCGTCCTTTCAAGACATGGCTGGCTTACGCCGCTCCGCTTGCCGTCAGCGGATCGTAGTCGCTGCTCTTGAGCATGGTGTGCAGTTGGCGCCGCCGGATGCCGAGATTGCCGCCGTCGAAGATCGGCAGTGCCAGCGCGTCCTGGAGCAGGCGACCGAATGGCGCTTCGTGGTCATAACTGTCGATGCCGACCACCCGCATCAGGTCGGTGATGACGCGTACCGCGGCCTCCGAGCCGAAGATCTTGGCCTGCACCGAAAGTTCCTCGGCTGCCGGCGACTGGGTGTCCAGTGCATGGCAGGCGCGCCAGCTGAGATAACGCGCGGCTTCGATCGTGGTCTTGGCGTCGGCGAGCGCATATCCCACTGCCTGATGCTCGATGATCGGGTGAACGCCGCCGCGCTTTTCGCTGCGGGCAAAATCAAGTGCAAACGAAAAGGCCGCCCGCATCAGCGCGACGCCGAAGATGCCGACCAGCGCCGCGGTGCCGGTGAACGCCGCCGCCGTCAGCGCGAGGCCTGCGCCCTGCTGTCCGAGCAGATTGTGGTGTGGAGCCGCGACATTCTTGAGGCCGAACTGCGGGACGAGATGCGCCCGATGACCGAGGCTGTCGATTGCGCGTTCGAACACCAGGCCGGTCACCGGTCCTTCCACCGCGATGATCGAGATTGCCGTGTCAGCCGGGGCGGTCGGATCGGTCCGGCACACCACGGTCAGGAGATCGGCACCCTCACGGTTCCAGCCGGTGGCCGAGGACACCCATTTCTTGCGGCCGTTGATCACCCAATTTTCGCCCTCGCGCTTCGCTGTGGTGCGGACGCCTTCGCCGGGCGGCGGCGAGGCGGCGTTGGCGCTGCCGCCGGGCTCGCTGGAGCAG
>NZ_JACMYK010000188.1 GCF_020889785.1 Bradyrhizobium acaciae
TGGGCGCGTCGGGGTTGCGCCCGGAGCCGGTGTTGCCGGCGATGGCGAAGCCGCACCGGCCTTGGCGAGCTCGGCCTGCATCGCGAGCGCCTGCTGGCGCTGCTGCTGGATCTCCTTGTTGTCGGGAAGAACCTTCAACAGCCAGTCGAAGTCGCCAATGGCGCGGACATAGTCGCCCTTGGCGCTGTACAGCTGGGCGCGGGCAAAATAGGCGTTGCGCTCGGTCTGCGGCGCCTGTGCGATCGCGCGCGAGAAATCCTCGATCGCATGATCGATGTCGCCCTTGCGGCGATAGGCCTGGCCGCGCCAGTAGAACGCATTCGGCGAGCTTGCGTTGACGGCAATCGCGGTGTTGGCGTCGGCCAGCGCCGCATCGGGCTGTCCGGATTCGACATAGGCCCGCGCGCGCCCGACATGGGCCGCAGGGAGATCCTGCCGCAGCGTGATCGCCTGGCCGTAATCCGAGATCGCATCGGCCCAGGCACGCTGGTCGGCGCGCAGGTTGCCGCGCGCCAGGAAGCCGAACGGATTCTTCGGTTCGAGCTCGATCGCGCGATCGAAATCGGCGCGGGCCTGATCGAGGCTGCCCTTGCGCTGCCGAACATAGCCGCGCGCAATCAGTGCCGGAACGAATTGTGGGCTGAGCTGCACCGCCGCATCGGCATCGCTCAGGGCCTGATCGATCTTGTTGCGGGCGATATAGAAGCGCGAGCGGCCCGCAAAAGCCTTGGTCCGCTCCTCTGCCGAGCGTGCGGCATCGTTGATGATATCAGAGCACGCCGCCTCGGCCTTCTCGGTCGGCGGTCCGCTGCAGTCCTCGACATCGCCCGCGCGGGCCGGGCTGGCCAGCACAGGCGACAGCAGCAGCAGCGCAAGCGCAGGCAACAATGGGAAACGAATGCCGCTGCCGGCAGCATCGACGCAAATTGAACGTGAACGCATGACGTAGCCTCGGGTTGACCGAATGCTGCCCATGTTAACGCGTCACTTGGCTCTTATGGTGATGGGTGGTGAACGAATTTCTGGAACCATTGATTGCGGTTCCAGCGTCAAATGACAGAGATCGATATCCCTGCGCAATCAATGGGAATGGAGCGCCACGGAACAGGCGCGGCGGCGACACTCAGCCGTTCAATCTTCCGTCACCCATTTGGCGACGGTCATGACGTCAGGCGGTTGCAGATAGCCGCGGGGCCAGAGATCGACGGCCCATTCCACCTTGGTGGCGCGTTCGAGCAGAACGGCGGTGTTGTGCGGCGTTTGCCCCAACGAGAACCCGCGATAGTGGGGATCGCCGACGTCGTGGAACTTGAACAGATTCCAAGACTGCATCACCAGCATCAGGCTGGTCGTGTTGCGCGTCGTGTCCCAGCAATCGAAATTGTGCTTGTCGTCGTTGGCGCGGAAATCCGCTTTCGCCACACGCTTGTCGGTACCGAGGATCGGTCCCATCCGGCGATCGAACCAGATCACGGCCTTTTGCACGGCCGCACGCTCGGCAGCGGCGTTGGCGCGGCCCGTCGCCATGATCTTGCCCAAGGCCGCCCTGTCGGCGGCATTGAAGTCGAGCATCTCGCGGCGCCTGCAGACGAAGCCGTAGCAGACCGTCATCGTCGAGGCCGACGGCGGATAGATCGAGACCGAGGTATAGAGTTGCATGACGCCCGAGCTGAGCTCGGCCGCGCGGACCGGCGCCACTGACGGCAACGAGAGCGTGAGCACCGCAAGCGCGCCGGCAAATCCGGCCCGCTTCATTCGTATCGGCTGATCGGCGTCTTTCATGAACCACTGCCCTACCCTGCGAGATAGGATTATCGCGGGCGCATCACGATGCCAATACATTCGGGGCATGGCTGTGGATCACATCGAACGGCCCTCAACCGACCGGCAGCGGCGCGTCGCGCTTGACTTCCTCCATCACCGCGTAGGTTCGCGTTTCGCGCACGCCCGGCAGCGCCAGCAGCGTCTCGCCGAGAAACCTGCGATAGGCGGTCATGTTGGCGACGCGCGCCTTGACCAGATAGTCGAAGCCGCCGGCCACCATGTGACACTCCAGCACTTCCGGCGCGGTCTGAACCGCCTTGGCGAAGCGCTCGAACACGTCGGGCGTGGTCTTGTCGAGCAGCACCTCGACGAACACCAGCAGGCCGAGCCCCAGCCGGTGCGGGTTGAGCCGCGCGCCATAACCCTCGACGAAGCCGTCGCGCTGCAGCCGCTTCAGCCGTTCGCCGACCGAGGTCGGCGACAGGCCGATCCGCTCGGCCAGCTCCACATTGGCAATCCTGCCATCCCCTTGCAGGATCGAGAGGATTTTGCGGTCTATCTTGTCTATCTCTGACATATCTACGGAAATACCTGAATTGATCCTTATTTTCTAAGGCAAATCTGCTAATTTGTCTATCGAACTGCGGTCCACGGGCGCGTAGGAGTTCCCGTGCAATGCTGCCTAAGGAACCGCCCATGCCAGACCCGCTCCCGCCGTTCAGCGCGCCCTACGCACCCGATGACACAGCAATCGCCGGCCGCCTGCGCCATGACGCGAGGCTTGGCGCGGACGCGGAGGCCCGGATCGATCGCAGCGCGACGCGCCTGATCGAGGCGATCCGGGCGAACGACGATCCGCTCGGCGGGGTCGAGGACATGCTCCGGGAGTTCGCGCTATCGACCAAGGAGGGGCTGGCGCTGATGGTGCTGGCAGAGGCACTGCTGCGGGTGCCCGACGCGCGCACCGCCGATCAGTTCATCGAGGACAAGCTCGGCCAGGGCGACTTCGTCAACCACGAGACCAAATCCAGCGCGTTCCTGGTCAACGCCTCGGCCTGGGCGCTCGGCATGTCCGCGCGGGTGATCCAGCCCGGTGAAACACCGCAGGGAACAATAGGTCGGCTGACCAAGCGGCTCGGTGCACCGGCGGTGCGCGCCGCGACACGGCAGGCGATGCGGCTGATGGGCAGCCATTTCGTGCTCGGCGAGACCATCGAGGCGGCGCTGTCACGTGCGCAATCGCACACGGCGCGCGGCTCGCGCTATTCCTTCGACATGCTCGGCGAAGGCGCGCGCACAGCCGACGACGCCCATCGCTATTTCGAATCCTACGTCCGCGCGATCGAGGCGATCGGCAAGGCGGCCGGCGATCAGGCCCTGCCCGACCGGCCCGGCATCTCGGTGAAGCTCTCCGCACTGCATCCTCGTTTCGAGGCGGTGAGCCATGCGCGAGTCATGACCGAATTGGTGCCGCAACTGATCGACCTCGCGCGCCGCGCCAAGGCGTTCGACCTCAACTTCACCGTCGATGCCGAGGAGGCCGACCGGTTGGAGCTGTCGCTCGACGTGATCGCCGCCGCATTCGCCGACCCGTCGCTCGCCGGCTGGAGCGGCTTCGGCCTCGCGATCCAGGCCTATCAGAAGCGCGCCGCCGACGTGATCGACTACATCGATGCACTCACGCGCGCGCTCGACCGCAGGATGATGGTGCGCTTGGTCAAGGGCGCCTATTGGGACACCGAGATCAAGCGCGCGCAGGAGCGTGGGCTCGACGGCTATCCGGTGTTCACTCGCAAGGCGATGACCGATTTGAACTATGTCGCCTGCGCGCGCAAGCTGCTGGCGTTGCGGCCGCGGCTGTTTCCGCAATTCGCCACCCACAACGCGCTGACGGTCGCGACCATCCTCGAACTCGCGGATGACCCAACGAGCTTCGAATTCCAGCGGCTGCACGGCATGGGCGAGGCGCTCTACGCGCAACTCGGCGCGGACAGGCCCGAAATCGCCCACCGCACCTATGCGCCGGTCGGCAGCCATCGCGATCTGCTCGCCTATCTGGTGCGGCGCCTGCTCGAGAACGGCGCCAACTCGTCCTTCGTGGCGCTGGCCGCAGACAACCGTGTATCCATCGTCGACCTGTTGCGCCGCCCGGCCGAGATCATCGGAACTGACAACAATGCCGCGCACTCCGGAATTCCGTTGCCGGTCGATCTCTATCGGCCGCAGCGGGAGAATTCGCGCGGCGTCGAGCTCGGCGAACGAAAGGCGCTCCACGCGCTAACCTCGGCGATCGCGGCCGAGCGCAAGGCCTCGCCTGCGATCAACACGTCCACCGCCGAGCAGACGAATGCCGTCATCACGGCTGCGCAGCGTGGCTTCAAGGCCTGGAACGGCACGCCGGCCGCACAACGTGCGGCGATCCTCGACAAGGCCGCCGATCTGCTGGAGCAGCGCCGCGCGCATTTCCTCGCTCTGCTGCAAAGCGAGGGCGGCAAGACGCTCGACGACGCCCTCTCCGAAGTGCGCGAAGCGATCGATTTCTGCCGCTACTATGCGGCGCTCGGTCAACAGCTGTTCGGCAAGGGCGAAACGATGCCGGGGCCGACCGGCGAAAGCAACGTGCTGGAATTGCGCGGCCGCGGCGCGTTCGTCGCGATCTCGCCGTGGAATTTCCCGCTCGCGATTTTTCTCGGCCAGATCACGGCGGCGCTGATGGCCGGCAATGCGGTGATCGCAAAGCCGGCCGAGCAGACGCCGCGGATCGCAGCCGAGGCTATCGCCCTGCTGCATCAGGCCGGCGTGCCTGAAACGGCCCTGCATCTGGTGCAGGGCGATGGCGCGGTCGGCGCCGCGCTGGTCAGCCATCCCGCCATCGCCGGCGTGGTCTTCACCGGCTCCACGGAAGTGGCGCGTTCGATCAACCGGACGCTGGCGGCCAAGGATGGCCCGATCGTGCCATTGATCGCCGAGACCGGCGGCATCAATGCGATGATCGTCGATGCCACCGCGCTGCCGGAGCAGGTCGCCGATGATGTCGTCACTTCAGCGTTCCGCTCCGCCGGCCAGCGCTGCTCGGCGCTCAGGCTGTTATTCGTGCAGGACGACGTCGCCGACCGCATGATCGAGATGATCGCGGGCGCCGCGCGCGAATTGAAGATCGGCGATCCCTCCGAGCCATCGACGCATATCGGACCGGTGATCGATCCCGAGGCCAAGCAGCGGCTCGACGCGCATATCGCGCGCATGAAAAAGGAGGCCCGGGTGCATCTCGCCGCCGAGGCGCCGGCAGGCAATTTCGTAGCGCCGCACATCTTCGAACTGTCGGCCGCAAGCCAGCTCACCGAGGAGGTGTTCGGCCCGATCCTGCATGTCGTGCGCTATCGCGCGGAGCGGCTCGGCGATGTGCTGGCTGCGATCGAGGCGACCGGTTTCGGGCTGACGCTCGGCATCCATTCCCGCATCGACGACACCATCGAACACGTGATCGACCGCCTCCAGGTCGGCAACATCTATGTCAACCGCAACATGATCGGCGCAGTCGTCGGCGTGCAGCCGTTCGGCGGCAGCGGCCTCTCCGGTACCGGTCCCAAGGCCGGCGGCCCGCATTACCTGACGCGCTTCGCCACCGAGCAGACGATCACGATCAACACCGCTGCTGCTGGCGGCAATGCGGCGCTGATGGCGGGGGTGGAGTAGGTCTACCGTCATTGCGAGGAGCGAAGCGACGAAGCAATCCATCTATCCCCGCACCGAGGTATGGATTGCTTCGCTTCGCTCGCAATGACGCCTCAACAACCCGTTGCATCGCGCCCCCGAGATGGGTCAAATGGCGGTCCGATCGGGATTCACGCGATAATTCCAGCTACCGGAAAAACACCAACAAGCGCCACGGGAGCGACGGCACGATGGAAAAAGGCATTTTTGACGGGCTCAAGGTCCTGGACTGCGCGAGCTTCATCGCGGCGCCCGCGGCCGCCACCGTGCTGTCCGACTTCGGCGCCGACGTCATCAAGATCGAGCCGCCCGGCGCCGGCGACCCCTACCGCAACCTGCCCAATCTGCCAGGCTATCCCGCGAGCGAACACAATTTCGCGTGGATGCTGGAGGCCCGCAACAAGAAGAGCCTCGCGCTCGACCTCACCAAGCCCGAGGCACGCGAGGTGCTCTACAAGCTGGTCGCCGAGGCCGACGTGTTCATCACCAACATGCCGCCGCAGGTGCGCGCAAAACTCGGCATCACCCACGATCATCTCGGCCATCTCAACGACCGGCTGATCTACGCGTCATTCACCGGCTATGGCGAGAAGGGCGAAGAGGCCAACAAGCCCGGCTTCGACTCCAACGCCTATTGGGCCCGCTCCGGCCTGATGGATCTGGTGCGCGCCGACGAGGACACCACGCCGGCGCGCTCGGTCGCCGGCATGGGCGATCACCCCTGCGCGATGGCATTCTACGGCGCGATCGTCACCGCGCTGTTCCAGCGTGAAAAGACCGGCAAGGGCTCGCACGTCTCGACCAATCTGATGGCCAACGGCGTCTGGGCCAACGGCGTGCTGGCGCAGGCCAAGCTCGCCGGCGCCAAGTTCAAGAAGCGCAAGCCGCGCGAAGAGGCGCTGAACGCCGTCACCAACCACTACAAGTGCAGGGACGGCCGCTGGCTGATCCTGTCGCTGCTCAATGAAGACCGGCAATGGCCGACGCTGGCGCGCTGCATGGGCCGCGAGGATCTGGTCGCCGATGCGCGCTTCGCCACCAAGGCGGACCGCCATGCGCGCTCGGTCGAACTGATCAAGATCTTCGACGAAGTGTTCGCCGCCAAGGACCTCGCCGAATGGCGCAAGATCCTCGACGGCAATGGCCTCGTGTTCGGCGTGGTCGGCATCCTCGACGACATCCCGAACGACAAGCAGATGATTGAGAACGAGGTGCTGGTGCGCTTCGAGAACGACACCATGCTGACCGTCAACAGCCCGATCTTCATCGACGGCGCCAAGAAGGTGCAGCCGCGCAAGCCGCCCGAGGTCGGCGAGCACTCCGACGAGATCCTGCGCCAGGCGGGCTACGACGAGGCCACGATCCAGAAGCTGCGCGCGTCCGGCGCGGTGGCGTAGGTCGAGCTGACGCTGTCTCTTCACCCTCGCCCCGCTCTTGCGAGGAGAGGGCGGCGTCACGCTAGCCTATGCCCACTTCGTTTGAAGACCCTATGGTGGCTCAGCGCTTGATCCAGGCCCAGACGATGGCCACAACGATGACGCCGATGACGACCGCAAGCCCGATCGCCCAACTGCTGACGCGGACGGCGCTGGCCGCCTGACGTTCGGCCTCGTTGGCCGCGATCTCGCGGTTGCGCTGCTTGTCCTGCTCGGGAGCGCTCATCGGTTGGGTTCTCCGCCCAAGGGCTGGGTTGTTCAGGTCGTGGTCGCGAAGCGGAATGTAGCATCAAATAATGACGCGCAGCCGCTTCGGTTCCTACTGCATTACCGCCCCTTCACGAAGCACATCCCGAAGCGCGAGGTTTTCCCGGCAACCTCGCAAGCGAGCCCCTCGGCGCAAGTCCAGCCGCGGAAGCTGCGGTCGGTCTCGGCCGGCCTCGCGCCCGGCAGATAGCAATGCGCGCCCCAGCCGTCGCTGTATTCGGTGCCGGCGAGCTCGGCGCTGCCGCGCGATTGCGGCCGGTTGGAGAAGCCGCGCGAAAAATCTGGTGCCTTGCCGTCGCGGAAGCTGGCAAGGATGTCGCGGCGGCGAGGCTGGTCGCCGAAGAAATGCGGCGAGGCCGGCACCACGGTCGAGTTCGACGGCTTCGCCGCCATCCAGTCGACGCCGGGAAAATGAAAGCCGCCGATGCCGCGGGTCTGATGACAGCCCGCGCAGGTGACGTCGTTGAGCCGACGCTCGAAGCCGGCCAGCGACTGGATATTCTGCAGCTTCGTTCCGTCAGCCGCAGCCTTCTGCAAGGCACCGACGACGTCGTCTCCCGAGAACACCGCAGTGCCGGAGGTCCCCTCGCCCTGCACCATCCCGAACTCGGGCTCCAGCTCGCTGACGTCAAAACCGATCGGCGTCGGCGCAACCGCCGATGTTGCGAGGAAACGATCGGGGATCAGCAAGGTGCCGCGATCGAGCTCGGCAAAATGCCTGGGGTCGAGCAGCCACGCCTTGAAGTCGCGCTTCAGCCCCTCGTCGGCGAGAATGCGGTCGCGATCGATCTGGTTCTCCAGCGGCGCTTCAGCAAAGCGTTTCGCCGCGCCGTCATAGTCGAACACTTTCAGCAGATAGTCTGTACGGAAGTCGCGCACCGCGGATTTCGGCGCGTGGGCGATCTGCAGATTGGTCTCGATACGATTGATGCTCCGTGGATCTATCAGGTCGAGCGGCCCGTCCTTGCCGAACAGCTTGTCCATCGTCGGCGGTGCACTGCCGGTCGCGAGCCAGCGCCGCGCGAGCTCGCGACAGGTGAGCGACGGCTCGTTGCCGTCACCCTTCGCCTTCAGCACCAGGTTCAGCGTCATCGGCAGCCGCTGCGACACCGCGTTCTCGCCGATCAGCGGCACATCGGTGCGGGTCAGCCGGTAGACCAGCCGGATCTCGCCGCAGTCTTTCGGCGCCACATAGGCGCGGTCCATGCGGTTGACGATGCCGGCGAGCACGAAGCGAACGTCGGGGAATTCGAACAGCGCACGATCGAACAGCTGAAACGCAAAGCCGTCGCCGACGCCGATGCTCTCGTTCGGCAGGCTTGCATGATGCTTTGTGACATAGCGATCGAATTCGCGATCGAGCGCCGCGCGCACCGGCACCATCGCCGGCAACGTGAACAGCTCGCTGTTGGACAGCGGCGCATCGGCGGAGCGTTCCGGCGCAAGCATCCGTCCCAGGCCGAAGCGGCCATGATCGAGCTCGCGCAGGATCGCGGGATCGATCACCGCCGCACCGCGCTCGAGCGCGCGATCCTCTGCGGCACGTGCAGACACGGCGCCGCAGAACAGGACGGACATCACCAGGAGGCATTTCAGCGCACGGGTCATGCTCCCACTAACACCGCGCGGCAAACCCTATTCAAGAAAAAAGGCGCTTCACATCGCGGTGAAGCGCCTCGGTGTTGTCGTGTTTCGGCGAACATAGCGTTTTCGAGCGAAGTGGACGCCGGTTCGCGTGAAGAAAACGCGTCCAAGATACTCTAACGCGAAACGATCAGGCCCTTGCTGGTGACGACCACCCAACGGCCGTCCTGCTTGCGGATGGCGTCGACGCGGCCAAGGCCGGGGACGGGATCGCCGGCATAGACCTCGTAGATGCCGCCACGGCCCTCGATCAGTGCGCCACCATTGCCGACGTCGCGCAGTGCCCAGCCGTCAACCACCGGCATGCGGCCGACCTCGGGCCTGGGGGCGGCAGGGGCTGCCGCGGCAGTCGCCGGCGGGATCGAGCCCGTGACCTCGCGGGCGGGCGTCGCCGCAGCGACGGTCGTCTGCGGGGCACGCAGCTTGTCCACGGTCTCGCTGAGCTTGTTGAGTTTGGCGATCGGCTCGGCCTGGGCCTTCTCGACCTTCTCGATCCGGTCGCTGGCCTTGCTGAATTGGGCCTGGCCGGCCTTCGCGGTCTGCTCCACGCTGGCCTTCAGCGCTGCGAGCTCGGACTCGACCCGGGCGAGCGCGGCATCGGCCGCCTCCTTGTTGGCGGCGGCGTCCTTGGCAGCCACATCCCTGACGGAGGCCGCGGCGGGAGCGGCGAGATGGCCGAGACCCGCGGTCGTGAGCGCGCCACCCATGGCGCCGGCGACGGTCGCCAACGCAATCACCGCGGCCATCGCTCCGAACCGGCGGGTGCCGGCCGGCTTGCCTGCGGTCTTGCCGGCCTGCTCGGCGCCCGGCCTGGACGCGCTCGCCTCATGGTCCCAGGTCCGGTCACCGGTTGCCATGATCATCAACTTGCCCGGGAAACGCGGCTCTTCTCGCTTGCCGGTCTCGACCTTGGGCACGTCCATGTTGGTCGGATCGAGCTTGGCGTCGAGCCTGGCATCGATCCTGGCCTCGATCATGGGATCAAGCCGGGACGGCTCAACCTTGGGGGCTTCGGCCTTCGACGCGTCGATCACGGGCGCATCCGCCTTCGGCGAGGTCTCTTCCTGCTCGGGTGCGAGCCTGACAGCCTCGACACCGGCCGCGGCCATCACGGGCTCGCTCTTCGCCGCCATTCCGGCACCGGTTTGACCGTTGACCGGCTCGCTCTGCTGCTCACTCACGTTCAAAGTCTCCAGACTGGGTTGACAATTCGGTAACTTTTATTGCTTGCGAAATGGTTACCCCGCTCCGCCATTACCTAAATTTTAGGGAGTTTTCCGGGCCGGATTTGGGCGATGTTGCCCTGCGGCAATCTGCGTCAGCTCCGTTTGCGCGCGCCGCTTTCCCGATTAACATGCCATCATCTTCCAGCCAGAAGGCAGGGGAGCACCATGACGATCGAGAAATGCATCAATGAATTTGGTGTCGATGACGTCATTTTTGAGGAAGGCTCGACCGGCCGCGAGTTATTTGTCGTGCTCGACGGCAAGGTAGACATCGTCAAGATCGATGGCGGCAACAAGACGGTCATCGTCAGCCTCGGCAAGGGCGAGTTCTTCGGCGAGATGGCGGTGATCGACGGCTCGGCGCGCTCGGCAACGGCCATTGCCTCGGCACCTGCGACGCGGGTGATGCGGATCAACCACGCCCGCTTCGTCTATCTCGTCAGCCAGCAGCCGGCCTTCGCCCTGATGGTGATGGATGCGCTCTCGAAACGCTTGCGCGCGTCCAACGCCGTCACTTACCGAGCGGCAGGCGCACCATGAGCGACCGCAAGCCGAGCCCGTTCAAGACGCTGTTCGACGCCGACGTCGCGACGCTGATCCAGGCGGCCGACAACGTCTACCAGATCCGCTTCAAGAACCGCGCCGCCAACGCCTATCTCGTACGCGGCAGCAAACGCACCATCATGATCGACGTCGGGCTATCGAGCAATTATCCGTCGCTGGTCGCCTGCCTCAACCATCTCGGCATAACGCCCGATGCGATCGACATGGTGGTGCTGAGCCACGAGCATCTCGATCACATCGGCGCGGCCTATCATTTCCACGGCTCAGCCTATATCGCCGCGCATCGGCTCGCCGCCAACAAGATCATGCTGCGCGACGACTTCTCGATGCTGCGCAAGATGTTCAACGAGCCCAACGTGCCGATCGACATCGACATCTGGCTCGAGGAAGGCAATCTGATCGACCTCGGCAATTTCCGCCTCAACGTCATGTACACGCCGGGCCACACCTCGGCCTGCATCACGCTGTTCGACCAGGACAAGGGCCTGTTGTTTGCCGCCGACACGCTGATGCCCGGCGGCGTGATGGGCGGCGTGTTCGGCTCGGGCTCGATTGCCGACTACATCCAGTCGCTGGAACGGCTGAAGGGGCTCGATTCGAAGATCCTGCTGTCGGGTCATGGCCGGCTGTCCGACACCCCGCACGACGACGTGCGGATCGCGCTGCAGCGCTCGCATGCCCTGCTCGAGGACACTGCGCAGCTGTTCGATGCACTCGACGCGCGCTCGAATTTCGAACCGATCATGCAGTCGGTGCGTGACCTCAACAAGCTCGACGATTGAGGCTCGGCCAGCCGAAGCCGCCCGTTGTGGCCTGGCATGACTCTGCACTAGGATCGGCTCACAACGATAAAATCATGGGCTCGGTGAGGCAGGCCGTTGCCGACAGCGGGGGGACGAAGCGAATGCAGACTGACACGATGGCGCAGATGCGCCGCCGGGTGGTGATCTCCTCCACGATCGGCAATGCGCTGGAATGGTTCGACTTCACCGTTTTCGGCCTGTTCGCCGGCATCCTGAGCAAGCTGTTCTTTCCCGCGGACAACCCGCATTCCTCGCTGCTGCTGACCTTCGCGACATTCGGGATCGCCTTTGCAGCCCGGCCGCTGGGTGGCCTGGTGTTCGGGCTCTATTCCGACAAGCACGGCCGCAAGAAGGCGCTGGTCGTCATGATATCGCTGATGGCTGCCGGCACCGGCCTGCTCGGCGTCCTGCCGACCTACGGCGCGATCGGAATCGCGGCGCCGCTGTTGTTGCTGCTGGCGCGGCTGATCCAGGGCTTTTCCGCCGGCGGCGAGTTCGGCAGCGCCAGCGCGATGCTGATCGAGTTCGCGCCGCCCGGCCGGCGCGGCTTGTACGGCTCGTTCCAGATGGTGTCGCAATCGTTGGCGTTCGGCCTCGGTGCCGCGATGGCGATCGGTCTCAATCTCGGCCTGTCGGCGGACGCCTTCGCGAGCTGGGGTTGGCGCGTGCCGTTCATCCTCGGCATTCTGATCGGACCGACCGGATGGTACCTGCGCCAAAGGTGCGACGAGTCACCCGAATTCAAGGCGTATCTCGCCGAGAAGGCCGCGACAGCGCAGCCGAGCAGGCAGACCACGCTCGGCCAATTGTTCTCCGAATATCCGCGCGAGTTGATTGCCTCGTTCTGCCTGATCGCAGCCGGTACGGCGATCAACTATGTCAATGCGATCTTTCTGCCGACCTATGCGGTCGCCGAGCTGA
>NZ_JACMYK010000189.1 GCF_020889785.1 Bradyrhizobium acaciae
CGCCGACATCGCGGCTGACCGCCCGCGCCTCCTGATGAGCCCGCGAGGTCGGCCTTTGACCCAGGACCAGGTCGCGGAGCTTGCGGCCGGGCCCGGCCCCCTGATCGTCTGCGGCCGCTTCGAGGGCATCGACCAGCGGGTGATCGAGGCCAGGGGGCTCGAGGAGGTCTCGATCGGCGATTATGTGCTGTCCGGTGGCGAGATCGCCGCGATGGCGCTGATCGACGCCTGTGTCCGCCTGTTGCCCGGGGTAATGGGCAAGCAGGCCTCGGGAACCGAGGAGAGCTTCTCCGAAGGACTACTGGAATACCCCCAATACACCCGCCCGCAGGAATTCGAGGGCCGACAAATCCCGGAAATCCTGATTTCCGGCGATCATGCCAAGGTTGCGGCCTGGCGGCTGGCCCAATCCGAGGCCCTGACGGCGGCCCGGCGGCCCGACCTCTGGGCCCGGAAGGCCGGCCAAAAAGCCGCTCCGCGAGGGACAAAAAACACGACAGACGGGTGACAAACCCCGCGCTTTGCCTTATAGGCACGGCCTAATCCGCACACGCGCAGGATAGATGGACGTTTGCGCAGCCCCCATACAGGCTGGGCGCGCCGCCGATGGAGATTTCGATGAACCTTATTCAGCAGCTCGAAAAAGAGCAGTTCGACAAGCTCGCCGCCACCAAGACCATTCCGGAATTCGGCCCCGGCGACACCGTCATCGTCAACGTGAAAGTGGTCGAAGGCGACCGTACCCGCGTGCAGGCCTATGAAGGCGTTTGCATCGGCCGCTCCGGCCAGGGCCTCAACGAGAGCTTCACCGTGCGCAAGATCTCCTACGGCGAAGGCGTCGAGCGCGTCTTCCCGGTGATGTCGCCGATGATCGACTCGATCAAGGTCGTGCGCCGCGGCAAGGTGCGTCGCGCCAAGCTCTATTACCTGCGCAACCTGCGCGGCAAGTCGGCCCGCATCGTCGAGAAGCAGGACCGCCAGACCGCCGTCGGCGAGTAACGTTTTCCCTTCCAGGGGATGTGACCAAAAGCGCGGGGCCTGCCCCGCGCTTTTTTATTGCGGCATACCTATCTGACTTGCAGGCCCGCGCATCGATCGATTGTCGCGGGCGCGAGCCCTGTGTTAGAAATTTAGAATGGTTCCGGATCAAGCAAGCCAGTGCTGCCCAAGTCAGATCTGCCAGCGCGTCGTGATCGACGATCGCTCGCGGCTGCCCGGCCGCTTCTTTGGGCGCTTTGCGACGTCGGCAACGTCTGAGCTTAGACGCGCAGCGTAACGCTGCTTGGACGCCTTCGCCTGCCCGCGCACCGAGATGCGCTTAACGCCATTCGCCACTGAATTTCTTCTGGAGCTGAAGCTCATGTCCAAACCGACCACGCTGTACGACAAGATCTGGAACGACCATCTGGTCCATGAGGCCGAGGACGGCACCTGCCTGCTCTATATCGACCGCCATCTGGTGCACGAGGTGACCTCGCCGCAGGCGTTCGAAGGTCTGCGCGCCGCCGGCCGCAAGGTGCACGCGCCCGAGAAGACGCTCGCCGTCGTCGACCACAACATCCCGACGACCGATCGCTCGAAGCCGAACCCCGATCCCGAGAGCATCGAGCAGATGCGGGTGATGGCGGAGAACGCCAAGGAATTCGGCATCGAATATTACAACGAGTTCGACAAGCGTCAGGGCATCGTCCACGTCATCGGTCCGGAGCAGGGCTTTACGCTGCCCGGCACCACCATCGTCTGCGGTGACAGCCACACCTCGACGCATGGCGCGTTCGGTGCGCTCGCGCACGGCATCGGCACGTCAGAGGTCGAGCACGTGCTGGCGACGCAGACGCTGATCCAGAAGAAGGCCAAGAACATGCGCGCGATCGTCGACGGCAAGTTGCCGGAAGGCGTGACCGGCAAGGACATTATCCTGGCGATCATCGGCGAGATCGGCACCGCCGGCGGCACCGGCTATGTGCTGGAATATGCCGGCGAGGCGATCCGTGCGCTGTCGATGGAAGGCCGCATGACGGTCTGCAACATGTCGATCGAAGGCGGCGCACGCGCCGGCCTGGTGGCGCCCGACCAGAAGGCGTTCGACTTCCTGCGCGACCGCCCGAAGGCGCCGAAGGGTGCCGCCTGGGATGCCGCAATGCGCTACTGGGAGACGCTGCGCTCCGACGAGGGCGCGCATTTCGACCACGAGCTACGGCTGGACGCTGCAAAACTGCCGCCGATCGTCACCTGGGGCACCAGCCCTGAGGACGTCATCTCGATCACCGGCTTCGTGCCCGATCCCGACAAGATCGCGGACGAGGCCAAGCGGCTCTCCAAGCACCGCGCGCTGAAATATATGGGCCTGACCGCCGGCACCAAGATCACCGACATCAAGCTCGACCGCGTCTTCATCGGCTCCTGCACCAACGGCCGGATCGAGGATCTGCGCGCCGCGGCCAAGATCGCCGAGGGCAAGACCGTCAACGCCAACGTCAACGCGATGATCGTGCCGGGCTCGGGCATCGTGAAGGAGCAGGCGGAAGCGGAAGGCCTCGACAAGATCTTCGTCAAGGCCGGCTTCGAATGGCGCGAGCCGGGCTGCTCGATGTGTCTTGCGATGAATCCGGACAAGCTGAAGCCGGAAGAGCGCTGCGCCTCGACCTCGAACCGCAACTTCGAGGGGCGTCAGGGCTTCAAGGGCCGCACCCATCTGGTGTCGCCCGCGATGGCCGCGGCCGCCGCGATCGCCGGCCACTTCGTCGACGTCCGCGACTGGCGGTAACTCGCCGTTTTCGCCTCAAGCTCGAGCCGTTGTGGAAACGGCTCGTTAACGGGGCGCCCGCACACTGGCTCCTTGCGAGGGTAATTTCGCGGGGAGCCTGCCGTGACCGACAAGCGCGAATTCGTCGACATGATCAGCGAGGCGACGCAGCAGAAGCGGCGCCGCCGCGCTGCGCCGCGCGTGATCGATCTGCCTGCCGAGGTGAAGGAGACCTCGCGCCTCAGCCACTGGCCGCCGGATCGCTGGACGCAATGGCGGATGGAAAACCTGACGCCGTGGAAGATAAAGCCCTGGAAGCTGAAGGACTGGGATTAGCGCGTTAGCGCAAGTTACCCGACAAAAACGGGCGCCATCTCAGCAATCCACGCAGCAAATGGCTCTCATCTCTAGGCCTCCCTGACAACGGCAATGAGAACCGCGCTGCATGGCAGCCGGTCTCCTCGCGTTCATAGCAGTCGCTCCCGGCATGACGCTAAGGATGCGCAACTGAATGCGTCATGAACGTGCAAAGCGCGTGCGACGGAGAAGCCGGAGAGAAGCCCAGTGACTGTCTATGTGATCGTGCAACTCAAGATGACCGATCGCGCCGCCTATGATCGGTATCAGGCGCGCTTCTTCGACGTGTTCAGGAAATTCAACGGGCGACTGCTGTCGGCCGACGAACAGCCCGCGGTACTCGAAGGCAGCTGGGATCGCGACAAGCTGGTGCTGATGTCATTCCCCGACGAAGCCGGATTCCGCGCCTGGTCTGAATCACCTGAATACGTCGAGATCTCGAGAGATCGCAAAGCCGGTGCGCAGGGCATCGTGCTGCTGGCGAAGGGCTTCGCGCCTTGACGTCAGCGGCGCAGCTCCGGTCGAGCGGAGTTGCGCGTGTATCGGTCTGCTGTGCCGCGTGCGTCACCAGAACGGGCCGAACCCGAAGCCAAAGGTGAACGGCGCCGGCGCAGCATACGGGTACGGCCGATAGTAGTACGGCCGCCCGTAGTAATAGGAGCCGTACGGCCGATAGTAGGAATAGGGCTGATAGTACGGTCGGTAGTAAGGCCGATAGCCGCGATGGTGGTGGTGACGATGGTGATGACGGTGCTGCGCACTGAAATCGGTCGCCTTGCGCTGTTGCGCGCCGGCCTGCGGCCTGGTTGAAGCCGCAGCAGTTGCCGATGCCGGCGCCGTCAATGCGAATGCACAAGCCACGGCGACAACGCCGATCCATCTCATCATGATCAACTCCTGCAGATTGCGTTGAACGTCATCTCGCGCGCGAATCTGCCGGTTTGAAGGCTGTCAACGACAACAGGCCCGCTGCTCACGGGCCTGTGTCTCAAGCGCGCTGATACGCCGCGCGATCAGCGGCGCCAATGGCGGCGATGTCCCCAGCCACGGTGATGTCCGCGGTGCCAGCCACGATGCCAACCACGGTTATGTCCATGGCCCCAGCGTACCTGCGTGGTGGTCTGGTTCGCGTTGTCCTGAACCGTTGCGGCGGCGCCTGGCGTGGCGAGCGACATCGCGTTCGCGCGCTCGGCCGGCATCGCCAAACCCAGCACGGCACCGACGGCCGCGAGTCCCAGAACCTTCATCACCTTCATGAGCTAATCTCCTTGATCTCTTGATGTCACGTCTCGCAACGACGATTCGGTTTCGAATCGATCCCCGTTGCCGCGACGCAGATCGCGAGCTGGATGCGGACGACGTGAGCGGGAAGTGAATTTCTGCGCCACGATCATGAATGCCGGCGGCGCGCTCAGGTTCCGACACATCACGCGGTTTCTCGCCTTGGTGCGCAAAACCCGGCATAGACTACCGTCGTATCTCGCGTGCTCACTGTTGCAGGAGATTGCGGTGACACACACAGGCATACGCAGGCAGTTGCTTCGAACTGCACTCGCGACGCTTGCTGGTTCCATCATGCTCGCTGATATCGCGCTGGCCTCGCAAGGTCCGGGCGGCGGCATGGGGACCGCAAGCCAGCTCACGCAAATGCTGATGGCGATCGCGGTCTATGGAACGGCGGGAGCGATCGCGGCTGTCGCAGTGATCAGTGCAGCGCGCCGCCGGACGCGCAGCTAGCCGGGCCGCCAGAAGCAGTTCATGCGCGGCGTGATCACGGTGCCGCTCGGCCGGTGCTCCTGCACATAGGTCGCGGTGCAGTCACGCACGGCGTTCGGTCCGGGATTGTAGCGCGGGATGACATCCGGTTCCCAATGATCCGGCCGGGACCGGTAGATCGGCACGCGCTTCAGGTGGCGGCGCTCGACGACGCGCTCGCGCACGACCGGAGCCGCCTCACCGACGCGCGCCTCGGCAGCCGCGCTCTGTGCCCGCGCCTCTCCCACCGGGAGCGAGAGCCCGACTGATGCCGCCAACAGCGCTGCCGCCACGATCCGTTTCATCACGCCACCCAAGCCCCATTATTGGGCCGCACGGTCTCCCATTGCGCCGCCAAGGTCAACTGCGCTGGCGCCGCCGACAGCACTCGCGCTAAAGGAGTGTCATGTGGACCACAGAAAAAGCCCCCTCGCTCGCCGAGATGGAGGCCATGGCGCACGAGGTTTTCGAGCGCCTGCCCGAGACGTTCCGGGCCCTCTGCGAGGGCCTCATCATCCGTGTCGACGACTTCCCGACCGAGGAGGTGCTCGACGAGATGCAGGCCGAGAGCGAGTTCGACCTGCTCGGCCTGTTCCACGGCATCGGCCTGCCGCAGCAGAGCCATGGCGACGTGGCCCGGCTCCCCAACCTGGTCTGGCTGTACCGCCGGCCGATCCTGGACTATTGGGCGGAGCACGACGAGACCCTCGGCCACATCGTCCGCCACGTGCTGATCCATGAGATTGGGCATCATTTCGGCCTCTCGGACGCCGATATGGAGGCGATTGAGGCTGGCGCGGGGTAGAGCGTTTTCGAGCGAAGTGGACCCCGGTTCGCGTGAAGAAAACGCGTCAAAACGAGGATCTGGAGCCCGTTCCGCTTCCATCGGAACGGAATGGGCGCCAGCTTTGCAGAAATCGCCCTTTTACCGCTGTCACATTCGCGATAGACATCCGGCCCCGTATCCCATTTTTTGCCTGGGAAGAGCACCGATGGACAAGTTCACCACGCTGGAAGGCGTCGCGGCACCGCTGAAGATCATCAATGTCGACACCGACATGATCATTCCGAAGCAGTACCTCAAGACCATCAAGCGCACCGGCCTTGGCAAGGGGCTTTTCTCCGAGCAGCGCTACAAGGATGACGGCAGCGAGAACCCGGATTTCGTTCTCAACCAGTCCGCCTATCGCAACGCGAAGGTGCTGGTCGCCGGCGACAATTTCGGCTGCGGCTCGAGCCGCGAGCATGCGCCCTGGGCGCTGCTCGACTTCGGCATCCGCTGCGTGATCTCGACCTCGTTCGGCGACATCTTCTACAACAACTGCTTCAAGAACGGCATTCTGCCGATCCGCGTGTCGCAGGAGGATCTCGACAAGCTGTTCGACGACGCCGAGCGCGGCGCCAATGCGACGCTGACCATCGACCTCCCCAACCAGGAGATCCGCGGTCCCGACGGCGGCAAGGTGAAGTTCGAGATTGACCCGTTCCGCAAGCACTGCCTGATCAACGGCCTCGACGACATCGGGCTGACGATGGAGAAGAAGAAGTCGATCGACACCTACGAGGCCAAGCTCAAGGAGCGTGCCTGGGCTTGAGGCTCGGCGTATCATCAAGCTCCGGTGCCTTCAGGCGCCGGGGCTTTTCTTTGCCGCTTCGCAAACCTGCTGATGGCTGACGCACATGCTGCCTGACATCGTCACCTTCTGGCATGGCTCGATGGATGCGTTGCGCCAGACCTGTCTGCGCTCGCAGGTGGCGGCCGGGCACAAGGTCACCGTCTACAGCTTCGATCCGATTCCCGGTCTGCCCGACGGCGTCGGCAATGCCGAAGCCGAGGCGGTGCTGCCGCACTCGTTCTCGCAGAAGCTGCGTCCGGCCGAGCGCGACGGCTCGTGGCGCGACTGGACCATCCTGCAGTTCAGCGACTTCTTCCGGATGCGGCTGATGACGCAGCGCGCGGGCGTCTGGCTCGATGCCGACGTGCTGCTCTTGAAACCTGTCCAGATCGATCCGGCAAAGCCCTATTTTGCCTGGGAGCGGCCGCGGCAGCTCGGCAATTCGGTGCTGTATCTGCCGCAACATGATCCGATCGTGCGCGCCTTCGAAGCGCTGATGAAGCAGGACGAACTGACGCCGGACTGGCTCGCGCTGCGTCACCGCCTGACCTTTGCGATGCGCAAGCTGCGCGGCAAATCCGATCGCCTGTCCGACATCCGCATCGCGATCTACGGCCCCGCCGCGCTCACCGCGCTGGCGCGCCGCGAAGGCGAATTGCAATACGCGCTGCCGAAGCGCTCGTTCTACGCAGTGCACGCCGAGCCGAAACTGTTCTTCGAGCCGTCGGATTTTTCGCGCACCCTCGATGATCCCGGGATCATCGGCCTGCACATCTCCCCGAAGGGACGCGGCAAGGAGACGCCGATCCCCGGCAGCCTCTACGCATGGGCGACGGAGCGCTTTGGGCAGCGGAGCACTTCGGGTAAGCGTGAGCCGATTTGATCTGCCGCAAGGTCGGGCTGCGCAGAAGGCATCATATTGGGATGCCGCTCTACGTTGATTGGAGGCGCCCATGACCACCGAAGCTCGGACGTACCCTGTCGTCGAGTATCTGGTCGATGTGTTCGGCGACTGGCTGAAGCATCGGCGGGAGCTTCGCGAACTGCGCGAGCTGGACGATGCGAGTTTCAGCCAGATCGCAAGCGATCTGCGGATCAGCACCGACGATCTCGCGGCACTGGTGCGCCAGGGGCCGCACAGCGCCGATGAGCTACCCAAGCTGCTCACCGCGCTCGGGATCGATCAGGAGAAGCTCGCGCGCACCGAGCCCTTGGTGCTGCGCGACATGGAGCGGGTCTGCAGCCTCTGCGGCCATAAGCGCCAGTGCGACCATGATCTCGCCGCCGGCACGTCCAGCGCCCATTTTCACCAATACTGCCTGAACGCCGCGACGATCGATGCGCTCGGCGAGGCCGCAGGTCGCAAGCCGGCGTCGTGAGAGAACGCCGATGCTGAACCAGCACCTCGTCTGGCGTCGTGCGTTGTTGATCTTCCTGATCGTGATGGGGGCGCTCTTCCTGCTGCGCCTGCATCGGGCAGATGGCACCGAGCAGCCGTCAGAAAGCATCGCTGCCGGACACCGGCTGGCCGAAGCGTGGTGCATGGAATGCCATGTCATCGGCGCGATGCCCACGGGCGCAAAGAAAGTGCCGCCGGACTTCGTCGCCGTCGCCAACCGCCCCTCGACCACCAAGCTCTGGCTTAAGGTGTTCCTCAAGACGAGCCATCCGACGATGCCGAACATCATCGTGGGACCGAGTGAGGCCGATGACCTCGCGAACTATATCATGAGCCTGAAGCGCGACTAATCCGGAAAAGTGCGAAGCGGTTTTCCGGAAAGATCATGCTCAAACAAAGAGCTAAAGCGCAACGACGATTCAACCTGATCTCATTGCTTTAGAGCGCGATGAGATCAGTTTGCGTTGCGACCGAAGGCGCTGCGCTTGGGACGTGCGCCCGAGCCCATGACCGTCAATGCCCCATCGCTGCGATTGCGTCGGCGATCGCGATGGTGCGCTTGGCCATCTCGGCGTGCAGGCGCTCCACCATGCGGCCGTCGAGCTGGATCGCGCCGCGCGAGGCGTTCTCCGGCTGCTCGAAGGCCGCGATGATCTTGCGCGCCTCGGTGACCTCGGCCTCCGGCGGCGTGAAGATCGCGTTGCAGGCATCGATGTGGCTCGGGTGGATCAGCGTCTTGCCGTCGAAGCCGAGATCTCGGCCCTGCGCGCATTCCTCGGCAAAGCCGTCGACATTGCTGATGTCGCCATAGGGTCCGTCGAGGATCTCGAGCCCGTGCGCGCGGGTCGCCAGGATGCAATGCGTGATCATCGGGATCATCGCCGCGCGGCCCGGCTTCATCCGGATCCGGGTCTCGCGCGCGATGTCGTTCGGCCCGAATACGAAGCCGGCGAGCCGGGTCTCGGAATCCTTCGATGCCGCGGCAAGCTTGTCGGCGTCGAGCACCGCACGCGCGGTCTCGATCATGGCCCAGACCCGGATCGAGGCAGGAGCATTGACGTCGCTGAGTCGATCGGCGACGGCGTTGAGATCGTCGACGGTGGAAATCTTGGGAACCAGGATTCCGTCGGGCTGCGCCTTGCCGGCCATGGCGATGTCATCGACCCACCACGGCGTATCGAGCGCGTTGATGCGGATCAGGACCTCGCGCTTGCCAAAGCCCTTCGCGGCGACCGCCTTGGCGATCTGCTCGCGCGCGATCGCCTTGGCCTCGGGGGCAACCGAATCCTCCAGATCGAGGATGATGCCGTCCGCCGGCAGCGTGCGGGCCTTCTCTAGCGCGCGCGCATTCGATCCCGGCATGAACAACAGGCTGCGGCGCGGACGGATCATGGGCATTCTCCTGGGGGCTTCGGCTCCGCCGCTGTCCAATGTTTGGGCATCGGGCAGGAACCATGCTTCGACGCTGCCGTATCATCTCAGGCCGGACGCCGAAAGTCTTGTTCCCGTCGTTCGCATGTGGTTAGCCAGAGGCCATGAAATTCTTTCCGAAGCAGTTGATCGACGGCTACCGGACCTTCGCGACCCAGCGGCTGCCGACTGAACAGTCGCGCTACCGGGACCTGTCGGAACGCGGCCAGTTTCCCGAAACCATGGTGATCGGTTGCTGCGATTCCCGCGTCTCCCCCGAAGTGATCTTCGACGCAGGTCCTGGCGAATTGTTCGTGGTCCGGAACATCGCCAATCTGGTTCCGGTCTATCAGCCCGACAGCAACGCCCACGGCGTGTCGGCCGCACTGGAATACGCCGTGACCGTGCTGAAGGTGAAGAACATCGTGGTGCTGGGCCATGCCCAGTGCGGCGGCATCCGCGCCTTCGTCGACAAGATCAAGCCGCTCACGCCGGGCGACTTCATCGGCAAATGGATGCAGATGTTCATCAAGCCCGGCGAGGTGGTCGAGCAGCGCGAGCATGAAAGCATGCTGGACTTCGTCACCCGCATCGAGAAGGCCGCGGTGTTCCGCTCGCTGGAAAACCTGATGACCTTCCCGTTCGTCCGGGAACGCGTGGAGAGCGGCGAGATGCAACTGCACGGCGCCTATTTCGGCGTCGCCGAAGGCTCGCTGTTCGTGCTCGACCGGACCGCGAAGGAATTCATCAGCGTCGCCGATGCGCTGAAGGCCGGCGAGTAGCTGGACCTATCGGCTACTCATCACCGTGAGCGCCGCCCCAGCGATCGGACAGCGCGAGCAATAGCGCCGAGATCACGAACACCAGGTGCACGGCGACGAGCCAGGTCATCCGCGTCGCGTCGAACGCGGCATCTATGTTGAGAAACGCTTCCAGCACGTGGATCGCGGAGATCGCGACGATCGAAGCCAGTAGCTTCTGCTTCAGCCCGGCAAAGTCGATCCTGGTGATCCAGATCGGCCAGTTCGGGTTGCCCGACGTGTCGATGCGCGAGACGAAGTTCTCGTAGCCCGAGAACACCACGATCAGAATGAGATTGGCGACCAGCGTGACGTCGATCAGCGCCAGCGCATCGAGGATGACTTCCGTCGATTTGTAGCCGGCCGCATGCAGGACGAACTCCCAGAGCATGCGCGCGAATTTCAGCAGCAGCACCGCCAGCGCCACGACCAGGCCGACATAGAACGGCGCCATCAGCCAGCGGCTGTTGAACAGCACATATTCGAAGCCGCGCATGATGCGCGGCGTCGAGGGACTCGATGGGACGGGAGCCGACTGTTCCGACATGGTTGCGCCCCCCGTTGGTCTCCGCCCGTCAGGCCGCTTTCTGCTTCGCGGTGATCAGCTTGCGGTTGATCAGGACTTCCGCGATCTGCACGGCGTTCAGCGCCGCGCCCTTGCGCAGATTGTCCGACACGCACCAGAACGCCAGGCCGTTCTCCACGGTGGCGTCCTCGCGGATGCGGCTGATATAGGTGGCGTCCTCGCCGGCGGCCTCGTAGGGCGTGACGTAGCCGCCCGGCTCGTGCTTGTCGATCACGAGGCAGCCCGGCGCATTGCGCAGGATGTTGCGCGCCTCGTCCGCGGTGATCGGATTGGCGAACTCGACATTGACCGCTTCGGAGTGACCGACGAAAACCGGCACGCGAACGCAGGTCGCGGTCAGCTTGATCTTCGGATCAAGGATCTTCTTGGTCTCCGCCATCATCTTCCACTCTTCCTTGGTGAAGCCGTCTTCCATGAAGACGTCGATCTGGGGAATGACGTTGAAGGCGATCCGCTTGGGAAACTTCTTATTGATCAGCTCGTCATTGGTGTAGACGGCCTTGGTCTGCGAGAACAATTCGTCCATCGCATCCTTGCCGGCGCCCGACACCGATTGATAGGTCGAGACCACGACGCGCGTGATCGTCGCCTTGTCATGCAGCGGCTTCAGCGCGACGACGAGCTGCGCGGTCGAGCAGTTCGGGTTGGCGATGATGTTCTTCTTGGTGAAGCCGGCGGCCGCATCCGCATTCACTTCCGGCACGATCAACGGCACGTCCGGGTCCATCCGCCAGGCCGACGAATTGTCGATCACGACCGCACCGGCGGCGCCGATCCTGGGCGACCATTCCTTGGAGACCGAGCCGCCCGCCGACATCAGGCAGATGTCGATGTCGGAGAAATCATAATGCTCGAGCGCCTTCACCTTCAGCGTGCGGTCCCCATAGGAGACCTCGATGCCGACGCTGCGGCGCGAGGCCAGCACGACGACCTCGTCGGCGGGGAATTTGCGCTCATCGAGAATGTTGAGCATTTCGCGCCCGACATTGCCGGTCGCACCGACCACCGCGACTTTGTAACCCATCGTTCACTCTCCGACGAAAAATGCCCGTTCCCCCGCTGTCAGCGGAAAGGGAAGAGGCAGCGCTTCTATGCGAGAAACCCCGTCAAGACAACGTTGCGTAGCTTTGAGCGTTTTGATGCGTTTATTTCGGGCCGATCCCGCCGCGCCCCATCATACGGGAAATCCGTCAGCCCTGACGAGCTTCGTCGACGAGGTGTACGCCACGCTCTCCGGGCTGTTCGCCTATGCCGCCGTGCTCGCGCTGTTTGTCGTCCTCGGAAACTATCTATGGAAGCAACTGCCGGACGCAACCGCGACGGCCGCCCCGGCCGCTACAGGCTGGAGCCCGGCCGGCCGCTCGGCCCCCGCCTTCGCCATCAGCAAGCTCGATCAGCGAGATAAAACAGAGACTTACGAAATCTTCCGGCACCCTGAGGGCGGCCGCAAGGACGTTTTCCGCTGGACCGACGCCGATGGCGCGCCGGCGGCCGAGCTGGAAATCTACCGCCCCGGCGGCGAGGCCATGGGCCCCGCGGTCACCGAGATTGCCGGGCGGCTCGTCTCGGGCGGG
>NZ_JACMYK010000190.1 GCF_020889785.1 Bradyrhizobium acaciae
TGCGCAGACTTGGCAGTGAGCGGGCTGCGCTTCGGCACCGGCACGCGGCTCGCGACATGCGGGATCGGGAGCGGCGGCCGCGGCACTCGGGCCTGGATCGCCCGCGGCATCGGACCGGCCGGACCGTAGGTCGCGCTCATCTCCTCCTCGTAATTGTCGCCGAGACGATAGGCCGGGGTGAAGCGGATGATGTGCCCGTCGCGGGCGTCGATCGCCAGCCGGCCGTCATCGCCACCCTGGTCGATCACCGAGATCGTGTAGACGAAACCGCGCTGCTGGGGCGCGCCGAGCGGCAGATAACCGTTCTCGCGCAGCACCGTGTAGACCTCGACCGGCGGCAAAAGGCTCGGGACGCGGCCGTAGCGCGGCGGCGGCGGAACCTCGGGCATGGCGGCGTAGGGCTCGCCCATGTCGGAGACCCTGACCAACGAGGGGCTGCCGATCCGGGCGGACGTCGCCAGCTGGGCCTGGGCCGAGGCTGCGCTGAGCGCGAGGGCGGCGGCTGCAACCGAACCTGTGAACAACTTCATCGCCGTAACTCCTGTCTGCCCCGCCCGGAGCGTTTCCGCTCTCTTGCCGGCTTGCCCGGGGGCAAAATTTCGGTTTGAAATTCGGCGGTCCTTGGTCGCTCCTTGGGCCAGATCACGGCGTGTTTGCTTCGAATCAGGGGCGCCGCACGCCCGCCGAGCCGTTCGATCCAGGCATGCAGGCGGGGACTTCCTCGCGCTTGTGTGATAGACAAAAATTTGGCAAGGTCGAGGTTAGGACAGCAAGACTGTCTCAATTTCGAGGCCGTCCCGGCACAGGGATTGCAACGAGGACCTTCGTAAGGAGGGCCTCGGCGCCCCGGGCTCCGAGAATGCTGCAGGCAGGGTCGTCCCCTAGGGGACGTTGAAACGCCCGTCGTCTGAATTTAGGAAAATGCGGCTCGCGGCGGACGAGCGGTGGCCCGGTGGGTGCCGCAACGTCCAAGGTGCGCCAAATGCGGTGAGCCCCTTACGAAAGGGAGAGGACACATGAGCGGATCGGAATTCGAGCGCGAAATCATCGTGGCAGATGCGCTGTCGGCGACCGCGGACTCGAAAGCCGCCGATGCCGCGCATGATGCGTCTTTTGGCCCGCACACTCCCGAGCTGCACACCTGGCGCCCGGAAGCCGAAGGCCTGTACGACCTCAGCCTGGAAAAGGACTCCTGCGGCGTCGGCTTCATCGCCAACATCAAGGGCCAGAAGTCGCATCAGATCGTCTCCGACGCGCTGAGTATCCTGTGCAACCTCGAGCATCGCGGCGCCGTCGGCGCCGACCCGCGCGCCGGTGACGGCGCCGGCATCCTGGTGCAGATTCCGCACGCCTTCTTCGCCCGCAAGACCGCAGAGCTCGGCTTCAAGCTGCCGCAGCCCGGCGAATACGCCATCGGCGCGCTGTTCATGCCGCGCGATGCCGCGTGGCGGAACGTGATCAAGAGCATCATCGCCGACGAGATCAAGAACGAGGGCTTCAAGCTGCTCGGCTGGCGCGACGTACCCAGTGACAATTCCTCGCTCGGCGTCACCGTGAAGCCGACCGAGCCCTACCACATGCAGGTCTTCATCGGCCGCAACGGTGCCGCCAAGACCGAGGACGATTTCGAGCGCCGGCTCTACATCCTGCGCAAGTCGATCTCGCAGGCGATCTATCAGCGTCGCGACCGCGGCATGGCGGGCTATTACCCGTGCTCGCTGTCGTGCCGCACCGTGATCTACAAGGGCATGTTCCTCGCCGACCAGCTCGGCAAGTACTATCCCGATTTGCATGAAGCGGATTTCGACAGCGCGCTGGCGCTGGTGCATCAACGCTTCTCGACCAACACCTTCCCGACCTGGTCGCTGGCGCATCCTTACCGGATGATCGCCCATAACGGCGAAATCAACACGCTGCGCGGCAACGTCAACTGGATGGCGGCGCGGCAGGCTTCGGTGCATTCGGAAGCTTACGGCAAGGACATCAGCCGTCTCTGGCCGATCTCCTATGAAGGCCAGAGCGACACCGCCTGCTTCGACAACGCGCTCGAATTCCTGGTGCAGGGCGGTTATTCCCTTCCGCATGCAGTCATGATGATGATTCCGGAAGCGTGGGCCGGCAATCCCTTGATGGATGAGCAGCGCCGCGCCTTCTACGAATATCATGCCGCGCTGATGGAGCCGTGGGACGGCCCGGCCGCGATCGCCTTCACCGACGGCCGCAAGATCGGCGCGACGCTCGACCGCAACGGCCTGCGCCCGGCGCGCTACCTCGTCACCAAGGACGACCGCATCGTGATGGCGTCCGAAATGGGCGTGCTGAAGATTCCGGAGGACCAGATCGTCACCAAGTGGCGGCTGCAGCCCGGCAAGATGCTGCTCGTCGACCTCGAGCAGGGCCGCCTGATTCCGGACGACGAGATCAAGGCCGACCTCGCCAAGAGCCACCCCTACAGCGACTGGCTGCATCGCACCCAGATCCAGCTCGAGGAGCTGCCGGATGCGCCGGCCAAGGGCGTGCGCTCCAACCTGCCGCTGCTCGATCGCCAGCAGGCGTTCGGCTACAGCCAGGAAGACATCACGATCCTGATGACGCCGATGGCGGCCACCGGTGAGGAAGCCGCCGGCTCGATGGGCAACGACACGCCGATCTCGGCGCTGTCGGACAAGCCCAAGCAGCTGTTCACCTACTTCAAGCAGAACTTCGCACAGGTCACGAACCCGCCGATCGACCCGATCCGCGAGGAAATCGTGATGAGCCTCGTCTCGATCATCGGGCCGCGGCCGAACCTGTTCGACCTGCAGGGCGTCGCCTCGACCCAGCGCCTCGAAGTGCGGCAGCCGATCCTGACCGACGCCGACCTCGAGAAGATCCGCTCGATCTCCGACGTCGCCGAGACCCACTTCAAGTCGCGCACGCTCGACACCACCTTCCACGCCGGGTTCGGCGCGGCGGGCATGGAGCAGGTGCTCGACGAGCTCTGCGCGCGTGCCGAAGGCGCGGTGCGCGAGGGCATCAACATCATCATCCTGTCCGACCGCATGACCGGCACCGACCGGATTCCGATCCCGTCGCTGTTGGCCTGCGCCGCTGTGCATCACCATCTGATCCGCACCGGACTGCGCACCTCGGTCGGCCTCGTGGTGGAATCCGGCGAGCCGCGCGAAGTGCATCACTTCGCCTGCCTCGCCGGCTACGGCGCCGAAGCGATCAACCCCTATCTCGCGTTCGAAACCATCCTCGCGATGAAGGACCGGCTGCCCGGCGCGCTCGACGACTACGAGATCGTCAAGCGCTACATCAAGTCGATCGGCAAGGGCCTGCTCAAGGTGATGTCCAAGATGGGCATCTCGACCTACCAGTCCTATTGCGGCGCGCAGATCTTCGACGCGGTCGGCCTGAAGGCGGATTTCGTCGCCAAGTATTTCGCCGGCACCCACACCCGCATCGAGGGCGTCGGCCTCGGCGAAATCGCCGAGGAGACCGTGCGACGCCACACCGACGCGTTCGGTGACGGCCAGATCTACAAGAGCGCGCTCGACGTCGGTGGAGAATATGCCTACCGCACCCGCGGCGAGGACCATGCCTGGACCGCGGAATCGGTCTCGACCCTGCAGCATGCCGTGCGCGGCAACTCGCAGGAGCGCTACCGGGCGTTCGCCAAGATCCTCAACGAGCAGTCCGAGCGTCTCTTGACGCTGCGCGGCCTGTTCCGGATCAAGAGCGCCGAGGACGACAAGCGCAAACCGGTCAAGCTAGAGGACGTCGAGCCGGCCAAGGACATCGTCAAGCGGTTCGCGACCGGCGCGATGTCGTTCGGCTCGATCTCGCGCGAGGCGCACACCACGCTCGCGATCGCGATGAACCGGATCGGCGGCAAGTCGAACACCGGCGAAGGCGGCGAGGAGTCCGACCGCTTCAAGCCGTTGCCGAACGGCGACAGCATGCGCTCGGCGATCAAGCAGGTCGCCTCGGGCCGGTTCGGCGTGACGACGGAATACCTCGTCAACTCCGACATGATGCAGATCAAGATGGCGCAGGGTGCCAAGCCCGGCGAAGGCGGCCAGCTGCCCGGCCACAAGGTCGACGCGACGATCGCCCGCGTCCGCCATTCGACGCCGGGCGTCGGCCTGATCTCGCCGCCGCCGCATCACGACATCTATTCGATCGAAGACCTCGCCCAGCTGATCTACGACCTCAAGAACGTCAATCCCGACGGCCAGGTCTCGGTGAAGCTGGTGTCCGAAGTCGGCGTCGGCACGGTTGCCGCCGGCGTCGCCAAGGCGCGCGCCGACCATGTGACCATCGCGGGCTTCGAGGGCGGCACCGGTGCCTCCCCGCTGACCTCGATCAAGCATGCCGGCTCGCCGTGGGAGATCGGTCTTGCCGAAACCCACCAGACGCTGGTGCGCCAGCGGCTGCGCAGCCGCATCGCGGTCCAGGTCGACGGCGGTTTCCGCACCGGCCGTGACGTCGTGATCGGCGCGCTGCTCGGCGCCGACGAGTTCGGCTTCGCCACCGCGCCGTTGATCGCGGCGGGCTGCATCATGATGCGCAAGTGCCATCTCAACACCTGCCCGGTCGGTGTCGCGACCCAGGATCCGGTGCTGCGCAAGCGCTTCACCGGCCAGCCCGAGCACGTCATCAACTACTTCTTCTTCGTCGCCGAGGAAGTGCGCGAGATCATGGCGCAGCTCGGCTACAAGATGTTCGACGAGATGGTCGGCCAGGTCCAGATGCTGGACCAGACTGCGCTGGTCTCGCACTGGAAGGCCAAGGGCCTCGATTTCTCCAAGCTGTTCGTGCGGCAGAAGGAGGAGAAGGGCCAGACGATCTATCACTCGGAGAGCCAGAACCACCATCTGGATGCCGTGCTCGACCGCCGGCTGATCGAGCAGGCGCAGGCTGCGCTCGATCGCGGCGCACCGGTCAAGATCGAGGAAGAGATCAACAACACCGACCGTTCCGCCGGCGCGATGCTGTCGGGCGCGGTGGCCAAGATCTACGGCCATGCCGGCCTGCCGCTCGACACCATCCATGTCGGCCTGAAGGGCACCGCCGGACAGGCGTTCGGCGCCTGGCTCGCCAAGGGCGTCACCTTCGAGCTCGAGGGTGAAGGCAACGACTATGTCGGCAAGGGCCTCTCGGGCGGCTGCATCATCGTCAAGCCGCCGAAGATCTCCGGCATCGTGCCGGAAGAATCGATCATCGTCGGCAACACCGTGATGTACGGCGCGATCGCGGGCGAATGCTACTTCCGCGGCATCGCCGGCGAGCGCTTCGCGGTGCGCAACTCCGGTGCGGTCGCAGTCGTCGAAGGCGCCGGCGATCATTGCTGCGAATACATGACCGGCGGCATCGTGGTGGTGCTCGGCAAGACCGGGCGCAATTTCGCGGCCGGCATGTCCGGCGGCATCGCCTATGTGCTGGACGAGACCGGCGACTTCGACAAGCTCTGCAACCTGTCGATGGTCGAGCTGGAGCCGGTGCTGTCGGAGGAGATGATCAACGCCGACACCTACCATCACTCCGGCGATCTCGAGGCGCATGGCCGGGTCGACGTGTTCCAGAACCTGCTCGACTCCGACGTCGAGCGTCTGCACGTGCTGATCACGCGTCACGCCAAGCTGACCGGCTCGAGGAAGGCGGCCGAGATCCTCGCCAACTGGAAGACCTGGCTGCCGAAGTTCCGCAAGGTGATGCCGGTGGAGTACCGCCGCGCGCTGAAGGAAATGAAGGCGAACGCCGACGCCGAGCCGAAGATCGCGATCGGCGCGTAATATCACCAGGCGTCATTCCGGGGCGCGAAGCGCGAACCCGGAATCTCGCCAAGCTACTTCAAGACCTCCGGGTCTGCGCCTCGCGGCGCAGCCCGGAATGACGGAACAACTGAGATGCAGGGGCATCGGGTTTCAATGGGTAAGATCACAGGTTTTCTCGAGATCGAGCGGCATGACCGCAAGTACGAACCGGTCGCCGAGCGGCTCAAGAACTTCAACGAATTCGTCATTCCGCTGAGCGAGAAGGATACGCGCGACCAGGCCGCGCGCTGCATGAATTGCGGCATCCCCTATTGCCACGGGACCGGCTCGGTCCAGCCGGGCACGCCGGGCTGCCCGGTCAACAACCAGATCCCCGATTTCAACGACCTCGTCTATCAGGGCAACTGGGAAGAAGCCTCGCGCAACCTGCATTCGACGAACAATTTCCCCGAGTTCACCGGCCGGATCTGCCCGGCGCCGTGCGAGGCGTCCTGCACGCTGAACATCGACGACAACCCGGTGACCATCAAGACCATCGAATGCGCGATCGTCGACCGCGCCTGGGACAATGGCTGGCTGAAGCCGGAGATCGCTCCCCAGAAGACCGGCAAGAAGGTCGCCGTGATCGGCTCCGGCCCCGCCGGCATGGCCGCGGCGCAGCAGCTCGCACGCGCCGGCCACGAGGTGCATGTCTACGAGAAGTTCGCCAAGGCCGGCGGCCTGCTGCGCTATGGCATTCCCGACTTCAAGATGGAGAAGGGCATCATCGACCGCCGCGTGGCGCAGATGGAAGCCGAGGGTGTCACCTTCCATTACGGCAAGGCCGTCGGCGGAGCCACTCCCGGTGCGATCGATCCGCAGGAGCTCGCCAAGCAATATGACGCCGTGGCGCTGACCGGCGGCGCGGAAGCCCCGCGCGATCTGCCGATCCCGGGCCGCGATCTTTCCGGCATCCACTTCGCGATGGACTTCCTGCCGCAGCAGAACCGGCGCGTCTCCGGCGAGCCGCTGAACGGCACCGCCGATATCCTCGCCGGCGGCAAGCATGTCGTCGTCATCGGCGGCGGCGACACCGGTTCGGACTGCATCGGCACCTCGTTCCGGCAAGGCGCCAAGTCGGTGACCCAGCTCGAGATCATGCCGGCGCCGCCCGAGCATGAGAACAAGGGCGTGACCTGGCCGAACTGGCCGCTGAAGATGCGGACGTCGTCGAGCCAGGCCGAAGGCGCGGTGCGCGAATACGCCGTGCTGACGACCAAGTTCGAAGGCAAGGACGGCAAGGTCACCAAGCTGCATTGCGTCAAGGTCGACGACAAGTTCAAGCCGCTGCCCGGCACCGAGTTCACGCTCGACGCCGAACTCGTGCTGCTGGCGATGGGCTTCGTGCATCCGGTGCACGAGGGCCTGCTCAAGACGCTCGGCGTCGAACTCGACCAGCGCGGCAACGTCCGTGCGTCCCTGCACGACTACCAGACCTCGCGCGCAAAAATCTTCTCCGCCGGCGACATGCGCCGCGGCCAGTCGCTCGTGGTCTGGGCAATCCGCGAAGGCCGTCAGTGCGCGCGCTCGATCGACACCTTCCTGATGGGGAAGACCGACCTGCCGGGGTAAGTACCCCGGCAGTCACGCCGAACTGGATCTTACAAACTCGACTGTCATCGCCCGCGAAAGCGGGCGATCCCGCATTCCAGAGACATCAGAGATCAAACGGAAAAGCCGCGGCGTACTGGATGCCCCGCTTTCGCGGAGCATGACACCTCGGTTGGGGTGCGCCCCTCGCACCCACGCATCTAGTTCTGCACCCGCACGCCCAGCATCACCACCGTCGACGCCGAGCTCTGTCCCGGCTGGTTGGAATCCAGCCAGTCGCGGCGCAGCGTGCCCTTGATCCAGAGGCTGCGGGTCATCTTGTAGATCAGGTCGCCCGACACCGAGTAGATCGTGTCGTTGCGGTTGTCGCCCTGGTAATCGAGCGTGCCGTAGGTGAACTTACCGATGCCGGTCAGCCAGCGGCGGAAGTCGTGGTCGACCTCGACGGTGTAGGTGCGCGACAGCACGCCCGAGGTGCCGGGCAGCGTCGTCTCGCCGAGCTGGGTGTCGGAATAGAATTTGGCCGTGGTCAGCGGCGTCGCATTCCAGGTCAGCGAGGCGGTGGTCAGCAAGCCCTCGAGCGGGCTAAGCCGCGGGTCGACATAGTCACGCCTGGCATAGCCGATCGAGATTTCGCCGAACAGAATCCGCGTGAATTCGAACGAGGTGCCGGCCTTGACGTAACCGCCCGAGGAATTGCGCGCGTAACCGTTGCGGTCGAGATAGAGATCGTGGAACCGGCTGTCGCCCTGCACCTCGACGAACGGTTTCACCGCCGGATTGAGCTCATAGCTGACGCGGCCGACACCGCCATACTGCGTGAAGTTGCGATCGTCGTTCGACGACGAGGTGCCGTCGGTGAGTTTCGACCATTGATAGTCGGTGCGGTCGACGGTGCCGCCGAGCGAGACCTGCATGCGGTTGAAGTGCTGGTCGATGCCGAAGGTACCGCCGACCGTGGTATAGATCGGATATTTGGCGAGGCCGGCCTGCACGTTCGGGCTGCCGGGATTGTCGGTCGAGACCAGCAAGCGGCCCTGCGCCAGGAGATGCGTATCTCTCGACACATCGAGGCGGCCGTCGATATGGCCGGTGAAGCTCGGACGGTCGATGTCGAGCGGCGCCGACAGCGGCGTGCCGTCAATCGGCGTGAGCTGGGAGCCGTAGCCGGTGAATGAGCCGCGCAGATCGGCGACGACGGCGTGGCGCTCCCAGTCGGACATCGCGACGAATTCCGGCGCGACCATGTAGAACGCCTTGCCTTGCGGCTGATACAGGCGGCCCGGATTGGTGTCGTAGCCCGCCATCACCTCGACCGCGGTCTTGACCATGAACGAGCCGGCGTAATCGCCGACCGCGCCGAACGGATCATCGTCCACCTTGAGCCGCCTGCGCGGCGGCTGGCCGACGATGGTGCCGGCCATCGCCGGCGGCAGCGGCGGCTTGTTGGCGGTCTCCGACGGCGGGATCGACAGCCGCAACTGCCCGGCTGCAGTCAGCGGCTGCGGCGTCGGCACCGGCGAGCCGGGTCCCGGCGGCGGCTTCGGCTTGGCCTGCCCTGGGTAGTATTTCGGCTTCAGGCGCTTGCGGTTGAGCGAGTCATAGCCCGACGTCGCCGCGCCATTCGCGGCGGGGAGACCATAGGTCGGCACCTGCCCGATGCGTTGCGTGGTCGATGTCGATGACGAAGACGAAGACGAACGCCGGTCGCGGTCGGCGTCCGGCAGCTTCAAACCGTTGAGCGGATCCATGACATCGACCGGGGTCCGGCGCAGCGGCGAATCCTGCGTGATCACCTGGCTCTGCCGGTTCGGGCTGAACAAATCCGGCGTCACGGTCTGGGCCCTGGCGAGCACGGTCGTCGCGGTCAGCACAAGACATGGCAAAACCACGCGAACGGAGCGTCCACGCCGATTTGGGCCGCTTGCTGGCCGCCGCCACACGATGGAAATACTCCAACGAATTCATGCACTTGACGTACGCATTCCACCGGGTGGCGAAAAACGTCGTTAATGGAGTTAAAACAATTATGGTTAATGAGCCGTTGAGGATCCGCCGCCGCGCGTCGCGTCGCGGAATCGAACGTGCTAAGGGAGACGCCCGGGTGCAAAACCCCTCCCCTGGAATCCGTAATGGCCAAACCGAAACCGCTGATGACCAAATCATCCGGCCACGATGACGGCGCCGTTCAGTCGGCGCTCCGCACCCTCGATGCCGAAGCAAGCGGCGTCGCTGCGCTCTCTGCGGCGCTCAAGTCCGACCTCGGCGCGTCGTTCGGCGCGGCGGCCGAACTGATCCGCAAGGCCAAGGGGCGGCTGATCGTGACCGGGCTCGGCAAGTCCGGGCACATCGGCCGCAAGATCGCGGCGACCTTCGCCTCGACCGGCACGCCGGCGTTCTTCGTGCACTCGGCCGAAGCGAGCCATGGCGACCTCGGCATGATCACCACTGAGGACGTGATGCTCGCACTGTCCTGGTCCGGCGAGCAGGCCGAGATGCGCAATCTGATTGCCTACGCTGCGCGCTTCGGCATTCCGCTGATCGCGATGACGGCCGACAAGGACTCGACGCTGAGCAAGGCCGCCGATGTGCAGCTGACGCTGCCCAAGGCCCGCGAGGCCTGCCCGCACAATCTGGCGCCGACCACCTCCTCGCTGATGATGCTGGCGCTCGGCGATGCGTTGGCGATCGCGCTGCTCGAAGGTCGCGGCTTCACCTCGACCGATTTCAGCGTGCTGCATCCGGGCGGCAAGCTCGGCGCGCTGCTGAAATATGCCCGCGACCTGATGCATAGCGGCGAGGCGCTGCCGCTGAAGCCGCTCGGCACCAGGATGTCGGATGCGCTGGTCGAGATGACGTCCAAGGGCTTCGGCTGCGTCGGCATCGTCGACGGTCACGGCCATCTCGTCGGCATCGTCACCGACGGCGATCTGCGCCGGCAGCTGACGCGCCCCGACCTGCTGACCCTGTCGGTCGACGAGGTCATGACCAGGACGCCGAAGACGATCGGCCGCGACACGCTGGCCGGTGAGGCGCTGGAGCTGCTCAACGCCTCACAGATCACGACGCTGATCGTGACCGACGCGAAGAAGCCGGTCGGCATCATCCATCTGCACGATCTGCTGCGCGCGGGCGTGGCGTAGGCCCTTTTTGTCATTCCGGGGCGCGCCACCGAACTCGGGTTTACCCGAGTTCGGAATTCTAGATTGGTCCAAGTCGGCAACAGCCGACTTGGATGCGCGAGCCCGGAATCCATACTCACGACGGTGGTTATGGATTCCGGGCTTGCCGCTTCGCGTCGCCCTCAGATGCGCAACTGCGCATCGGGGAATGACAGCCGTTATTGCGGAAATCTTGCCGCCGTCGTCTCCAGCGGCAGGGCCAGCGCGTTGGCGAGGTAGGAGACCGTGCGGTAGAAGCCGCACAGCAGAATGATCTCCAGGACCTGATCCTCATCATAATGCGCCGACAGCGCCGAGAATTCCGCGTCATTAAGTGTCGCGCGCGCATGCAGCGCGTCGACCGCCGCGATCATGGCCTGTTCGGCCGGCGACCAGCAATCGGCATCGGCCTTGCCGTGCACGGTGGCATGGGCCTGCTGCTCCGAGAGCCCGGCGGCCGCGCCGAACGCCGTGACGTGCACGCCCCATTCATATTCGCATTCGTTGAGCGCGCAGGTGCGGTCGATCACGATCTCGCGTTCCCGCAGCGGCAGCGGCCCGCGGTCCAGCAGGCTGCCGCCGCGGAATTTCTCCCAGGCGCGTGGATGGCCCGCCATCATGCGGAACAGCACCAGCGGCGGCTTGCCGCGCATGATGCGGTCGAAATGCTGTTGAACGTCCGCCGCATAGGGCGGATCGAGCGGTGCGATACGTGACATCATTCGGTCTCGCTGCTACATTTAATGTAGCGATACGCTACAATATCTGTAGCGAACGATGCAAGAGAGATTCGAGAGGGATTCGCGACATGGCGAAGCAGGCTCCAGCCGCAAAACCCGGCGTCCGCGGCTCGCGGTCCGGCCGTCCGATCATGGCGCTGCTCGATCTGCTCGGGCGCCGCTGGACCTTGCGCATCATCTGGGAGCTGCGCGAGGGCCCGCTGACCTCGCGCGCGCTGCGCAGCGCCTGCGACGAGGCCTCACCGACCATCCTGCAGACGCGGCTGACCGAGCTGCGCGAGGCGGGCTTCGTCGAGCTGACGGACGATGGTTACGGCCTCACTCCGCTAGGCCGTGAGCTGTTTGCGACCTTCACGCCGCTCCATCGCTTCGCCGAGCGCTGGAGCAAGCACGCTGGCAGCTAGACCGCGGCCACCGTCAGGCTGGCGCCGTCGGCACGCACCACCTTGACCCGGCTGCCGGCCGGCGCATCGGGGCCGGCGACGCGCCAGACCGTGTCGTCGATCCGCACCGTGCCCGATCCGTCGACGATCGGCTTCTCCAGCGTGAATTCACGGCCGACCAGAGCTTCGTTGCGGCGGTTGAGGAACGGATTGGTCTTGCTCGCCTCGGTCGCGCCTTTGGCAAAATGCCGCCAGGCCGGCACCGCCAGCGCGGCGAACACCGCGAACATCAGGAGCTGCATCTGCCACGACGGCGTCAACACGAACGACAGCAGGCCGACCAGGAGTGCCGCGAGCCCAAGCCAGAACAGGAACACCCCGGGCGCCGCAAGCTCCAGCGCCATCAGGATGAAGCCGAAGATCAGCCAGTTCCAGGTACCCAATGTCGAAAACATCTCGGCCATGATGTGACCTCTCACATTGCATGCGTGACGCCGTCACGCCCTCATCGCTGCGGCGGCACCGGCGGAGGCGGCGTCGGACCAGCCGGCGGCACCGAG
>NZ_JACMYK010000191.1 GCF_020889785.1 Bradyrhizobium acaciae
CGGCAATGAGGTGTCATCAATAACCAGCACCGCATCCCTGCCGCCGACAAGTCGGTCCGCCTGGTTGAGCAGCTCTGTCTCCAGCGGCGTCGCGTCCCAGACACCGTCCGCAATGAAATGGTGCAACTGGTCGTAGTTGCTCGTGGCAAGGCGTTCCGCCATCGGCTGAACGCTCTTGCGATCGCCCGGACCGATCAATCCCGCAACATACAGTGGACACATCCGCTGCCGGGTCTTGTGACCAAACCGGTCCAAGAACGGCTTCAGCCAGCGTTCGAGTTCGTCTTCCCATTCCGCCATGGTCAGCCCTCCAAGAGCCGACCACCCATGAATCATTGAAAAATTGATTCGGAAATCCTATAAAACGGAGCAAAACCGCCAATCTGCCAAAGTAGTGCTAGTGTTCTGTCCCGCTAGTTCGTAGCATAATAATTGCAAGTGTTTCGCGTGTCCCGATCGAGATATCGGATGCGCACCGGACACCCGAAGGCGATGCTGGCGATTTCCAGCGACGAACGCACGCTGCTCACGGCCATAACACGGTCGCGGTCGGTCCCGGCGACGCTGACGCTGCGAGCAAAGATCGTGCTTGCCTGCGAACGTGAGCCGAGCAACGCCCTCGTGGCGACGCGGCTTGGTTATCCGTCCATATACGATCGGCAAATGGCGCAATCGCTTCATCGCAAATCGCATCGAGGGTCTCTACGACGAGATGCGTACCGGCAGGCCCCGCACTGTTGAGGATGAGGCTGCGGCCGAGTAGATCACCAAGACACTCGTGCGCAAGCCCAAAGCCGCAAGCTATTGAAGCGTGCACGCCATCGCCCAAGAGACGGGAATCGCCAAAAGCACGGTTCATCGGCTCGTCCAACTCTTCCGTCTGCAACCTCACCGTACCCGCAGTTTTAAACTCTTAACCGATCCCTTCTTTGTCGAGAAGTTGCGTGACGTCGTCGGGCTCTATCTCAATCCGCCTGACGAAGCTGTGGTGCTTTGCGTTCACGAGAAGAGCCAAGTTCAGGCCCTCGTGCTTCCTATGGGACTTGGCTACATCGAGGGTGTCACCCACGACTACCAGCGTCATGGCACGACCACCTTGCTCGCCGCCCTCAACGTGCTCGACGACGAAATCATCGCTCAATGCAAAGCCCGCCATCCCCACCAAGAGTTCCTCGCCTTCCTGCGGCACATCGAACGTAACGTGCCGGACCAACTGGACATCCATCTCGTTGCCCACAACTACGCCACAAGCATCCGAAGGTCAGGGCCTAGCTCGCCCGCCGGCCGCGTTGGCACATTCACTTCACGCCAACGTAGCGCCTCCTGGCTCGATCAGGTCGAACGCTTCTTCGCGCTCATCACCCAACGCGCCATTCGGCGAGGATTGTTCAATTCCACCACCGACCTCATCACAAAATTCGACCGCTTCGTCCGCATCCACAATGCAAATTCACGTGCCTTCGTTTGGACCGCTACCGCGGATGCCATCCTCCAGAAACTCGCGAGGCTTTATCGACGAATCAGAACACTGGGTGGCTCCTGCGGCCCTGCCGAGCACCATCCGTTAGCCGTCCACGACTACTGGGAGGGAGCCACTAAGCACCTTGTAGGTATCGGCACGACGGTCTCTGATGAGGCGCGCCCCCCCACGGATGGCGGTCGTGCGCGCAAGCCCGCCACGAATATCGATTTTGGCGGTAACCAACCCGATGCGGTGGAGCCCACTGCTTGCAACAACGCGGCCGAGCGGATCGACGATCTGGCTGAAGCCAATAAAGTTCTCTCCGCCAAGTTCACCAACGAAATTCGATGAAATAAACCAACGGGCATTCTCTGCAGCGCGCACCCGATCATATAGATTGTACCATTGCACATAGAGGTTGTCTTCTCCTTCACCATAACCGGGCATTGTGGGCCACGCCGTTCCCATCACCAGCAGTTCGGCCCCGGAAAGGGTGAGCTCCCGGCACGCTTCCGGCCACACTTTGTCGTAGCAGATCAGCAAGCCGATTTTACCGAGAGGCGTGTCGAATACCGGCCATTGGCCGCCCGGCCGCCAGACAAGCGACTCTTGCATACTGACGTGAACCTTCCGGTATGATCCGATGTATCCTTGTGGCCCCGCGAGTACGAGAGTGTTGTAAAGGATGCCCGGCTGCATGCCGGCCTCGGTGAGGCCGAAGACCACGTGGATTCTGTGCTTCATTGCGACAGCGATCACCCGCCCGACAACCGGCCCATACGGCACAGTTTCGGCCGTGCGTTGAGCCTCATTGAGTACATCCTCGATGCTGGAGAAGTTCAAACACGGCGGATAGCCTTGCAGGCTGGTCTCGGGAAAAACGACTAAGGCGGCGCCAGCCCTAGCAGCCTCTTCAATGTAGGACAGATGCAACTCGAGGTTCTTGTCTATATCGTATGTCCCTGGAAACGCGCAGGTAGCGATCACGGTTTCTGACATGTCAGATCTCCCCATGGAGGGATACATTTTGCTGTAAGTGTTAGTCGGTTGCATCTGTCTACCAAAAGTGATGCGGCGCCCCCTGCGCGAAATCTTGTAAAATCACTGAATCGCAACGGTTCTTGTCACAACGGTCCTTAGGCACGATAGGTACCCGAGTTTGCCGGAGTCGTGTGGTTGAGGTAGTGCAACGCTATGCAGCGCCAAACATCACCCCGGAGCGCCAATTGCAGCGATGGTCCGTTAGTGGACTTCCGAAGAAGCCGGCCGGCAATGGCGCTGCCCGCATCCTTGGTGGCGTATGCCAGCAATTGGCCGCTCGCGGCCCAGGGGCGCCCTGCGTTAAGGCTCTAGTTGATGGAGCGTCGCGGAAGGCCACGATCAGCGTGCCCACGGGCTTGCAAACCGCGTCTCCGGCGCCTCGAAGGCCATCGGCAAAACGGTGTGCTTAGAAATCTTCCACTTTTCTGAAGTTCGTACGAACTCGTCCTCCCACACAAAAATCACGGGGTGCACTTGGGGGCACGGCCCCTGCTTCAGGTCCCACTCGGCGCGGTAAAGCGTAATGCGCGCTTGGCCGGTCGCGTGGTCGAAGTCCTTGACGTCGATCATGACCTGCGACACCACATGCCGCTGCAACAGCTTACCAGAACGCTGCCCCGCCTGTTGGTTTTGGTAGAGTGCCCCGAACTCATTACGACCGCTCAATGTTTTTCCCCGGTTCTTCAAAACCAAAGAGCCATCGTCTGTGAAGAGGTCAGCGGCCTTCACGGGTTCATCAAAGTCAACGAAATTGGCGTAGTCGTAGATTAGGCGAGTGCACTTTTGCTCGATCAAAAGCCATTCCAGGTCGTTCACTGCTTCCTCCTAGTTGCGGAAAACGGATGGTCCGCGCCGCTTGCTGAGCGTATACTGAGCGGTGTTTGCGAAGCAAATACCAATTTCGGGGGTAACAAGACCATATTGGCACTGATGTGGTGCGAAGTGGCCCCCCAAAATCGGACCGGTTGACCAATTGGATTTTTGGGCCGTTCCGTCGCAACCGATGAAGCGGAGAATGACGCAGAGGACGAGTCGGAAGATTGACGTGGCGCTCAAGGCGGCGATTGCGGTGAAGGGCGTTGCGGGAGCCATGCGACGGCAGCCCCAGGAAGAAGCAGCTTCTAGATCAGGCGGCGCGGCGTTCGAGAGCCGCAGCGGCGACGGCGCCGCCGGGAGAGCGAGATTGAGAAGCTGCACGCCAAGATCGGCCAGTTGATCATCGAGCGGGATTTTTTAGCGAAGAGGTCCGGAAGAGATGAGCGCCCCGGATCGCCGCGCGCTCGTCGATCGCAACGTGGAGAGCCGTCGGTGCGCCGGCACTGCCAGCTGTTCGGCGTCGCCCGCTCAAGCGTCTATCGGCCGCGATCTATCGCCAAGGACGATGATGATCCGGTGCTGATTCGACGGATCGATGAACTGTTCACGAGTTGGCCGTTTCTCGGCTCGCGGCGGTGACGGCGATGCTACGCGTCATGCGATCAACCGCAAGCGCGGCAGCGGCTGATGCGCAAGATGGAGGTCGAGGCGCTCGGGCCGAAGCCCCGCACCAGCAGGCCCGCGCCGGGGGCACAAGGTCCTCCCTTACCTGCTGCGAGGGCTCGCGGTCGAGTGCCCCAACCAGGTCTGCGCGGACATCACCTACATTCCGATCGGCCGCGGCTTCCTTTATCTCGTGGCGATGCAGGAAGCCCTTGACCGCTTCGGCCGACAGGAGATTTCAACACCGACAAGGGCAGCCAGTTCACCACGTCAGCTTGCGCGTCAGGCGTTTCTCTTCCGTCTCGTCCTTCACGATGAACCGGCCACCTCGGGATGCTCGGATTTGCTGCCCACCGCCCGATGGAGCTGGAAGTAGGAGGCCAGACCGGGGCCGCCTATGGCGAGAGGAGCCCCGAGCGTCTGGCGCAGCGCAACGGCTACCGCGAACCGCATTTGGGAGACCCGCGCCGGCGCATCCCCAAGCTGCGCAAGGGCTCCCAATTCCCCGGCTTCCTCGAGCCCCGCTGCATGGCCGAGAAGGCGCTCACCGCAGTGATGCAGGAAGCCTATGTGCAGGACGTCTGGACGTCTCGACCCGCTCGGTCGACGAGCTCGTGCAGGCTATAGGCATGAGCGGCATCTCCAAGAGCCAGGTGAGCCGGCTCTGAACCGAGATCGAGAACAACGTGAAGGCTTTCCCCGCCCGTCCGATCGAGGGCGACTGGCCGTATTCGTCGATCGACGCTACCTACGTGAAGGTGCGCGAGCAGGGACGCATCGTCTCGGTCGCGGTCATTGTCGCGGTCGGCGTCAACAGCGACGGCCGGCGCGTCGTTGTCGGCATGGACCTTGGTCCTTCCGAAGCCGAGACGTTCTGGACCGCGTTCCTGCGCAAGCTCGCCCGCCGCCTGCGCGGCGTCAAGCTGGTGGCCTGGATGCCCATGAGGACATCAAGACCACCGTCGCCAAGTGCTCAACGCCAGCTGGCAGCGTTGCCGCGTGCACTTCATGCGCGACGCGCTGGCCCATGCCGGCAAGAGCGGACGGCGCGTCGTCTCCGCCTTCATCGCCACCGCTTTTGCCCAGGACGATGCTGAAGCGGCGCGGGCGCAATGGCGGCGCATTGCCGATCAGCTGCGCCCCAAATTGCCTAAGCTCGTGGTGTTCCTCGACGAGGCCGAGACCGATGTGCTGGCCTATATGAGCTTCTCCGCCGCTCACCGGCCAAGCTGACTCGACGGATGAGACGGACAGGCGCTTTTTTCGTGCCCGAGACGACGATTGCGGAGATCGCTGCAAGTCCATTCTTTTGTTCGGCCGCGCTGCGGGCCATTCTTCTGTCCCGGCCATAGATCTCGCAGCTGCCACGCGGAGGGGCGGTCAAAGCCGGCCGCATTTGCGGCCACCTCACGGCTTGGCGGCAATATAGCCATGCCGGCCGCGGCGCTCCGCTAGAGGTACGGTTCGTCGCCGGCACGGTTGCAATTGGGCTGAGCGGGCGGTCACGAGAAGTTTTGCGTACCGCAAGGAGCAACGGTCAGCCCACCGACTCTTTGGCAGAGATAACAACCTCAGCGGACCGATAAGCGTCTGAGATAAGCTTGTAGCAACCGCATGCCTTTTGCTCGAGGCAGCTTGCTGCATCTATCTGCAAGACACCGCGCGCCTTGCGAATCAACCGCTGCTCTTCGAATCGGATCAGCGTTTCCGTTACGCCGGCGCGACGCAGTCCCAATACGGACGAAAGATAGTCATGCGTAACTGGAAGCACCTCAGCGTCGAGAGCATCACGCGCCAAACAGAGCCAGGACGCGAGCCGCTCTTCGCGAGTATGCCAAACGCCGCACAATCCTGTTTGGGCGCAATGCAGGCCCAGCGCTTGAACGTAGCGATAAAGGCGCTCTCGTATTTCGGGGCGCTCGTTCATCACCCGCAGCAAATCCTCAATGCGAATCCTGTGCGCGCTTCCCGGAAAGAGCACAACAGACTGATGGATCGAAAGATGCCCTCCAAATAGGACCGAAGCACCGACTGCACCGCGATGTCCGATAACCGCCGTCTCGAGGATGCTTCCCGCCGCGACCATCCTTAATGAGATGAGTCCAGATTCTATAAAGTAGACGTGATCAGGACGCCTTTTTGGCTCTTGCAGAACCATGCGTTCTCGCAGCACGATGGGCTCCAGGAATTCGCCGATTGAGGCGAGATCTTGGAGAGAGAGAGTCGCAAGAATCGTGTTACTGACAAAGGGTCGCGAATTAGAACGCCCTGCGTTAGGCCGATACAACATCGACTGCCTACCAGGCACTCCATTGTTGGTCACGGAACGTGCAGGCTCTGAAAATACATTTAACGATCGTTCAGCCGAAGTTCTGGCGATCACGCTCATCTCCCGTACGATTGCTCAAGTTTGGCCAAAGCTCACTCGGACCTATTCATGTATCTTTCGCCCCCCGCAGATGTCAGAGACCACTGCGCCGGGAGAGTTGGTTATGAGAACTCAAAATCTAGCAGCCAGAGCGGTTCGACTGGAAGCTATTGAACCACGACGACGCCAATAGCGGCTGACGCTCTCGCACCTCATGTCCGGCCAGACGAACATTGAATGATCATTGCTGTCGATTGCCCAATTCCGTGCACGGTGGCGAGAGTGTCACTCCCGATTCTCGCAAGCGAATAGCCAGCCCCCGCATGCAGCAGAGCCGTCTAACGATACCATGACGTGCGCAAAACGCATGTTTCCCGTCCCTCCTCCTTAGATCGATCGATTGTGATTTGTTCGTAGTGAACTGTGGATTAACCACGTCCGAGGGCACCAATACCATTTTCGAACAGAACAATACCGGGTCGGAATTGATGGCGAGCTTTCCGACTTCCTGATCTCGCCTGACGCCCAATCAATCAATCCAACTGCAGAACGGCGGAACGGCACATCAGTAGCTCGATGCGAGTGCCTGTATTCTCCTGGAGAGACGAATCCTGCCTTGAATCTTTTGAGCGCAGTCCACCGGATTGATTCCGCATCGATCCAGCGTTGTCGTCGATACCTACAAGCTTAACCCGCCGAACGATTGCTGGCCCGCTATCCGGCCAGCCACCTCAGCATCTTGGCGGGCGAGCATCGGCAGTATCGCCATCAGAGAAAAGCCTACGATCAGGCCTGCCGAGCTCAGGGAGCACCACCTCGACTTTCGGATGGCGCAGCAAGTTGCCAACGGCAATACCGCCTGAGACCGTCGCGACGCCGTGCGGCCCCGATCACAAGGCAAAGTGACGCAGTTTTGCGTGCAACTTAGATTATTCTGCGCCGATTAGCCTTATTCGAAGCAGATCGATTTTGCCGCGGCCGTACATCTGACGTTTGACGGGGTTGAGGCGCGTGATCTGTCCTTCGGTTTGTCCGTTCGATCAGGGCAACGTGATTGCCGCTCGGACCGCCGCCTCATCCTGCGGCCGATCATCAGGTGGAATTCGGCAATGATCTCGCAGGCCTCGGCCAACGTTTGCACGCCATCGATCGCCGCGACCGCGACGAACGTGAGCGTGTCCCGCCCGATGGTCATTAGGCGCGCGCTCGTTCCGGCCGACGGAATCCTCTGCAGGTTTGTGTTTTGGCGCTTTCCGCTCGTCGTCTGCGGGTCGCTCACTCGCTGATGACGCGGAGCGATCCTCGGAATCCACGGGCTGTTAAGCGGCGCTACAGTTCAGCTCCATTGCGGCAGCCGGAGGCCCATTGATCGTTGAGCCATGGCAAGTGCAGATCCAACGAGCTTTGCCGGGTTCGGAACACGTCGTGATGTTCGCCGCGGACCACCTGTCGCACCAGCTTCCTGTTGTGGCCGGTCTGGCGCACGATCTGTTTGATAGGTATGCCGTTCTTCGACAGAGCCAAGATGGCCGCGTTGGTCTCCTCGCGGCGCAGATAGCCCTCTTACTGGAGGCGCTCCGCAGCTGTGAGCAGCTTGGGATCGATCCTGGTCGCGTCAACCACGGTGCGTATCTGGCCCATCGATTTGCGCATGCCATCCAGGAAAGCCAGACTGGCGTTCTCCATCAGATGCCAACGATCGGCAACCTGTACTGCGTGCGGTAGAGCCTTGGCCGCGGCGTCGCCATATCCGCCACCGCAATCACGGACGACGATTGCGATCGTGGATGAGTAGAGAGCCACGCTTGCGAGCTCTGATCCACGATTCGGCAGCAGGGTGAGGTTAGATTAAATATGCGAAGAAGCCTCCGGGGTGAACGGAGGTGTGGGACCGGATTGGACGTCAAATATGACGTCCATTTGGACATCTCGCCAGTTGGGGGCAGTCAGCCGGCTTGAAGTGCTTGAAGGACACGTCGTGTGCGTTCGGAGCAATCCTGCTTGCGGCCGAAAAGGACGGTGCCGAAAATACGATGGTCGTCGATACGCTACGTGGCGACCTGTCGCGGGTATGTGCTCCGGATTCAGTCGAGGTTGCCGCTCTTTGCAACCTCGAATGTTACGCTTCGATACACCACCTCGTTGCGGAAATAGAGCGAGTTGCACGTGAGGTTTATAGCGGATCGATCGGATTCATGGGCTTCAGCGGTTACATGGACTCGAACATTGCAATCCGCACTGTGATGATGGACGATAGCCAGGCTGTGTTCCATGCGGGAAGCGGGATCACGGCGATGTTGGAGCCGGCGGCCGAGTACGACGAGACGCTCGTCAAGGCGCAGCGAATCTTCGATGCGTTCCGTGCCGACACATCGGGTGCATCTTGATTATCGTCATCGACAATTACGACTCTTTCGTCTTCAATATTGCGCGCAATTTCCGTAGACTTGGCCAAGCCACGGAGGTGATTTGGAACGACGTAGTCGACGTTAGCGATATCACTGGCCTAAAGCCGCGCGCAGTGGTGATCTCCGCCGGCCCATGCAAACGCCATCAAATCCCAAAAAACAGACTCCCCGCTCAATCGCCTATAGGCTTGTTCACGGGCGACTCGTTAAAGTCGTCCAGCCGAGGCGACAATGTGATCGCCTCGAGCACGATCCAGGAAGGCGGTCTCCACCGGGGCTTACGGTGTAGTGGTCTTCAGGGTCGGTGATCGCACTACGTCATCAGCCGCTGATGGCGGCTGATTTGTGCCGTGCTCAGGGCCTCGCTCGCTGAGCTCGCGAGATGAGTAGTTGAAAGCGTCTCCGGACTTTTACATCCGTGAGTGATATCCTACACTTCACCGTTGGACAGCGACCCGACCGATCAGGTCAGAACCCATTCCTTGAAACGTCTCGATACCGCTTCAAGGTTGTCCTCCCAATACGCGCCGTTCAGAACGACATTATTGGGATTGTTCGGATCGGGCATCCATTTTCTCACTTCGGCGCTCAGCATTGACATCGCCTTTTTGGAATTCGGAACCGTCGGGGACACACTGAATAGTCGTGCCTGGACCTCCGGCCGCACAGTGTAGGCGATAAATTTCATCGCGTTCACGGCATTCGGGGCACCCTTGGGTATAGCGATCTTTTCAGTGCCGAGCAGGTTCTGCTCAAAAGAAAACGCCATGGGTTTACGGTCGCTAGGCCGGGCTGCCTCTTTAACGCGATTTGCGTATGTATAACTGAAATCTACCTCTCCTGTTTGCAAGAGGGAGAGCGTTTGTGGAGTCGCGGTTATCCACGAGGCAATGCTGGGCTTAATACGATCGAGCACCCTGAACGCGCGATCAACATCGAGCGGATACATGTTTTTGGGCGCGACACCATCGGCGAGAAGCGCCGCCTCGAGTGTCTCATTGGGGCGATTGCGAAAGGTACGGCGGCCCGGGAATTTCTTCACGTCAAAATATTCGGCGAAATTGATCGGGTGTTTTCCTTGACCGTATTTGCTCGGGTCCCATGCTATACCGCCTGCGTACATGTCCCACGTGACGTACTCACTAGTCGGTGGGATTGCCATATCCTCCACGTCAAAGGTTGAAAGATCCAATTTTTCCCAAAAGCCTTGTTTGGATCCGGCTGCGGCCCCTTCGGCTGACGCGACAAACGCGTCCACATCTACATTCCCTGTGAGCTGCTGAACCTTCAGCTTTGCGAGGTCCGGCGTAGGGATGAGATTGACCTTAATACCCGTTTCCTCCGTGAAGGGAGTGGTCACGGTCTTGACCACTGCCTCTTCAAAACTTCCGCCCCAACTCGTGAAGGTTATCGAACCAGAATTAGCTGCGGCGCTTGAGGCCCTGAGTACCATTGGCGCCGCGAATGCGCCGGCCGCTCCGGTTAAGAACGAGCGACGCGAGAGCGTTGACACTGATTTCTCCATGATTATTCTACCACAAGCTTTTGGGACTGCATTCGCGGACGACGATGGCCGCGCACGTCGTTCAATCGAGAGCTGGTCCTAGGATCGAGGCCAAGGGGACCTAGCGCGGTCCGACTGAGGAACAGAAGCAGCAATGAAAGCTTCGCGCGCATACCGTTTCCGCCCCTAATTTATCAATTCTGCTCGTTCAGTGTGGATCGTGACTAGCTACTTCCGACGAGGCTAATACCAATTTCGTATAGATCGATACCAAACGGGAAATGATGACCTTAGTCGGTGCGTCCTCTTTCGTTACGCAAATGACCTAGCAGGCCGTTGAAGAACTCAGCCGCGTTCGCAAACGAAGGCTGAATCGTCGCCATTGTGGATGTAGAAGTGGCCAACGAGCCTGCCCGCAGTGCCGATCATGGCCCATCCGCGACCACAGGACGGATCATTCTCGTCGTGCCCCTCCCATGAGAACTCGGCGCAGGCCGATCCGTCGCGGGTGCCGTAGCGAGCATCCAGGAAGCCCTTGAGAGCCCCAAACGCTATTTCGCCATGGGACTTGCCACGGAAGGTGAGATGCGCCTCTCCGACAAGATCGAGGAAGTCGCTGTCCCAGTTGTCCATTTCGACGATGCGCCAGCGGCCGGCAAAGGCCGTGGCAAAGCCGGGCACCTTGGCCATCAACCGGTCTCCGCGATCAGCTTGGGCAGCCGCACCAGATTGTAGGCGGCCGCAGCGAAGGTAAAGGCCCATCCGACCCGATCACGGCCACGGAATCTGGTCTTCTCTTGCCCGGCGACCGTCTTGATCCAGCCGAATGCCTCCTCAATCCGCTTGCGGATGCGCTGGCTGACAGCAAACCGCCGTGCCGGGTAGTACGCCCGTCGATCGCAGAGCTACGGCCGCCGGTGTTCTGCGCAACATGCGGCGTCACGTTCATCGAGCGCAGCTCGTTGACGAAGTCTTCTGCATCGTAGGCTTTGTCGGCACCAAGCGTGATCGCTGTCGGTCGATCGGCACGAGGCTCGATCATGTGCAGCGCGGCCACCCGTTCGGCATGCCCACCGGCCTGCGTCAGGCAGGCGTCGACCAGCAAGCCGTGGCGGTTCTCCATCAGCCCGTGCCCGATGAAGCACAGCTTCGTCTCCTTGCCTTTCCCCTTGCGGTAGAGCCTGGCCTCCGGATCGGTGGTCGAAGCATGGGTGTCGTTGGAGCGCTTCTGGCCATGGAAGTTCGCTTCAGCATTGCGCCCGCCGCCTTGGGCCGGCGGCTCGCCGGAGCTATCCTTCGGTTTGACGCTCTTCATCGAGGCCCAGGCCTCGATCAGCGTGCCGTCGACCGAGAAGTGATCGCTCGACAGAAGCTTCTTCACCCTGGGCTGCGCCAGCACCGCCGCCAGGAACTTCGCCGCGATGTCGCCTTCCAGCAGCCGGTCGCGGTTCTTCGAGAATACCGAATGGTCCCAGGCTGCATCGTCGACTCCGATTCCGACGAACCAGCGGAACAGCAAATCATATTCCAACCGCTCCATCAGAAGTCGCTCCGAGCGGATCGAATAAAACGCCTGCAACAGCATCGCCCGCAGCAGCTTCTCCGGCGGGATCGACGGCCGTCCAATCGGCGAATAAAGGGCGGCGAACTCGTGCTCCAGCGCCGCCTGCGCCTCGTTCACGATCGTCCGGATCCCTCGCAGCGGATGATCACGCCGCACCCTTGCTTCCAGGTCGACGTAGCTGAACAGCTCGCCCGTTCGATTGTCGCCGCCGCGCACGCACCATCTCCGAATCTCGTCGCAGCCAATGAATCATGATCCTCGGTCGGCGGCGACCGCCTTTTTTCAACAGCCTGCTAGTCTAGCTAGCACTACTTTGG
>NZ_JACMYK010000192.1 GCF_020889785.1 Bradyrhizobium acaciae
CCGCCGAGGATGATTCGATCGGATTCGGTGAGGCGCGCCTCGAGCTGGCCGTAGATGTTGAGCTGCGCGCGCGCCGATTCCGGCCGCCGCACCATGCGGTCGGCGAACGCGGTCTGAAACACTTCGGGATAATCTGACAGCGGCGTCATCAGCCCGCTCGGCTGCTGCTTGGCAAGCAGCTCGTCGAACGCGGACGCCAGCGACGCGCCGGCGCGTTCCTCGAACACGACGGCAACGCCGTTTGGGTCGGCCGACAGCGCGATCAGCACCTCGCGGTGGCGCGCGGCCAGCTCGGCGAAATCGTAGGGCTTTGACGACGCCATGCCTTCGAGGGGCGCCAGCGCCGCCTGCAGCCTGGCGATCAGGCCCTCGGCCTGGTTGAGCTCGTTGTCGCGCAGCCGGGCGCGCGGCTCCATCGTGTGCAGCGACGAGGTCTCGCCGCCATGCAGCTTGACCAGTTCGGCACGGAAGCGCGTGAAATCGCGCGCAAGGCCACCGGTCCCGGCTTGCGGCCGGGTGCCGCGCAGCAGCGCGATCTCCAGCACCTCGATCGCGCGCTTCAGCGCGCCGTGCGTACCTCCGAGCCGGAACAGCGGATGCTTGAGCAGCGCGAGCAGTGTCGGCGGCTCCAGCCCGTTGGCTGCGGCTTCCGCGGCGAGGCGGGCGAACACGCCGGCCGGCGTTTCGATCAGCGCATCGCCGCCGGAATCGTCGAATTCCAGATTCCAGCGGGTCAGCGACGCCATCACGCGGCGTGCCAGCGCGCGATCCGGCGTCACCAGCGCGGCCGATTTGCCGAGATGCCGCGCCTCGCGCATCGCGACCGCGATCGCGAGCGCCTCCATCTCCGGGTTGGGCGCCTCGACCACGGTGAGGTTGGTCATCCCGGCGGAAATCCGCGCCACGATCTCCGGCCGCTCCAGCCGGTCGTGCCATTGTGCCGTGGCTGTCGAGGGACGCATCGTTTCCGACACCAGCACCTCGCGGCCGAGCGGCGCCGGCCGAGCGAGGCTCTCGACATCGCGGCGCTTGATGCCGAAGCGATCGAGCAGCGCCTGCATCGCGAATTGCGGATGATTCGACGAGGGCGGCGTGGTGAAACGGCCGTCGTCGCCGCGCTCGCCGCCGATCGTGTCCCAGCTGTCCTCGTCCAGGTCGACGTCGAGCCCGGGCAGCACCACGGCGCCGTTCGGAAGCTTCGCCACCGCGTGGAGGAATTTCGCCGTCGCCGGCATCGAGCCGGTCGAACCGGCGGCGATCACCGGACCCGTGGGATGCGCGGTCAGTCGTGCCGCTTCGGCCTCGATCAGGAGATCGCGGCGCGCCGCGGGTTCGATCCGGCCGATCTCCTTGAGGTAGTTCGGCCAAGCGTCGCGCGCGATGCGCAGGAAGTCGAGCGAGTGCTGCCAGTATTTGTCGAGCTGGTCCGGCACCAGGCGGTCGAGCGCGCGCCAGTCGACGCCGCGCGTCACCATGTCATCCATCAGCCGCGCCAGGTCGCCGGCGAGCTGCAACGTCGAGGCCGGGCCGCCGACCACCAGCGGCGCCGACACCGGCGTTTTCGCCCAGGCCGCGACCAGATGCGCCAGCGTCAGACGCCGCTCCAGCTCGCCGAGCTTCGGCGGGATCTCCAGCGGCGCGGCGCCGCCGACATCGTCGCCCTGGTCTGCAAAGGCGAGCTCGTCCTCGTCGATCTCGCCGAGCGCGACGATGCGCGGCAGCACCGCGGCGTCGGAATCGAGCACGTCGAGGAAGATTTCGCGAGCAAGCCGCCCGCGCGCCGGGTGGGCAGATAGAGCGTGGCGTTGGCGAGCTTGGCGGGATCGTTGCGCGCCTCGAATCCCACGACCAGCCGGCCGTCGACCAGCGCCGCGATGACGGTGCGTAGGAACGGCGCAGAAACGGGAACACTGAAGACGCGCATGGGCTGCCTGATTCGATCAGGCGCCAATATAGGGAGCGGCGGCCGCCGTTAGCCACCCCTCACGCTCAACCGTGTCAGCTGATTATCGCAATCGGACGGCGCAGCGATCGACGGCATCCAGGAACCAGCGCAGCGCCGGATCTTCAGTCGCGCGGCTGAGATGGATCAGGTCGATCGCGAAGGCGGGGATGTCGATCGGCGGCGTGACCACCGCAACATCGGCAAGATGCGTGAAGCGGCGGGCGACGCGCTCGGCCATGGTGGCGACGAGATCGGTGCCTGTGACGGCGAAGGGAACGGCCACCACATGCGCAAGCGTCACGGCCACCCGTCGCTTCCTTCCGTGACGCGCCAGCAGCGCATCGATCACGCTCGGCAGCCCATCGCCGCCGGCCGCCGAGAACAGCGCGTGCGGCAGCGTCGCATAGTCTTCAAGGCTCAGATGGTCCGATTGATTTACGCGCGCGGCGTCGCGGATGCAGACGAAGCGTTCCTCGAACAGCCGGTGCCGGACCGAGCGCGGCGTCTCCGGCAGGTGGCCGCCGATCAGCGCATCGAGTTCGCCGCGCTCCATTTTCGCCAGCGCCGCAGTCGCGTCGGTCAACGGACGCACCGCGAGGTCGATGCCCGGGGCCTCCAGGCGCAACAGGCGGGTCAGTTCCGGCACCAGGACGAGATCGCCATAGTCGGTCACGGCAATGGCGATGCGCCGTCGCGCCGTCGACGGATCGAAGCCCTGATCGGGCGCCAGCGCGCCCCTGATCTGCCGCAAAGCCTCGCCGATCGGCCCGGCCAGTGCCAGCGCCTTTTCGGTCGGCTGCATGCCCGCGCCGGCGCGCAGGAACAGTTCGTCGGCACACAGCGCGCGCAACCGCCGCAGCGCGCTGCTCATCGACGGCTGGGCGAGCCCGATACGCTCGGCCGCGCGGGTGACGTGGCGCTCCTCCATCAGCGCTTCGAAGGCGACCAGCAGGTTGAGGTCGACGGCGGCTAAATTCATAGCAGCAATAGTGTATATATAAATAATCGATTTCAACAATGATTAGCCCCGGCCTATGCTTGCCGACGGGTGATGATGACGAAACCAAAAGGTCTGACGCGATTGGCGAGGCTGGTGCCGAGCGGGCCGACATTGCTGATCATCGGCGTGCTGGCCGGGCTGGCTATCCCTGCGCTGGCGGATGCCGTGCGCCCGCTGATGGCGGCGGCGATCTTCGTTCTGGTGCTCGGCACCTTTCTCCAGATCGACGGCGCGGCGTTCCGGCGCGCGTTGCGGCGGCCGCTGGTCTGGCTGCTGCTGCCCATGCTCGCGATGCTGGCTTGTCCGCTTGCGGTCGGCTTCGCAGCGCGCGGCGCCGGATTTCGCACCGAGCTCGTTGTCGCGCTGGTACTGTCGGCCTGCGCGCCGCCGTCGAGCGGCACGGCGGCGGTCGCACGCATGCTCGGCTTCGACGCCACCGTTCCGCTAGCCGTGACGCTGCTATCGATGGCGCTGGCGCCGGTCACCGTGCCGCTGATCGCAGCAGGATTTGCCGATCTCGCGCTCGATCCGCTGGCGCTCGCGACGCGACTCGCGCTGCTGGTCGGCGGCGCCGGCGCGCTGGCCTTGCTGCTGCGCCGTCAGGCCGCTGCACGATTGGTGCAGCATTCGCGCACCATCGATGCTCTCGTGCTCGCCTCGCTGTTGGTGTTTGCCATTGCCACCATGGCCGGGGTGCGTACGCAGATCGAGACGCAGCCGATCGCCGCGGCAACCTGCGTCGGCCTTGCCTTCGCCTGCAATCTTGGTTTGCAAGCGCTTGGCGCGCTGCTCACGCCGGGCCCGCTCGCCGAGCGGCTGACCACGGGGCTCATTCTCGGCAATCGCAATGTCGGACTGGTCTGGTCGGCGATGGGCGCGGCGGTGTCGCCGATGACGGCGCTGTTCTTCGCGGCCACCCAGTTTCCCATCTATATGACGCCGCGCCTGATCGAGATGCTGGTCCGGCGTGCGCGAAAGGAAGAAGCCTCACCATGAGCGAGACCATCCTGACCGAAGACCTCGCGGTTCGTTTCGCACGTATCGCGCTCGGCCATGTCACGCGCGAATACCCGAACAAGCCGGATCACGTGCTGGCCGGGCCGCAGGATGCGCGCACGCCGCGCGAGCTGCATCCGGTGTTCTTCGGCAGCTACGACTGGCACTCCTGCGTCCACAGCTACTGGATGCTCGCCCGGTTGCTGCGCCGATATCCGGCATCCGATGCGGCAGGCGATATCCGCGCGCTGTTCGACGCGCAGTTCGTTGCGGAGAAGATCGCGGCCGAATGCGCCTATCTCACGGCCCCGACGGCGCGCGGGTTCAAGCGGCCTTACGGCTGGGGGTGGCTGTTGAAGCTCGCGGCGGAGCTCGCGTTGCTCGAGGACGTCCGTTGGCGCGACCGTATCGCGCCGCTTGCCGAAATCTTCGCGCAGCGCTTTCGCGATTTCCTGCCGCTGGCCACCTATCCGGTGCGGGTCGGCACGCATTTCAACACCGCGTTCGGGCTTCGCATGGCCGCCGATTACGCGGCAGTGACTCAGGATGCGGCGTTCGGCGCGCTGTTGCGCGAGACCGCGCTGCGCTGGTACGGCGCCGACCAGGACTGCCCCGCCTGGGGCGAGCCGAGCGGCGACGATTTCCAGTCGTCCGCGCTGATCGAAGCGGAGTGCATGCGCCGGCTGCTGTCACCCAGCGACTTCCTGCCCTGGTTCGATCGCTTCCTGCCGCGGCTTGCGCAACATGAGCCCGCGACCTTGTTCCGGCCGGCTACGGTCACCGATCGCACGGACGGCAAGCTTGCGCATCTCGATGGACTCAATCTCAGCCGCGCATGGTGCTGGCGCGCGCTGGCACGCGCACTGCCGGAGGCCGATGCGCGCCGCCCGATCCTGCTGGAGGCCGCGCGCGGCCATCTCGACGCTGGCCTGCCGCATATCGCCGGCGACTATATGGGAGAGCATTGGCTTGCGAGCTTTGCGGTGCTCGCGATCGACGCCGAGGCCTGAGGGCGGCGACGTTTACGCGACGCTTTCGAGGAAGGCTTCTTCCGCGGCCTGGATCGCGTCGGGCGTCCCGACATGCATCCAGACGCCGTCGAGGCGCAGGCCGAACAGCCGTTCCTGCTCGTTGGCGCGATCGAACATCTTGGTCAGCGAGAATTCGCCGGCCGGGGCATCGGCGAACAGCGCGGGCGACATGATCGCAGCGCCGGCATAGACGAACGGCACCACCTGGTGCTCGCGTCGCTTGCGCAGGGCGCCATCCGGCAACATCGAGTAGTCGCCGCGGCCGCTGTAGCCGATGCTCGAAGCGGTCGGCGCCATCAGCAGCAGGATATCCATCCGCGCCGGATCGAAGGCTTCGGCCAGCCGCGCGAGGTTGGAGCGCACGCCGTCGATCCACATGGTATCGGCGTTGAGATGATAGAACGGCGCGTCGCCGAGCAGCGGCAGCGCCTTCACCACAGCGCCGCCGGTGCCGAGCACCTGGTCGCGTTCGTCGGAGATGATCACGCGCGGGCGGCTTCGGGTCTTGACGTGCTCGATGATCTGGTCGGGCAGATAATGCACGTTGACGACGGCTTCGGTGACGCCGGCGCCGGCGAGCTTGTCGAGCACATGGTCGAGCAACGGCTGACCGGCGACGCTGACCAGCGGCTTCGGCATCGTGTTGGTCAGCGGGCGCATGCGGATCCCGAGGCCCGCAGCGAGCACCATGGCTTTATGGGGAGTGACGGGCATTTTTCGGATATTCTCGGTCATCATCTCTCATGCGCCGATCATATCACGGCGATTCGGCAAGCACATCAATCAGACGCCATAGTCACGAGACATGACGGCCGTAAGACGGCATTAATGACGACGATGGCCTAGACGTCGGCTGCCTGCGCGCCGCGTTTGGCAGTTTTCTTCTTCTTGTCGCCTTGTTTGAGGAAGTTGACGCCGATCTGGTCGCCATTGACCCACGCCAGTTCGCAGCGGCGATAGGCCAATCCTGTGGACGACAGCAGCAGAAAGAACTCCTTCAGGTTCAGGCCCTCGACCGAGCCGTCGACGGAGAGCTTGGCGCCCGTCTCCGACACGTCTTCCATGGTGCAGTCGCGCCGCCAGGTGCCGTCAATGCCCATCATGTGCGCGGCTATGCCGCGCTCAAACGTGACACGATCGCCCTTGCGTCGTTCCGTCCCCATCGTGTGGCCCGCTCCCGATCCGGCCGCGCCATGGATGACATGCAGCCTCCGCGACCTTAGGGGAGCCAACGCTAACAACCCGTAAACTAAGGTACTGGAGGAGGGACGTTGGCTGTGTACCAGATGCGGAAGCTGGCCAGCGCCGGGTGCGCCAGCGACCGCTCGAGATAGGTCCAGATCCGCGGCTGGTGCTTGAGATATTGCGGCTTGCCGTCGCGGCGGTTGAGCCGCGCGAAGGTGCCGAGCAGGCGGGTGTTCCGCTGCGCCGACATAATCGCATAGAGCTCGGCGAAGCCGGCCGGATCGAAGCTCTCGTCGGTGGCGCGCCGCGCCTTGATGTAGCGGGTCAAGAGCGCCAGCTCGAGCTGCTCCGGCACGTCGATCCGCGCATCCTGCAGCAGCGACACCACGTCATAGGCTGCGGGGCCGAGCGTTGCGTCCTGGAAGTCGATGATGCCGACGCGCAGGATGCCAGTGCGCTCGGCAAGCCAGATGATGTTCGGCGAATGGAAGTCGCGGAGCACCCAGGTCTGCGGCGCCGCGGCGGGCTTCTCCAGCAGGCCGCGCCACATCCCGAGGAATTCGGCGCGCATCTCCTCGCTTACCTGCACGCCGCGATCGGGCAGGTACCATTCGAGCATCAGCCCGATCTCGATCAGCCAGGCGTCGATATCGAACACCGGGATGTCGTAGCTCACATCTGATGTCAGCGGCAGCGTGCCGGGCAGCGCCTCGCGATGCAGCGCCGCCAGCATGTCGACGGCGGCCTCATAGCGCTCGGCGATCGGATGCGGCGGATCGCCCTCGATCACGCCTTCGGCGCCGAGGTCCTCGGTGATCAGGAAGCCGGATTCGAGGTCGCTGTGCCGGATCGCAGGCGCGGAGAAGCCCTGCTTGCGCAGGCCGTTGCCGATCGCGACGAAAGGCCTGACGTCTTCGGCGAGATGCACCGCCGCGCTGTAAGGCCTGCCGTTGTAGATCGCCGGGCCGTCGGGGCGACGCGGCGAGTTCATCAGGATCACCGTGCCGTCGTCGTTGCGCAGCCGCGCATAGGAGCGGGTCGAGGCATCGCCCGGCATCCGTTCGCGGTGGGCGTTGAGGTAGCCCGCTCGATCGAGGAAGTGGCGCAGCGCGTTGAGCCGCGCGACCTTCGCCGCGGCGTTGCCATGGCCGGTGATCTCGGCCGCGCGTGCCGCCGAGCCGAGCGCCGGGCGGTGGCTGAACGCGATGTCGATGCGGTCGGCGGGCATCGCGCCGGGCGCACGTTCCGGCCATTCGATCAGCGCCACGATGTCATCGGGCAGCGGCGACAGCCCAATCTCCTCGAGCTCGCTGGCATCGTTGATGCGGTAGAGGTCGGCGTGGACGAGCGGAAACGACGGCAGCTCGTAGCTCTGCGCCAGCGTGAAGGTCGGGCTCGGCACTTCCAGCGCATCGTCGTCGGCGAGGTAGCGGATCAGCGCGCGGGCGGCCGCGGTCTTGCCGGCGCCGAGATCGCCCGACAGCGTGATGACGTCGCCGGCGCCGATCAGGAGTGCGAGGTCGGCCATCAGCTCCGACGTCGCGGTTTCGTTCGCGAGCGCCACCGAGAATGTCGAGGTCGCCGTCATTCCGCGGCGTTGCGGTGTGCGGTCTGGTCGATCGGGAAGTCGCAGGTCACGGTCGTGCCGCGGCCTACGGTCGAATCGACGCGCACCCGTCCGCCATGCAGTTCGACGAAGGAGCGGACCAGCGACAGGCCGAGCCCGGCGCCGCGATGCCGCGAGCCATGGGAATGGCTCTCGAACCAGTTGAACACCTTGTCGCGCATCTCGGCGGGAATGCCGGGGCCGGCATCGGTCACCGCGAATACCACGCTGTGCTCGGTGCGGTGCGCGCTGATCGTGACGGTGGCGTCATGCGGCGAGAAGCCGACGGCGTTGGCGAGCAGATTATAGAGGACCTGCACCACGCGCCGCTCGTCGCCGACGAAGGCGCCGATATTGGGCTCGATATCGACCTTGAGCGTGATCCGGTCGGTCGCGAGGCGATCCTGGATGCCTTCCGCAGCGGCGTCGATCGCCTGGCCGATATTGACCGGGCCGAGCTCCAGCTTCATCGCGCCGGCGTCGATGGTGGCGAGGTCGAGAATGTTGTTGGTCAGCGCCAGCAGCGCATTGGTCGATTTGGTGACGTAGTCGAGATATTCGGCCTGCTTCGGCGTCAGAGGCCCTGTCGAGGGATCGCTGAGGAAATGCGCGAAGCCGATGATGGTAGTGAGCGGCGCGCGCAGCTCGTAGGAGACGTGGTGGACGAAATCCACCTTCATCTGGTCGGCGGTTTCCAGCGCCTCGTTGCGCTCGCGCAGCGCCCGCTCGACGTTCTCGGTGTCCGAGATGTCCTGGAACGCCAGCAGGGTCTTGCCGTCGGGCAGCGGGATGGTCATGCAATTCAGCACGCTGCCGTCCTTGCGCTCGAGCTTGAGCGCGACCTGGGCGCGGTTCTCGATCGCGGTGATCTGCTCGCGCAGCGTCCGCCAGGTCAGGGCGTCGTCGAACAGCGGCCTGCACAATGCTTCCACCGCCTCGATGTGCGGCTCGCCCTGCAGCGCGTCGGCCGGCAGCTTCCACATCTTGGCGAACGGCGGGTTGAACAATTCGGCGCGGCCGTTGCTGCCGAACACCGCGACCGCTTCACTGAGATTGTCCAGGGTCTCGCGCTGCACCCGCGTCAGGCGGTCGTAGCGGCGCGCGAGGTCGAGGCTCTCGGTGACATTGTCGAACAGATAGGTGACGCCGCCTTCGAGGTTCGGCGTGGTGACGACGCTGATGGCGCGGCCGTCGGGCAGGAACCAGGTGTAGGTCTCGGCTTCGACCGCGCGATAGGCCTCGTGCAGCTTGGCCTTCCAGGCACGGAAATCCGGCTGCTCGGGCAGCTTGCGGTTGGCGCGCAGCCGGTCGAGCACGCTGGAATCGTCGGGATTGCTGTCGAGGAAGGCCTGGTCGAGGCCCCACAGCCGCCGATAGGATTCGTTGTAGAAGGTGAGCCGCCGGTCGGCATCGAACACCGCGACGCCCGAGGACAATTGGTCGAGGGTACGCCGGTGCGCTTCGATCATCCGCGCGATCGCCGCGCGCAGCGCCGCGGCCTCGCTGGCGTCGATCGCGATCCCGGCGCTGCCGCCGGAGAGCTTCAGCGCCTGCACGTCGTAGATCCGCCGCTCGCCGCTGACCACGATCGGCAGCCGCGCGGCATAATTGGCATTGTCGTTCAGCGCGCGGGTCAATTCGGTGCGCTGGTCGCTTTCGAGCAGTTCGAGATTGCGCTGGAGCGCGTCCGACACGCTCTTGCCCTCGGTGGCGCGGACATAGGCCGCGTTGGCATAGCGCAGATTGCCTTCGAGGCTCTTGGCCCAGATCGGCCATGGCGCGGCGGCCGCGAAATCGCGCAGCAGCTCGGTCTCTTCCTGCAGCGTCTTGTAGCGCAGGTTGGCCTCGGCAAGCTCGCGGCGCAGGCCGCCGAGCTCGCGGATCCGCACGATGGCCTGGCCACCGATCGCGCGGCCCATGGCCTCGATGGCGCGGCCGGCCGAGGTCGAGAGGTTCAGCAGGAATGCCTCGCCCTTCTCGCGCAGCGCGTCGACGGCGTGGTCCATCTGCAGCGCCGGCTCGGGCGGCAGCCAGGTTCCGAAGGCGAGGACGCGTTGCGGTGAACCTTCCTGCGACATCACCAGCGAGATGTCGCCGGAGATCTGCGGCCGGTTGTCACCGGCCGCCCAGGAGATCAGGACCTGCGGCTCGACGAACAGCAGCGCGCGCAGCCGGTCCGATTGCGCCTGCAGATCGGTGATCTCGGACTGCAGCTGCTCCTCGGCCCTCGTCGCCCGCAAGCGGGTGCGCATCAACAGGATGGCGGCGACGGCGGAGAAGCCGACCAGCGCGAACGACGTCGCGAGAACCGCGATCTCCTGGTGGTTGAAGCCGAGATGATCCGACAGCGCCTGGGCCACCAGGCTTTCGGCGGCAAACGAATTGCGGGCCGGCAGCAATGCGGTGATGGCGAGCCCAAGCATGCCGTCGCGCGCCAGTGAGGTGCATGACAGCAGGGTTCGACGCATTGCCGCGACTACGCCCGACATATGTTGCCCCAGAACGCACAAACCTTAAGGCATGATCCGGAAAAGAGGAGACCGGTGTTCCCTCACGGCAAACGTATGACGTTTGTCCGGGGATCATGCCCAAGCAGGACCCGACAGCCCGACGAAGACCCCCCGTCGCGCTCGAATCAATCCAGAATAATCCCAACGGGACTCGGCGAGTAAGAGTCCAGACCGTGAACGCAGAATCCGCTGTGAAAAAATGCGGCCGGCGATGTGGATTTTACGCGAATTGACTCCGTATTCGTGCGGAGGGCGCGCTCGAAGCGTGATCTGCCGGAGGTGTCCGCACACTTCTCCGGTTACGACGGCAGTGGGCTCCCTCGCCCCGTTCTTACGGGGAGAGGGTTGGGGTGAGGGGCTGTTTCAGCGAATGCGAGCTGCGTTGCGGGGGCTCCCCCTCACCCGGAACGCATCTAACGATGCGTCACAGCCGAAGCTCTGCTTCGGCGTTCTTGAGAACGGCCGCCGAAGGCGGCCTATGCTCTCCCCGCACGCGGGGCGAGCTGAAGTGGAGCCCGTTACTCTAACTAGCGCCCGGTCGAGCCGAAGCCGCCGCTGCCGCGATCGGTGGACGACAGTACCTCGACCGGAACCAGCTCGGCCCTTGTGACCGGCGCGATCACCATCTGCGCGATCCGCTCGCCGCGCCGGATCGAGAACGCCTCCTGGCCGTGATTGATCAGCAGCACGTTGATCTCGCCGCGATAGTCGGCATCGATCGTGCCGGGCGAGTTCAGCACGGTGATGCCGAATTTGGCGGCAAGGCCGGAACGCGGCCGCACCTGCGCCTCGTAGCCGGGCGGCAGCGCGATGGTCAGCCCGGTCGGAACCATCTCGTAGCGGCCCGGCAGCAGCAGCAACGGCGCCGACCGCGGCACCGCGGCCAGCAGGTCGAGGCCGGCGGCGCCATCGGTCTGATAGATCGGCAGCAGCAGATCTGCGCCATGCGGCAATTGGCGGACTTCAACCTTGATGGTGGCACTCACGATGCGGTTCCTACTTCTCGTGCGATCCGCGATACCAGCGCAGTCGCAACTTCTTCCTTGGTCATGACCGGCCAGGAGTCCACGGTGACGTCCTTGCCCTCGCGCGAGAGCAAATGAACGGTGTTGCGGTCGCCGCCCATTACGCCGGTCGCCGGCGAGACGTCGTTGGCGACGATCCAGTCGCAGCCCTTGCGCGCGAACTTCGCCTTGGCGTTCTCGATCAGATGCTCGGTTTCGGCGGCGAAGCCGATCACCAGCGGCGGCCGCTTCTCCTTCAGCTTGGAGATCGTCGCGAGGATGTCGGGGTTCTCGACCAGTTGCAGCGGCGGCATGCCGGCCGCGGTCTTCTTCAGCTTCTGGCTGCCTTCGGCGGCGACCCGCCAGTCGGCGACCGCGGCGGCAAAGATCGCGACGTCGACCGGCAGCGCGGCCTCGACCCGGTGCAGCATGTCGCGCGCGGACTCCACGCGCATGACGGAGATCCCCTGGGGATCGTCGAGATCGACCGGGCCGGTCACCAGCACGACCTCGGCGCCGGCGGCGCGCGCGGCGGCGGCAATGGCAAAGCCCTGCTTGCCGGACGAGCGGTTGGCGATGTAGCGGA
>NZ_JACMYK010000193.1 GCF_020889785.1 Bradyrhizobium acaciae
GCCGCGGATCGATCCGTGGCTGAGCCGGCCGATGCGGCACGAGCTCGGGCTCGATCTTCCCGAACGGCGCATCGGCCTCTCCGCGCACGACTTCGCGCAGCTGCTCGGCCATGACGAGGTGATCCTCACCCATGCCGCCAAGGTCGGCGGTGCGCCGGCGGTCGCCTCGCGCTTCCTGCATCGGCTCGAAGCGGTTGCGGGCGAAGCGCGCTGGAAGGCCGCGACCTCGGCCGGCGAAACCTACGTGCAATATGCCGCCGAGCTCGACCGGCCCGCCAAGGTCGAGCCGATCCCGCAGCCGGAGCCGCGGCCACCGCGCGAGGCGCGGCCGCTGAAAATGTCGGTGACCGCGATCGAGGACTGGCTGCGCGATCCCTACACGATCTATGCTCGGTACATCCTAAAGCTCGATCCGCTCGATCCCGTCGACATGCCGTTGTCGGCCGCCGATCGCGGCTCGGCAATCCACGAATCGCTCGGCGAGTTCACGCAAACTTACGCCGACGCGCTGCCCGACGACATCAAGAGCGCGCTGCGCGACATCGGGGCCAAGCATTTCGCGCCCCTGATGGAGCGGCCCGAGGCGCGTGCGCTGTGGTGGCCGCGCTTCCAGCGCATCGCGGCGTGGTTCGCCGAATGGGAACAGGCACGGCGCGGCAGTATCGCCGCAATCAAGGCCGAGATCCGCGGCGAAATCGGCATTCCCCTCGACGATGCCAGGACCTTCACCCTCTCCGCGCGCGCCGACCGCATCGAGCGGCGCGATGACGGCAGCTTTGCGATCCTCGACTACAAGACCGGCCAGCCGCCGACCGGCAAGCAGGTGCGCATGGGGCTGTCGCCGCAGCTGACGCTGGAAGCCGCGATCCTGCGCGAGGGCGGTTTTGCCGAGATCCCGGCGGACTCCTCGGTCGGCGACCTCGTCTATGTCCGGCTGAGCGGCAACAACCCGCCGGGCGAGCAGCGTTCGCTGGAGCTGAAGATCAAGACCAGCGACACGCCGCAGCCGCCCGATGAGGCCGCCGACAGCGCGCGGCGCAAGCTGGAGGCCCTGATCCGCGCCTTCGACGACGAGCAGCAGGCCTACACCTCGCTGAACCTCTCGATGTGGGCGAACCGCTACGGCGCCTATGACGACCTCGCGCGCATCAAGGAATGGTCCGCGGCCGGCGGCCTGGGGATCGAGGAATGGTGAAGGCAGCGCGTCCCATCCCGCCGGCGGTGCGCGATGCGCAGGCGCGCGCGTCCGATCCGAAGGCGTCGACCTTCGTGTCGGCCAATGCCGGCTCGGGCAAGACCCACGTGCTGGTCCAGCGCGTCATCCGCCTTTTGCTGTCGGGCGTGCCGCCGGAAAAGATCCTCTGCATCACCTTCACCAAGGCCGCCGCGGCGAACATGGCCGAGCGTGTGTTCACGACGCTGGGCCACTGGGTAACGCTCGACGACGATGCACTCAACGCAGCGATCCGCGAGGCCGGCATCACTCATCCGGATTCGAAGCTCCGCAGGGAAGCGCGAAAACTGTTCGCCTGCGCGCTGGAGACGCCCGGCGGGTTGAAGGTGCAGACCATCCACGCGCTGTGCACCCGCCTGCTGCAGCAGTTTCCGTTCGAGGCCAACGTGCCGGCGCGCTTCGCCGTGCTCGACGACCGCGACCAGAACGAGATGATGGAACGCGCCAATCTCGCGGTGTTCCTGGAGGCGTCGCGGATTCCCGACAGTCCCATCGGCCGCGCGCTGCGGACCGCGATGGCAAATGCGGCCGACGTCACCTTCAAGGAGGTGGTGCGCGAAGCCTGCCTCAGCCGCGACCATTTCATGGCCTGGACCGATGCCGCCGGCAACGCCACGGCCGCCGCCGCGCAGCTGTCCGCCGCGCTCGGCGTTTCCGCCGATATTCGTATTGAGGATGTCGAGCGCGAGATCGTCGACGGGCCCTATCTCAAGCGTGCCCGGTGGAAAGAGATCGCGGCGACGCTCGATACCGGCAGCAAATCCGACCAGGACCAGGCGGCACGGCTGCGCGAGGCGCTGGTGTTCACCGACGCTGCGCAGGTCGACGCGTATCTTGCCGTATTCCTGACCGATGCCGACCGCACGCTTCGCAAATCCGTGGTGACGAAGAAGTTCTGCGACAACAATCCGGCAGTGGGCCGGCTGTTCGAGGCCGAGACCCGACGCATCCTGCCGCTGATCGAACGCCGCCGCGCCGTGGTCGCGCGCGACCGCACCGAGGCGCTGATCCACATCGCGACCGCGGCGGCCGCGCATTACCGGCGCGAGAAGCTGGAACGCGGCCTGCTCGACTATGACGACCTGATCGACAAGACGCTGGCGATGCTCGATCGCGTTTCATCGGGCTGGGTGCATTACAAGCTCGACCGCGGCGTCGACCACGTGCTGATCGACGAGGCGCAGGACACCAGCCCGCGGCAATGGGACATTGTCGCGCACATCATCTCGGAGTTCACCTCCGGCGCCGGCGCGCGCGACGGCCTGGTGCGCACGGTGTTCGCGGTCGGCGACGAGAAGCAGTCGATCTTCTCGTTCCAGGGCGCCGCACCGCGCGAATTCGACCTGCGCCGGCGCGAGCTGAAGCGGCGGTTCGAGGAAGCCGGGCTGAAATTCGACCCGGTGTCGTTCACCTATTCGTTCCGCTCGGGACCGGTGATCCTGCATTCGGTCGACCATGTCTTCCGCGAGCAGGAGATCTTCCGCAGCATCCATGCGGTCGAGAACGGCTACCCGATCCACAATGCGATGGCCGATGCCGGTCCCAGCCTGATCGAGCTCTGGGATCTCGCGGTTGCCGACGATCGCCAGGACATCGAGGGCTGGCGCGCACCGTTCGACGGCGTCTCGGTGACGAGTCCCGAGGTAAAGTTGGCGCGGCGCATCCAAGCCGAGATCAAGCGCCTCGTCACCAGCGGCACCATGACCGGCAGCGAAGGCGGACGACGGCCGCTGCGCTACGGCGACATGCTGATCCTGGTGCGACGGCGCGGCAACGCCTTCGACGCCGTCATCCAGGCGCTGAAGCACGCCAACATCCCGGTCGCCGGCGCCGACCGGCTGAAGCTGACCGAGCACATCGCGATCATCGACCTGATGAACCTCGCCGATGCACTGCTGCTGCCGCAGGACGACCTCGCGCTCGCGGTGGCGCTGAAGAGCCCGCTGTTCGGCCTCGACGACGACGATCTGTTCAAGCTGGCGTATCAGCGCCGCGGCTCGCTGCGCGAGGCACTGACCGCGCAGGCGCCGACCGAAGAGCGATTCGCGGCCGCGCTGCGCCGCCTCGAACAGTGCGAGCGCCGCTTCACCGAGGAGACGCCGTTCGCGTTCTACGCCTGGCTACTCGGCGGCGACGGCGGGCGGGCGCGCATCCTGCGCCGGCTGGGCCACGAGGCCAACGACGCGCTCGACGAATTCCTCGAACTGGCGCTGAGCTATGAGCGCAAGGCGCCGGCTTCGCTGCAGGGCTTTGTCGCCTGGCTGCGCGCCGCCGACACCGAGGTCAAGCGCGACATGGAGATTTCGCGCGACGAGGTGCGCGTGATGACCGTGCACGGCGCCAAGGGCCTCGAGGCATCGGTGGTGTTCCTGGTCGACACCACGACCTCGCCGTCGGACACGCAGCGGCTGCGGCTGATCCATCTGCCGCAGGGCAATGCCGCGCCGAACGCGCCGGGCGTCGTGGTGTGGGCCGGCAAGAAGGCGGAGGATCCCCCCGGCGTGGCCGACGCGCGCAGGGCGATGCTCGGCGACACCGAGGACGAATATCGCCGCCTGCTCTATGTCGCGATGACGCGCGCGGCCGACCGGCTGATCGTCGGCGGCTGCATGCCCGGCAACATGAACACGGTGCGCAAATCCTCCTGGTACGATCTGATCACCAAGGGGCTCGCCAATGCCGGGTTGAAGCTCGAGGAGATTGAGACGCCGGCCGGCAAGGTGATGCGCTATTCGCGGCCGGACGACGTCGTTGATCTCACCGGCGCGACCGCATCAACGGCCGAGGCGCCGGTCGCGCTGCCGTCCTGGCTGCGGACTGCGGCCGCGCCCGAAGCCGTCGCCGCGGGCGTGCTGCGCCCGTCCGATCCGGCTGACGGCGACAGCCATCCGATCCGGACCGGCGAATCGGTGCTGTTGCGCGCCCGCGCCCTGCAACGCGGCACGCTGGTGCATCGCCTGCTGCAATCGCTGCCCGATGTCGCGGTGGAACGACGGCTCGGCGCGGCGCTCGGCTATCTTGCGCGCAACGCCGATGGCTGGAGCGAGGAAGAGCGCGCGGCGCTGGCCCGGCAAGTGGTCGCCCTGACCGTCGATCTGCGATTCGCGCCGGTGTTTGCCCCCGGCAGCCGTGCCGAGGTTTCGATCGTGGGCCGGCTGGCGCTGCCGGGCCGGCCGAAGGCGCTCGTCTCGGGCCAGATCGACCGGCTGGTGGTCACGCCGAACGAGGTCCTGATCGTCGATTTCAAGACCAACCATGCCCCGCCGACAACCGCGGCCGAGGCCCCCAAGGGTTATGTCCGGCAGCTCGCGCTGTACCGCGCGGTGCTGGCAAAGCTTTATCCCCAAAGGATCATCCACGCCGCCCTGCTCTGGACCGAAACCCCTGAAATGATGGAGATTTCCGCCTCCGCGCTGGACGCCGGGCTGGCATAAGTTCATGTCAGCGTGAGCGAGCTTGACCCGGCAAGGGGGCGTTCATACGTTTGCCCCATGCTCCCGGGCGCGATTCTCAACCGCGCCCTTTGTCCCAACCGAACGAGGTACTGACATGGCCGTTGGCAAGGTTTCTGACGCCGATTTCGAAGCCGAAGTGCTCAAGGCGACCGGGCCGGTGGTCGTCGACTTCTGGGCCGAATGGTGTGGCCCCTGCCGCATGATTGCGCCCGCTCTCGATGAGATTTCCGGCGCGATGGGCGACAAGGTCAAGATCGTGAAGCTCAACGTCGACGAGAGCCCGAAGACCGCATCGAAGTATGGCGTGATGTCGATCCCGACCCTGATGATCTTCAAGGGCGGCGAGATGGCGTCCCGTCAGGTCGGCGCCGCTCCGAAGGCCAAGCTGCAGCAGTGGATCACAGCTGCGGTCTGATCCGTTTCGAATTAGCTGATTTACGGACGGCCGGCGCAAACCGGCCGTTTTGTTTTACCTGATCCATCCGGTCGCCAGCGCCGAGGCGAGCTCGGCCTGGCCATTGCGCCGCGCCAGCGCCGCCATCGCTTCGTAGTCGTACGGGATGTGGCGGAAGGTGACGTCCCACGCATCACCAGCCCGTTCGAGGATCGCGTAGCGCGCATCGGGCGAACCGGCTTCCACGACATGCGGATGCGGCTTGCCGGCGCGATAGCCGGGCGAGCCGACGCTGCCGGGATTGACGATCAGCCTTCCGTCGTGAAGCCGCACCGCCCGCGCGGTGTGCGTGTGTGCACAGAGGATCAGCGATTGCGCTACGCCGGCTGCCCTCGCCTCGATCGATTCCAGCGAAGACATCAGAACCTCGCCGCCCGGCAGCACGGTGTCGAGCCAGTAGGTTTCATCGTCCTGCGGCGTCGCGTGACAGAGGAAAACCTCCTCGCGATAGACCGCATTGGCCGGCAGCGTGCGCAGCCAGTCGAGATGCCGCGGCTCGAGCTGGGTATAGGCCAGCCGCTCCCAGGAGCCCATTTTCTCGTGCGGACGGTCGATCAGATAGCGGTCGTGATTGCCGAGCAGGTGGACCGTATCGAGCTCCATCAGCGTGTCGATCGTCGGCCGGGCGTCGAGCGGCCCGCTCACCATGTCGCCGAGATCGACGATGTCGGAAATGCCCCGCGCACGAATGTCCGACAAGACAGCTTCGAGCGCGAGATGGTTGCCGTGAATGTCGGCGATCGCAGCGAAACGCATGATGTCAGTCGTCTCCGTTGCCTGTCCCGGACTCAGCACAGCACGCAGTGGTGCGCTGCTGAGCCGGGGCCATTGCGTCGAGGTGGGTCCCGGCTCTGCGGAGCATCGCTGCGCTGCACCGCGTCCGCGACACCGGATTGATCATGCAGGAGGCGTGCCGTTGGCCGCAAGCACGGGGCCGGCGAGGTACAGCGAGCCGGTGATCAGGATGCGCGGCGGCACCTCGTAGGCCAAGGTGGCAAGCCGTTGCAACGCGGCGTCGACGCCGCTTGCGATCTCGACCCGCATGCCGAGCGCGCGCGCGGCATCGGCGAGTTTGTCCGGCGCCATGCCGTTGTCGCGGCCGGGCACCGGTACCGCAATGATGTGGCGCGTCAAGCCGGCGAAATTGGCAAGGAATGAGTTGGCATCCTTGTTGGCCATCATGCCTGCGATCACGACCAGCGGCCGTGACACACGCTCCTCGAGATCGCCGAGCGCCGCGGCCGCAACGCGGCCGCCTTCGGCGTTGTGGCCGCCATCGAGCCAGACCTCGGAGCCCTGCGGCCCCTGACAGACGAGGCTGCCCGAGACCAGCCGCTGCATCCGCGCCGGCCATTCGGCGTTGACGATGCCGGCCTCATAGGCAGCGATACTGAGCTTGAAGGTGTCGATCGCACGCAACGTCGCGATCGCAAGGCCCGCATTGTCGAACTGGTGCCGGCCGAACAACTTCGGCGCGGCGAGATCCATCAAGCCGCGCTCGTCCTGATAGACCAACCGGCCGCGCTCCACGCCGACATGCCATTGCTGGCCGGCCGCATGCAGCGGCGCACGCATGCGGTTCGCCTCCGCCTCGATCACGGCCATCGCATCCGGGGCCTGCTCGGCGCAGACCACCGGCACCTTGCGCTTGATGATCGCAGCCTTCTCGCCGGCGATCGCCGTCAGATTGTCGCCGAGGAATTCCATGTGATCCATGCTGACCGGCGTGATCACCGCGGCCAGCGGCGTCTCGACCACGTTGGTCGAATCCAGCCGGCCGCCGAGGCCGACCTCAAGCAGCGCGACATCGGCCGGATGTTTTGCGAACAGGCAAAACGCAACAGCGGTTTCCATCTCGAAGATGGTGATGGGATTGCCGGCGTTGATGCGCTCGCAATCCTCGAATGTCGCGCGCAGCTCGTCGTCACCGACGAGCTTGCCGCCGCCTGTGGCGCCCAGCCGGTAGCATTCGTTGATCCGCACCAGGTAAGGCGAGGTGAAGACGTGCACCCGCAGGCCTGATGCTTCGAGAATCGCGCGCAGGTAGGCAACGGTCGAGCCCTTGCCGTTGGTGCCGGCGACATGGATCACCGGCGGCAGCTTGCGCTCGGGATGATCGAGCCGCTCCATCAGGCCGCGCATGCGATCGAGGCTGAGATCGATGCGCTTGGGATGCAGCGCCGATAGCCGCGCGATCAACGCCTCGAACGAGGGTTGCGATGGGGCCGCGCTTGCGGTCACGCGTGCGGCGCGGCCGGCACCGTCTCAGGTGCCGTGACGATCTGGGCCGGCTCGGTGACCGCGGCCGTGGGCTTCGATGCGGTTTCGAGCGCCGGCGCCTTGGTCAGCAGGCGGCACAGCCGCGCCAGCGTCGCCTTCATCTCGTGGCGGTGCACGACCATATCGACCATGCCGTGCTCGCGCAGATATTCGGCGCGCTGGAAACCTTCCGGCAGCTTCTCGCGAATGGTCTGCTCGATCACGCGCGCGCCGGCAAAGCCGATCAGAGCGCCGGGCTCGGCGATCTGGATGTCGCCGAGCATCGCATAGGACGCGGTGACGCCGCCGGTGGTCGGATTGGTCAGCACGACGATGTACGGTTGCTTGGCCTCGCGCAGCATCTGCACGCCGACCGTGGTGCGCGGCATCTGCATCAGCGACAGGATGCCTTCCTGCATCCGCGCGCCGCCCGATGCGGCGAACACGATGAAGGGCGACTTCTTCTCGACCGCGAGCTCGAGCCCGCGCACCATCGCCTCACCGGCGGCCATGCCGAGCGAGCCGCCCATGAAATCGAAATCCTGCACCGCGACCACGACGCCGGCGCCCTCGAGCTTGCCGTAGCCGACCTTGATCGCATCGTTCAGCCCGGTCTTGGTGCGGGCATCCTTGATGCGGTCGACATATTTGCGCTCGTCGCGGAATTTCAGCGGATCGGCCGTCACCTCGGGCAGCGCGACGTCGAACCAGGTTTCGTTGTCGAAGATCGACTTCAGCCGCGCCACCGCGCCCATGCGCATGTGGTAGTTCGAGCCGGGGATCACGAACTGGTTGGCCTCGACGTCTTTGTAGAACACGAGCTGCCCGGAATCCGGGCATTTGATCCAGAGATTCTCCGGCGTCTCGCGCCGCAGGATGTTACGGATCTTCGGCCGGACGACGTTGGTGAGCCAATTCATGGTTCGCTCCGAAATGCGGATCGGTTCCGCACCAGCTGGATATATGGCGGGCCGGGCGAACCCGGCAAGCCGCCATTAGCGGCCTTGTTGCCGCAAAATGTGGCTTATTCAGCGGCCTGCTTGGCGCCCCGGACCCCCTGCGCGAGTGCGGACACCAGGTCCGCCACCGCGCTCACGGTCTTCGGCGTCGCGCGGCCTTCGGCATCGAGGCTGCCCTTCAGGGCATCGACCAGCGCAGTGCCGACCACGGAGCCATCGGCGTTCTCGGCGATCGCACGCGCCGCTTCCGGAGTTCGGATGCCGAAGCCGACACAGACCGGCAGGGCAGTGTGCCGCTTGATGCGCGCCACGGCCGCTCCGACGACCTTCGAATCGGCTGCGGCGCTGCCGGTGATTCCGGTGACCGCGACGTAGTAGACAAAGCCCGAGGTATTCGCGAGCACCGCCGGCAGGCGCTTGTCGTCGGTGGTCGGCGTCGCCAGCCGGATGAAGTTCAGGCCGGCCTTGATCGCGGGGATGCAGAGCTCGGTGTCTTCCTCCGGCGGCAGGTCGACGATGATCAGGCCGTCGACGCCGGCGGTCTTGGCATCGGCCAGGAAGCTGTCGACGCCGTAGATGTAGATCGGATTGTAGTAGCCCATCAGCACGATCGGCGTGGCGTTGTCCTCCTTGCGGAAGTCGCGGACCATCGTCAGCGTCTTGCGCAACGTCATGCCGCCCTTGAGCGCGCGCAGACCGGCCGCCTGGATCGACGGGCCGTCGGCCATCGGGTCGGTGAACGGCATGCCGATCTCGATGACGTCGGCGCCGGCTTTCGGCAGCGCCTTGAGGATGTCGAGCGAGGTTTTCGGGTCGGGGTCGCCGGCCATCACGAAGGTAACGAAAGCGGAGCGGCCCTGCTGCTTCAGCTCGCCGAAACGTGCGTCGATACGGGTGGTCATGATTGGACAGTCGCTGTGCTATACCTCTCCCCTCCGGGGAGAGGTCGGCTGCGCAGCAGCCGGGTGAGGGGGATGGAGCGGTTCAAGGCGAGAGCTCGAAGCCTCCGCGCGTCACAGACAAGCGCCGAGGCAAAGCTTTGGCAGGCGCTGCGCAATCGCAGGCTAGCGCGATGGAAATTCCGTCGCCAGCATCCGATCGACCGATACATCGTCGATTTCGTTACGCTTGATGGGAAGCTGATCGTCGAAGTCGACGGCGTAACGCATTCAACATCATCAGAGATGAGACGCGACGAGGCCAGGACCAAGGTCCTCGAAGCCTGCGGCTTTCTCGTCGTTCGGGTCTCTAACACCGATGTGTATGAGAATCTCGAAGGCGTACTTGAGCTGATCGAATCATCTCTCCGGTTCGAATGAGTGGCGAGACCCCTCACCCGGCTGCTACGCAGCCGACCTCTCCCCGACGGGGAGAGGTAAGGGAGGAGCGCCCAGCCCGTCACTTCTGCCTCGCCTTCAAGATGTCGCCGACCTGCGGCACGTCCTTGTCGCCACGGCCCGAGAGATTGACCACCATCAGATGATCCCTGGGCCGCTGCGGTGCGAGTTCGGACAGTTTCGCAATGGCGTGCGCGGATTCCAGCGCCGGGATGATGCCTTCGAGCCGCGACAGCAGTTGGAATGCCGCCAGCGCTTCCTCGTCGGTCGCCGAGAGATATTTCACGCGGCCGGTCTCATGCAGCCAGGAATGCTCGGGGCCGATGCCGGGATAGTCGAGCCCGGCGGAGATCGAATGTGCTTCCTCGATCTGGCCGTCAGCGTCCATCAACAGATAGGTACGGTTGCCGTGCAGCACGCCGGGGCGCCCACCGGCGAGCGAGGCCGCGTGTAGCTGCGTCAGCCCGTGACCGGCGGCCTCGACGCCGAAGATCTCGACCGAGGGATCGTCGAGGAACGGATGGAACAGGCCCATCGCATTGGAGCCGCCGCCGATGCAGGCGATCAGCGAATCCGGCAGGCGGCCCTCGGCCTCCTGCATCTGCTTGCGGGTCTCGTGGCCGATGATCGACTGGAAATCGCGCACCATCATCGGGTAGGGGTGCGGGCCCGCCACCGTGCCGATGCAATAGAAGGTGTTGTGCACGTTGGTGACCCAATCGCGCAGCGCGTCGTTCATCGCGTCCTTCAGCGTGCGCGCGCCGGACTGCACCGGGACGACCTTGGCGCCCAGCATCTCCATGCGGATCACGTTCGGCTGCTGCCGCTCGACGTCGACCGCGCCCATATAGACCACGCATTCGAGCCCGAACCGCGCGCACAGCGTCGCGGTCGCCACACCATGCTGGCCGGCGCCGGTCTCGGCGATGATGCGCTTCTTGCCCATGCGGCGCGCGACCATGATCTGGCCCAGCACGTTGTTGACCTTGTGCGAACCGGTGTGGTTGAGCTCCTCGCGCTTCAGATAGATCTTGGCGCCGCCGAGATGCTCGGTGAGCCGCTCGGCGAAATACAACGGCGAGGGCCGGCCGACATAGTCCTTCAAATAGACGTTCATCTCGGCCTGGAACGCCGGATCGGCCTTGGCGTCGGCATAGGCCTTTTCGAGATCGAGGATCAGCGGCATCAGCGTTTCCGCGACGAAGCGTCCGCCGAAAATGCCGAAATGCCCGCGCTCGTCGGGACCGCTGCGGAAGGAATTGGGAAGGTTTGGATTCATCGAACCATCAGTTCTTGGGTTGCGCGTGCGGCGCGGATGAAGGCGCGGATCAGCTCGGGATCCTTGACGCCGGGCGTGCGCTCGACGCCCGACGAAACGTCGACCCCGCCGGCGTGGGTGACGCGGACAGCTTCGGCGACGTTCTCGGCGTTGAGCCCGCCGGAGACCATGTAGGGCAGCGCGAGATCGAGATTCTCCAACACGTGCCAATCGAACGGCGCGCCGAGCCCGCCCGGCCGCGTCGCATCCTTCGGCGCGCGCGCATCGAACAGGATGCGGTCGGCGACGCCGGCATAGCCCGGCAGTGGCGCGAGATCGGCTGAGGTCTCGACCGGCAGCGCCTTCATCAGCGGCAGGCCGAACTTCTGCTTGAGATCGCGCAGCCGCGCCGTGGTCTCCTTGCCGTGCAATTGCAGGATATCCGGCCGCAGCGTCTCGATGATGTTCTCGATGGTCGCGTCGTCGGCATCGACGGTCAGCGCGACCTTCACGGCGCGGCCCTTGGCCTGTTTGCCGAGCTCGCGCGCGGTCTCCAGGCTGATATGGCGTGGCGAGGGCGGAAAAAACACGAACCCCACCATGTCAGCCCCGCCCTCGAGCGCGACGTCGAGCGTCTCGCGCGTGGACAGGCCGCAGATTTTGACGAGCAGGGGCATGGTCTCGAAACGGGTCTCTCAAAACGGGTTTTCGGGCGGCCGGAACAGGGGCCTACCCGGGACCGACGGGGCGGGTTCTACAACGTCGCGCCCTGCTTGTCTCGCCCGGCAGACCCGTAAAAGCCCAGCTGGGCCGGGGCCGAACGAGGCTGCGCGTCGTTCCGGGCGGCG
>NZ_JACMYK010000194.1 GCF_020889785.1 Bradyrhizobium acaciae
CCGTCACCCGCACCCGCCCGGTGCGCAATCGCCGATGGCCCGCCAGGCCGAGATCCCCGGCATCTCCGCCGTCATCGCGGTCGCCTCCGGCAAGGGCGGGGTCGGCAAGTCGACCACGGCGCTGAACCTCGCGCTCGGCCTGCGCGACCTCGGCCTGCGCGTCGGGTTGCTCGACGCCGACATCTATGGCCCGTCGGTGCCGCGGCTGACCGGCATCCGCGAGAAGCCGCAGCTCAACGACGACAAGAAGATGATCCCGCTGCAGCGCTTCGGCCTGGCGATCATGTCGATCGGCTTCCTGGTCGAGGAGGACACCGCGATGATCTGGCGCGGGCCGATGGTGATGTCCGCGATCACCCAGATGCTGCGCGACGTCGCCTGGGGCACCCTCGACGTGCTGGTCGTCGACATGCCGCCCGGCACCGGCGACGCCCAGCTGACGCTGGCGCAGAACGTCCCGCTCAAGGGCGCCGTCATCGTCTCGACCCCGCAGGATCTCTCGCTGATCGATGCGCGGCGGGGACTGGCGATGTTCAAGAAGGTCAACGTGCCGGTGCTCGGCATCGTCGAGAACATGAGCTACTTCCAGTGCCCGCATTGCGGCACCCGCTCGGACATCTTTGGCCATGGCGGCGCCCGCCACGAGGCCGAGAAGCTCGGGGTGCCGTTCCTCGGCGAAGTCCCCCTGCACATCGCCATCCGCACCGCCTCCGATTCCGGCAACCCGGTGGTCGAGAGCGAACCGGATGGCCCGCACGCGGCGATTTACCGCGCGATCGGCGGCAAGGTCCGGGAGCAGCTGCAAGGCGTCATCGCCGCAGGCTGAGCCTGCGCGGTTGTCCGGCCGAGCCGATGGGTCATGAAGGGCCAGGACCCCCGGCGGCCCTTCTTCACAGGCCTGTCGCCTTTGGACGATTGCTGAATCGGTTCCGGCCTGTATGTTTGTGTGGCACCGGCCGAATCGTACCCATCCTTCCACCAGTCGAAGGCGGCCACGGGCGAAGCCGAAACTGCGCAGGGGCCGTGGGGCGGCCATCGACATGGCAGCATCACGCGAAGCAAACAAGACACGCCGCAAACATCTGACGCGGGAGAAGCGCGAAGAGGCCTCCCGGGCGGCGTTCAACGTTGCCAAGAAATCCGACTCGATCGGCGAGGCCGCGGAGGCGATCGCGAAGACGTATGGCGTCAGCAAGACGACCGCACAAAGCTGGATCCGGCGCGGGCGACATCTGGCCGAGAAAGCCAAAAAATCGCGGGAGCCGACGCGGCGCTGATTGTCCCGGGAGCGCGGTGGTTGAGCGTGAACGGGACGGCCCGCGCGCGGCGATTTACCGCGCGATCGGCGGCAGGATCCGCCAGCGCCCGCGAGGTGTCCTGAGCCCTTATTTTCCGGCCAATTTCCGCGTCATCAGACTTTCGTTTAATTGGTGCGGTCATGCCATTGTCGCGTTTCCGTGAAGGCTCCTTCCGTGTTAAAGGGCCGACCAGAGCGCCTCGGCAGGCCATTAATGCGCCGTGCCGGAGAACTGCTTGCGGTCACTGGGAAACGCCCCTCAAGGAGAAGCCTTACGATGAAGCGTCGTGATTTTTTGAAAGTTTCTGCGGCCGGTGCTGCCGCGACGGCGGTTGCCGCGCCGGCGATCGCGCAGTCCTCGCCTGAAATCAAGTGGCGCCTGACCTCGAGCTTCCCGAAGTCGCTGGACACCATCTATGGCGGCGCCGACCAGGTGGCGAAGTACGTCGCCGAAATGACCGACAACAAGTTCCAGATCCAGGTGTTCGCGGCGGGCGAGATCGTCCCCGGCCTGCAGGCGCTGGACGCGACCTCCAACGGCACCGTCGAGATGTGCCACACCGTGTCCTACTACTATGTCGGCAAGGATCCGACCTTCTCGATCTACGCGTCGGTGCCGTTCGGCCTCAACGCCCGCATGCAGAATTCGTGGTGGTACCAGGGCGGCGGCCAAGAGCTCGGCAACGAGTTCTTCAAGAAGTTCGGCGTGATCGGTTTCCCGACCGGCAACACCGGCACGCAGATGGGCGGCTGGTTCCGCAAGGAGATCAAGACGGTCGCCGATCTCTCCGGCCTCAAATTCCGCATCGGCGGCATTGCCGGCCAGGTGCTGCAGAAGGTCGGCGTAGTGCCGCAGCAACTCGCCGGCGGCGACATCTATCCGGCGCTCGAAAAGGGCACCATCGACGCCGCCGAGTGGGTCGGTCCGTATGACGACGAAAAGCTCGGCTTCCAGAAGGTCGCCAAGTACTACTACTACCCGGGCTTCTGGGAAGGCGGTCCGACCGTGCACTCCTTCATCAACCTGGAGAAGTGGAACGCGCTGCCGAAGAACTACCAGGCGATCCTGACCAACGCGACCGCCAACGCCAACAGCTGGATGGCTGCACGCTACGACATGCAGAACCCGTCGGCGCTGAAGCGGTTGGTTGCCGGCGGCACGCAGCTGCGTCCGTTCACCAACGAAGTGCTCGAGGCCTGCCTCAAGGCGACCAACGAGCTGTGGGGTGAAATTTCGGCCAAGAATGCCGATTTCAAGAAGTCGATCGAAGCCATGCAGGCGTACCGCTCCGACCAGTATCTGTGGTGGCAGGTCGCCGAATACACCTTCGACAGCTTCATGATCCGCTCGCGCACCCGCGGCTGACCAAACTGGACCAGCGTTCGCGTCAAGAGAACGCATCCAGATAAGAACCAGGAGCTTCGATCGACGGATCGAGGCCCGCCAAAAGCTTCGACTTAAGTAGCCCGGCCTTCGCAAGGAGGCCGGGCTTTTTGCGTCTGGCGTTCGGGGAGGGGATGTTCCATGCTTGCGCGCAAGCCTCGGCATGAAGGCAGCCCATGATCGCAATTCGATCGTGACGGCAAAGAAGAGCGAGCGCGACACCGCGAAAGCCGGTCGACGCTTCGGCGACACAACCAGACAAGGGTAGGATTCAACAATGAAGCGAAGAGATTTCATCAAGGTCACGGGCCTGGGTGTTGCGGGAGCAGCCACGATTGCGGCGCCCGCGATCGCGCAATCGATGCCCGAGCTCAAATGGCGCATGACGACAAGCTGGCCGAAGTCGCTCGACACGCTGCACGGCGGTGCCGAGCTGATGGCCAAGGCGGTGGGTGAAGCGACCGACAACAAATTCCAGATCCAGACCTTTGCCGCCGGCGAGATCGTGCCGGGCCTGCAGGTGCTCGACGCCGTGCAAAGCGCAACCGTCGAGATGGGCCACACCGCCTCCTATTATTATTTCGGCAAGGACCCGACCTTCACCTTCGGTTCGTCGGTGCCGTTCGGCCCGAACTCGCGGCTCAATCAGGCCTGGTACATGCTGGGCGGGGGCAAGGAGCTGCTCAACGAGTTCTACAAGAGCTACAACGTCACCTCGCTGCTTGCCGGCAATACCGGCTGCCAGATGGGCGGCTGGTTCCGCAAGGAGATCAACAGCGTCGACGATCTCAAGGGCCTGAAATTCCGGATTGGCGGCTTCGCCGGGCGCGTGATGCAGAAGCTCGGTTGCGTCCCGCAGCAGCTCGCGGGCGGCGACATCTATCCGGCGCTGGAGAAGGGCACGATCGACGGTGCCGAGTGGGTTGGTCCCTATGACGACGAGAAGCTCGGCTTCTACAAGGTCGCGCCGCATTACTACTTCCCGGGCTGGTGGGAAGGCGGCCCGATGCTGCTCGCGATCGTCAATCTCGACAAATGGAATGCACTGCCGAAGTACTATCAGCATGTGCTGGAGCAGGCCGGCCATTTCGCCAACAACTGGATGATGGCGCGCTACGATCAGGCCAACCCGATCGCGCTGAAGAAGCTGCTCGCCGCCGGCACCAAGCTGCATCCGTTCCCCGCGCCGGTGATGGAAGCCTCCTTCAAGGCCGCCAAGGAACTGCACAGCGAGGTCTCGGCAACCAATGCCAACTTCAAGAAAGTCTATGAGTCGCTGACGTCGTTCTCCAACAACGGCTATCAATGGTTCCAGGTCGCCGAGGTCGGCTACGACAATTTCATGGCGCGTCACTCGCAGGTCTGACGACGCTGCCTTACGTGAGCAGGAATCCCGGGGCATCGCTCCGGGATTTTTGTCTGGAGCTAACGAGAGCGCGGCCAAATGAATGCTGTTTTGGCCGGATTCGGATCCAGGCGGTATGCTCAAATTCATGTCGCCTGCACATCGTGATTGCCCAACGCGCGATCTGCTGCAGAGTTTTATCGCGTGGCTGGCGCAGCGCAACAAGGTGTGCAAACAGGCGACCGACCGAATGAAGACAGGACTGCTGCAATGCGCCTTCTGATCGTCGAGGATAACGTCGAGCTCTCGAGGCTGCTCGCCAGCGGGCTGATGGCGGCGGGATATGAGTCCGACATCGTTAACAGCGTTGCCGAAGCGCGCGATGCGCTGCGTAGCGTCAGCTATGCTGCCATGATCCTCGATCTCGGCCTGCCCGACGGCGATGGCCTGTCGGTGCTGTCGGAGCTTCGCCGCAAGAACGACCCGCTGCCGGTGCTGGTGCTGACTGCGCGCAACGGGCTGCAGGATCGGGTCAACGGCCTGCGGAGCGGCGCGGACGACTATCTGGCGAAGCCATTTGCGCTGGAAGAGCTGGTGGCGCGGCTCGAGGCCATCCTGCGGCGGCCCGGCCAGCTGCTCGGCTCCTCGCTGAAGCTCGCCAATCTCGTCTACGACACGGAGAGCAAGCAGGTGTTCGTCGACGGTTCGCCGCACGTTTTCTCGGCGCGCGAAACCTCGGTGCTGGAGATCCTGTTGCGGCGGCAGGGGCGGGTGGTGCCGAAGAAGAACGTCGAGGACCACATCTTCGGTCTGTCGGGCGAGGTCGCCTCGAATGCGGTCGAGGTTTACGTGTCGCGGCTGCGCAAGCTGCTGACCGAGCACCACGCCAGGATCATCATCCATACCATTCGGGGCGTCGGCTATCTGATGGCCGAGGAGAAGTAGCGGTGTTCCGCTTCACGTCGCTGACCTCGCGGATCGTGTTCCTGCACATCGTGGCGGTCGCGGTCGCCGCGATCTTCCTGCCGCTGCTGCTGCTGTGGTTGCTGAATTCGGAGATCAACCAGCTGCATCGCGAAGCGATGCGCGATCAGGCCGCCGATCTCGGCCAGAATCTCACGGTCGATTCCGACGGCAAGGTGCAGCTCAGCCTGCCGGACAGCCTGAGGGGGCTCTATTCCGACGCCTATGGCCGCTACCGCTACGACATCTATGATGCGGACGATCGCCTGCTGTTTTCGTCGCATCGCGGGCCGCCGCGGCTGCCGGCTGCGGCTGACCGGATTTCCGGTGCGAGCGTCACCAAGCTGCTCGGCGGCCAGACGCTGCGCATCCTGGTCGCCGAGGACCTGTCACATCGCGACGTCATCATCGATGACATCGTCTCCAACTTCTTCCGGCGGGTCGGCTGGATCACCATCCCGATCCTCCTGATTTTGCTTGCGACCGATATCCTGATCTTCCGCCGCGCCGTGACTCCGCTGCTGCGGGCCTCGGAGGAGGCCAGGAGCATCGGCCCGGCCAGAACCGATATCCGGCTGCCGACGGAGGGGATACCGAGCGAGATCCTGCCGCTGGTGACCGCCGTCAACCAGGCCTTCGATCGTCTGGAGGACGGCTTTCACGTGCAGCGCCAGTTCACGGCCGATGCCGCCCATCAGCTTCGCACTCCGCTCGCGATCCTGAGGACCCGGATCGAGACGCTGGATGCAGCCAAGGGGACCAAGGAGCTGCATGCCGACATCGAAAGCATGAGCCGCATCGTCAGCCAGCTATTGGAGATCGCCGAGCTCGATACGCTGGTGCTGGATCCCGGCGAGACCGCGGACCTGCGTGCGGTCTGCGCCGAAGTGGTCGGCTCGATCGCACCTTATGCGCTGGCGCAGAAGAAGGACATCGCGCTGCGTGGCGCCGACAGCCCCGTGCAGGTCAGGGGCAATGCCGAGATGCTGCAACGCGCGATCTTCAATCTGGCGGAGAACGCGATCAAGTACACCGCCGACGAGACCTCGGTCGATGTCGAGGTGCGCGAGGACGGTTCGGTGCAGGTGCGCGACTGCGGGCCGGGGATTGCGCCGGCCGAGCAGGGCCTGATCTTCCAGCGCTTCTGGCGCGGCGATCGTCAGCGCCACCGCACCGATGGTGCGGGGCTCGGGCTCTCGATCGTGCGCGGCGTCGTCGACGATCACGACGCGACGGTCAGGGTGGAGAACCTGGCGTCCGGCGGTGCCCAGTTCACGCTGAGCTTCCGCCTGGCCAAGGCAGCGCCGGCGACGTCCTGAGAGGCTTGCGAACCTGGGCGGCGGGCCGGGCGGCTTATTTCACCTTGCCGTCGGACAGATCCATGATCATCCGCGTGGTCAGGTAGAGCCGCGGCACGATGCTGTTGACTTGCACGTATTCGGCATCGTTGGAGTGCGCGCCGAAGCCGGAGAGGCCCATGCCCTCGACTACGGCTCCCTTGGTCTTGAGGGCGGCAAACGCAGCGTCGGTGCCGCCGCCTGTGGCCCTTTCGGCCACGTTCAGCGGCATGTCCAATTCCTGATAGATCGTCTTGCCGTGGCCGGCCACGCGGCGCGAGGCGTCGGTGGCTTCGAGCGGCGGGCGGCGCACCTCGAATTTCACGTCCACCTTGGAGTCAGGCAGCAGGCGGTTCTTGATCTTGTCCTGCAAGGCCGTCTCGAGCTCGTCGAAGTCGGACACCTTGAGCGCACGCGCATCGGCCTGGGCCGTGGCTTCGGCGGGGATCACGTTGCGGTTGGTGCCGGATTTGGAGACCGTCCAGTTCAACTTCAGGCCCTGCTCGGGCTTGGACAGGTCCTTCATTTGCAACACCTGGTGCGACAGCTCATAGAGCGCATTCACGCCACCTTCCGGCCTTGCACCCGCATGCGACGACTTGCCGTGCACCGTGAGGTAGGCCGAGCCGATGCCGCTGGTGGCAAGGCGGAGCGTGCCGCTGGCATCGCTGCCTTCAAACGAGAACACGGCATCCTGCTCCGCGGCGAGGCGGGTGATGGTTGAGCGCCAGCCGGGCGAAGAGATCTCCTCGTCGCCGTTGATCAGCACGGTGAGCGTGCCGTAATCCTTGAAGTTCAGCTTCTGCAGCAGCGCCACGGTGTGGAGGATGGTGGCGACGCCCTGCTTGTCGTCGGCAATGCCGAGCCCATAGGCCTTGTCGCCGTCGATGCGGAAGGGTTGGTCCTTCAGCATGCCCTTGAGATACACCGTGTCCATATGCGCAATCAGCATGATCTTCGCGCTGCCGGTGCCCTTGAAGACGGCCTGCACGGCCGGGCCGATTGTCTCGGGCGTATCGTCGAGGCGGTAGATGTCGGTGGTTTGCAGGATGTCCACCGCGCCGCCGAGCTGCTTGAGCTGGCCGGCGATGCGCGCGGCAAGCTGGTTCAGCCCCTCGATGTCCTTGCTGCCGGATTCGATCTGCACGAGGTCGCGCAGAGTGTCGAGCAGCGGCTGCTGCTCCTGTTGCGCCAGCGTGCGAATGTCGGCCGCCGGCGCCGCATGCGCCACGGCAGCGGCAAGTGCGAGGCTGAGGGATGCGACGAGCGGACGAACGAGGGAGCGGGTGGGACGTGCTTGGGGCATGGGCGACGATCTGTGAGTTGGAGGACGATCCGTATCCCCGTCTTCACAGGCCTCGCCGCCGCCGTCAACTGACGCAGCGTGCCTCGCTTTCGCGGGACACGCCGAACCCGCTGGTGCCGGCTACTGCTTCGGTTGCCCGAAATCGAGCGGTGGCAGCTCGATCTGCGGCACCTCGATCTTGACCTTGTTGAGGTCGACATCGAGCGGCTTGTCGAGCAGGCCGGTGACGACGACCGGGAACGCAATCACCAGCGCCACCATGATCGCCTGCAGCCCGATCCAGGGCATGGCGCCCCAATAGATGTCGGAGCTCTTCACTTCCTTCGGCGCCACGCCGCGCAGATAGAACAGCGCGAAGCCGAACGGCGGATGCAGGAACGAGGTCTGCATGTTGACGCAGAGCATCACGCCGAACCAGATCAGCGCGGCGTCGGGGCCGACCACCGGCGCCAGCACTTTCTGCGCGATCGGCGCGATCATCGGCAGGATGATGAAGGCGATCTCGAAGAAGTCGAGGAAGAACGCCAGGAAGAAGATGAAGATGTTGATGAAGATCAGGAAGCCCCAGACGCCGCCGGGCAGCGAGGTCAGATGGTGCTCCAGCCAGGTGCCGCCGGACACGCCGAGGAACACCACCGAGAAGCAGGTCGAGCCGATCAGGATGAAGGTGACCATGCAGGTGATGCGCATGGTGGTCTCGTAGCCCTGCTTGATCAGGTCGCGCAGGTCCGGGATTTTCACGGCCTCGATACAGATCCAGACCACTGCGAGATAGGTGATCGCGAAGGCGAGCTTGAAGATCAGGTTCTCGGTGTACAGCATCGCGATGATGGTGCCGATGCCCCCGGCGATCACGCCGACGATCAGCACCTTGCGTCCGGCTGCGCTGAAATCCTTGTGGTGGATGGCGGCGAGCACGATGGCGCCGACCGCGCCCATGGCGCCGGCTTCGGTCGGGGTCGCAAGGCCCATCATCATGGTGCCGAGCACGACGAAGATCAGCACGGCGGAGGGGATGATGCCGAGCAGGCACTTCTTCCACAGCGCCCAGCCGGTCAGCGTGCGCGCCTCGATCGGCACCGCCGGCACATGGCTTGGCTTGAAGATGCCGAGCAGGAAGGTGTAGCCGGCGAACAGCATGATCTGGAACACCGAGGGCCCCAGGCGCCGAGATACATGTCGCCGACCGACTTGCCGAGCTGGTCGGCGAGCACGATCAGCACGAGCGAGGGAGGGACAAGTTGCGTGATGGTGCCGGAGGCGGCGAGCACGCCCGTGATGTAGCGGATGTTGTAGCCGTAACGGATCATCACCGGCATCGAGATCAGCGCCATGGCGATCACCTGCGCCGCCACCGTGCCGGTGATGGCGCCGAGGATGAAGCCGACGATGATCACGGAATAGCCGAGGCCGCCGCGGATCGGGCCGAACAGCTGGCCCATCGAGTCGAGCATGTCCTCGGCGAGCCCGCATCTCTCCAATATCGCGCCCATGAAGGTGAAGAACGGGATCGCGAGCAAGAGCTCGTTGGACAGCACGCTGCCGAAGATACGGCCCGGGATCGCCTGCAGGAAGTTGAGGTCGAAGAAGCCGAGATAGATCGACAGGAACCCGAACGACAGGCCGACCGCGGCGAGCGTGAACGCCACCGGATAGCCGATCAGCATTGCAATGATCAGGCCGCCGAACATCAACGGCGGCATCATCTCCAGCGTGATCGTCATTGCGTCGGCCTCTCATACTTCGCGTCGATGGTCACATAGCCCTGCAGCGCGGCGATCCGCTTGATCACCTCTGAGACGCCTTGCAACGCAAGCATCACGAAGCCGGACGGGATAACGAACTTGATCGGCCAGCGCAGCAGGCCGCCGGCATTGCCGCTCATCTCGCCGACCGAATAGGCCTGATAGAAGAACGGCCACGACAGGTAGGCAAGCAGCAGGCACGACGGGATCAGGAAGAACAGCGTGCCGATCATGTCGAGCCAGAGCTGGCCGCGCTCGGACAGCATCAGATACAGGATCTCGACGCGTACATGTTCGTTGCGCTTGAAGGTGTAGGAGGCGCCGAACATCACGAGGATCGCGAACATGTACCACTGCGCCTCGAGCCAGCCGTTCGAGGAGTAGCTGAACGCGTAGCGGATCATGGCATTGCCGGCGCTGACCAGGCAGGCGATCAGTACGAGCAGATTGCAGACGGTGCCGATCTTCTCGTTGAGTCGGTCGATGGCCTGACTCAGTGCCAACAATGGGCGCATCACGATCTCCGCGGCCACGCCAGCTGCGCGCCGAATATTTCAAGCATCATCTGGCCGCCGCGCAGAGGCGCACGGAGCCACGGCTCACTTTCAGGAGCAGTTGCAAACGTTCGTCCTCCCCCGAAATGGGCTTCCGCCGTTGTTGGCTGCTCTTGGCTGCCGGATCGTCGGCGGTCACCGACGGGGCAGCGGCCTGTCCGGCCTGGCTAGCGTGAAAGCCGGGGCACCAAATCAGCGCCGTGAAACGCCGTCAATCGGAAAATGGGCAAATTGACGCCACGACAAACCGTTGTCCCGCCTTGGTAATCGGGGGGAGGGGAGGCGTCGGTGGAGGCCGGAACAGAGCGTTCGCGAGCGAAGTGGACGTCCGTTCGCGTAAAGAGAACGCGTCAAAGCAAAATCTGGAGCCCCGTTCCGATTCGATCGGAACGGAAATGGCTCTAGCCGCCGGTAACGCTCATATGGCGGCTGACGCTCGGGCGGTTGTGGCGGCGGTCGATGATGAAATCGTGCCCCTTCGGCTTCAGCCCGATGGCACGGTCGATTGCCGCCGACAGCAGGTCGTTGTCGTCCGAGGCGCGCAGCGGCCGGCGCAGGTCGGAGGCGTCCTCGTGGCCGAGGCAGGTGTGCAGCGTGCCGGTGCAAGTGATCCGCACCCGGTTGCAGGATTCGCAGAAATTGTGGGTCATCGGTGTGATGAAGCCGAGCTTGCCGCCGGTCTCCGCGACCCGGACATAGCGGGCAGGGCCGCCGGTGTCGTCGGCGAGATCGGTCAGCGTGTAGTGCTTCTCGAGCCGCGCGCGCAGCAGCGACAGCGGCACGTATTGATCGATACGGCCTTCGCCGATGTCGCCCATCGGCATCACCTCGATCAAGGTCAGGCCCATGCCCTTGCCGTGCGCCCATTCCATCAGCGCCGGGATCTCGTCCTCGTTCATGTTCTTCAGCGCGACCGCGTTGATCTTGACCGCGAGCCCGGCCGATCGCGCTGCCTCGATGCCCGCCAGCACCTTGTCGATGTCGCCCCAGCGGGTGATGGCGCGGAACTTGGCCGCATCCAGCGTGTCGAGCGAGACGTTGACCCGGCGCACGCCGCAATCGGCCAGCTCCTGGGCGAAGCGCGCGAGCTGCGAGCCGTTGGTGGTCAGCGTCAGTTCGTCGAGCGCGCCGGTCGAAAGATGCCGCGACAGCGAGCGTACCAGGCCCATGACGTTGCGGCGGACCAACGGCTCGCCGCCGGTGAGGCGGATCTTGCGCACGCCCTTGGCAACGAAGGCCGAGCAGAGCCGGTCGAGCTCCTCCAGCGTCAGCAGATCAGCCTTCGGCAGGAAGGTCATGTCTTCAGACATGCAGTAGAAGCAGCGCAGGTCGCAGCGGTCGGTGACGGAGACGCGCAGGTAACGGATGGTCCGGCCGAACGGGTCGATCATCGGACGAAACAGCGTGTCGGACTGCGCTTGCGTTGAGACGTTCATTCAACCCGGGCCTTCAACCAAAGTGCTGCAACCAAAGTGCTGCAACCAGTTCCCTGCGCGCCGCGTCGTGATCGGCTGCCGCACGCACAATCTATGCATGTTGGCAGGTTGTCACAATGCGTCCCAAGGGATGATGCATGCGATGATCAGCAACATGCAACGCCAATCGCAAAGCGATAGGTGAGCCAGATCGCGTGATGCATGATCGCAATCGCCGATGTGTCTTGGCCAAAACCAAAAACCCGGCTTTGGGCCGGGTTCTTGTGCAGTGCAATCGCCGGTGTGCGCTAGCGGCTTGGAGCCGCGGCCGCCGGCGGCGGCGCCGCGCTCGGAGCGGGG
>NZ_JACMYK010000195.1 GCF_020889785.1 Bradyrhizobium acaciae
CGTTGCCGTCCTCGCCTTCGGTCAGCGCGATCGCGACCGCGGCACGCTTCAGCGCCGGTGCGGTGTCGGCCGCGGCCCGACGCGCGAACGCGGCGCAGAGCTCTGCGATATTCCGCCGGGTGGCATCGTCAAATGTGCGGGCCATCGAGCTTGACTACAACACAACAGCGTTTGATGAAATGCAGGGAATGACATGCCTCCTGCGATCAATCATTTGCAAGCAACGGATCCTCACCTCATGACGGCCAAGACCGCGGACAAACTCAAATCCGACGGCTGGAAGGTCGCCGAAACCACTGGCTTCCTGACGTTGATCGGCCCGCTGTGGGAACGGTTGAAGGACGGCGCGCTCGAGCTCGCGCTGATCACCGAGGATAAGCACCACAATCGCCGCGGCTCGTGCAGGGCGGCGTGATCATGACGTTCGCCGACCGCGCTTGCGGCATGGCCGCGCGCTTCGTCTCGGGCAAGCCGACGCTTGCGACGGTGCAGCTCGACACCCATTTCGTCGAGGCCGGCAAGATCGGCGAGATCCTGACGACGCGGCCGCGCGTGGTGCGCTCGACCCGCAGCCTGATCTTCATCACGGCCGAGGTGACCGTCGACAAGCGCTGCATCGCGATGGCCAGTGGCGTGTTCAAGATTCTGAAGAACGAGAGTTGATCATCGTCGTTCCGGGGCGCGAAGCGAACCCGGAACCTCGAGATTCCCCGATGCGCAATTGCGCATCTGTGGTTCGATGCTACGCATCGCCCCCGGAATGACAGGAAAGGAACGCCCGATGCAATATCGCCAGCTCGGCCGCAGCGGCCTGAAGGTTTCGCCGATCTGCTTGGGCACCATGATGTTCGGCGGACCGACCGATGAGGCGACCTCGTCGCGGATCGTGGCGAAGGCGCGCGAGGCCGGGATCAACTTCATCGACAGTGCCGATGCCTATAATGGAGGCAAGTCCGAGGAAGTCGTCGGACGCGCAATTTCGAACAGAAGGTCGAACTGGGTCCTCGCCACCAAGCTCGCAAATCCGATCGGCGACGATCCCAACCATGGCGGGCTGTCGCGGCGCTGGGTGTTGCAGGCCGCCGACGAGAGCCTGAAGCGGCTCGGCACCGACTACATCGACGTCTATTATCTGCACAAGGAAGATCACACGACGCCGCTCGACGAGACCGTGCGCGCGATGGGCGACCTGATCCGCTCCGGCAAGGTGCGCTATTTCGGCGTCTCCAACTATCGCGCCTGGCGCGTCGCCGAGATCTGCAACATCTGCGACCGTCTCGGCATCGACCGCCCGATTGCCAGCCAGCCCTATTACAATGCGATGAACCGGATGCCGGAGGTCGAGCATTTTCCGGCCTGCGCCTATTACGGCCTCGGCATCGTGCCCTACAGCCCGCTGGCGCGCGGCGTCCTGACCGGCAAATACGCCCCCGATGCGCCGCCGCCCGCCGACACGCGTGCGGGGCGCAACGACAAGCGCATGATGCAGACCGAGTGGCGGCCGGAATCGCTGCAACTCGCACAGGAGATCAAGCGCCACGCCGAAGGCCGCGGCATCACCCCCGGGCAGTTCGCGGTCGCCTGGGTGCTGAACTCGTCGTTCGTCAGCGCGGTCATTGCCGGCCCACGCACCGAAGCGCAATGGGACGATTACATCCGCGCACTCGACTATCGTTTCACCGCCGAGGATGAAGCGCTGATCGACCGCCTCGTCATCACCGGCCATCCCTCGACGCCGGGCTTCAACGATCCGGCCTACCCGATCGAAGGACGACGGGCACGCCCCGGATAGCCGCCAGCGGCACGATGGATTGCTTCGCTTCGCTCGCAATGACGGCGTCTTGCATTCGCGTGGTACGGACAAGCCGCTCGGTTTTGCCGAAGTTACGTTTCGCAGCTTCCGAATTGCGCAAGCGTCGCACAGGTTGCACCATCGGCGCATGGAAATGCTGATGCTGGTGCTGCAATGACGGCATCCAATGTACTGGACTGGATCGTGGCGCTCCTGGTGTGCTGGGCGAGCCTGACCGCAATCTTCGAGCCGTCGCGCGGGGCCTCACGGTGCGAGGCTCCCATCGCGACGAGCGGCGCGCTGCAATCGCCACCGGCGGTTCCGACGCGGGCGGAATTCGAGGAGATGATCCGGGATATGAAACTGCACGACTGACCGGCAAAGCGCGAAAAGCCTTCCCTGCATCCCGAAACGAAACAGGGCGGCGCCGAAGCGCCGCCCTGCCCTGATTGCCGTCGCCGGCCGCTTACTTCTTCACGAGATCGAAGCGATCGGCGTTCATCACCTTGGTCCAGGCCGCGACGAAGTCGTTCACGAACTGCTCCTTGGCATCCGACGAGCCGTAAACCTCGGCGAACGCGCGCAGCTGCGAGTGCGAGCCGAAGATCAGGTCGACGCGGGTGCCGGTCCACTTCACCGCCTTGGTCTTGCGGTCGCGGCCCTCATAGACGCCCTCGCCGACATCGCTCCACTCCGTGCCCATGTCGAGCAGGTTGAGGAAGAAGTCGTTGGTCAGCGTCCCCGGCTTGCCGGTGAAGACGCCATGCTTCGACTTCTTGGCATTGGCACCGAGCACGCGCAGGCCGCCGACAAGAACCGTCAACTCCGGTCCGGTCAGCCGCAGCAGCTGCGCGCGGTCGACCAACGCCTCCTCGGGCAACATGGCCTGGCGCTTGCCGCTGAGATAGTTGCGGAAGCCGTCGGCCCGCGGCTCGAGCGGAGCGAAGGAGGCGGCGTCGGTCTGCTCCTGCGACGCGTCGGTACGGCCGGGCGTGAAGGGGACCTTCACATTGGTGCCACCGTCCTTCGCCGCCTTCTCGATCGCAGCCGCGCCGCCGAGCACGATCAGGTCGGCGAGCGAGACCTTCTTGCCGAACTCCTTCTGGATGGTTTCGAGCTTGGACAGCACACCCTTGAGCTGCGCCGGCTCGTTGACCTCCCAGTCCTTCTGCGGCGCAAGACGGATGCGCGCACCGTTGGCACCGCCGCGCTTGTCGGAGCCGCGGAACGTGGACGCCGAGGCCCAGGCGGTCGATACCAGTTCGGACACCGAGAGACCCGAGGCGAGGATCTTCACCTTCAGTGCCTCGATGTCCTTGTCGTCGATCACGGCGTGATCGAGCGCCGGAACCGGGTCCTGCCAGATCAACGTCTCCTTCGGCACCAGCGGGCCGAGGTAGCGCTGGATCGGGCCCATGTCGCGATGCGTGAGCTTGAACCAGGCGCGGGCGAAGGCGTCCGCGAACTGATCCGGATGCTCGTAGAACCGGCGCGAGATCTTCTCATAGGCCGGATCGAAGCGCAGCGACAGGTCGGTGGTCAGCATGGTCGGGACGTGCTTCTTCGACGGGTCGAACGCGTCCGGAATGTCGGCCGCCGCGCCTTTCGCCTTCCACTGCTTCGCACCTGCGGGGCTCTTCGTCAGCTCCCACTCGTACTTGAACAGGTTGTCGAAGAAGTGGTTGCTCCACTTCGTCGGCGTCTGGGTCCAGGTGACCTCGGGGCCGCCGGTGATCGCATCGGCGCCGACGCCGGTGCCGAACTTGCTCTTCCAGCCGAGACCCTGATCCTCGAGCGCGCCGCCCTCCGGCTCCGGCCCGATCAGCGACGGATCGCCCGCGCCGTGGGTCTTGCCGAAGGTGTGGCCGCCGGCGATCAGCGCAACCGTCTCCTCGTCGTTCATCGCCATGCGGAAGAACGTCTCTCGGATGTCCTTCGCGGCAGCGACCGGATCCGGATTGCCGTTCGGGCCTTCCGGGTTGACGTAGATCAGGCCCATCTGCACCGCGCCAAGCGGCTCGGAGAGCTGGCGCTCGCCGCTGTAGCGCTCGTCGCCGAGCCAGGTACCCTCGGGCCCCAATACAGCTCTTCCGGCTCCCATACGTCGGCGCGGCCACCCGCAAAACCGAACGTCTTGAAGCCCATCGATTCCAGCGCGACGTTGCCGGCGAGGACATACAGGTCGGCCCAGGAGATCTTGCGGCCGTATTTCTGCTTGATCGGCCAGAGCAGCCGGCGCGCCTTGTCGAGGTTGGCGTTGTCGGGCCAGCTGTTGAGCGGGGCGAAACGCTGCTGACCGGCACCGGCGCCGCCGCGGCCGTCGGTGATGCGATAGGTGCCCGCCGAGTGCCAGGCCATCCGGATCATCAAGCCGCCGTAATGGCCGAAGTCCGCCGGCCACCACTCTTGCGACGTCGTCATCAGGGCCGTCAGGTCCTTGATTACGGCGTTGAGGTCGAGGGTCTTGAATTCCTTGGCGTAGTCGAACTCCTTGCCCATCGGATCGGACAGGCTGGAGTTGTGATGCAGGACCTGAACGTCAAGCGACTTCGGCCACCAGTCACGATTCGTGTGTCCGCGAGGGGCTGCCGTGAATGGGCATTTGCCCGCGCCGTCGTCGGTTTTTGCGTCCATGTTTCTTCTCCGAGGTGATGGATTCTGGAATGTGCTGGAGCTCTTCCAAGACCGATTCTACGCGCCTCGATCCATCAGGTGAAATTGACTTTAATGATCGCCGCAATAAGATAAACTGATGATAAATGTCACACTCCGGCAACTGAGGTATTTCGATGCGCTGGCCCGGCACGGGCATTTCGGCCGCGCCGCGGATGCCTGCGCGGTGTCGCAGCCGGCGCTGTCGATGCAGATCCGCGAAATGGAACAGGCCGTCGGCGGCGTGCTGATCGAACGCAGCGCGCGGCAGGTGACGTTGACGGCATTCGGCGAGGAACTGCTGCGCCGCGTGCGCGAGATCCTGCGCTCGGTCGACGAGCTCGGCGACTTCGCGCGCGCCTCGCGCGACAAGCTCGCCGGTCGGCTGCGCGTCGGCATGATCCCGACGATCGCGCCATATCTGCTGCCGAAGGTGATCGAGACGCTGGCGCGGCTGCATCCCGAGCTCGACATCCATATCCGCGAGACGCTGACGCCGAAACTGATCAAGGAGGTCGCCGAGGGCCGGCTCGACACCGCGATCGTGGCGCTGCCGGTGTCGGAACCGTCGCTGACCGAGGTCGCGCTGTTCTCGGAGAACTTCCTGCTGGTGCGGCCCGGCGAGGATGCGAAGACGCCGGTGCCGAGCGCCGAGATGCTGCGCGAGATGCGACTGTTGCTGCTCGAGGAAGGCCACTGCTTCCGCGACCAGGCGCTGTCGTTCTGCAACATGCAGTCCGCGCCGCCGCGTGAGGTGCTGGACGCAAGCTCGCTGTCGACATTGGTGCAGATGGTCGGCGCCGGCATCGGCGTCACCCTGATCCCCGAGATGGCCGTGACGGTCGAGACGCGCTCGGCGCCGGTCGCGGTGTCGCGCTTCAAGCACCCGCAGCCGTCGCGCACCATCGGCATGGTCTGGCGCAAGACCTCTCCGCTCGCCTCGCAGCTCCAGCAGATCGCCGAGGTGGTGAGCCTCGCCGCCCGGGAGCTGCGCGCGCCGAAGGCAGACGGCGGCAAGGCGCCGGCGAAACGCACCGGGCGACGGAAGGTGGCGTGATTGGTTCGGAAGGGCGGCGGTGACGATGCCTTCCGTGTTTGACGCTCACGTCGCGCCACATTCACAACTGTCGTCCCTGCAAAAGCAGGGACCCATACTCCGCGGCGGGTGTCGTGAATGGACTCGTCGTTCCAGCGTCGCGCAACAACGAACTTCGGTGGTTATAGGTCCCTGCTTTCGCAGGGACGACATCGAATGTTTTGCGCGGCCCGTGAATCATACGTCCGCATTCTCGCGGCGAATGACGAGATGAGGCAGCGACCTACTGCCCCAGATACTTCTTCATCTCGGCGATCAGGCCGTCGCGCAGTTCGGGGCGCTTGAGGCCGAAGGCGATGTTGGCGCGGAGGAAGCCGGGCTTCGAGCCGCAATCGTGGCGCTCGCCCTCGAATTCGACGCCGTAGAACTTCTGCGTCTTGGCGAGCCCGATCATGGCGTCGGTGAGCTGGATCTCGCCACCGGCGCCGCGCTCCTGGGTGGCCAGGATATTGAAAATCTCGGGCTGCAGGATGTAGCGGCCGGTGATCGACAAATTCGACGGCGCGGTGCCCTGCGGCGGCTTCTCGACCATGCGGTCGACCTCGAAGATGTTGCCGGTGCGCTTGCCGACGCTGCAGATACCGTATTGATGTGTGAGCTCGTCGGGCACCGCCTCGACCGCGATCACGTTCGACCTGTCGCCGAGCTTGTTGGCGGCATCGATCATCTGCTTCAGGCAGCCCGGCGTGTTCAGCACCAGTTCGTCCGGCAGCACCACCGCGAACGGCTCGTTGCCGATGATGTCGCGCGCGCACCACACGGCGTGGCCGAGACCGAGCGGCGATTGCTGCCGGGTGAAGCTCATTGCGCCGGCTTCGGGCTGATTCTGCGCCAGGATCTCCTGCTCGGTCTTCTTGCCGCGTTGCGCAAGCGTGGTGTCGAGCTCGAACATGCGGTCGAAATGATCCTCGATGACACCCTTGTTGCGGCCGGTGACGAACACGAAGTGCTCGATCCCCGCCTCACGGGCCTCGTCGACCACGTACTGGATCAGAGGCTTGTCGACGATCGTCAACATCTCCTTCGGCATCGCCTTGGTGGCGGGCAGCACGCGGGTGCCGAGACCGGCGACGGGAAATACGGCTTTGCGGATCTTCATGGGATTATCGGAAGCCTTGAAACGGGTGGGACGGCGGCGCGGGATTTAATCGCTCCTTGGTAACCGTTTTGCAGCCGAGAACAAAGGCGGATGTGTGATGCGCACCAATCCGCCTTCTCCACTCAAGCGTTCCGCCCGAGCGTTCGGCCTTACCTCGGCATCCCGACCGCGCGCGGCGGCGCCGACGTGCTGCCGGATGCAGCCGTCGCGGTAACCGACGACGCGATCCAGCGGCGATATTTACGGGTAAGCGATGCCGTTCGCAGCTGGGCGAGGACCAACGCCTTCAGCGGCGAAACGTTCGGATTGGCCGCGCGCCCTCTGCTCAGCCGCCGCAACTGGAATTTCACGACGGCCATCGCGGCGAGCGCGGCCAGCGGCTTGCTCTTCCAGCGGATCGGCGCGACTTCTGGCCGCAGATCCTCGGCCCTGCGCCAGGCGTTCGGTAAGTCCGGCCTGATCGCCAGCGCGGTGGCGATGCCTGCGATCGCGACGCCGCTCTCGAGCACCTGCTGCACGACGCCGATGCGGCGAATGCCGCCGGTGACCATGACCGGCATTTTGGCGACCGCGGCGATGTCGCGCGCGAAGTCGAGGAAATAGGCCTCGCGCGCCAGCGTCCGGCCGTCGCGTGCCTCGCCCTGCATCGCGGGCGCCTCGTAGCTGCCGCCCGACAGTTCGACGAGATCGACGGGCAATTCATTCAGCATCTCGACGACGGCCTTCGCATCAGCTGCATCGAAGCCGCCGCGCTGGAAATCGGCCGAATTCAGTTTGACCGCGATCGAGAAACCCGGCGACACCGCCGCACGCACCGCCTTGACGGTTTCGATCAACAGACGCGCCCTGTTCTGCAGCGAGCCGCCCCAACGGTCGGTGCGCCGGTTGGTCAGGGGCGACAGGAACTGGCTGAGCAGATAGCCGTGCGCCGCATGGATCTGCACGCCGGAGAAGCCGGCGCGCTCGCCAAGCCGCGCGGCGCTGACGAAGCGCGCGATCACCTCGCTGATGTCCTGCTCGGTCATCGCCCTCGGCATCGCAAACAGGTTCGAATGTTTGCCGAGGTCGAGCGCCACCGCTGACGGCGCCAGCGTCTGCTGGCCCATGTTCTTCATCACCTGCCGGCCGGGATGACTGAGTTGCAGCCAGATTTGCGCGCCCTTGGCGCGGCCGATCCGCGCCCAGTTGCGAAACGCTTCAAGCTCGGTGCCGTCCTCCAGCACGACGCCGCCCGGCCCGGTCATGGCGCGGCGATCGATCATTACGTTGCCTGTGATGATGAGGCCGGCGCCGCCATCGGCCCATGCCTGATAGAGGCGCAGCAGCTCGGCCGAGGGCAGATGCTCGGCGTCAGCCATGTTCTCCTCCATCGCCGCCTTGGCGATGCGGTTGGGAACGCTGCTTCCGTTGGGCAAAGTGAGCGAATCGAACGGCGACATAGGCCAGGTTCCTTATCGAGTTCCTTGTTGATCTCCGCGCACCCTAACCTTAAAGTAAACTTTAAGGTCAAGCAGCAAGAGAGCCCTCAATGAAGATCGGGGAACTGGCACGGGAATCCGGTCTGGCGCCGTCGCGTATCCGCTTCTATGAGCGAGAGGGCCTGATCGGGTCGATCGACCGCGGCTTAAACGGCTATCGGCAGTATTCGCGCGAGACGCGCCAGGTTCTCGAGATCATCGTGATGGCCCAGCAGGCCGGATTCTCGCTCGAAGAGATCCGGAACCTGCTGCCGCCGCACGGCAAGGCAGACTGGAGCAAGGACAAGCTGGTAGCCTCCCTCAAGAACAAGGTGATCGAGGTTGCAGCCCTGCAGCGCCGACTATCTGAAACCCAGGCCGGGCTCGAGGCCGTGATCGCCCGGATCGAGGCGACGCCGCCGGGCGGCGATTGCTTCGAAAACGCCGAAGCTGTCTTGGCCGACCTCAGGGACCAATCAAAAGCGGGGTGACGAGATCGGACAATTTGTCCCGGCCAAAACCGTCGCGTGATTTGGTCACGCCCAAAATGCTGCCCTTTGTTAAGATATTGGAAACCGTGACGAGGCCTTCTGAGGCAGCACGATTTTGACAGGCACACGACGAATGCGCGCGACGGGAACATCACGAACCAGGCTTTACAGCGCGAGCCTGATCGCGCTGGCCTTGCTGCTGCCGGGCAGCACGCAAGCGCAGTCGGCCGGCAACGGCCTGACCAACCTGATCGACAGCATCTTCTCCGGACCGAACGCCGCGACGCCGCCGCAGGCCGCGACCGGACAGGACGGCGCAGCGCCGCCCTGGAGCGGCGAAGACGGCGCTTCCGGCCATCCGCTGATGACCGCCGCCGCGATCCGCCAGGCCGCATCCGACTTCCCGAACTGCGTTGCGGGGATGTGGCCCGACGCCGCACGGCGCAACATCACGCAGCAGAATTTCGAGCGCTTCACCGCGGGCCTGCAGCCCGATCTGCGCATCATGGATCTGCTGGATTCGCAGCCGGAATTCACCAAGGCGATCTGGGACTATCTCGACATTCTCGTCAGCGACACCAGGCTCGCCAAGGGCCGCGAGATCCTTGCGAAGTACAAGCCGCAGTTCGACGCGACCGAGAAGGCCTACGGCGTCGATCGCTACATCATCGCGGCGATCTGGGGCATCGAGTCGAACTACTCGACCCAGATGGGCGATCGCAGCGTGGTGCAGTCGACCGCCACCCTCGCCTGCATCGGCCGCCGTCAGGCCTATTTCAAGGACGAGTTCCTGTCGGCGCTGGAGATCCTCAACCGCGGCGACCTCAAGCCCGAACAGATGCGCGGCTCCTGGGCCGGCGCGTTCGGCCCGACCCAGTTCATGCCGACCGCGTTCAAGCGTTACGCCGTCGACGGCGACGGCGACGGTCGCCGCGATGTCGTCGACAATCCGAGCGACCTGATCGCCTCCACCGCCAACAACCTGAAGAAGGACGGCTGGCAGGCCGGCGCGAGCTGGGGCTACGAGGTCGTGCTGCCGCAGGGCTTGAACTACATGCTGGCCGACCGCGCCAAGGTGATGCCGCTGTCGCAATGGGAGCAGCTCGGCGTCAAGCGGCCGGGCGGCCAGCAATTCCCGCGGCCGTCCGACAAGGCCTATCTGCTGGCGCCGGCGGGCGCCGAAGGCCCGGGCTTCCTGATGCTGCAGAACTTCCGGGTGATCATGAAGTACAACCCGGCCGAGGCCTATGCACTCGCCATCGGCCATTTCGCCGATCGCCTGCGCGGCGGCCAACCCTTCGTGCAGCCCTGGCCGCGCCAGGAACGCGTGCTGTCGCGCGCCGAGCGGCTGGAACTGCAGCAGCTGCTGGCCCAGCGCGGCTTCTACAAGGGCACGCCCGACGGCCAGTTCGGCGGCCAGACCCGTGAAGCGCTGCGCGGCTTCCAGGTCTCGATCGGCGCGCCGGCCGACGGTTTTGCCACCGCCGAGGTGCTGGAGCGGCTGCGGGGACGGTAGCTAACGACGAGTTTGTAACCGCAAGCTCGCTGCACCTCTCCTGCTTGCGGGAGAGGTCGGATTGCATCGGAGATGCAATCCGGGTGGGGGCTGTCTCTGCACAATGACCAGTCCCATCGCGGCAATACCCCCACCACCACCACCCCCACCCTCCCCCGCAAGCGGGAGAGGGAGCGCAGTTCCGTCGCGGTGACACCGGGTCCTCCCCGAAAGTAACCGTGAAATCCAATATTTGCCCGGCGCCTTGACGGCGGCCGGAGGCACCCGATTTATGGTGGAAAAGCTGCCCGCTTGCGGCCCGATTCCGCTAATATGCTCACGTACTTCCAGATCATTTGCGACCGAACTCGATGGCGAAGCCGAAGTCCTTCCTGCGCATATTCACCGAAGCCGGCCCGCTGGTCGCGCTGGCGGTGGCGCTTGCGCTGTTGATCGGCATCGCGCAGCCCGCCTCGGCGCAGTTTTTCGGCTTTCCCGGTTTCGGCGGCGGACCGCCGCAACCGCAGCGCCGCGCTCCGCCGCAGCATGGCGGTGGCGGCTGGTTCGGCGGCGATTTCTTCGCGCCGTTCCAACAGCAGCAACAGCAATCACAGCCGCAACGGCCGCGCGAGGATTTCTCCCGCGCCCCGGCGCCGGCCAAGCGCGAAGCCGCCGCCGAGCGCAACGTGCTCGTAATCGGCGACGCGATGGCCGACTGGCTCGCCTATGGCCTGGAAGATGCCTATTCCGACCAGCCTGACATGGGCGTGATCCGCAAGCACAAGACGGTCTCCGGCCTGATCCGCTATCAGCCCAAGGGCGACCCCGCGGATTGGGCCGCGGCCGCCAAGGGCATTCTCGCCACCGAGAACCCGGACGCCATCGTCGTGATGCTCGGCCTCAACGATCGCACCTCGATCCGCGAACCGGTCGTGGAGAAGAAGGTCGACAAGAAGGACGAGAAAAAGGACGCCCGCGGCAAGCCGGATGCAAAGCCAGGCGATAAGCCCGATGCCGCCGCCAAGACTGATGGCAAGACTGATGGCAAGTCCGACGGCAAGACCGATAGCAAGACCGATAGCAAGGCCGACAACAAGCCGGCCGAGACCGAGCCGCCGGCCGACGACGCCGAAACCGACTCGCAGGCCGCGCCGGAAAAGACTGCGCGCTCGCCCAACGGCCTCTATGAATTCCGCGACGACCGCTGGGTCGAGCTCTACGGCAAGAAGATCGAGGAATTGATCAACGTGCTGAAGAGCAAGGGCGTGCCGGTGCTGTGGGTCGGCCTGCCTGCGATCCGCGGCCAGAAGGGCACGTCGGACATGCTGTTCCTCGACGCGCTCTATCGCGACGGCGCCGGCAAGGCCGGCATCACCTATGTCGACGTCTGGGACGGCTTCGTCGACGAGGCCGGCCGCTTCATGCCGAAGGGCCCGGACTTCGAGGGCCAGCCCCGCAAGCTGCGCTCCGATGACGGCGTGTTCTTCACCAAGGCCGGCGCGCGCAAGCTCGCGCACTATGTCGAGCGCGAGGTGACGCGCCTGCTGGCGGTGCGCTCCGGCCCGATCGCGCTGCCGAGCGAACCGGCAACGCCCGACACCAGCGCCGAGCCCGGCAAGCC
>NZ_JACMYK010000196.1 GCF_020889785.1 Bradyrhizobium acaciae
CTGCCGCCGCCCCCGGCCAAGCCGGAACCGCAGGCCAAGCCGGAGCCGGCGCCGTTGACCTCAGGCGTGATCCAAACCCAGCCGATCGCCGCAATCCCCGGCTCGGCTGAGCCGATGAAGCCGGTCAAGGTGAAGACGGTCCAGGTCAAGGCCGGCCAGATCAAGCTCGCCGCCGCCGGCCCGGCACAGTCCGCGCCCCCGATCACCAACACGATCCCGTCGCGCAGCGAGATCCCCGAGACCTCCAATGCGATGATGGCGCGGGCTGCCGAGACCTCGAAGCCTGAAATGCCGCCGCAGCCGGCCAATTTCGGCACCGGCAACGGCGTGCTCGGCGTGCTGCCGGCGTCAGCCGTGCATGCGCCCGCCCAGGCCGTGGCCTCGATCGAACCCACCACACGCAGCCTGCAGGCCGCCCCGCAGACCGGCGCCGTCAAGCCGGGCGCAGCCCACAGCGGCTGGATCATCCAGGTTGGCGCCCTGGAGTCCGAAGGCGAGGCCAACAAGCGCATCGACCTCGCGCGCAGCTCGGCCCGAGGCCTGCTCAGCAAGGCGGACCCGTTCACCGAAGTCGTCGCCAAGGACAATCGCAAGCTCTACCGTGCCCGCTTTGCCGGTCTCGAGCGCGACCAGGCCGAAGCGGCCTGCAAGACGCTGAAGCGCGCAGAGATCTCCTGCATCACCGTCCGCAACTGATCGACGCCATCTGCTGATCGCAAAGGGCCGGCGCCGCAAGCGCCGGCCCTTTTGCTTTGCGTGCGGCCGGCGAAAACAGTCGGCCCGTTAGCGCGCGGCGCGATTATGAAAACTTCTCGTCAAGATTTTACGGTTAAGTTTTCCCGAAAGAACGATCGGCCACGCCGGACAGCGGCGGGTCAGGCGGGGCATCAATCAGAAACGGAAGGCAGCTCGGCTGTGGCGTTGGTAGCGTAGCCGGAGTTAGAGATGCGCGCGAAGCAGAGTATCCTTGGCCTCGTTCACACGGGCAGCGAGGTACGTCGAGCCCCCCTGGTCGGGATGGAGTTTCTTCATCAGGGTGCGGTGAGCCCGGCTGATGTCGTCACGCGACGCGCCCGGCTGCAGGCCAAGGATCTGATAGGCCTCCTCGTTCGTCATTTTGCCGCTCGCCGCCGGACGGCCCTGCCCCCCTGCCCGGTCGCCCTGTGCGTCCTGACGCCAGGCGGGAAAACGGCGGTCCAGATAGCTTTCAAGTAGCGCGACGCTTTCGGCGTCGAAGCTCGGAACCATCGCCAGCAGCTGCGCGAGGTCGAACTCATCGAGCATGCGGCCGGCCTCCGGTCCGGCCACGATCTGGCCGCTGAGCACGCCGCTGCCGTGATCGAGGCTCATGTCGAGATATTGCGAGCGCACCCGCGAGCTTTGTCCCTGAGAGCGCGAACCGCCGAAGATGCCGCCGAGATTGGGAAAGCCTGACGTCCCGAATGGCGACCAGCCAAGCAGCCCGGCGCCGAAGATCCCGAGCGGAATTGCCACCGCGAGCTCGCCCCGCACGCCGGTAAAGGCCGCAACGGCAAGCGCGAGTACGCCGCCGACGATCTTGATCGCGCGCGCAAGCACGGCGGGATTGGCCGCACGAAACATCTGCAGCGCGGAATAAAGGACGACAACGGCAACGACGCCGGCGATCAGGGTTGGCATGCGCGGAATATAAGCGGCCCGGCGGCAAAATGCATGCGAAGCTTCGTCTCACCGGAGCGTGACGGCACCGGCGTGGCGCCGACGTCAGGAAGCGGCCGGGCCACATACCCGCAAGATGGCCGGTTACGTGCTGCGGCACTCCCGATATCCGCCTGTCACCGGCGGACCTTTGCATCCGGGACGTGAGGTCCAGAGAATTGACTTGCCTTTGCCGCCTGCGTCCGGCGGCGCACTCAGGTCATCGCGGCCAGACGAGTGCGCACAAGGTCAATATGGCTCCGCAGCGTATAAAGGCTGCTCGCATAGACATTTGGCAACTGCATCTGGTTCGCGCGGTGATCCATCAGATCCAGCTGCGCGTTCAAACCGCTGACGTCAATTTTCTTTCCCTCAGCATTCATGTCGCTCTCGATCGATCTGATCTCGTCGTACAATCGCCTGATCCTGCGTTGCATCATCCAGTCGTATGACTGCGGCAGGAACTTGAACACCGGGAACAGCAAGGCGGCCAACGGGATCAGCACGACGATCGCCTTCTCGACCAACGTTGCGGCCCAGAATGGAAGATAACCTTGCAAAAATGGCCGACCGGTTTTGTAATAGCGTTGCGCTTCCTGGCTGAGCGGAATGCCGATCGACTCGGCTGCGGGAAATTCTCCCGCTCTCTGAAAAATACCGGGCTGCGAATGAATTTGCACGGCTGCATTGAGCAGAACGTACTGCAACGCTGAATGCAGGTCGGCACGTACAACGAGACTGGCTTTCGGCGCCAACAGCACAACATCACTGGGCGGGCGATTCGCCAGGAGATCGACGACCCCCGCAGGGAGGATCAGCTTGTGCAGAAAGGGATAGATCGCGACAAAGGCATCCGCGCGCTGAGCGCTGGAAGGCTCGATCCCTTTGGCATGGAGAAGAGATTGCACGACGCGATCCTCCCAGGCAGTCACGATGAACGCCGCATCGATATCGCCGGCTATCAGTTTCTCCGCGGCAGCTCGCGGTGGATACCCCGATAGTTCACCGATGATGGAGTCGATCTTGGTTCTTCGGATGACTTGCAGCGCCAAGGCGCGCCCGCCGCTTCCTTCGGCATCTATCGAGAGTCGTCGGCCGCGCAATGCCTGTATGCCTTCGCCAATTTCAGCCCGGCGGAAAAGCCATAGCGGCTCGTAAAACATGGTGCCGAGCGACTCCAGCTCCGGGGCTTCCTTGCCGGTAGTGGTGCCGCCTTGGATGAATCCGACGCTGACCCTCGACCGCGAGTCGCGTAGATACTTCAGGTTCTCTTGGCTGCCGGATGTCGGCTGGAGCTGCAGCTTGACGCCCTCTTTCGCCAGGATTTCGCGATAGCGGATGCCCAGCTCGTAGTTGGCGCTGCCCTCGACGCCGGTTGCCATCACGAGTTCGCGCGGCGGCAACGTCGCGATGATGAACGCGCCAGCGCCGAGAAATATCGCCAGCGCCCCGACAACCGTGAGGTAGCGCCAAAATCTGTAGGCGTAGTCTCCGACATTCATCGCGCGTCGACCTCGTTGCTGAATGCGAACAAATGACAGCCAGCGCCCTCAAGAATCAGCCTGCCGAGGTCTGGAAGTCGGGATTGTCGCCGAGTCGGGTGCTACGCCCCGCGCGGCACCTCGGAGGTTGGTCCCCCGCCTCAGGATCCAGGTCGTCGGCTGAGACGGCTGATGCTCCCTTGCCCGCACTATGGTTCAATGCCGATGCAGCGACGCCTTGATCCAGGTCAAATTCCTGGTCGGGGCCCACCGCGGTGATGGAGGAAGCGCGATGACGATTGACGGACTGATCAGCCTCCGCAGCAATGCCGGGCCGAAGCAAACCGCTGACCGGCTCAAGGCCGAACTTCAGGCCAGCGGGCTGACCCTGTTTGCACAGATCGATCATGCCGCGGGTGCAGCCGGTGCCGGTCTTGCGCTCCGCCCGACCGAGGTCTTCGTGTTCGGCAATGCGAAGGGCGGCACGCCGCTGATGCAGGCCGCGCAGACCATCGGGATCGACCTGCCGCTCAAGGCGCTGGTGTGGCAGGACGAAGCCGGCGACTGCTGGCTGTCTTACAACGACCCGGCCTGGCTCGCCGAACGCCACGGCATTGCGGAGGCGACAAGGCAGGTCACGGCCAACATGTCGACGCTGCTCGGCACGCTCGCGAAAGCCGCAACGTCAGGCGAGGCCTGACGCAAGGCGGCGCTATCTCATCTGGCCAATCAGCCGCGCTGCACTGCTCGTGGTCTTCGCCAGCTGCAGCAGCGCCTCGCGGCCACCGGCAGCGTAGGCTGCGGCGGCACGCAGCAATTCGCGGAGCTGTGCGGCCGCGCCGGGATCGAACCTGCACCATGCGCCGCCGGTCAGCCGCGCGATCTCGCGAAACGTCCGTTCGGCAGTCGTATCCTCGCCTTCCTGGAACATGAATACCGGCACCTTGAGCAGCCCGAGCTCGCCGGCCTTCGCGCAGAGCACGTCGGCGCTCTCCTCCATTGCGTCGCCGACGAACACCAGCGCGCGCACACCTGAGGCGACCGCCTCGCGTCGCGTCTCGGACAGCACCTTGCCGATCTGGGTATTGCCGCCCTGGCAATCGATCTTGCTCATCAGCCGCGCGAGCTGCGCGCTGTCTGATATCCAGCCCGAAGCACGGCACTCGTTGAAGCCGCGATAATAGACGAGGCGAATATCAAGGCTGCCGAGCGCGCCGGCTTCGCGGAACATGTCCGCCTGCAGCGTGCACGCCATGTCCCATGTCGGCTGCCGGCTCATCGTGGCATCGAGGGCGAACACCAGCCTGCCGCGTGCGCCGGCGCGATGCGGCGACATCGCCCGCGCCTTCGCCACGAACGCGGCGATGTCGTTCGAACTCGACGTCGGCACGCCAGGCGCATCGGCCGGACGTACATCGCCTCCGGATGTCGGTTTGATCGTCTTGCCGGCCATCAGCGCTTGCCTCGTACAGCAAACACTATGTGGGCCGCCGGATCGGATTGGTCAACGTGACGGACCTGCCGGCATCCCGGGCGGCTCCGTCAATTGGTGACCGACGGGTCCTTCTTGGTCTCGGTCTTGGTCAGCGAGAGCGACTTCTTGAGCTTCTCGGTGAAGGTCTGCGGCTTCTCGACCGGCACGTAGAGCGAGACCGGACCGGGCTCCAGAATCTTCGGCGGCGCATTCCTGGTATCGACCGGCCCGACAGCGCTGTCGGTATCGGCCAGGAATTTATCGAGCATGGCCTGGATCGAGTCCTTGGCTTTCTCGGGTCCGGTGTCGCGCATGTCGTTGTGCTGGAAGTTGGTGTTCACAACGGTGATACCGGCCTTCTCGCACTCTTCCTCGTCCGGCACCACGCCGGGATCCGGCTTGAAGTGAGAGTCATGGGAACGGAACGACAGGATCTTGAACTTGCCGTCGGTCATGAACGGCACGCGCAGATTGTCCAGCGTGACGACCTTCTTGATCTCGTCCGGGTACTGCTTCGCGAAATACATCGCGATGTCGCCGCCATTGGAATGGCCGACCATCGTCAGCTTGCTGTAGTCCGCGTTCGGCTGACGCTTCTTCATCTCCTCGATGGCGAATTTGATGTTGGTGATGCCGCGCTGATACTGCGGCAGGCGCCCGACATAGAGCTCGCCTTCCTTGGTCACCATCGGTCCATCCGACGGCAGGTCGTTCTGAATGCTAACGGTCAGATAGCCGCGCGCCGCGAACACGTTCGCGAGGAAGGAATATTCGGTGAATTTGACGGTATTGCCATGATTGAGGATCGCAACCGGCAGCGTGATCATGCCGGCGTCGGCCTGCATTTCCTTGTCGAAGCGCACGGCGACGTCGACCGCGACCGGCCGCTCATCGCGCGTCGGATCCTTGAACATGAGGGTTTCGTGACGGATCGCCCACTTGCTCGCGGTGAAATAAGCCGCCGTGATCACCACGGAGAGAGACAGCAGAACGAGAATTCCACGCTTCATGACGTCCTCGAGGTGCCCGCCTTTTCAGGGCTATTTTGGCGGGAGGCTCTTCGGCCTCCTTTTGAGAATATATGTCACAGCGCCGTGACAGGAAGTCCAAATATTGTGGCTTTGGTGGCATAACGTTGTGCGCCGCACCTATAGTTTGTGCAGTTGCACAGGCCCTCCGGGCCGGCGCGTGCTCTCCTTACCCTTCGACGCAAGTTCCCAAGGTTGCGTTCGAGCCTTGGATAGACGTTAAGGGGAAACCGGATTTCGGCCCCTTTGTTCCACCTTTTGGGCCGCTCTGTGGCGAAAATCACCGGAAAACCACGGTTTTCAGCGAACTTCCGTGTAGATGATCAGTTTAAGGCCTGGATCGTCATTGGCCTGGAAGGTGGCATATTCAAAAGTCAGCCGGCCGCGCTTGGGGTGGCTGAGCACTTTTCTGCCGGCGACGCTGACGCTGACGTCGTGGGTGCCCCACCAGCCGTCGAACTCCGGACAGCCTCTGCGCAGCCGCGCCTGCAGATCGAGGAAGGCCGGATCGCCGGCCCAGAGGTCGTGCGTCCGGCGGAACTGGGTGACGATGCGCCGCGCCTCCTCGGGCCAGTTTGCGCCGAACAGCAGGCGGCTTTTGGGGTTGGTCAGCACGTAGATCAGCGTATTGCGCTCGTCCTCGGGCAGGCGGCCGAAGGCGAAGACATCCTCCGCGGCTGCGTTCCAGGCCAGCACGTCCCATCGCCGCCCTGTGACATAGGCCGGCTGGTTGAGGCTTTCGACCACGCGCCGGATCGCAGGCGGCACGGTCTCGGTAGCGAATGGTCGGCGGTCGCCATGCTTTGCCAGCGCCCGCAGATGCGCATGCTCGGCCTTGCTGAGACGGAGTGCCCGCGCCAGCGCGTCGATCGTGGTGGCGGACGGGCTCACGGAGCGGCCCTGCTCGAGGCGGATGTACCAGTCGACCCCGATACCGGCGAGTTCGGCCACCTCCTCGCGGCGCAGACCGGGCGTTCGGCGCCGTCGCCCGGCCTGGGTGCCGGTGAGCTTGGGCGTCAGCTTCTGCCGCCGCGACCGCAGGAAATCGCCGAGTTCGCTTTGCCGCGCAGTGGCCATGACCGGGCTCCTGACTGGGACTGATAATCCTAGGATAATACCAGGTCTTCCTGAATGCAAGGAAGCGCAGCATGATGCCGATCTCAGCCAGGGATGAGATCAGATGAAAGCAGCAGTTCTAAAATCGTTCGGCTCGCCGCTCGCGATCGAGGAGATCCCCGCACCCAAGATGGGAACGGGCGAAGTCCTTGTCGACGTGATCGCGACGCGCGTGCTGTCCTACGCCAATGAGGTCTTCAGCGGCGAGCGCAGCTACCTGCTCGAGTTGCCGGCCGTTCCCGGTCCCGGCGCCATCGGGCGGGTTCGCGCTGTCGGGCCGGATGCGACCCACCTCGCCGCCGGCGATTGGGTGTACTGCGATCCGACCTTCCGCTCGCGCGACGACAGCATCTCGCCGGACATCACCTTGCAGGGCTGGAGCGCACGCGGCGAAGGCGGGCTGCGCTTGCAGCGGCACTTCCGGCACGGCTCGTTCGCCGAGCAGACGCTGGTGCCAACCGAGAACGTCAAGCGGATCGGCGACATCGATCCGGCCGATGCGCCGTCCTGGTGCGCGCTCGGCACCTGTCTGGTGCCCTATGGCGGCTTGCTGGCGGCGCGGCTGCAGCCGGGCGAGACCGTGCTGGTGAGCGGCGCCACCGGCAATTTCGGCAGTGCCGCGGTTGCCGTTGCGCTGGCGATGGGCGCCGCCTGCGTGGTCGCCCCGGGCCGCAACGAGACGGTATTGGCCGATCTGGTCTGCCGCTTTGGCCGGCGTGTGCGCCCGGTCAGGCTCAGCGGCAACGAAGATGACGACCGGCAGCGCATGCGGCAGGCCGCGCCTGGTCCGATCGACTGCGTGCTCGACCTGATGCCGCCGTCGGTGACGACACCGACGGTTCGCGCCGCGATCATGACGGTGCGTCCCTATGGCCGGGTCGTGCTGATGGGCGGCGTCGGGATGCAGGGCGGACCGGGGCTCGACCTGCCCTATCCCTGGATCATGCGCGAATGCATCAGCATTCACGGCGCCTGGATGTATCCGCCGGAGGCCACATTCGGCCTCGTCAACCTCGCCCGTGCCGGGCTGCTGCGGCTCGGTCAGTTCGAGGTCACGACCTTCGACCTCGACCATGCCAACGACGCCGTGGCACATGCCGCCGCCAATGGCGGACCGTTCAAGATGACGGTGCTGGAACCGAATCGATAGGCCGGTACCGCGCACCGACGCGAGAGTTCTTCCGTTCCGATTGAATCGGAACGGGCTCCGGCCCCCACTACGCGCAAAAGCGCCCTAGTTGCCGATGATGTCGTGGACTTCGAGCGGCTTGTCGACCTGGCTGAACCACTCGGCCCGGTTGGCGGCCCGGCGGCGGCCGCGCTCGTCGAGCGGCAGCTTGAGCTGGCGCAGCAGGCTCATCACCTCCTCGCGCGCCGTGACGTGGCCGAGGCTCGGACGGGTGCCGAGCGTCGCCTCGTCGATGTCGTCGAGCGCCGTCAGCCCGCGCGGGAAGAATTCGCGATAGACCACCCGCTCGGCAAAGCCGTCGACCGAACGGAACCCGAGCCGCAGCGACAGCTGCTTCAAGCCGTCGGCGACCAGCTGCTTGTTGCGCGAGCCGAGCATCGACAGCCGGTTGCGCACCACGATCCAGTCGGTCGAGGCGCCGTCGAGCTGGCGGCGCTTGCGGCGCACGTCGCGCACCATCTCCGCGTAGTGGCTCTCGCCGACCACCGCGTAGGTCGCGGGGTCGACGGTGCCCAGCACGTCGAAATCGAGGAAGCTGTCGTTGATCGGCGTCACCAGCGTGTCGGCCATCGAATGCGCGAGGCGCATCAGGTAGCTATCGGAACCCGGGGTATCGATGACGATGAAATCATAGGCGCGTTCCACCGCGCTCACCGCAGTCATGAACTGCTGGAATTCGGCGTTCTCGTTCTCCTCGATCTGCATCGTCTCGCCGTACTTGATGCAGTGATGCGCGGGGAGCTCGAGGTCGAGCCCGGTGCGCCGCGCCCAGGCCTGGCGATTGCTGATGTAGCGGGTGAAGCTCTGCTGCCGGCAGTCGAGATCGATGCTCGCGACACGCTGTCCGGCCTTCATGAGCGCAACGGCGATGTGCAGGGCCGTGGTCGACTTGCCCGAACCGCCCTTCTCGTTCCCCAGCACCACGACGTGTGCGGAGCCGGATTGACCCTGACTTGCCTGCACCAACATGATTCAATCCCCGACAGCGATCTTCAAATCGAGCGCCGCTGCGGTCAAGTGAAATGCATCACTGCGACACGAAATCAATTGCAGCCGTCCTTAATGATGAATCGAACGAGCAAGCGCGCTGCGTGATCGACAGGATGCGGCCCGCGATCCATGCGCATTCGAGATCGGGTAATGCGTGCGCGGCGGTTTGCCGATAGCGGCCCGGACTTGGTAAGGTCCGCCACCTGCCGAACGCCAAACATCCCACCCCGATTGCCCCACGAGCCCGAGACCAGATGCCGAGAAATCCCACCGTCGTCCGTACCGTCCCTGCCCTTCGTCGCGCCGTCGACGCCCTGCGCGCCAAGAAGGCGACCGTCGCGCTGGTCCCGACCATGGGTGCGCTCCATGACGGCCATGTGTCGCTGGTGCGGCTCGCCAAGCGCCGTGCCAAGCGGGTCGTCGTCTCCATCTTCGTCAACCCGACGCAGTTCGCGCCGACGGAAGATTTCGGTTCGTATCCGCGCACCTGGAAGGAAGACGTCGCCAAGCTCGCGGCCGAAGGCGTCGACCTGATCTGGCACCCCGAGGTGAAAGCGATGTACCCGGACGGCTTCGCCACCAGGATCGTGCCGGAAGGGCCGGCCACCGCCGGGCTCGAGGATCGCTTCCGTCCGCACTTCTTTGGCGGCGTCGCCACCGTGGTCGGCAAGCTGTTCACGCAGGTCCGGCCCGATGTCGCGATCTTCGGCGAGAAGGACTTTCAGCAGCTCCGGGTGGTGACCCAGATGGCCGCCGACCTCGACCTCGGCGTCAAGGTGATCGGATCCAAGACGGTGCGCGAACGCGACGGTCTCGCGATGTCCTCGCGCAACGTCTACCTCTCGGCTGAGGAGCGGCGCGCCGCGCCCGAGCTCAACCGGGTGATGAAGGAAGCGGCAGGTCGCCTGCGCGCCGGCGAGGACACGGCGACGGCAATGGCCGCCGGCGCGGCGCTGATCACCAAGGCCGGCTTCGTGCTCGATTATCTCGAGGTTCGCCATGCCGCCTCGCTGGCGCCGATCAGCTCGCTGAAAGACGGCCCGATGCGGATGCTGGTCGCGGCACGGCTCGGCAGCACCCGCCTGATCGACAACATCGCGGTTTAGGCAGCCTCCGCAAAAGTGTGATGCTGTTCATGCACAGTCCCGACGCGGGCGTGTAATGAGGGCCCGGCCTCATCCGTGCGGCCGGGTCGTGCTTGCGCCGCACCCGTGACGCAGGGATGATCGCGCCTTTCAGAGGCGATCGGAATGAGCAGGTATTTCACGCACGGCATTGTTCTCGGCATCGCACTGGTGGCCGCGACCGTGGCGCAGGCGCAGACCCGGCCGCCGGTCGGCGGGGTCAATTCGGCGCCCGGCGCGATGATCTTCTATGTCGCGCATGGCGCGCCCGATGCCTGCGGCCCGGGCTGCTCGGACTGGATCGCCGCCGAGGGCGCCGTGCAATGGGACACCTACAAGCGCCTGCTGGCGATCCTCGACCGTCAGAACGGACGCAAGCTGCCGGTGGTGATCAATGTCAGACCGGGGTCCGACCTCACCGTCGCTGCCAGCCTTGGCCGAATCCTGCGCGGACGCGGCATCGATGCTGCGGTCGCGGCGACCGAGGTCGAGGCCTGCAACGGGAAATCCGAGGAGGAATGCTTTGCGCTGAAGCGGCCCGGCGGCCCGCTGGACGCGAAGGAGAAGCTGTCCAGCGTCGCCTGCGAGCTTGCCTGTGTGTTGATGCTTGCGGGCGGCGTCCATCGCATCGTGCCACCCGGCAATCGCGTCGTCCTGACCGCCAAAATGCAGATCTACGACCGGCTCGCCCCCACCGTCTCGGCCGAGCACCGCGAAAGCCTGACCTCGATCTTCACCGAACAGTTCCGGCGATATCTCGGCGAGATGGGGATCGACCATGAACTGCTCGACGTCACCGTCAGCAAGGCGGGCGGCCGCTATGTCGAGATCCCGGCGTCCGAATGGAGCCGGCTGCATCTCGTGACCCAGTGACCCGCGGCAACGGCCGCCCGATCGACGAGAGCTGTCCGATTGCTCAGAGCAATCCGAGGTCGCGCAACTCGCGGCGCATCGGCTCGGGCATCGAAGCCACGCTGGCCGCGCTCGACTTGGTGAGATCGGCCGGGGCGGAGTCGGCGGTCAGATAGCGCCAGCCCTGGAACGGCCGCATCGGCCGCGGCGAGACGGCGATCACCTTGGGCTGCATGACGATGCGGCAGCGCCCGATGCCGTCCTTGTCGCGGAACGGCTCGATCGCGATGATCTTCTCGCGCGCGGCGATCTCGCCACGGATCACCCAATAAAGCGAGCCGCCGGCAAGGAGCTCCTCCTCGCGCTTCGGCGTCATCCGCGTGATGTGGACGTGACGGAGCGGCAGGCCCTTTTTCTTCGCGGTCGCCATCCGTTCGGCGACCCAGCCCTTGAGTTCCTTGACGGAGTCGCAACCGACGGCGAGCTTGATGAGATGAAGCGGCATGCGTCGGATGTAGCGGCCGGCGCGCGCTTTGAAAAGGGAGCGCCGTCGGCAGCGGTGGATATCGGGACTACCGTGCAAACCGTGCGATGACGACGGCTCACGCCGCCGTCATTACCCTCATTATCAGGCTCAATCCTGGCTCGCGGCCGCGGCGCACTCGCCGCCGCGGGTGGCGGAG
>NZ_JACMYK010000197.1 GCF_020889785.1 Bradyrhizobium acaciae
CGTCGGCTCCTCGTCGGGCGCAGGTGCGGGCTTCGGCAGCCGGGCCAGCACGTCGTCGACCGAGCCGCGGAAGTCGATGTCGACCAGCGCGGAGGTGAGGCCGTTGAACACCAGGATCGCGGCGTCCTTGCGCTGGTCGAGCAACTGCTTGGCGGCGCGGGCGACCTCCGGGAGGTCACCGGCGCCGATGCGATGCTCGCCTTCGAACGCGACATAGGCTGGATTCATGGTAGACCTCTCCAATTGCGCGACATATTGCCCGGATAATTCTTAGCAATCACGACGCGTCGGTCTCGACTTTCCTGTTCCCGGCTGGCACCAAGCGCCGCCCGATTGCACCGATATTTCAGAGGACGCCCATGCTGACGGTTCATCACCTCAACAACTCCCGCTCGCAGCGCGTGCTGTGGCTGCTCGAGGAATTGGGCGTTCCCTACGAGATCGTGCGCTATCAGCGGCAGCCCGACATGCGGGCGCCGAAGGAGCTGCGCGCGATCCATCCGCTCGGCAAGTCGCCCGTCGTCACCGACAATGGCAACACGATCGCGGAATCCGGCGCGATCATCGAATACATCATCGCCACCTACGGCAACGGCCGCCTGATCCCCAAGGCAGATACCCCGGAGCGGCTGCGCTACACCTATTGGCTGCATTACGCCGAGGGTTCGGCGATGACGCCGTTGCTCCTCAAGCTCCTGTTCACGCTGATGCCGAAGCGTGCGCCGGCGCTGCTGCGGCCGCTGGTGCGCAAGGTGTCCAACACGGCGCTGTCCACGCTGGTCAATCCGCAGCTCAAGCAGCACATGGCCTATTGGGAAGGCGAGCTCGGCAAGAGCGAGTGGTTCGCCGGCGGCGAGTTCTCCGGCGCCGACATCCAGATGAGCTTTCCGCTGGAGGCGGCCGCCGCCCGCGGCGGGCTCGAGGACGGCCACCCGAAATGCGTTGCCTTCCTCGAGCGCATTCACGCCCGACCGGCCTATGCGCGGGCGCTGGAGAAGGGCGGGCCGTACGAGGTCGGCCGATAGATTCGCAGTCATAGCCGGCGGCTCGGGTTTCGATGCCGTCATTTATATCCGGGTATTATTGTCATGTCAATAATGCCCGGGTATAAATGGCGTGTCGAACCGACAGGAGCCGCCATGAAGACCGAGGACCGCAAGCAAGCCATCGCCGGCTACAAGAAGCGCGCGAGCGTCGCCGGCGTGTTCGCGGTCCGCTGCCGCGCGACCGGTGAGGTCTGGGTCGGGCAGGCGCTCGATCTCGACAAGATCCAGAACCGCATCTGGTTCACGCTGCGGATGGGCAGTCACCGCATTGCCGAGCTGCAGCGCGCCTGGTCGGCGCATGGCGCAGACAATCTCTCGTTCGAAACGCTGGAGCGGATAGAGGACGAAGAGCTTGCTTATGTGCGCGATACGCAGCTCAAGGAGCGCGTGCACTACTGGCGCACGCAGCTCAACGCCGCCGCGGTGTAGCTTAGCGCGCCGGCAGCGCCTGCACGGTGACGCCGGGCGGCGGCACGTCGTCATCGGGCACGAAGAAGTCCGACATCAGCGGCACCGAGGGATCGACGCGATAGCGCTCGAAGTCGCGTACGCCATTGGCATAGAGCACCTTGTCGTCGATGCAGAAATGCCCGCTGAATTCACGCGAGGGTCGCGTGACGATTGCGTAGGCCGCATCGCCCATGATCTCGGGCGTGCGGCTCGCACGCATCATGGCGTCGCCACCGAGCAGGTTGCCGACCGCGGCGGTCGCGATCGTGGTGCGCGGCCACAATGCGTTGACGGCAATGCCGGCCGCTTTCAGCTCGCCGGCCAGCCCGAGCACGCACATGCTCATGCCGAACTTCGCCATTGTGTAAGCGGTCGAGTGCTCGAACCACTTGGTCTTCATGTCGAGCGGCGGCGACAGCATCAGGATATGCGGATTCTCGGCTTTCTTCAGATGCGGGATGCAATATTTCGACACCATGAAGGTGCCACGGGTGTTGATCCCCATCATCAGATCGTAGCGCTTCATGTCGGTCGCCTGCGAATTGGTCAGGCTGATGGCGCTGGCATTGTTGACGCAGACGTCGATGCCGCCGAACTCGGCGACGGTCTGCTCGATCGCCGCCATCACCTGGGCCTCGTCCCTGATGTCGCAGATCACGGGCAGCGCCTTGCCGCCGGCGGCGCGGACCTCGTCGGCGGCGGTGTAGATCGTGCCCTTCAGCTTGGGATGCGGCTCGGCAGTCTTCGCCGCGATCGCGACATTGGCGCCGTCACGCGCCGCACGGAGCGCGATCGCCAGCCCGATGCCGCGGCTCGCGCCCGAGATGAACAGCGTCTTGCCTCTGAGGGATGTCATGAGAATGGCCTCCAGTTAGGAACGCACACCATCAGGGCTCCCTCCCCCCTAGCGGGCGAGGGTTGGGGAGAGGGGAAAGCCACATGCACCGTCTTCGCGGCCGCCCCTCTCCCTGGCCCTCCCCCGCAAGGGGGGACGACGGAGCAAGCGGCACGTTCCGCATGCTATCTCACTCTTCAGCCACCCGCATGCAACACACGCCCGCGCGTTTCCGGCAGCGCGTAGGCGGCGATGAAGAACACGCCATAGGCAGCCACCGCGAAGATCGCGATCGCGTTGGCAAGCGTGGTCGTGGTCGAGAGCGCGCCGACCAGGAACGGAAACAGCGCGCCGACGCCGCGGCCGAAATTATAGCAGAAGCCCTGGCCGGAGCCGCGCAGCCGGGTCGGATACAGTTCGGTCAGGAACGCGCCCATGCCGGAGAAATAGCCCGAGGCGAAGAAACCGAGCGGGAACCCCAGCACCCACAGCACCTCGTTGGAGAGCGGCAGCTGGGTGTAGAGCAGCACGACTGCGATGGCGCCGATCGAGAAGATCAGGAACAGATTGCGCCGGCCGATCCGGTCGGCGAGCCAGGCGCCGACCAGATAGCCGATGAACGAGCCGATGATCAGCGTCGCGAGATAGCCGGTCGAGCCGACCACGGAGAGCTTGCGCTCGGTGGTGAGGAAGCGCGGCACCCAGAAGGTGATGGCGTAATAGCCGCCCTGCATGCCGGTGCCGACCAGAGAGGCCAGCAGCGTGGTCTTCAGGATCGGTCCGTGGAAGATTTCCCACAATGCCGCGGGTCCGCTGCCGGACGCCTGCGCTTGCGCCATCGTCGCGGCAGAGATCTCGGGTTCGGTGACATAGCGGCGCAGATAGAACACCAAGAGCGCCGGCAGCGCGCCGATCACGAACATCCAGCGCCAGGCGTTTTCCGCAGGTAACACCGAGAACAGGATCGCCTGCGCCAGCACCGCAAGGCCCCAGCCGATCGCCCAGCCCGACTGCACCGAGCCGACCGCGCGGCCGCGATATTGCGGCCGGATCGTCTCGCCGATCAGCACCGCACCGGCCGCCCATTCGCCGCCGAAGCCGAGGCCCAGCAGCGCGCGGGCGATCAGGAGCTGGTCGAAATTCTGCACCACGGCGCAGACCAGCGAGAAGAATGAGAACCAGATGATGGTGAGCTGCAGCGTCTTCACCCGCCCGATGCGGTCGGAGAGATAGCCGCCGAGCCAGCCGCCGACGGCGGAGGCCAGCAGCGTCACCGTGCCTGCCAGGCCGGCGGTGCCGGCGTCGACCTTCCACAGCGTGATGATGGTGCCGATGACGAGCGGATAGATCATGAAATCCATGCCGTCGAGCGTCCAGCCCGAAGCGCAGGCCCAGAACGTGCGCCGCTCCTGCAGGTTCATGTCGCGATAGAAGGCGAGGAGACTGGTGTCCTCGATCTCTGCGATTTCCATCGATTTGGATTCGGCCGTGCTCATGCGCGTTCCCCGGAGAAATCTTTCACCGGCTGTTTGCGATCCGCGGCCGGAGTTGCGCGGACCGCCAATCTATCGCGATGTTGCAGGCGGAGCAAAGCCGCCTTTAGTACCCCGCAGCCTCCGAGCCGCGCGTGCGCGGATCGGGCGCGCCGAGCAGACCGCTGGTCGTGACCACGATCGAGTTCGCGGAGGAGTAGCCGAGCGGCTCGACAGGCTTGTGGCCCTTGGCGCGCAGCTCGGTCAGCACCTCGTCGGGAAAGCCCTTCTCGATCCGGACCTCGTCGGGCAGCCATTGATGGTGCATGCGGGGTGCCGCGACCGCGGACGCGATGTCCATCTTGTAGTCGATCACGTCGACGATGATCTGCGTCACCGCGGAGATGATGCGGCTGCCGCCCGGCGATCCCGTCACCAGCACGGGCTTGCCGTCCTTCAGCACGATGGTCGGCGACATCGACGAAAGCGGGCGCTTGCCGGGTCCCGGCAGATTGGCCTCGAAGCCGACCAGGCCGAACGCATTGGAGGCACCGGGCGCCGCGGTGAAATCGTCGAGCTCGTTGTTGAGCAGCACGCCGGTGCCGTCGGCGACGAGGCCGACGCCGTAGGGGAAGTTCAGCGTGTAGGTGTTGCTGACGGCGTTGCCGTCGGCATCGACCACCGAATAATGCGTAGTGTTGTCGCCCTCATGCGGCTGCTTGGCGTTGCGCACATCGGTCCAGGGCGTGGCGCGGGCGAGATCGATGGTCGCGCGCTGCCTGGCAGCATAGTCCTTGTCAACAAGCAATTGCGTCGGTGCGTCGACGAAGGCGGGATCGCCGAGATAGCGGGCGCGATCGGCATAGGCCCGCTTCATCGCTTCGATCATGACATGCAGCGAGGCCGCCGAGCCCTGCTTGATGTCGGACATCGGAAAGCTCTCGAGGATGTTGAGGATCTCCAGCAGCACGACGCCGCCGGAGGAGGGCTGCGGCATCGAGACGATGTCGTAGCCGCGATAGGTGCCACGGATCGGCGTCCGGATCACCGGCTGGTAGGATTTCAGATCCTCGAGCGAGAAGATCCCGCCGGCATTTTTGATCCCGCTGACGAGCTTCTCGGCGACGGCGCCTTCGTAGAAGCCGCGCGGCCCCTGTTCGGCAATCGCGGTCAGCACGCCTGCGAGATCACCCTGGATCAGGCGGTCGCCCTCACGCAGCGGCGTGCCGTCGGCGTGCGAGAACGTCTTGGCCGAATTCGGCCAGCGCGACATGCGGCGATACATGTCCGACAACGTGTCCGATGTATCGTCGGTGACGATGAAACCGTCGCGCGCGAGATCGATCGCAGGCTTGAGGATTTGCGCCAGCGTGAACTTGCCGGAGCCGTATTTCTCAAGCGCCAGCGCAAGGCCCGCGACCGTGCCGGGCACGCCGATCGCGAGCGCGGAGTTGCGCGACTTGTCGGGATCGGGCTTGCCGTCGGCGTTCAGGAACATGTCGCGGGTTGCGGCCTGCGGCGCGGTCTCGCGATAGTCGATCGCGACATCTTCATTGCGTCCGGCGAGATGGATCACCATGAAACCGCCGCCGCCGATATTGCCGGCACGCGGATAGGTCACCGCCATCGCAAACCCGGTGGCAACCGCGGCATCGACCGCATTGCCGCCCTGCCGCAGGATGTCGGCGCCGACCCGTGCCGCGAGCTTCTCCTGCGCCACCACCATGCCGTGTTCGGCGCGAATGCTGCGGGCAGTATCGGTGGCCGGCGGCTCATAGGCGCGGCGCTGGACCTGGCCGAGGGCCGGTGTCGCGATGCCGATCACCAGGAGAGCGGCAAACAGCCGTCGTGACATCGTTGCCGTCAGCGCCATCGAAATGTCCTGCCCTGTTCGTCGCCGTATCAGCAAAACCGGCTCATGCTATATGGGAGCGGATTGAAGCGGCAAAAGCCTGCCTGTGGTTCGAGTTGGGGAATATCTATCGCGATGACGGCAACACGACAGACGGGCGCCGGTGATGCGAAGGCCATCACCAAGGTCTATCCCGGCCGCGCCGCCGTCATCAGCTGGATCTTCTTCGACTGGGCTGCGCAGCCCTATTTCACGCTGATCACGACCTTCGTGTTCGCGCCCTATTTCGCGAGCTTCGTCGCGCCCGATGCGGCGAGCGGGCAGGCGCTATGGGGGTTTGCGACCGCCGCGGCCGGACTTGCGATCGCGTTGCTGTCGCCGGTGTTAGGGGCCATCGCCGACGCCAGCGGCCGGCGCAAGCCGTGGATCGCGGTCTTCGGCGCGCTGCTTGTGATCGGCTCGAGCGCGATGTGGATCGGTGTGCCCGGCAATCCCGACATCATCCCGATGCTGCTGCTCGCCTATGCGATTGCGAGCGTCGGCGTCGAGTTCGCGACCGTGTTCAACAATGCGATGATGCCGACCCTCGTGCCGCCGGACCGGATCGGGCGGCTCTCGGGCACCGGCTGGGCCACGGGCTATGTCGGCGGCATCCTGAGCCTCGTGCTGGTGCTCGGCTTCCTTGCGGCCAATGCCGAGACCGGCCGCACGCTGTTCGGCTTCACGCCGCTGTTCGGTCTCGATCCGGTCATGCATGAGGGCGACCGCATCACCGGGCCGTTGACGGGGCTGTGGTTCATCATCTTCGTGACGCCGATGTTCCTGTTCACGCCGGATTATCCGGCGAAACGCCCGATGCGCGAGGCGCTCGGCGAAGGCCTGCGCGAGCTCAGGGAATCATTTGCGAGCCTGCCGAAGCAGAGATCGCTGGCGCGGTTCCTGCTGGCCAACATGATCTATACCGATGGGCTGGTCTCGCTGTTCGCGTTCGGCGGCATCTATGCCGCCGGCACGTTCGGCTGGGACACGATCCGCATCGGCACCTTCGGCATCATTCTCGCAGTTGCCGGCACCTTCGGTGGCTGGATCGGCGGCAAGCTCGACGATCGGTTCGGGCCGAAGCGCGTGATCACCGGCAGCCTCGTGATCCTGCTGTTTGCGATCGTCGTGATCCTCACCGTGAACAAGGATTCCATCCTGTTCATCCCGGTCGCGCCGCCGGTGCCGGGCGGTCCGTTGTTCGCGGGTGCTGCCGAGCGCGCCTATATCGTGATCGGTTGCCTGATCGGCGCCACCGGCGCGCCCTTGCAGGCGGCTTCGCGCTCGCTGCTGATCCGGCTCGCGCCGAAGGATCGTATCGCGCAGTATTTCGGCTTGTTCGCGCTGACCGGGAAGGTGACGTCGTTCATCGGCCCGCTGCTGATCGGCGCGATCACGGCGGCGACCGCGAGCCAGAAGGCCGGCATGGCGGTGCTGGTGGCGTTCTTCGTGGTGGGGCTGGCGCTGCTGGCGAAGGTGCGGGAACAATAAACACTGTCGTCCCGGCGAAGGCCGGGACCTATAACCACCGGCCATACTTGGCGAGGGACAACTAACCCCAGTGCGCCTTCGATAGATCACGCGGTATGGGTCCCGGCCTTCGCCGGGACGACATTGGATGACTAGTGCCGGAAATGCCGCACGCCGGTGAACACCATGGCGATGCCGTGCTCGTCGGCGGCCTTGATCACCTCGTCGTCGCGCATCGAGCCGCCGGGCTGGATCACGGCGGTGGCGCCGGCCTCGATGCAGGCCAGCATGCCGTCGGCGAACGGGAAGAATGCGTCTGATGCGACCACCGAACCCTTGGTCAGCGGCTCGGCGAGCTTCAGCTCGGCCGCCGCATCCAGCGCCTTGCGCGCGGCGATGCGCGCGGAATCGACCCGGCTCATCTGGCCGGCGCCGATGCCGACGGTGGCGAGATCCTTGGCGTAGATGATGGTGTTCGACTTGACGTGCTTTGCAACCCGGAAGGCGAATTTGAGATCGCGCAGCTCGGCGTCGGTCGGCGCACGCTTGGTCGCCACCTTCAGGTTCATGTCCTCGATCACGGCATTGTCGCGGCTCTGTACCAAGAGGCCGCCGGCAACCGTCTTGGCGGTGAGGCCTGTCGCGCGCGCGTTCGGCAGGCCGCCGGCGAGCAAGAGGCGGAGGTTGCGCCGGCCGGCGATGATCGAGATCGCCTCCTCGGTCGCATCGGGCGCGATGATCACCTCGGTGAAGATGCCGATGATGGCGCGCGCGGCGTCCGCATCGAGCGTGCGGTTGACCGCGATGATGCCGCCATAGGCCGAGGTGGAATCGCAGGCCAGCGCGCGGGCATAAGCCGTCGCGAGATCGGGACCTTCGGCGACGCCGCAGGGATTGGCGTGCTTGACGATCACGCACGCCGCCGTGCGCTGCGGATCGAACTCGCCGACGCACTCATAGGCCGCGTCGGTGTCGTTGATGTTGTTGTAGGACAGCTCCTTGCCCTGCAGCTGGCGCGCGGTCGCAACGCCCGGCCGCTTCTCCGGCGTGGCGTAGAACGCCGCGGTCTGGTGCGGGTTCTCGCCATAGCGCAGCGACTGGATCAGTTTGCCGCCGAAGGCGCGGAAGTCCGGCGCCTTTGTGTCGAGCTGCACGGCAAACCAGTTCGAGATCGCAGCGTCATAGGCCGCGGTGCGCGCGTAAGCCTTGGCGGCGAGCCGCCGGCGCAGGCCGAGCGAGGTCGCGCCCTTGTGCGCGGCGAGTTCGTCCAGCACGGCCTGATAATCGTTCGCCTCGACCACCACGGCGACGTCGTCATGGTTCTTGGCCGCGGCGCGGATCATCGCAGGGCCGCCGATGTCGATGTTCTCGATGCACTCCTCGAAGCCGGCGCCTTTGTCGACGGTGGCCTCGAACGGATAGAGATTGACGACCAGCAGGTCGATCGGCGCGATGCCGTGCGAGGCCATTGCCGCGGCATGCTCCTTGTTGTCGCGGATCGCGAGCAGGCCGCCATGGACCTTCGGATGCAGCGTCTTGACCCGGCCGTCCATCATCTCGGGGAAGCCGGTGAGCTCGGAGACGTCCCGGACCTTGAGCCCGGCCGCCGCGATCGCCTTGCCGGTGCCGCCGGTCGAGACCAGCTCGACGCCCTGGTCGGCCAGCGCTCTGGCGAAATCGATCAGTCCGCTCTTGTCGGAAACGGACAACAGAGCGCGGGTCACGCGGCGAAGCTGCTCGGTCATATCGGAAAATCCCTGGCTGTTAAGGCAGCCGGGTAGCACGGTTTTGGGCCATACGAAACCGCTTCCCGGGGCCGATTCCCCGGAAATTGCGGACAATCCGGCACTCATTCCCCGTCACCCTGAGGAGCGCGCAGCGCGTCTCGAAGGGTCGACGGCCGCCGGCCGGGCCGATTCATCCTTCGAGGCTCGCAAGCGCTCGCACCTCAGGATGACGGGTCTGGAGTGGAGCGTCGTAGACGTGCACCACGACCTTCCGCCGCCTACAGCGGCAGTTCCGGCTCGCGGCGGGCGTTGCGGCGCGCGTTGGTGGCGGTGGCCGAGGTCGAGGAGCGCACAAAGCTCCAGCGGATGCTGCCGGCCCGCCTGGCGTCCTGCCGGATCACGATCTGGGAGGTGCGGCGCGGGCCGTCATTGCCGGCCAGGAACACGCTGTCCTCGAGGTCGACCTTGTCGTCCATCGCCTCGAAGGTCCAGACGTCGCGGTTGGGCAGCACCAGCATCACCCCGCGGGCGTCCGACAGCCGGCTTGCCTTCACCGAGGGGTGCAGATGGAAGCGCAGCGCGAAGTCGGCTTCGCTGCCCTTGATGCGGCCGCCCGGCGCCGGCGTCAGCTGGTCCTCGCCTTCGAGCCGGGTGCCGTCCTGAGCGACCATCAGCACGCGGCGATGGATCACGCCGAAGCGGGAGAGATAGCCGTCATGCGAGGCGGTCAGCACGTCGCCGTCGGGAATGGCCTCGCGGTAGCTTTCGACATTGCTCGGGCCGCTGGTGATCGGCGCGCCGCGCAGCAGCCGCTTCATCGCCGACAGCTCGACGAACTGGCACGACGAGGTGTCGCGATAGGTCAGCGTCGAATGCGCCGCGGTGGAGCGCGCGAACGGCCGCCAATTGTCGCGGCCGGTATTCGGCATGCCGCAATTGACGACGATGCGGCTCACGCCGGAGGACAGCTCGAACGACAGGCAGCCGGCATGCGCATCCTGGCTGACGCTTGCCGGCGGCGGCGGGCCGGTGTCGATGATCAGGGTCATGTTGCCGGCGTCGAGGCGCTGGAACCCGGTATGCGGCATGCTCGCCATCGGCACGCCGCGGGTGTCGTCATAGGCGAGCAGCGTCGCGACCAGGTCGGACGGCGCGGTCGACATGCCGTTGAACAGCGCGAAGCTGCCGTCGCCGTGACGAAAGAAGCGCAGCATCGGCATCATGCGGTCGATCGCGTTGAGCAGCGCCGGCGGCGGCGCGATGTTGCGGGCGGCAAAGGTTTGCCGCAGCGGCAGGAGATCGCTGAGCAGTTCGACCAGCGCGCCGGGGTTGCGCGAGATGTGGCCGCCATCGGGCAGGATCTGGCGCTGCAATTCGTCGGACAGCCTGCGCGTGGCGGATTTGATGTTGCGCGCCTGGTTGGCGAGGCAGAGCGAGGCGTAGCACAGCGCGATCAGCACCTGCAGCCGCGGAACGCCGTCATTGTCGAGCGTGGAGTGGCGCAGGTAGCGGATCTCGCGCGCCAGCCCGCGCAGATATTTGCGGTAGAATTTTCCGTCGGTGTCGCCGAGCACGAGCGGCGCCTGCGACAGCAGCGAGATCACGCGCCGCGCGCGGACATCGGCGCGCCGCTCCAGCGGCCGCCTGCGGGCCTGGTTCGAGATCCAGTCGTCGACCAGCGAGCGGGCGTTGGCGCGGGTCAGCGCGGTGTCGGCGGCGCGCAGATGGCGCAGCCAGCCGAAGCCGAGCAGGGCAGCTTCCCAATCCTCGGACGGCGGCTCGAGGTCGAAGATCGAGCGGCCGTGACAGGTGACGATCTTGCCGGCGAAGACGAATCGCCCGGCATAGATCTCGGCGGCGCGGGTGGCGTCGGCGGTCCGCAGATCGTGCGGGGCGATGATCAGCCGGTCGGTGCGGCCGGGCCACAGCCGTGACAGCGCAACCGTGCTCCCGCTGGCGCGTGCGAGCATGCTGCGGGCAAAGCGGCCAGCAATCAGCGTCGAGATGCGTCTGCTTTGAGCGACCGACACGCCTAACCTTGCGGGGAGGGAATTTTCAACGAATCCTTATTTAATCCGGAAACGCGGCCAAGACACCTTCTTGATGTGCAAGACACCCTCTTGATACCGCACGAATCACTTCACGAAGCATCTCGAGCTTAGAAGACTGAAGTTTAAAATCAGGATTTTACCAGCCGGGCGGCATAAAAGCCGTCCAGCCCGCCCAGCCGCGGGTCGGCATTGGGCAAATGGCTGGGCAGGGTGCGCAGATCGCCGTCGGCGGTAATGATGTCGTCGAGGCCGGCGACCTCGTCCTTCTCGACCGGCGCACGGCGCAGGCCCGATTCGCTCGCCAGCAGCGCAGCAATCGCGTGCTCGCCCTCTTCCGGCTCCAGCGAACAGGTGCAGTAGACCAGCGTGCCGCCGGGCTTCAGCAGATGGGTAGCCTTCTGCAACAGCCGCTTCTGCAGCGCGGACAGCGCAGCGATGTCGCCTTCCTGACGCAGCCAGGCGACGTCGGGATGGCGGCGGATGGTTCCAGTCGAGGTGCAGGGTGCATCGATCAGAATACCGTCGAAGCTTGCGGCTTCCGCCGGCCATTCGGCGGCGTCGGCGACGACGGTCTCGGCTGGCAGCGCCAGCCGCGTGAGGTTGTCGCGCAGCCGCGCG
>NZ_JACMYK010000198.1 GCF_020889785.1 Bradyrhizobium acaciae
CCGCGGGCGGCGATCGCCGTTGGCGGCCTGGTCGTCGCGCCCTGCGCCCTGCGCTTCGTCGCCTTCGTCCTCATCGCCTTCGGCTTCGCCCGCGGCAACAGCCTCGGTGCCCTCGGGCAGGACATGCATCAGATCGCCGTCCTCGCGCGGCTGCTGGGCACCGTCACGCGCCTCGCTGCCACCGCGACCACGGCGCCGGCGGCGGCGCTTGCGGCGCTGACCATCGCCTTCGCCTTCAGCAGCGCCTGCTTCCTCGCCGGCTGCCCGGTCGTCGACGAGCCCTTCGGTCTCGTCGGTCTCGATCTCGGCCTCGTATTCGAGCAGTTCTTCCTCGTCGTCGGCTTCGTCGGCCTGCGGCGGCGAGGCGGCAGCCTGGGCCACCAACAGCGCCTTGGCGGCCTCGAGCGTATGCACCTGCTCGCCGCGGTCGATAATGTAGGACTGCTGGGCGCTTACGGTGGCATCCGCCGCGATCGCCAGCGATACCTTGAAGGCGTCTTCGAGGTCGCGCAGATGGCCGCGCTTGTGATTGAGCACGTAAAGCGCGACGTCGGTGCGGGTGCGGACCACGAGATTGTGGGTCGCGCCCTTCATCAGGATTTCCTCGATGCCGCGCAGCAGTTGTAGTGCCACCGACGAGACCGATCGGACGTGGCCCGAGCCGCCGCATTGCGGGCAGGGCTCCGTCGAACTATCCAGCATGCTGGCGCGGATGCGCTGGCGCGACATTTCCAGGAGGCCGAAATGCGAGATGCGGCCAACCTGGATCCGCGCGCGGTCCTGGCGCAGGCAGTCGGACAGCTTACGCTCGACCGCACGGTTATTGCGCTTCTCGTCCATGTCGATGAAGTCGATGACGATCAGGCCCGCGAGGTCGCGCAAACGCAATTGACGCGCGACTTCTTCCGCCGCTTCCAGATTGGTCTTGAGCGCGGTATCCTCGATATGGTGTTCGCGCGTCGCCCGTCCGGAGTTGACATCGATCGAGACCAGCGCCTCGGTCTGGTTGATGACGATGTAGCCGCCGGAGCGCAGCTGCACGGTCGGCGAGAACATCGCGTCGAGCTGGCTTTCGACGCCCATCCGCGAGAACAGCGGCTGGCCGTCGCGATATTGCTTCACCGCGCGCACATTCGCCGGCATCAGCATCTTCATGAAGTCGCGCGCTTCGCGGTAGCCGGCTTCGCCCGCCACCTGGATCTCGTCGATTTCCTTGTTGTAGAGGTCGCGCAGCGAGCGCTTGATCAGGGAGCCTTCCTCGTAGACCAGGGTCGGCGCCTGCGACTTCAGCGTCAGGTCGCGCACCGTTTCCCACATCCGGATCAGGTACTCGAAGTCGCGCTTGATCTCCGGCTTGCTGCGGGAGGCGCCGGCAGTGCGCAGGATGATCCCCATGCCCTCGGGCACGTCGAGGTCCTGCACCACTTCCTTCAGCCGCGAGCGATCCTGGGCAGAGGTGATCTTGCGGCTGATGCCGCCGCCACGCGCGGTGTTGGGCATCAGCACGGCGTAACGGCCGGCGAGCGACAGATAGGTGGTCAGCGCGGCGCCCTTGTTGCCGCGCTCTTCCTTGACGACCTGCACCAGCATCACCTGCCGGCGCTTGATCACTTCCTGAATCTTGTACTGGCGGCGCGGGCGGAAGGCGCGCTCCGGAACCTCCTCGAGCACATCGTCGCCGCCGACGGACTCGACGACGTCCTCTTCCTCGCCTTCTTCGCCGTCGTCCTCATCGTCATCTTCGCCGGCCTCGTCGCCATGCCCGGCTTCGGGCGCGGCGACATCGGCGAACGCGGCATGTTCGGCGACCGCATGCTCATCGGCCACGGCATGGACTTCGTCGGCAGCCACATGCGGCACGTCGTCGGCGTGCGCGGCGTTTTCCTCGACCTGCTCCTCATGGGCCCGCTCAGGCTCATGATTGAGCTCGGTGGTCTCGACGATCTCCGGCACCGCTGACGCGACGGAGGCCTCGACCACCGCAACGACGGGGTCGGACGGAGTGTCGGCGGCCGGCGCTCCGCTTACGGCAGGGGCGTGGTCGTGTTCGTGGGTATGATCATGGTCGTGGTGGTCATGATCGTGATCATCGTGGCCATGATCATCGTGCCCGTGAACGTCGTGACCATGGTCATGATGCCCGTGGTCATGGTGATGCTCAGGGTCATCGTGATGCGCATGCTCATGCGCCTCGTGTTCGCGACCTTCGTGGGCGACCACGCCATGGTCGTGATGCCCGGCATCATGGTCATGATGCTCGGCGTCGACGGGGTGTTCATGACCCTCGACGGCGGGCAGCGCCTGCGCGTTACCTGCGCCCTCGACCACCTCGCTCTGGACGCGGTCGCCATGGCCGCGGCGACGGGCATTGCGATGGCGCGAGCGGCGGCGATGGCCGCGGTTCTCGTGCTCTTCTTCGGCCTCGCGATGGGCGCGCTCGTCGGCTTCGATCAGCGCCTGACGGTCGGCGACCGGGATCTGGTAGTAGTCGGGATGGATTTCGCTGAAGGCCAGGAAGCCGTGACGGTTGCCGCCATACTCGATGAAGGCAGCTTGCAGCGACGGCTCTACGCGCGTGACCTTGGCGAGGTAAATGTTGCCGCGCAGTTGTTTGCGCTGGGCGGTCTCGAAATCAAACTCTTCGACGCGATTGCCGCGGACCACAACGACCCGGGTCTCTTCCGGGTGGGTGGCATCGATCAACATCTTGTTGGGCATTTTGGAACTCTTGACGGCGGCGGGCGCGGATCATGGCGCGCGCAAACTGCGCCGCCCGGTGACGCGACGGTCCACCTGATTCGGGGGTGAGGGGAAGGCCAAAACGCGTCTCGCGGCGCAGCGCCGGACGGGAACCCACCGGGATGATGCGACGGGCGAGGTTTTCACCTCGCGTCAGCGCGATCACTCGGGAGATCCTGGTCGGCAATGCAGTCTGGCGCATTAAGCGTCGGCCCGTCTAAACATGTTGGCGGCGAGAAATACCGCCGTATCTTTTGCTGAAAGCCCCACCTGGCGCCGAAGCGCCCGCAGGCCATCGCATATCGAGGCCCCGAGGGACCGGATAATCGGTTACGCCGTGTCTCAAACCGCCCCTCTGGCGAGGGAGTGTGCCTGGGACCGGACGCCGCTCGGGCTTGAATCCGCCTCTCCGTGTCAGCCGCGCGCGGCGCTGGCTGGGGAGGGACCGGAAAAACACGGCGGGATCTTCGACTTGGAAGGTTCCACCGCTGCACCGGGAGGCTGAACGCGACACAACCGGGAGTACTAGCCGTCAGCATCCCGTACATACGTGGATTGGCCGCCGCGTGCAAGGGAAGCGTCACGCCGCCGCAACACTCGGTTCTTTTCGCCCAGGCGTCATTAGGGTGCGATTAACCGTGCGGTTTTAATGCGGTAAGAGAGCAGTCGGGAGGCTCCGAATCGGGGTGGAGAACCGCGCAAAACACCTTGTTTTTCTGGGCTGTGGGCTGTTGTGCGCCGCAGCATCGGTGTTTGCGGTCGCCGGCGCCCCGAGTGCTGCCGAGGGAACGCAGGGCGGCCAATCGGCCCCGGCTGCAAATGCTCCTGCTGCCAGTGCCCCGGATTTCCCGGTCGCATCCGGCGCCAGGCTCGCCGGTGACGACAAACAGACCCGATTCATCCTCGACCTCGACCGTAAAATCGAGTTTCGCGCATTTCCGCTGGCCGACCCCTACCGGGTCGTGGTCGACATCCCCCAGGTCAATTTCCAGCTCGCGACCGGTACCGGCTCGGCGGGGCGGGGACTGGTCAAGGCATTCCGCTACGGGCTCGTGATGCCGGGCGGCTCCAGAATCGTGTTCGACCTGACCGGCCCGGTGAAGATCGCCAATTCCTACGTGCTCGACGCCGCCAATGGCCAGCCGCCGCGGCTGGTGCTGGACTTCGAGCAGATCGACCGCACGGCCTTCGTGCAGGCGCTTGCGCCGGAGAGCCGTCCCGAACTGAAGCCAGCGATCTCCGACTCCACCACTGCGACCATTCCGGCCGTCACGACCGCGGCGCTGCCGCCGGTTACGACCACCGACCCGCGACCGCTGATCGTGATCGATCCCGGCCACGGCGGCATCGACAATGGCACCCAATCCGGCGATCAGACCGAGAAGAACCTGGTGCTCGGCTTCGGCCTCGCGCTGCGCGACCGGATCGAGAAATCCGGCAAATACCGAGTGGTCATGACCCGGTCCGACGATACCTTCATCCCACTCAATGACCGGGTGAAGATCGCTCGCACCCAATCGGCGGCGCTGTTCGTCTCGATCCATGCCGACGCTCTGCCGCGTCGCGAGGGCGATGCCCAGGGCGCCACGATCTACACGGTGTCGGACAAGGCTTCCGACGCCGAGGCCGAGCGGCTGGCCGAAGCGGAAAACAAGGCCGACGCCATCGCCGGCGTGAACCTGACCGATGAGCCGACCGATGTTGCCGACATCCTGATCGACCTCGCGCAGCGCGAAACCAAGACCTTCTCCAACCGCTTCGCTCGTCTCCTGATGGACGAGATGAAGTCCACGGTGAGGATGCACAAGCATCCGCTCAAATCGGCCGGCTTCCGGGTGTTGAAGGCTCCCGACGTGCCGTCCGTGCTGGTCGAGATCGGCTACGTCTCCAACAAGGGCGATCTCGAGCACCTGGTCTCCGAGAACTGGCGGAACAAGGCCGTCGGCTCGATGGTCCAGGCGATCGATACGTTCTTTGCCAAACGACTGGCAACTGCCGGACCGGCAAAGTGAAATTGGTCGCCTGAAAAGCCGCGGCCGTTGCGCCGAAGCCCTAGTTTGGCCACAGCGGCGACGGTATAGAGAATGGACCGCAGGTTCGCAGAATCGACCACATTGTCCGGCGGCTCTTGGATATTCGCGTGCGTGGCTCGCTGGGCCCAAGCTTCGATGGAGAGGCCTCGTTGTGAGGCTTCGTTATGTGAGCTGTCGCACTTTTGGACAGGCGCTTCTGACGACTGAGCGCCGGAGGGTAGGAACGGAACGTCGATAATGCGCCTGCTCGTGCGGTTTATGGGTTTCTTGTTCGCCGCCGGAACCGTCCTGTTCCTGGTCGGTGTCGCGGCCGTCGCCGGCGCCATCTGGCATTTCTCCAAGGATCTGCCCGACTACTCGCAGCTGCAGGACTATGAGCCTCCGGTGATGACCCGCGTGCATGCCGCCGACGGCGCGCTGCTCGGCGAATATTCCAAGGAGCGCCGGCTCTATCTGCCGATCCAGGCCGTACCGAAGCTCGTAATCAACGCGTTCCTCGCGGCCGAGGACAAGAACTTCTACGAGCACGGCGGCATCGACTATCAGGGTATGGCGCGCGCTGCGATCCTGTACGCCCAGAACTACGGCTCCAACCGCCGCCCGCAGGGTGCCTCGACCATCACCCAGCAGGTCGCGAAGAACTTCCTGCTGACCAACGAAGTCTCGTTCGCCCGCAAGATCAAGGAAGCCTTGCTGGCGATGCGTATCGAGCGCGCCTACTCCAAGGACCGCATCCTCGAACTCTACCTCAACGAAATCTATCTCGGGCTCGGTGCCTACGGCATCGCGGCGGCGTCGCTGGTCTACTTCGACAAGTCGGTCAACGAGCTGACGATTGCCGAAGCATCGTATCTGGCTTCGCTGCCGAAGGCGCCGGCCGCGCTGCACCCGGTGCGCAACCGGGATCGCGCGATCGAGCGCCGCAACTACGTGATCGACCGTCTGCTGGAGAACGGCTGGATCAAGCAGGCCGACGCCGACAAGGCGCGCAAGGATCCGCTCAACGTCACCAGCCGGTCCAACGGCGCGCATATCTTCGCCGGCGAATATTTCGCCGAGGAAGTTCGCCGCGACATCTTTGAGCGCTACGGCGAAAAGAAGCTGTACGAGGGCGGCCTGTCGGTGCGCACGACGCTGGATCCGAAGATCCAGGTGATGGCGCGCAAGACCATGGTCGCCGGTCTCGTCAATTACGACGAGGCGCAGGGCTGGCGTGGGCCGGTTCACAAGCTCGACGTGTCCGGCGACTGGGGCGTCAAGCTTGCCGACGTCAAATCGCTCTCCGACATCTCGCCGTGGCGGATGGCGGTGGTGCTGGAGACCAGCGATCAGTCGGCGCGGATCGGCTTCCAGCCGGGCCGCGAGCTCGGCGGCGCCGTCAGCAAGGAGCGGCAGACCGGCATCATCACGATCGATGGCGTGCGCTGGGCCAAGTCCAAGGGCAAGGCGCCGACCGCGGTCTCGCAGGTGCTGCAGCCGGGCGACGTGATCTATGCCGATCCGCTGGTGACCAAGGACGGCGCTGCGGTCGAAGGCCAATATCGCCTGCGGCAATTGCCTGAAGTCTCCGGCGCCATGGTGGCGATGGATCCGTGGACCGGCCGCGTGCTCGCGATGGTCGGCGGCTTCTCGTTCGACCAGAGCCAGTTCAATCGCGCGACGCAGGCCTACCGGCAGCCCGGCTCGTCGTTCAAGCCGATCGTCTACTCGTCGGCGCTGGACAACGGCTATACGCCGTCGACCACGGTGATCGACGCGCCGATCGAGATCGATCAGGGGCAGGGCGCCGGCGTGTGGCGACCGGAGAATTACTCGACCGGCAAGTATTACGGCCCGACCACGCTGCGCAACGCGTTGCAGCGCTCACTCAACACCGTGACGGTGCGCCTTGCGCAGGACATCGGCATGCCCCTGGTCGGTGAGTATGCAAAACGCTTCGGCGTCTATGACGAATTGCCGAACTATCTGTCCTATGCGCTGGGCGCCGGTGAAACCACGGTCATGCGCATGGTCACGGCCTATTCGATGTTCGCCAATGGCGGCCGCCGGGTGAAGCCGACCTTGATCGATCGCATCCAGGACCGCTACGGCCATACCATCTTCAAGCACGACACCCGCGAATGCCGCGGCTGCGATGCCCCCGGGGCTGGAAGAGCCAGCCGGAGCCGCAGCTCGTCGACCGCCGCGAGCAGGTGCTCGATCCGATGACCGCCTACCAGATCACCGAGATGATGGAAGGTGTGGTCCAGCGCGGCACCGCGACCGTCGTGAAGGAGGTCGGCAAGCCGATCGCCGGCAAGACCGGCACCACCAACGATGAGAAGGACGTCTGGTTCGTCGGCTTCTCGCCGGATCTCGCGGTCGGCGTCTATATGGGCTACGACAAGCCGCGCAATCTCGGCCGCGCCGCCACCGGCGGCCATGTCGCCGCGCCGATCGCGCGCGACTTCCTGAAGCTTGCACTCGCCGACAAGCCGCCGACGCCGTTCAAGGTGCCGGCCGGCATCAAGCTGATCCGCGTCGATGCCAAGACCGGCATGCGCGCCGGCCCGGGCGATGGCGGCAACACGATCCTCGAAGCCTTCAAGCCGGGCACCGCGCCGCCCGAGAATTACTCGGTCATCGGTGTCGCCGATGCCGACGGCCGCGCCCCCCAACCCCAGCCGTCGCAGAGTGGTGGGCAACAGCCCGACGGCGGCTTCTTCATGCGTCCGGGAACCGGGGGGCTGTACTAGAGCGTCTTCAAGCGAAGCGGGTCCTGGTTCGCTTGAAGAAAGCGCGTCAAAACAAATGCCTGGAGCTCCGATCCGATCTGAACGGAAATGGCTCTAGCCATGGATCCATCCAAATCGCCGGGATAGTGCGGCCAAGCCGATTGCGCTTTGCCGCGCCGGTCGCTACATCCCCCGGAACCTTTTTTCCAACACCTGAAAGACCATGCGCGCGGAAATCGAACGCCTTGTTGAAGAGATCAAGCAGTCAGTCGGGCTGCTGAGGAGGCATCTTTGACGTCGATCAATCGACGGCACGCCTCGCTGAGCTGAACAAGCTCGCCGAAGACTCCAATCTCTGGAACGATCCCCAGAAGGCTCAGCGGCTGATGCAGGAGCGCACCTCGCTGGAGGATGCGCTCTCCGGAATCGGCAAGGTCGAGCGCGAGCTCGAGGACCAGGTCGGCATGATCGAGCTCGGCGAGGCCGAGAACGATGCCGGTGTGGTCACCGAGGCCGAGAAGGCGCTCAAGGATCTCAAGAAGGAGGTCGCACGGCGCGAGCTGGAAGCGTTGCTCTCGGGCGAGGCCGACAAGTTCGATTCCTATCTCGAGGTCCATGCCGGTGCCGGCGGCACTGAGAGCCAGGACTGGGCGCAGATGCTGCTGCGCATGTACACGCGCTGGGCGGAGAAGCACGGCTTCAAGATCGAGTTCCTCGAAGAGTCCCAGGGCGAAGAGGCCGGCATCAAGTCCGCCACCATCCAGATCTCCGGCCACAATGCCTATGGCTGGCTGAAGACCGAGGCCGGCGTGCATCGCCTGGTGCGTATCTCGCCGTTCGACTCCAACGCGCGGCGGCACACGTCGTTTTCGTCGGTGCAGATTTTCCCGGTGATCGACGACTCGATCAAGATCGAGATCAAGGAGTCCGATGTTCGCACCGACACCATGCGGTCGGGCGGCGCCGGCGGTCAGCACGTCAACAAGACCGAGTCGGCGGTGCGTCTGACGCACATCCCGACCGGCATCGCGGTGGTCTGCCAGGCCGGTCGCTCCCAGCACAAGAACCGGGCGCAGGCCTGGGACATGCTGCGCGCGCGGCTCTACGAGATCGAGCTGAAGAAGCGCGAGGAGCAGGCCGCTGCCGATCAGGCCGCCAAGACCGATATCGGCTGGGGTCACCAGATCCGCTCCTACGTGCTGCAGCCCTACCAGATGGTGAAGGATCTGCGCACGGGTGTGCAGACCTCCGACACGTCGGGGGTGCTCGACGGCGATCTCGACGAGTTCATGGCGGCGACCCTGGCGCAGCGCGCCTTCGGCACCGGGCCCGGCTCCGTCGAGGATGTGGATTAAGCCATGCCGCGCGTCGCCTTCATCGGATTGGGACGCATGGGCCACGGTATGGCCGGCCGTTATCTCGATGCCGGCTTCACCGTCGCGGTGTGGAATCGCAGCAAGGCCAAGGCCGAGGACCTGATCGCGCGCGGCGCGCTCTGGGCGACCTCGCCGGAGGATGCCGCGATAGATGCCGACGCCGTCGTGACCATGGTCGCCGACGACGAGGCATCGCGTGCGGTCTGGCTGACCAGGGACGGTGCTGCCGCCAACATGAAGGCCGGTACACTCGCGATCGAATGCTCCACGGTCTCGTATCAGCACACGCTCGATATGGCGCGCGAGTTGCAGAGCCGCGGCCTGATCTACATCGATTGCCCGGTCACCGGCCTGCCGGAGGCCGCCGCCGCGGGCGAGCTGACGCTGCTGGTGGGCGCTGCCGCGGCCGATCTCGACAAGGCACGGCCGTTCCTCGCCCCGATCGGCAGCACGATCCGTCATTTCGGCGCGGTCGGCACCGGCACCGTGTTCAAGCTGATCAACAATTTGATCGGCGCGGTGCAGATCGCAAGCCTTGCCGAGGGCGTGGCGATTGCCGAGCAGGCCGGCCTCGACATGCAACTGGTAGCCGAGGCGCTGGCGACCGGCGCGGTGGCAAGCCCGCAGGTGATCCGCCACAGCAAGCGGATGATCGACCGCAACTTCTCCGGCGCGTCCTTCACCGCGGCGTTGCGTCACAAGGACGCCGACTACGCCGTACGGCTCGCCGAAACGCTGCTGCCCGGCGTGCCCGTGAGCCGGGCCGCGCTCACCGCCTACGACAAGGCGAAGGCCCACGCGCCCGATTCCGACGAGGGCCAGATGATCGAGATCGTGTCGCGGCCGAAATAGGCAGAGCCGCCATTCACGGAAAACGGGTGGGAATATTCGCGGGCGCGCGCTAGTCACCTGTGCAAGTACAAGTGAGTGCCCGACATGCCTTCCGCCGACGACCGCATTGATAGCCGCGACTGGGCGCTACTCGGTCTGCTGTCGGTGCTCTGGGGCGGCTCGTTCTTCTTCAACGGCGTGATCCTGCGCGAATTGCCGCCGCTGACGCTGGTGCTGCTGCGCGTGGCCTTGGGCACGATCATCCTGCTGCCGCTGCTGCGGGCCCGGAAGATCGAATTCCCCCGCGGCCTGTCGGGCTGGGCGCCATTCGCCGCGATGGGGCTGTTCAACAATGTGCTGCCGTTCTCGCTGATCGTGTTCGGGCAGACCTATGTTCCGAGCGGGCTCGCCTCGATCCTCAATGCGACGACGCCGCTGTTTGCGGTGGTCATCATGGCGGCGGCCGGAGACGAGCGGCTGCAGGCGCGCCGCGTTGCGGGCGTGATGGTCGGGCTGATCGGGGTTGCGATCCTGCACGGCGATGCGCTCGGTTTCGAGAGCAAGCAGGGCATCGGCATCCTGTTGTGCCTCGCCGGCGCCTTCAGCTACGGCATCGCGGCGCTGATCGGGCGGCGGCTGCCGCAGCGCGTGCCGCCGCTGGGGACGGCGACGTTCCAGATGATCGCCTCGGCCGTGCTGATGGCGCCCGTCGCCGCAATGGCCGACCGGCCGTGGCTGTTGCCGATGCCGCACGCGACGACGTGGTTCGCCGTGCTCGGGCTTGCGGCGCTGTCGACGGCGCTGGCCTATATCGTGTTCTTTCAGATCCTGCAGCGCTCCGGCGCGACCAATGTGATGCTGGTGACGTTGCTGATTCCGGTTACTGCGATGCTGCTCGGATATCTCGTCCTCGGCGAGCCGATCGCGCTGCGCGAGGTGATCGGCGCGCTGGTGATCGCGAGCGCGCTGCTCCTGATCGACGGGCGCGTGCTGAGCTGGTTCAGCCGCGCGCCTGCTTCCACGCCGCATACCATCCGGTAAAGCGTCCGCTGCCGCGCTCGCCGCCGTGCCAGGCGGCATAGGCGGTGCCGTCATCGGCGACCAGCACCACGGCATCGAGCCCCCTGGAACGGCGCAGCGTGTCCATCGCCTGCGCCGGCGTCTGCGCGATGGGACCCGCGACGTTGAACGAGGTGTTGACCGACATCTCGACGCCGATGTGGCGACCGAGCGCCTTCAGATAGGCGTAGGTGAGGGGATCGTCCGCCTCGCGCACGATCTGGATGCGGCCGGTGCCGTCGGCATGCACCACGGCCGGAATCTTCTCACGCGCCTCCGGCTTCGAATGCGCTGTGAGCACCATGTAGTTGTAGGCGTTGTAGTCGGCGTCGGACGCGCCGTCCTCCAGCTCGAAATAATCGAGCGCGGCTTGCAGCGTCGCCATCGGCGCCAGCGGCCGGATCGCCTCGCGGTACTTGACGCGCTCGTTGAGCCGCTCGCGCACTTGGGGATCGCAGGGATTGGCGAGGATCGAGCGATGGCCGAGCGCGCGCGGACCGGTCTCGGCTGCGCCTTGGTAGATCGCGATCACGCCGCCTTGCGCCACCATGCTGGCCATCAGGTCCGCGACCGCATCGCGCCCCTCTGAAGTCGTCACATTGCCGATCGCGGTCGAGGCGATGTCGTCGGCTCGCAGCGCCGCGGTAATGTCGGTGTTTGACGGCGGCAGGCCGCAATAGAATGCGTGCGACAGCGCCGCGCCGCGCGGCGCACCCGCCATATGCGCGAACAGC